>DATEQS010000001.1:0-12143 GCA_035272385.1 Thermoplasmata archaeon
AATCGACCGCTGCCACGAACTGCTCGACCTCCCACCTCTGGGCCAGCGGATTGGTTGGCTTTCTAAGGGACAACGTCAACGGGTCGCTCTCGCGGCCACGTTGATGGGCGACCCCTCGGTGCTCCTCCTCGATGAACCGACCAGCGGTCTCGACCCCGCCGAGCGTGTGCTCGTGCGTCGCCTGTTGAACCGGCTCAAGCGCGACCACCTCGTGCTGATGAGTTCTCACCAGATGCTCGAGGTGACCGAGGTGTGCGACCAATTGATCTTCGTGGACCACGGTCGCGTACTGCTCCGAGATCGTGTCGACAAAGTGGCGGCACGGATCCGTTCTCGGCAGGTGGACGTCGAGTTCGAGCGTCCGGTCGCTCCGGATGCGATGACGAAGCTCCGCGCCGTTGGCGCGGAAATTGTCGCCGTCTCGGAGAGACGATGGCGGATCTCCTTCGACGGGAAGGACGAAACAAGGGTTCGACTCCTCGAATTGTGTCAGAGCCTCGGTCCCGTCGTTCAGTTCGCCAACACTTCGCTCGTTCTCGAAGAGGCGTACCTCGAGCTGATCCCCAAGACCGCGGAAGAAACATGACCGGTTCGATCTCCTCGCCGCAACCCCCCGTTCGCGCCGTTGATCAGTCTGCGCCCGGGAACCTCGATGAGGAACCGGCCCCGGGCCGAGCGGGAGTGCCCGCGCGGCCGGGCACTTACGACGGCCGGGCGCGCTCGTTCCGGGAGGAGCAGACCCAGCGGCGCGGCGGCCGGAGAGAGCTCATCGGGGCGGTGCTCGCAGCGGCGATCATCACCCTCGGGGTGTACACGATCGCGACCGCGCATCCGTACTCCTCGTCGAACTACGATTTTCCGAATTCCGGACCCCTCATCGCAATCCATCTCGGCCCCCCGTCCGTAAGCACGGTCTCGTGCGGCGCGGGTGGCACGGCGTACGCCGAACACATCCCGTGGACGAACGCCTCCGCCAAGGTCTCCACGGGGGAGGTCGTCGTGCACGTTTCCGAGATCTGGGACGGAGACTACATTGGGGACCCGGGCGCGGTGGCGAACGCGACCCCCACTAACCTCTGTGCGGGCCTGCCACCGACCTCGACGTCGATGTGGTACGTGGTGCTGACCACCCCGAACGGAACGAATCTTCTCACGTACACCGTGGCCAGCTCGTGGAGCTCGGTTTCCCACGGAGCGGTGGGTGTCGAGGTCGCAAATGGTTCGGCGATTGTCTTGGTCACCCACGAATCGCTTGCCGGTACCGGTCGAGGCCTCGAGGTGGTCGGAGAGGTCAACGGCTCGTTGATTCGAGGAGAAACGCCGCTCTGATCAGGTTCTCCCGAACGGGGGGCGCACTCCTCGGGGGGAGGGCCGAATCGCGTCGCGTTTCAGGGTTGAACGGAGATCTTGCCGGTCCGGCCCATCGAAATCTGGAGCTTGCCCCGGAAATCCTTGACCCAGCCGTCGGTGATTCGGATCTTCTGACCAACGCTGAATCGCTTCGTGTCTTCGCCCCACAACGTGAGGTTGATCGTTCCGGTCTCGTCCTGCAGAGTAGCGTCGGCCACTTGGGAAGCGCCGCGCGAGGTGGTTACGTCTCGGACCGCGGAGATCGCAGTGATGGTCGCGTCAATCGTCGCATTCTGGTTCGCTTGGAGCGAGGCAATCCCGGGCATGACGAGGGCGACCCAAACAGGAGGGGGTTAAACAGTCTCCCCTCGCCATTTCGAACCCCCGTTCGCCCCCGGTGGCCGGGGATGGACGCCCGATTCTCCTCCCCACGAAGGATGGAATCGGGCAACCCGACACTGTCGTGTCTCGAGCTGCAGGTACTCCGATATGGCCCGGGACTTGCCGGGCGGGGCGGGTTACTGGAACCGGTTTTCGGGTCCGCCCGGGCTATCCGACCCGGGCCGTTCGGAATTCCGCGGCGAGCGGTGGGAATCGCATGCGAAGGTTTTCGAGCGCGGCGACGATCCGCTGAGAGACATACAGGTCCCGGAACCACTTTCGGTCGGACGGCACCACGTGCCACGGCGCCCACTTCGTGCTGGTCTTGGTGATTGCTTCCTCGTAGGCTTTCATGTAAATGGCCCATCGCAGCCGCTCTTGGAGGTCGGCCTGCCGGAACTTCCAGTGCTTGCTGGGGTCGTCGAGCCGTTCTTGCAACCGTCGCCTCTGTTCTCCTCGGCTGATGTGCAGGAAAAACTTGAGGATGGTCGTCCCCTCCTCGGTGAGCATCCGCTCGAAATCGTTAATCTCCCGGTACCTTCGCTCCCAGACGGCTTTCGTGATGAGGCCGTGGACCCGGGGGACGAGGACGTCCTCGTAGTGACTTCGATTGAAAAGGACCATCTCGCCCCGTGCCGGGAGGTTGGCATGGACCCTCCAAAGGAAGTCGTGGTCGAGCTCTTCCACCGAGGGCGTCTTGAACGACACCACGCGTACGCCCTGAGGATTGACCCCTTCGAACACGCGCCGGATCGTTCCGTCCTTTCCGGCGGAGTCGATCCCCTGAAGCACCACGAGCACGGAATGCTCGTGACCGGCGTAGAGGAGCTCCTGCAGTTTCGCCAATCGGGCGGTCAGCTTCTCGAGCTCCTTTCGGCTGTTGGCCTTGGCCCCATCGAACCCGGAGGTATCGCCGGGATCCATGCGGCTGAGGCGTACCCGCACTCCCGGGCGGACCATGTATCCTTTCACCGAATCACCCGACCTCGCCCGTAATCCCGTCCGGGATTGGAGCGGCGCAGTGCGGAGGGGCCAATAGCGGCGTCGCCGCGCGGCTGCCGGACGACCGAGGACGGCCCGCCCGCCGTGGACGTCCGACGCGTCTCTCTTTTCTTCCCCTGCGGCTACTGACTCTGGATGGCCGAATCGGAGCCGTGCGAACTACACGAGGTCGCGGTCTTCGGCGGCGGGCAAGAAGCCGAGGAGCTCGTCCGTCTGGCACGCAGCCCGATCGGCGATGAATGTCAGATCTGCCCGGTCTGCCGATCCGTCCGAGAGTTCGTGCAGCGTCGATTGGCGGAACAGGCCGGACAGGTCTTCCCACCGGATCAGAACGGCGAAGTCGCCTGGCGGAAGCTCCAGACGGCGATCGCGAGCACCAAGCTCTCCGTCCGCCGAGCGCCGTAGCCCAACGGGTCGCACGAAGTCCCGTCGTCCAGTCCCGCCGCCATTTACAATCCCCTCCAGTTCGCGGGTCCCCAGGATCGGTGCGGGCCGTCCAAACGTATTTGATACCGAGCACGCTCCGCGTGGACGTGACGTTCCGTATTGGGCACCTCCCCCTCCGCGGCGCCACAGCGGTCGCCTCCGCGATCGTGGTGCTCTTCGTTTTGAGCGCGATCGCCCAAGGGACCGCATCCCGGCCACCCTCCTCGTCCGGTTTCTCGTCGGTGGACGTTCATGCGTTCACCAACACCACGAACACAGTGGTCGCCACGGTCGACGTGCCCGGGGGACCCACGAGCCTCTCCGCCACCTTCGACCCGACGAACGGGTACGTCTACTTCGAATCGAACGGAACCAACCTCACCGGCATCAACGGCGCGTCGAACCGGGTGGCCTACCAGAAGTATCTAGGCCCGTACGCGAATTCGAACTCGGCGACTCCGAACTACGTCGGCGGCACGGTCAACGACCTCTATGTCCCGGTGGTTTCGACTGACCCGCCCCCAGACAACGTGACGGTGATCTCCGGTTCGACCGGCCTTGTCCTGAAGTACCTGTCGACGGGGCACAACTCGTACCCGACGACCGGCGTCTTCGACCCCGTGAACGGATACCTGTATGTGCCCGCCATGGGAGCCACTGTGCAGTCCCACGTCACCGTGATTGACACCGCGACCAACACCGTCGTGGCGACGATTCCCGTGGGCGCTTTCCCGAGCACGCCCGCGTACGACCCCGCGGACGGCGACATCTATGTGCCGAACACTTTCTCTTCGAACAACCTGAGCATCATCGACGCGTCCACCAACAAAGCGGTGGCCTCTATCCCCATCACCTTCCCGGCGAGTGGCATAGCGGTGGAGGATTTCCTTACCGAGTCTCCGGTCTACGACCCGGTCACTCAAGCGATCTACCAGCCCGATACGGGCAATGTGACGTTGACGGAGATCACGGGCACCACGTTCGTAAGGAATTTCACCGTGGGACCCGGCCCGCAAACGCCCGCGGTCGACCCGCTGAACGGCAACCTGTGGGTGCCGATCGCGTTCACCAGTCTCACGACCGGCGCGTTGAATGCTTCCGTAACGATTGTGAACGTCGCCTCGAACACGGTGACGAACATCACGGTGGGGGAAAGCCCCGAAACCCCCGTCTACGACCCCGTGAACAATGAAATGTACATCGCGTGCCTGGCGCCGCACAGCGACTACGGACAGGTCACGGCCGTCAACGCCACGACCGACCGGGTGGTCGCGAATATCACCGTGGGCGTTAGCCCGATGGTTCCCGCCTTCGATAGCACGAACGACGAAATGTACTTCCCCAACTTTGACAGCAACAATGTCAGCGTAATCGCCGCGGGTGTCTACACAGGAGGCGGGTCGGGGGGCTCGGGCGGCTCCGGAGGCTCGGGCGGCGGCAGTGCAACCCCCGCCTTCCTCGGCCTTCCCGGCGATGATGGTTACTTGCTCCTCGGAGGGGCCGCCGCCGCGGTCGTGGCGGCCGTGGGAGGGGTCCTCTACATTCGTGGACACCACGCCGGAAAGGGACCCGGTGGAGCAGGTGCGGCACCGCCTCCTCCCCCCGGGGCCTGGGCACCGCCGCCTCCGCCTCCCCCACCTCCGCCTCCCCCACCTCCGCCTCCATAGTCGCCTGACGTTAGGCCGGGATCGCGTCGGCGGGGGCAGAGGGCAGGGTCCTCGGCGCGTGTTTTCGGCGAAGCCGCAGGAAGTACCAGATCGCGACGAGTATCAACGGAATGTTGTAGGGAAGTCCGAGCGTGAGGAGGATACCGAAGAAGGACTGCCAGAGGACGAAGCCGAAGGCGAGGTTGACCAGAAGATATTCGTTCCGGGTCCGACCAATTCCGCGCCGAAATACCTCGAGCAGGCATGCCAGGAAAACGACCTCGACAGCGATGATTGCGACCGCGGGAGCTCCGAAGAACGGCACCCAGTACTCGAGCAGGAACAAAAATGGGAAGACCGTGAACCCGATGGTCCCCACGACCCACGGGGATAGGGTGGGTCGTTCGGCCGACGGGCGCCAGAGGTCGACCGGGGCGCGGCGCGCGAGGGTTACGAGAACGACAATGGACACCAGGCTCCCCACGAGGAGGGGTATCCCCATCCAGAACCCGAACGATCCGAACACAATCACTGTCTCGAGCGAGGTCGACGCGGCGAGAGAAAGGAACGCCACGAGGATCCCCCGTCTCCCGACGAGGGAGCGCCCCTTGGTGCTCGGTAGAGCGAGACCGAGCAGCAGGATCGGGAGTCCGATCGAATAGATCACGTGGAACGCGAGCACCCCCGTCGACCAAACCCAGTTCACGCCCGCGAATCGGCCGAACGAACCGAGGAATCCGTCGGCCCCGTGGTTCGAGTTGAAGAGCGTATTGTCCCCGAGGCCTTCCTCGGTGATCCCGTAGGCGAGGCCCAGGAGAAACACCGAGCCCCACCCTTTGTGCCATCGAAGCACAGCCTCGCGGATCAGCAGAGCGCCCGCGGTGTACTGGCCCACGTTGATGACCAAACCCAGGAAGAACCACGCGGGGTTGATGGCGAGGTTGAGGATCGGGCTCGAGGTGGAGAGATACTCCGGTAGCCCCGGGGTAATGATCGCGAGACAGAGGATCGGGTGCGAGCGGAAGAATGCCAACGCGCGCTGGCCGACCGAGGGTCGGGAGGGGCCGGGCGCGGGGTCCGGCTCTCGGGCCGTAACGGGATCGAGACTCACTGTCTTCGAACCTATGGCGAGGTTTCCTACATCAAGCTGAGGTCCCGCTCTCGAAGAGGCGGGGCGCCCGAACGCGATGATTCCGAGAAGAATCCGCTCCCAGAGGGCGCCCCGGGGGTGGCTATATACGGTCCCGCCTAGGTGTGCGACCTGGGCCCTCGATGGAACCCTCGCCCGTCCGCGTCTTGATTCCCGAACTCACGCAGCGACCCACCTCGGTGTTCCTGCACGGTTCGAATCGGGCCCTTCTGAATTGGGTCATGTACGCGCTCCTCGATCGTTCGGACCCCAACTTCCGATGGACGGACGTACGTCTCCGGGAGGAGCCGCTGGACCCCCTCGATCCTCTCGCGCGCCACGTCGTGCCCGAGAGTCGGTTGAGCCTCGTCGAACCCGACGAGCTCCAGCGGAGCCCGGACCCGTCCGCTTCCCTCTCGACGTTGGTGCGGCCGGACGAGCCGGCCGAATCGATCCGACGGACACTGGCCTTCCTGCGTTTGCCGACCCATACGCAGGACCTGATCTCGCGGACCTCGCCCCGAGACACCCCTGCTCAATTTGGACTGTCGAACGCCCATCGACTCTTGGCGGCCTTTCCGGCCGCAACCGTGCAACCCACGTTGCGCGCGATACTTGATTCGGGGGTCACCCTTGTCATGACCTGGGCCGATGCGGCGCCGGCCGGCAGCCGAGCCTATGATTTTGTCCTCGGCCTCGAGGGAGGCGGTCCCGCCGATTGGAAGGACGCCGTCCTGCACTGCGTCGTCGGAAACTCCGAGGGGCCGGTCCGAGCGGGCAGGCGGCTGAAACTGGGGCAGCTGGGCCCCATTGTCGACGTTCTTGGCCCGATGGGATTGTCCCGATCCTAGGCCCTCGCGGACCCGCTCGGGCTCCGACTCGCGCTGGCGTCGGCATCGATCGGTCGATCCTTGGGAATGTAGTCACTCAGGGTAGGACGCGTGACCAGGGCATACCAGGGGGCTACCACATCGACGAGCGCGCCGACCAACCCGTTCGCAAGGAATCGAGGGACCGCCACGCGCCGACCGAGGTACTGGGAATGCAATCGATAGCCTTCGAGGTAGGCCAGGATCATCGACACCCAGATGAAACCGGTGAAGACGCTCGTGGCCACGAGCAAGGGACCGTACCGGAGCTCGATGCTCGCGATCAGAACGATGACCGACGGGAGCGCCGAGAACCACGACAGCCCCGAATACGCGACGGTGAGTCGCCGACGAAGCGGGAGCTCGTGACAATGCAGAAAGGCGAAGATGACGCCGTGCATCCATCGACGCCGCTGGCGCAACTGGTCGCGAAGGGAGAACGCCCCTTTCTCGTAGGCGAACCCTTTCAGGATGCCGAAGACCGAACCGTATCGGGCGCGGACGCGGATCTCGAACATCAGGTCCTCCGACGGGGCGTACCCGCGGGAATCCCAACCGACCGAATCCTCGACGTCCGCCCGGACCACGAAATGCGACCCGTGGAACCCCGCCGTGGGATTCCCGGGCATCGTCATGGAATCGAGGACCCGCAGGTCGTCATACGACCGGGTCAGCTCCTGGATATGACTGGGAGTGCCCGTCCAGTCGATCGGGTAGAGGATGATTCCCGCGCCGACCAAGGCTCGACCGTCTCGGACAAAGTCGGAAATCCCGGAGAGGGTGTCCTGGCCGACACAGGTTTCCTCGTCCTGGTGGTAGACCCAGACCGAGGGGAGCGACAGACCGAGTCGTTGGCGGAGTTCGGACGCGTACTGGAGGGCCCGAGCCTTTCCCTTCGTCCCGAGCGGAGTGCGGTAGTCCTCGGGTACAACCACGACCCGCGCGCCGGCCCGCTCCAGACTCTCGTACAGAGCCGGGACGCTCCAGATGCCTTCGGGTTCTACGACGAGCCAGAGCAGGTACCGAAATCCCAGTCTTGGAGTGTTCCGGAGCCAATGCAGCACCGAGCGAGCTGTCGCATCGAGGGCGCGACCGTTCTTGCCGATCGCGGTCACTTGAAACAGAACGGTGGGCGGTCTCACGGTGGCTCCGGGAGCTCGAGTCGGTTCCGTTGAAGGATCCGCTGAGTTCCGCGGAACGCCGCGACGAAGAACGGAACCGGGATCATCCAGACCAAGGGTAGAATGGCGAGCCAGATCACGGGGACCGGTTCGTGGGCTTTCAGGGTCAGGAAAAGAAGCACCGCGCTGATGCCCGCGGCCGCGGCCACCGTCCCCCAGCCCAACGCGTGTCGACGTGCGTGAAGATCCCCGACGGTTCGATTGTACTTTTCGAGGGTGAAATCCTCGAAGGACCCCGAGATGGTTGACGCGGAAACCGGCCGTGGCATGACCGACTGGGCCTCGGCCGAGACCGTTCGACCTAACAGGGGCGAATGCGGTGTCGGAACCCGCCCCGAGACGTCCTTAACGTCCTCGTCCTCCCACCGGTCCGTGCGAAGGAATCCTATCTCGGCCGAGGCTCTGTCGAGCTCTTGATCGATCGTAGCTAGAGCATTGCGAAGGCCTTCCAGGCTTCGTCCCACGCCTCGAGACTGAGCGACGAGCTCGGACACAGCGGAGCGGGCAATGGTCAACCGCTCCTCGAGGTATGGACTCGGTTCGCCCCAGTTGGGAGGATCTCTCGGGAGGAGTGTCGGATTGCCGTCGGGCGGGGCGACCTCGCCCGGTCTCACTCGACTCGCGGACGAAGGGGTCCGAGGCGAAAGTTCGTCCCGGAGTCTATCGAGTTCGCGAAGGACGTAGGCATCCTCGTCCTGGATCTCCTCAAACTCCATCGGGGTGATTTCGCGCGGGGATCTCGAGGTGAGGTCTCCGGCCGATCCCGACCCATCTCCCGGCGCCGAGTCGTCCGGAGGAGCGAGCGGACCACCGCGCTCTCTTTCACTCGAGCGGGTCGGCTCTTCGGCCGTTCGAATCTCCTTCTTTTCACGCCCGGCAGTCCCTCGACCGGGAGACGAATCCTTTTGACGGGACAACGTACGGTGCTCGATGTTTGACCTTTAATGCTATTCTTTGGAGACGCAAGCCCCGTCCGGCCCACCCGATGCGTTTGTGGGAAACCGTCGAATTTCGACAGGGAGACGAGTTGAAAGTCGTGAGACGGACCGAGCGATCCGATCCGAAGGAAGTCGTCGAGGTAATGAATTCCCACGCTTCCCCGCTTCATCCCCGCGACCGAGAATCCCTCTCCTCGAACCGCCTCGCTCGGCGCGCTCACCTTCGCGCTCTCGGCGGAGGAGCTACGCCACCTCGGGGCCGAGAGCCTCGAGGTCGAGCATAGACGCCTTTCGGAACTGGTCGCTCACCCCGGTCCGCGCAGCGTGGTGAACTTCCTCGAACCGCTCAACCGGATCCTGGTCTCGGTCCGGGACATTGGCGCCCACGGAGGGCTCATGTTCCAGGTCCATCCGGACCCGGCGACGCGACAGGCCGGGCGAGAATTATCCGAAGCTGCGGACCGGTTCTTCAACGAATTCCGTGTCAACGATACGATCTATCAGGCCGTTCGATCGGTCGACCTTGCCGGGGCAGACCCCGAGACGGTGGTCGGCGTCCAGAAGCTTGCTCGGGACATGCGACGGGCGGGAGTGGAGCTCGACTCCGCCGCGCGAAAACAGATCGTCGAACTGGCGAACCAGGTCGACCGCGACGCGAACGAGTTTGCCGCCAACATCTCCGCCGCGGAACGTGGGGTCGTCGTGGAAGGGCCCGAAGCGTTGCGCGGTCTCCCGCCCGATTTTCTCTCGTCGCATCCCCCGGGAGCGGATGGGAAGATTCGAATCTCAACCAAGTATCCCGACCTCTTCCCGGTGATGGCCTACGGGGCGGACGCGGGGCTCCGCCGGCGACTTCTGCACGAGTTCCTGAACGTCGCGTTTCCCGAGAACCTTCCCGTCCTGGACAAGCTCCTCACCGACCGTCGAGAATTTGTCCACTTGTTGGGGTACTCGGACTACGCGCGGTACGCCGTCGAGGACAAGATGTCCGAGCGACCCCAAGTGGTGGCCGAGTTCCTCGACCGGATCGCCCAGCTCCTCGATGCGCCGGCTAAGGACGACCTCGACCGCCTCCTCGCGAGAAAACGCAAAGACCACCCCGAAGCGAGCCAGCTCGAGGATTGGGATGGACGGCTCTGGCCGGGCGGGTACTACGCCACCAAAATTCGCGAAGAAGAGTACGGCGTAGACATGCGTCGACTTCGCGCGTACCTCCCTTACCCCGCGGTGCGCAACGGCCTTTTTGACCTATGTCGCGAGTTGTTCGGGCTCGAGTTCCGGCCCCACACCTCCACGGAGCTTTGGCACCGCAGCGTGGAGGCGTACGACGTGGAGCGAAACGGAGTCCCGATCGGGCGTTGTTACTTCGATTTCGTACCGCGGCCCGGGAAATACAGCCATGCCGCCCAGTTCGACGTACGCACCGGCGTCTCGGGGAACGGATTGCCCCAAGGAGCGCTCATCTGCAATTTCCTGAGCGAGCAAGCGCCGGCCGAAGAAACGCGGATGGAATACCGCGACGTCGTGACGTTCTTCCACGAATTCGGCCACCTCCTCCACCACCTTCTCTCCGGGCACGGTCGATGGCTCTACACGAGCATGGCCTTCGTCGAGTGGGACTTCATCGAGGCCCCGTCCCAGCTGTTCGAGGAGTGGGCTCGGGACCCGGATACCCTCGCCCGATTCGCCCGGGATCCGGACACGGGAGAGACGATCCCCACCGACCTCATCGCGCGGCTGAAGAAGTCGGAGGCGGTCGGAAGGGCCTCCACCGTGCTGCGCCAAGTCTTCCTGGCGACCCTCTCCCTCGAGATCTATCTACGGGATTCGAACGGGCTGGACAGCTCGCGACTGTTCGCAGAGGTGTACGAGAAGAGGATGGGGGTGCCGTACGACCCCGAATACCACTGGATCGCGAGCTTTGGCCACTTGACGGGCTACTCGGCCATCTACTACACGTATCTCTGGTCGGCGGTCATCGCCCGGGACCTCCTGACCCCGTTCGAGGCGAAGGGCTCGCTCACCGACCGAGCCACGGCCGAGCGCTACGCCCGAGAGGTGCTCGCTCCCGGGGGGAGCCGACCGGCCGCGGAGCTGATCCGGCGTTTCCTCGGCCGGGACTACACCTTTGACGCCTACCATCGCTGGGTTCTCGCCGGCGCGACGCCGTCGTAGGGGCGCACGGAACCGGATCGCGGTTCCCGATCGTTTCGAGTAGCCCGCTTATTTCGGAGGCGCAGCGACGCCGACCGGGTGGCGCGCGAGGTAACTTCGGCCGAGAGCCCAGCCGATCACGGCTCCGAGGACGCCTCCGATGACGGCCCCGATGATCAGGTACTCGAGAGCCGGGACGAGGTCGCTGAGCGCGAGGTAGGCGACCTGTTGCAGGAAGATCACGATCACGATCCCCAGCACCACACCGCAGCCGGCGCCGTGGGAGGTCGCGCTCATGAGACGCCTCCCGTCGGGGGAGGAGTTTCGGCCGTGGCGTCGGGCGGAGCTTCGGGGGGTGCTTCCGCCGGGGTCTCGGCCTCCTTTGGCGGGGTTTGCGGTGGAGTGCTCGAGGGCGGAGGCGTCTCCGGTGGCGAGGCCGCCTTACGACCGAGCGCGGCGTAGCGGCCCGAGCGGACGAGCCCGTAGATCTCGTACACGGCGATGAGAAGGAGAACGATCGGAATGACCGCCAGGACCCCCAGCGGCGCGTTCCCGCGGACGTAGAAGTCCTGGCTCCACATCGTGGTGCCGTTCGGAGCGATCACACTCGCGGTGAGCCGGTAGACACCCTCGAGGACGTAGCCAATCGAGAGGGGAGTCCAGTTGAGGGGTACGTGGCCGGTCACCAGGGCCACGCTCAGGCTGACGTCACGGGTCGCCACTGCGAACCCGAAATAGAACATCTGGAGTCGAGCGTCGTTGATTCCCGGCGCGGGAACGTTCGACCAGTTGTAGTAGAGATTGGCCGATTGTGAGAAGTCGATCGCCAAGGCTGACGAAATGGTGCCCAGGGTGGAGATATCCACGCCGTTCCAGGTCACGTCCCCGGTAACTCCGGCCGCCGGCTGGACGGTCGCGGAACGAGGAGCCGACGACGCGCTCGTGGAGGCCGGGATGTTCAGCAACAGACCCACCAGCGCGAACGCAAGGACCGCGATGGCGAGGCTAACACGGCCCCGGCGAGGTCGAGACGAACGCATGGGCGGCGGACGGGACCCGTGGCATAT
>DATEQS010000002.1:0-57479 GCA_035272385.1 Thermoplasmata archaeon
GTCCGCTCGCCCGCCGCATCTCGACTCTTCTGCACGGCCCGGAGTAGGGGATCGCCCGTGTCGCGCGAGCGGGTCACGGTCGCACCCTCGGCCGGCTCGCCGGAGGTACGCAAAGCAATCGTGGAACGCGCTCGGCGTCGGGGATTCTCTCATTTCGTTTTGGCCGAGAACGACAGTTTCGAACCCGCACCCGCGGAGGAGATGCTGGTTCGGCGTGGCGACACCCTGACGGTCCGCGGGCAGGAAACCGCTCCCGTTCCCATTCTCGCCGTGGGAGACCCCGGCGCGCTCGACGCGGCCCTGCTCAAGGCACCGGCGGGGGGGGTGCTGGCAATCGAATGGAAGGGAGACCGGGTCATCCCGCTCGAGAACGCGATCGCGGCTAGCGGTCGCCGATTCGATCTATGGGTCTACGCCCGCAGCTCTCGAGAGGTCCCGGGGGCGCTCGGAGCCCTCGAACACGGAGCGCGGCGCGTGATCGTCGAAGTCCGTTCCCCCGAAGAGGTGGACGACCTCGAGGCGGTCTTGGACGGCCCGCTCCCCTCGAACCTCGACTGGACCCTCGTAACGGTCGACTCTGTCCAGGCGGTCGGAATCGGCGACCGGGTCCTGGTCGACACGACGTCGCTGCTCGACCCCGCAGAAGGCCTATTGGTCGGGAGCGCGGCGGGGTTCCTTTTTCACGTGGCCAGCGAAGCCGTCGGTTCGCGATTCAGCGGACCTCGGGCCTTTCGCGTCAACGCCGGAGCCGCGCATTCCTACGTCCTGATGGGCGACGGGACAACCCGGTACCTCGCAGAGCTTCAACCGGGCGATCCGGTCCTGATGAGCCGGCCGGGTGCGTCGGCCCGCTCGGTACGGGTCGGACGAATCAAGATCGAACGGCGCCCCCTCGTCGTGGTCACCGCTTCGGACGGGGGCACGAAACGGACGGTCTTTCTGCAGGAAGCCGAAACCGTCCGACTCTCCGCCGAGAGCGCCCGGGTTCCAACGACAGAGCTCACCGTGGGAACCCGAGTTCACGGCGTGAAGATGCCGCCGGCCCGACACCTCGGGCGGTCGGTCGAGGAGACGATCACCGAGCGATGAACCCGCCTCCCCCGGCCATCGTGGTGACGCTTCCCGCCCGCACGATCGCGGAGGCCCGGTCCCAGATGGAACTCGCGAAAGCGTCGGGGGCGGACCTGATCGAGATCCGGTTCGACCGGTTTCCGGCCGCGGAGCTAAAGCGAGTGGGCGAACTGTTCCCGAGTCAACTTCCCCTTCTCGCCACCCTACGCTCTCGCGCCGAGGGCGGCGAGGGTCCCGACGATCCGGTGGAGCGCGCCCGCGTCTTGAACGAACTCGCCCAGCACCGTTTTCGCTGGATGGATGTGGAGCTCGCCCGCGACCTGCCGAATGCCAAGACCCTGACGCACCCGGGCGAACGGGCTCTGGTTGTTTCGAGCCATCCGCGGGCGACAGTGCGGAGCTCGGAGTGGAGCGACCTCCTTCGAACGACCGTTCCGGACGGTTCCATCCGCAAGGTCGTGATTCCCGCCACCATCGGCCAGCTCCTTCGGGAGCTCATCCCTCAGCTGCCTCCTCCGGGGGAATCCTCCCTCGTGGCACTCACCACGGGACCCTCGGGCCCACTGCTCCGGATCTGGTCGAGGAAGTTCGGCTTCCCGTTGGTCTACTGCTCGCTCCCCGAAGGATCCGGAGACGGGACGCCACCTCCCGTCGAGCCGAGCCAGATCCCGGTCGATCGGCTTCGCCCGTACCTGCATTCCGACGGAATTCCCCCCCTGTTCGCGGTAGTCGGACACCCTGTAGCCCACTCCCGCAGTCCCGCCCTTCATTCCCGATGGATGGCGGAAGGGGGTCGGGTCGGGCTCTACGTCGCATTGGATTTCGAGAACGACCAGGAGTTCGTCGAGTCTATCCCGTCGCTGATCGACGGCGGTTTCCGGGGACTCAACGTGACTCACCCGTTCAAACAGGTCGCCCTGGAATTGGCGGGACGTGTCGACCCGGGAGCGAGCGCTTGTGGCGTCGCGAACACGCTCTCGCTGGGACAGGATGAGGTCGAGGCCGAGAACACCGACCTGGCGGCGGTCTTGCGTCGGCTCGAGGAACTGCGGTCCTCTGGACGCTGGGACGGGGCTTCGGTCGGGGTCGTCGGAGCCGGCGGTGCGGCCCGGGCGACCCTGGCGGCCGCTCGCTCCCTCGAAGTGAAGGCGTTCGTGCGGGCGCGTCGACCAGAAGCGGCGGACGCGATCGCCCGCGAGTTCGGCGCCGAAGCCTACGACGCCTCGGCGAGCGGCCGGCCCACGCTGGTCGTCCATGCCACCCCGATCGGGAGGGAGGCCCCCGGCGCTTCCTTGGCCCCCGAGATGTCCGATTGGCTTCGGCCGGGAGTTCACGTCGTCGACTGGGTGTACGCCCCCGAGAACCCGGTCATCCGCTCCTCGGCAGAAAGAGCCGGAGCGACGTATGAGGAGGGCTCTCGACTGTTGGTGTACCAGGCAGCGGCCAGCTACGGGATCTGGTGGGGAGACGAACCGTCCCCCGAGCAGGTCTCGACGGCCCTAGAGGGGATAGCATGAGCGGGACGGCGAGGACCTCGGCGGCCATCACGATCACCAACGCTCTCCCAACGGGCGTCGGTTGTGCGGTGGGAATCGAACTTCACGCCGAAGCCCGCGTCTCGTTGTCCGTGGACCGCTCGCGACAATCGGTCACTCTCGACATTGCGGTCGAAGACCGAACGTCGGTCGTGGAAGAATCCCTGCGCACGGGTCTTTCTCGCTACTTCCCCCAACCGGGGGCGATCGCGCAGCTTTCGCTCCGGTCCGAGATCCCCGTCGCGCGGGGTCTCAAGAGCTCGAGCGCCGTGAGCACCTCGATCCTGCTGGCCGTCGCAAGAGCCGCAGGCCGGAATCCCACACCGCTGGAAATCGGCCTCCACTCCGCGGAGGTGGGTCGGCGAGCCGGCGTCAGTGCTACGGGGGCACTGGACGACGCGCTCGCCGGCCTCGAACCGGGCTTCGTTGTCACCGAAAACTCTCGGGGCGAAGTGCTCCGTCGGTCCGAGGTCGACTCGGGCTGGGGAGTCGCCCTCTACATCCCGTCACAAAGCCACCCGCCCTCGCCCAACCTCGTTCCCGCGTTCTCGACCGACCGGCCCGCAGGCGAACGTGCGGCGCAGGCGGCCCTGTCGGGAGACTGGGCGACGGCGATGCGGCTCAACACGGAGCTCGTGGAGAGGACGATGGGCTACGCCTACGGCGAGATCCGGGACCGACTCCGTATGCAGGGCGCGATAGCGAGCGGCGTGAGCGGCCTCGGACCGACGCTCGCCGCCATCGCTCCCACCGATCGACTCCCCGACCTCGTCCGAGTCTTCCCGTCGGATGCGGCGAAGAAGATCATCGTGCCGTTCACGCGAATCTCGGCCATGGGGGGCGAAGGCACGTGAGCTCGGCCCGGATTCGCCCAGGGCCGGTCTACGGCCGTGTGCGAGCCCCCCCTTCGAAGAGCTACACGCACCGGGCGTTGGTCGTGGGGCACCTGACCCACCGTCCCTTCCGAGTTGTGCGACCGCTCGATTCGGACGACACGCGAGCGACGGCTTCCGCGCTCCACCAGCTGGGGACTTCGATTCGCCGTGAGCGCGACGTTTGGCACTTGTCCCCGTCTTTCCGACGATCCGCTCAGGATCCGGTCCGGATCCAGTGCCACGAGTCGGGAACGACCCTCCGGTTTGTTTCCGCTCTCGCGTGCCTCGAGAACCGAACCGCGGTGATCGCCGGCGAGGGAAGGCTTTCCGCGCGCCCCATTGACCAGCTCCTCGGCGCACTGAGAACTCTCGGGGCGACCTGTCGACATGTACGGGGACGAGGGCTTCCCATCGAATTGCGGGGTCCCTTGCACGGAGGGAAGGTCTCGCTCGACGCCTCGGAGAGTTCGCAGTTCGCCTCCGCGTTGTTGCTCGCGTTGCCCACTCTGGAAGAGAGTTCCGTCCTCGAGTTGACGGGAAAGATCGTCTCTCGACCCTACCTCGACGCGACCGTCGCGGTTCTCGCCCATCACGGAATCCGCATCTCTCGGCAAGGACGATGCTTCCGAGTCCCCGGGCATCAGCGTTTCCGCGGTGCTCAGTTTGTCGTCCCTGGGGACGCTTCCTCGGCGGCCTATCTATGGGCCGCGGCGGCCGTGAGCGGCGGCCGAGTACGAGTGGACGGAGTCGGCGAAAAATGGCCCCAGGCGGACCTTGCCGCTCTCGAGCTGCTGGACTCCGCGGGCGCGAACGTGAACCGGTGGAGCGGGGGGGCCGAAGTGAGCTTCGGTCGACCGACGCCCTTCCGCGTCGACCTCACCGACGCACCCGACCTCTACTCGCTGGCGGGGGTGCTGGCGGCGACGACGCCGGGAGAGAGCCGCATCGTCGGGGCTTCGCAGGTCGTCTTCAAAGAATCCAATCGCAAAACCGCCACGGCACGGCTCACCCGTCGACTCGGGGCCAAGGTCCAGGAAACGTCCCAGGGGCTGCGGATCTACGGCACCTCCCGACCGAAGGCCCTCAACCTCCCCCACCTTTCGGACCACCGTCTCGTGATGAGCGCGGCCGTGGGAGCCCTCGCGGCCAGCGGCCCGTCTACGGTGGGAGAACGCCAAGCGGTGCGGAAATCCTATCCGGGATTCTGGAGCACCCTCCGCGACCTCTCCGAAGGAGGATCCCGGTCATGATGCGATTCGGGGAAAAGTTCCGGATCACCCTCTTCGGCACGAGCCACGGCCCTCAGGTGGGCGTCGAGGTCGAGGGGATCCCGGCCGATACTACGATCGATCCGTCCCGGATCCAGATCGACCTCGATCGGAGGCGACCGGTGGGCCGCCGACTCGCCACTCGACGACAGGAGGAGGACCTCCTGCAGGTCGACTCGGGGGTGACCCGTGGGAGGTCGGATGGCTCCGTCTTCCGCGCTCACGTGGCCAACGAGGATGTTCGTCGTGCCCCGTACGACCGGATGAAGGACACGCCCCGTCCGGGGCACGCGGATTATCCGGCCCGTATTCGCTACGGTCCCGAGGCGGACCTCTCGGGCGGGGGGATCTTCTCCGGTAGGATGACGGTAGGGCTGGTCATCGCCGGGTCGATCGCGAAGACCCTGCTTTCGGGCCGCGGGGTGGACGTCGTGGGCTTTACCCGATCGATCGGACCGATCGACGGCGTGATTCCGGATGCGGATCGACTGAGCGAACTCCGGCTTCGCGCTCAGGCGAACGAGGTGGGCTGCCCCGACCCCGAGGCGGCCGGTCGGATGGAAGAGGCCATCGCCGAAGCCCGACGGGAGGGAGATAGCCTCGGTGGGATCGTCGAGGTCCGCGCGGACGGGCTCCCGGTCGGTGTCGGGGAACCGTTCTTCGATTCCCTGGAAAGTTCGATCGCGCACCTCGCTTTCTCGGTACCCGCGGTCAAGGCGATCGAGTTCGGCGCCGGGTTCCGCGCCGCTCGGATGAAGGGCAGCGAGCACAACGACCCCTTCGTCTGGGTCGACGGGAAGGTCCGGACCGAGACCAACCATTCGGGAGGGATACTCGGCGGTCTCTCCACGGGGATGCCCCTCGTCTTCCGCGTCGCGGTCAAGCCGACGTCCTCGATCGCGAAACCCCAGCGCACGGTGAATCTCCAGGATGGGTCGGCGGCCACCCTCGGCGTTACCGGCCGACATGACCCGTGCATCGTACCCCGGGCCGTGGTCGTCCTCGAGTCGGTGGCGGCGATCACTCTCACCGACCTGGGCCTTCGCGGAGGATTCCTTCCATGACCGACGAACCGATCTCCTGCGCCATTCTGGGCGCGAGCGGTTACATCGGGCAGCACTTCGCTCGGCTACTGGCCGAGCACCCGGTGTTCGAATCGCCCACGTTGGTGGCCACCGAACGCTCGGAGGGGCGCCGGCTGTCGGACGTCTGGCAACTCGCGGAAGCCCCTCCGGTAACGCTCCAAGATCGAAGGCTGGTCTCTCGAACCGCCGCCGCGCTCTCCCGCGATGGAATACGAGTGGCCTTCTCCGCGCTTCCTTCGGGCACGGCGGGTCCGCTCGAGTCCGAGTTGGTTCGACGGGGGGTCTCCGTTTTCTCCAATGCCGCGGACCACCGGATGGACGCTCACGTCCCGTTACTCGTTCCCGAGGTGAACGCTGACCATCTCCAACTCGTGGTAGCCCACCCTCGTCCCCGCTCCATTCTGGTAACCAACCCCAACTGTTCGACGACCGGCCTAGTGCTCGCCCTCGCACCGGTGCGAGGCCTACTGGCCCCGCGGAGCATCCACGTCGCCACGTATCAGGCGCTCTCGGGAGCGGGGTACCCCGGGGTCCCCTCGCTGTCGATCGCGGACAACGTGGTGCCGTTCATCCGCGAGGAAGAAGAGAAGATCGTCCGGGAATCGGCTCGCATCCTCGGCCGACGACGGGCGCGGTCGATCGTCCCCTCTCCCGTCCCGGTGCTGGCCCACTGCGTGCGCGTTGCCACGAGGGAAGGTCACCTCGAGGCGGTCACGGTCGAGGCCACCCGCCGTCCGCGCGTCGAGGAGTTCGAGAATGCCTGGAGGTCGTTCGACCCGCTCCACGACCTCGGTCTTGCGACCGCTCCGTGCCCTCCGATCGAGCTTCGACCCGAGGCCGACCGGCCGCAGCCGCTGAGGGACCGTTGGGCGGGCCATCCCGTTCGAGCCCGGGGGATGGCAGCGGTAGTAGGAAGGGTTCGATGGGACCCACCCTACCTCCGATTCTTCGTCCTCTCCCACAACGCGGTGCGAGGCGGGGCAGGCGCTTCGGTCCTCAACGCGGAGCTCGCGCACGCGAAGGGCCTGCTCGCGCGAACGGGAGGGTAACCCGTTGACCCGAAAGGTCCGGCCGGTCGTCCTCAAGTTCGGAGGAGCATCGCTCGCCGATCTGAACCGGATCCTTCACGACGTCCGGGTCCTTCGGGAGACCGGCACGCCGCTCGTTCTCGTCGCCTCGGCGCGCGAAGGCGTTACGGACCTCCTCTCCGAAGGTATCGCTCATCCGAGGGCGAAGAAGCGGCACCGCGAGATTCTCGAGCAAATCCGGCGCGCTCACCCCGGGCTCCCGGTCGCCGGTGTCCGGCAGCTCGACCGGCTGCGCCGTCTCTTCGCCTTGGTGGAGGCGACCCCGCACGTCGAGCCGGCGCTCGCGGACCGGGTCCTGAGCCAGGGCGAACGTCTCTCGGTCCATTGGCTCGTTTCCCGGCTGAAAGAGGACGGGATCCCGGCAGTGGCCGTCGAGGCGGACCATCTCGGGCTCACCACCGACAACGCCTACGGGGCCTCCTGCATCCTGTTCGACCGCTCTCGGCTCCCCGTTCGCCGAGGGCTCGGACGACTTCTCGCGCGCGGCGACCTTCCGGTCGTGACGGGGTATTTCGGTCGTAGTCTCGAAGGGCGTGTCGCCACCCTCGGGAGAGGAGGCTCGGATTACGCCGCGTCGGCCATCGGGGCCCTCCTGGGCGCCTCCCGGGTCGAATTGGTGAAACGTCATGTCGCCGTCCTCTCGGCCGACCCGAGAGAGGTGCCGGACGCGCGGCCCCTTCCCGAGCTCTCCTACGAGGAGGCGGAGGAGCTCGCCCAGTTCGGAGCGAGAGTCTTGCATCCGCTCACGATCGAACCCGCCCGGGCCGAAGGGATGGTCCTCACGGTACGCTCGCTCGACGATCCGGACGTGGTGACGACCATCGCGCCGGCCCGAGCGGGACGCCGGAACCGGGCGCTCACGATGCTCCGTCACTTGCGGCTCCTGCGGCTTCGGGTCCCCGGAGGTCGGCAGCGTCCGGGCATCGTGGCGGAAGTCTCCCACCGTCTCTCGGAAGCGGGCGTCAACCTGGTCCAACTCTACACTTCCTCCGCCCTGCTCTGCCTCGTTCTCGAGCCCCAGCAAGTCCTTGCCGCGATCCAAGCGCTCGCGCCGGTGACGCGGGAGGCGGCCGCGATGCTCGACGGGCCGTACCGAGTCGCCCTCGTCACGGTCATCGGAGACGGTGTGCTGGACGACCTGGACCGGATTCCTGCGGTCGCCGTCGCCGGCGCGCAGGGGTTCAGCGCGACGCCGCGAGCGCTCTCTCTGGCCGTACCGGAAGGACGCGGACCCGAGGTACTGCGGCAGCTGCACCGAGCACTCGTTTCCGAGAGAGCTCCCGAATGACGCTCTGGGAACGATTCGTCGCGACCGCTCCGGACCGCGAGGTCGCCGGATACTTCGAACGCGCCCCTAACGGAACCGGACGCTCGGGCCTCGCAGTGTCGTTCGACCGGGCCGACTACGTCGAGACCCTGACCCGGACGACCGATCTAACGGATGTCTCCCGCCGCACCGAACGCTGCCTCTCCGGCCCGCGGTCCGCCGTGATGGGCTATGTTGGATTCGATGCGGTCGGACTGTTCGAGCCCGCCCTGGCCCGTTTTCCGGCGGGGTCGCCGTTCCCGCTGGGAGAACTCGCTTTCGTGCGAGAGGCTCACGTCGCTCGCGCCGAGCCCCCCCGACGTCGACCCCCCCGACGAATCCGCCCCGCCCGCCCCCTTCGGGACTCGCTACCTCCCGGGCCTTTCGGCCGGGCCGTCCGCCACCTCGTCTCGGGGATCCGGGACGGGGAGGCGTTCCAGGTCGTGTTGGCGCACCGCCGCGAGTGGCGCCGGCCGGTTGACCTGCTCGCCCGGGCCGACCACCTCCGGGCGACCGAGCGATTTGCGTTCTTCTATTACATCAAATTCGGGGATCGCGAAATCGTGGGAGCCACCCCCGAATCGGTCGTCGAGGTACGAGGAGGCCGCGCGTACGTGAACCCGATCGCGGGGACCTTGCCGACGGGACCTTCCCGGCGGGGCCGGTTGCCGCTCGCCAACGACCCGAAGGAGCTGGCCGAGCACCGCATGCTGGTCGACCTCGCCCGTAACGACCTCGGTTCGGTCTCGCGCCCGGGCTCCGTCCGGCTGGTATGGGAGGAGCGCCGATTTCGCTACGCCCGGCTCGAACACCTCGTCAGTCGCGTCGGGGGCCGTTTGCGATCGGACGTCGGGCCCTGGAACGCGCTAGCCGCGGCCTTTCCCGCCGGCACGGTGAGCGGGGCCCCGAAGATCCGAGCGACGGAATTGCTTCGCCGCGAGGAACGAACGTGGAGGGGACCGTATGCGGGGACGGTGGCGCTCCTTCGTCCGCACGACCACGCGGATTTCGCGCTCACGATCCGCTCGGGGTTCGCCGCCGGGCGCCGACTCTACACCGCCGCCGGAGCGGGCATCGTCCATCGGTCCCAGCCGGTCCGGGAGTTCGACGAGACTCTCTCAAAACTCGCCCACGTGGAGGCGACCCTCGTGGCCGGAGACCCATGAAAGTCCTCCTCATCGACCACGAGGACTCGTTCGTTCACAACATCGAGCAAGCGCTCGCTAGTAACGGAGCCACGGTGCGTTGCGTTCGGGCCACGGTCCCCCTCCGCGAGACGATCCGGGAGGACCCGGACGCGATCGTTCTTTCTCCGGGACCGGGCCATCCGGCCGATCGACGATTGACCGGACTCTCCCGAGCATTGCTGGATCGCTGGGATTGCGAACGTCCGTTTCTCGGCGTGTGTCTCGGGCACCAGTTGATCGCGGAGCACTACGGGGCAACGGTCGTCCGGGCCAAGGAACCCGTGCATGGCGACGTGACCCGGGTCACCCACGACGGTCGCGGACTGTTCGTGGGGGTTCCCTCGCCGACGTGGGTCGCCCGGTACCACTCGCTCGTCGTCCGTCCCTCGTCGGTTCCGGAAGCTCTCGAGGTCTGTGCTCGGGGGAACGGGGGGATCGTGATGGGGTTACGCCACCGGAACCGCCCAGTGCAATCGGTTCAGTTTCACCCGGAATCCTACCTTACGCGCTCGGGGCCGAGCATCCTTCGGAACTTCCTTCGCGAGGCACGACGGTGATCGGACCGGTGCTGACCCGGCTCCTCGCAATCCGTCCCCTCTCCGTGAACGAGGCACGAACAACTTTCGATACCCTCCTTTCCTCGCGAACGAGCGATCTTGAACGGACGGCGATTCTGGTCGCCCTCGCCGCCCGCTCGACGACCGCGACAGAACTCGCCCTATTCGTTCGTGAGCTGCAACGACGTGCGGTACCGTTCCGAGTACCCTCCGGGGATCGGCCGATCGACCTGTGCGGGTCCGGGGGAGCTCGGACCCCGTCGTTCAACGTCTCCACGGTGAGCGCCTTCGTGGTGGCGGCCGCCGGCATCCCGGTCGTGAAACACGGAAACCGGAGCTCTCGCGGTCTTTGCGGGTCGAGCGACTTGCTCGAAGCCCTCGGACTCCCCGTCGTCGAGAGCATTCCCTTCGCCCGGGCGACGTATCGGAAGATGCGAATCGCCTTCCTTCACGCTCCCCTCTTCCACCCGGCCACGCGTGCCGCGGTCTCCGCTCGCCGGGCCCTGGGGATCCCCACCCTGTTCAACCAACTCGGCCCGCTCTCGAATCCCGCGAAGGTGCCGTTCCAGCTGGTCGGCGTAGCCGACCTTCCGACCGCGCTCCGGACCGCCGAGGTCATGAGAAGGCTTGGCCGCCGTCGCGCGATGGCGGTGACGTCGACCGAAGGATGCGATGAATTCTCGCCGAAGCGGAAAACCGAGGCAGTGGTTTGGAGCAAGGGTCGGTTTTCTCGTCGCACCATCTCCGCGGACGAGTTCCTCCCTTCCGACGACCGGCGGGGCAGTTGGGGAGCGCTTCCCCCGAACGATGCGGCGGAAGAGGCCCGTCGGATCCTCGCGGGCGGTGGCGGGGCCCGAAGGGGTTCGGTTCTCCTGACGGCCGGGGCCGCACTCTGGATTGCGGGTTCGGTTCGGCGCCTGAGCGAGGGCGTGGATCGCGCTCGAACGGCACTCGACTCCGGCCGGGCCGAAACCATCCTCGCCGAGATGACCGACCTCGGCGCTCGTTACCGCCGGCCCGACGGAGCGTGAAGATGGGATTCCTGAAAGAGATCGTCCGCGAGACGCACCGATCGGTCAACGACCCGGCGTACGGGGAGGGTCTCCCGCGGGAACCACCGGGTCCTCGCCCTTCCCTGCGCCGGGCGATCGAGCAGGACCGGAGTCGGGGAGCCTTGGTGGTGGAATACAAGCGCATGTCCCCGGGCCATCCCGAACCCATGCTCCCGGTGCGCTCGGTGAAACAATTTCTCGGCTCCACGAAATCGGCGAAGCCGTCGGCCTACTCCTGCCTCGCGACGGTGCCGCGATTCGAGGGCTCGACCAGTGACGTCGCCGAGCTTTCCGGCCTGACCGACCGGCCGGTCCTCTTCAAGGATTTCATCGTTGACGGGCGCCAAGTGGAGGCCGCTGCTCGAAGCGGGGCGAGCGCGGTCCTTCTCATCGCCCGTCTCGAGACCGAGGGGCATCCGGTCGAGTCGCTTTCCTCCCTCGCCGCGGCGGCCCATGACCGCGGACTCGAGGTCGTGCTCGAATTCCACGCTCGGACAGAATTAAGTCGTGTCGCGGGCGTGGCGGCGGACGTGTACGGCGTCAACACCCGGAACTTGGACACGCTGGCTATCGATCGGGCAACCGCCGAAGGGACCCTGCGCGAGGCGCGCGAACTCGGGCTCCGGCCTCTCCTCGGATTGAGCGGGGTCGCTCAGCCGTCCGATGCCCAACGGTTCTGGGACGAGGGGGTCGATGGGATCCTCGTGGGAAGCGCGGTCGCCCGTGCGTCGGACCCCGCCGGATTCCTCGCCGCGCTGCATCGCCGTCCCGCCGGAGACCGAAGATGAAGACCTTCGTGAAATTCTGCGGGCTCAAAGACCCCGCCGTGCTGAAGGAGGTTCCCTCCGGAGGCGCCGCCGGGTTTGTCATAGACGTTCCTGCCTCCCCCCGAAACATCTCGCCCGAGCTCGCCCTCGACCTCATTGCTCACGTACCGGCCGAGGCGGAAGTGTGGGCCGTCGTGGTCGACCCGTCGTCGGAGCTCATCCATCGATTGTTCGATGAAGTGGGGGTGGACCGGATCCAAGTGTACGGAAAGATCCCGGCAGGACTCGAGTTCCTCGAGGTTCACCACCTCGTCCCGTCCGTACCGGTTCTGCCCGCGGCCGCCGGAGCGGAGGACCCCCCCATCCCGCCCGCGGAGGATTATCCCCGAATTCACCTCGACGCCGCCGGTCAACCCCTGCCGGGCGGGAGCGGGGTCCGACCGGATTGGGAAGTGTGCGCCCGGATCGTGGACTCCCATCCCGGTCGGAAGTTTGTGCTCGCCGGCGGGCTCTCTCCCGAGAACGTGGCTGACGCTCTCGGTTCGATCCGTCCGTGGGGAGTGGACGTTTCCTCCGGGATCGAGAGCGCGCCCGGAGTCAAGGACCCGGTGAAGATGCAGGCCTTCCTGCGCGCGGTGGAGGCGTTCGAAGCGGGGCATGCCTAGGCGCTTCGGACCGTACGGGGGGGCCTACGTCCCCGAGACGCTGGTGCCGGCACTGGGGGAGCTCGAGGCCACTTGGAAATCGGCCCGGCACGACCCCGCGTTCCGGGCCGAACTGAAGCGACTCTCCGAAACCTTGGGGGGACGTCCGACCCCTCTCTACTTCGCTCGGAACCTCAGCCGCCGTGGCGGCGGAGCCGAGATTTGGCTGAAGCGGGAGGACCTCGTCCACGGAGGCGCGCACAAGTTCAACAACGTGCTCGGTCAGGGCCTTCTCGCGGTCCGCATGGGAAAGCCCCGGCTAATCGCCGAAACGGGGGCCGGTCAACACGGCGTCGCGACCGCGATGATCGGGGCCGCGCTCGGGCTCGATACTACGGTCTACATGGGAGCGCTCGACATGGCGCGCCAACGGCCCAACGTCGACCGGATGCTCCTACTCGGCACGAAGGTGGTCCCGGTCCAGTCGGGCAGTCGCACGCTCAAAGACGCGATCAACGCCGCGCTTCGGGACTGGATCGCGAACGTGCGGACGACCCACTACTTGCTCGGCTCGGCCGTGGGACCCCATCCCTTTCCTTCGATCGTGGCCGATTTTCAAAGCGTGATCGGCCGGGAGATCCGCACCCAATCCCTCCACGCCTTCGGCCGTCTCCCCGACCTCGCTGTCGCCTGTGTGGGCGGCGGTTCGAATGCGATCGGGACGTTCCACCCGCTGCTTCGGACGAAGGTGGAGCTGCTGGGGGTCGAAGCTGGCGGACCGTCGGGCTCCCACGGGGCGGCGTCGCTGACCCGAGGACGCCCGGGGATTCTCCACGGGTCGTTCTCCTACTTGCTGCAAGACCGCGACGGCCAGGTCGCCGACACCGAGAGTATCTCGGCCGGACTCGACTACGCCGGAGTCGGACCCGAGCATTCGTTCTTGAGGGATTCGGGCCGGGTGCGATACATCCGCGTCTCCGACCAAGGAGCTCTCCGTGCCTTCCACTGGCTCGCGCGGGAGGAGGGGATCCTGCCCGCGCTCGAACCGGCACACGCGATCTTCGCGGCGGTCCGGGAAGCGCGCGAGCGGCCTCGCCGGGCCAAGATCGTGGTCACGCTATCGGGGCGTGGGGACAAGGACCTCGAGGTGGTACTTCGTGCCGATCGCTGAGGCGCTCTCGGCGGCAAAGAAAGCCGGCACTCCCATCGTCGTACCCTACTTGATGGTCGACCGGACTCGGCTCGGAGGTCTCCGACGGACCGTCGAGGCGTTGAAAGAAGGAGGCGCGTCCGCCCTCGAGCTCGGATTCCCGTTCTCGGACCCGATCGCCGACGGACCCGTACTCGAGGCGGCCTCGGGCCGAGCTCTGGACCACGGAACTCAATGGCACGACCTACTCGAGGCGGCTCGGATCGCGAGCGCGGTGCTCCCGACCGCCGTGATGACCTATGCGAACCCGGTCTGGCAAGAGGGACTCGATCCCGGTATGAAGCAGCTGTCGGAAGCGGGCGTCTCCGGCCTGATCGTTCCCGACCTCTCGTTCGAGGAGTCGCGCCCGTGGAGCACCGCGGCTCGAGCGAACGGCCTCGCGCTCGTGCTCATGGCCGCTCCCGGAAGTCCGCCCGAGCGAATTCGTCGGTTGGCTCGGGCGAGCCGGGGCTTTCTGTATCTCGTCTCTCGGTACGGCACGACGGGCGCGGCCGCCCGGGACGCGTCGGTCGACCTCTCCCCGATCGTGCGAGCCGCCCACGCGAGCGCGCCGGAGCTTCCCGTGTTGATCGGTTTCGGGGTCCGAGACCGATCCTCGGCCACGCGGGCCCTCGCTACCGGAGCGGACGGCGTCGTGGTCGGCACAGCGCTCGAAGAGCTCCTTCAGGGTCGACCCTCCTCGAGGGCGGTGAGCCGATGGATTCGTGCGATCACGTCCGCCCCCGGGCAAAGACGAGAATCCGTCTGACCCCCTTCGCTCCGACCGGTTCCGGTCGGCCGGACGATGGTCAGGGCCGGACGCGCTCGAGCGAAAGGAACCGGACCTGCGCGTCGGGACGGACCCCGGCCACGAGAAACTCCTTGCGCACTCCCTGGGCGACGCGCACACCGCCCGCCACTTCGGGCCAGGACGCGACGTGGGTCGAGGGAGCGGCCTGGACCAGATACCGTGCGTGGGAGTGCTCCGGGTTTCGAGGGTAGGCGCGGAAGTGGGCTCCGTACTTGAATCCGGTCTTCACCACGAGCGCTCGACCCCGCAACTCTCGGTAGGCGGCGAGCCGTTCGAAGAAGAGTGGGTCGAGCCGACGGGCTCTTCGCTCGAGCCGTTCGAGCGACACGGACCGTCCGCTCTTCGAGTCTCGAAGGGTAAGCTGGCGCAGGGAGCAGAGGTACGCCGCTTCGAGGAGGCTCAGCTCGAGACGGCTTCCGACCCGACTTCCGTAGGCGAGCTCCTTTCCGAGCTCGGTGGCGATGTCCGACCCGTGGACCGTCACCCGGTCCTCCGAAAGCCAGCCTTCCGCGGGGGCCGACAGCGCTCGCGAGGGGAGCGAGCCGGTGGGGGTCGGCCGTCGTACTCGATAGTACGTGAGGTCGGATTCCTCATCGACCAGGCCGAGCAACAGAAGCTTCTTCGCGCTCTGAGCCCGTTCGGCCAAGTCGAAGAGACGGGCGAGGTCGAACGGGACGCGCTCGCTGATCGCCTCGACCCAGTAGCGGGACGGGGTCTTGTGCAGCGTGCCGCCACGGGGGAGTACGGTGAACGCGATCGGCGGTGGGCTCGCGCGCACCACGTAGCCGCGCTGCCGCAGGTCCCGGTAGACGAGATACCGCACCGCGAAGCCGGGGTCGGCTCGCACGGCCCGTCGGAAGACGGTCGGCCACGCGACCGCACGTCCCCCGGCACCCCGAAGGTCCACCCGTCCCATCTCCGAGAGATAGACCGCTTCGTACCGGTCGAGGCTCAGGCCACCGTCCGAGCCCGGTGTTCCGAAGAATCCCTTTCCATATACTTGGCCCGCCTCGGACGGGTCCGCGAAGCGGACCGTCCCGTCCGCCTGGAGAGCCCCGCTCACGGACGAGCCCCGCGGAGCTCGGACAGGGTCACCAGCGGTTCGACCCGGACCCCCGCGGCGGCGAGCCGTGCGGTCGCGCCGGTTTCCCGGTCGACCACCACGAGGACTCGGTCGACCACGCCACCGGCTGCGCGCACGATCTCGACCGAGCGCAGGGTGCTGCCGCCGGTCGTCGTGACGTCCTCGATCAGAAGGACGCGAAGTCCGGGAGAGATGTCTCCCTCGAACGCCTGACGGGTGCCGTGTTCCTTCGTCAGCTTACGAAGGACCGCGTAAGAGTGCCCCGTCCGCAGCGCGGTCGCGACGACCAGCGGGACCGCTCCTAGCTCCATCCCGGCGAGCCGGTCGGTCGAGCCGACGCGGGAGGCGAGCGCCCGTGCGAGCAGGTCGAGGCGCTTCGGGTCGGTCCACGCGCGCTTCACGTCGATGTAGACGTCGCTCTTCTCTCCCGAGGCGAGGGTGAAATCGCCGAAGCGGACGGCCCCCGCGTCCAGGAGCGCGCGAACGATCTCGGTGTGGTTGGGCGGCTCGGAATCGGCCACCGCTGCGTTCACCAGGGCACCTTCTTCAGACCGGCCTTGTAGCCAATCCAGTTGAAAAGAGTGTGGAGGCCGAGGGTGAAGAAGAGCAGCCAGAGGAGCCCCCACGCGTCGAAGAACACCGGGACGAACAGTCCCGGGTCGAGCACGAAACCCGCCCCGATCGGGACGAGGACGAACGGTAGCTGATCCAGGAGGATGGTGCGGGCGCCGCTCTCGCGGCCGAGACGGCGCTTAATGAACGAGCCGAGCGCATCCCCCGACATCGCGCCGAAAGTGAGCAGGGCGACCACCGGTACGGCGGCGAGCAGGGTCGGCGCGAACACGGGAACGAGCTGCCAGGGCGGGGGAGCTGCCAGGATCAGCCCCGCCTCGATGAGACCGAACGGCATCGCCAGGAAACCTCCGAAGAGGAACCCCGACCATGTCTTCGACGAACCGAGGATGCGTCGGCCGTCCCGAGCCCACACATGCCCGAAGTCCATCGGAGGTCCCCGTCCTCGAGGAAGCGTAGCGAGCGCGCTCGCAATGTAGCAGGGCGTGAGGACCCAGAGGACCCCCATGAGGGAGGAGAGCCACGCGTCCACCAAACTCGCGTCCCCGACCTACGGTTCCCGGATGAACCGGGCTATGACGGTCGCGACCTCGGCGATCAGCTTGGGGTCCGCGCTTTCCTCGGCGTCGTGGATGTGGGCGTTCGGGTCCATGCTGCCGAAGACGAGGGCGGGCAGAGGGTCTCCCTTCGGCGTCTTGAGGTCACGGAGGGCGCTTGCGTCGGTTCCACCGTACTCGCCGCGGACTCCGCTCGCGCCCATCGTATCGTGGAGAATCCGCTCCAGTCGAAGCACCGCGGGGTGGTCGACGGGCAAGAAGTAGCCGGCTCGGCATCGCTCGGGCGGCGCGACGATGCGCGCGCTCGGCGAGTGATTCTGCGCATAGGCGTGGACGTACCGGAGCGCCGCGTCGACCCCGACCTGGAGCTCCATCTCGGGGATGAGGCGAAGGTCGACCGTGAACGTAGAAGCTCCCGTCGCGCGTCCGTCGAGAAGCTTCCGCTCGACCGCCGCGCGAAGGAGGCGCAGCGTCGGCGGAACGGGATTGTGACCACGGTGGGGGTAACCACCGTGCGTTGCTTCGCCGACCAGTTGGAGTCCCAACGTTTCTGGGGGAATCTTGAGGGAGGTCGCGCCGACCGGTCGGAGGTGGAACGGGGGTCCGACGAGGGGAGCGAGCGCTGCCGGGAGGGCGCGAAGTGAGTTCGTGTCTCCCCGAAAAAGGAGGGTCACGGCTGCCGCCGACTGGTTCGCGGCATCCGTCTCGGCGTGAGCGGCGATCAGCCGGACGGCGTGTTCGTCGGGAGCGACGTCCACCACATCGAACCGGGTGACGCTGGCCCGCCCGGTAATCACGGGCTCCGGGGCATGGCGGTCGGGCCAGTCGGGGGAAGCGTAGACGGAGCGCCACGTGCGCGCGACCTCGTGAAGGTCGACCAGTGCCTGGCCGTACGCGAGGCTTTCGGTGAGGGCGACCGGCCCTTGGAACGATGCTTCGAGGAAGGCGACCCCGCTCGAACCGGCGGTCGCCTCGGGACTCCCGTCCGGAATGAGCGCCACGTCGCCGCGCAGGATACGTTCGGGGTCGTTCGGCGGCAGCCGGGAATCGTGCGCCTTGATCGCCTCGACGCCTCCCTCGCCTCCCGTCTCCTCGTCGCAGCAAGCGATCAGGCGGACGTTCCGGCGAAGGTCGGTCTCCTCGGAGAGCTTGCGCAGGGCGGCGATGGACGCGACCACGCCGCTCCCGAGGTCGTCGTTCGCTCCTCGGCCGTAGAGCCGTCCGTCCGATCGGTAGGTGAGCGTATGCGGCGGGCTCTTCCAGCGGCCGAATTGCTCGGCCGGCACCGGGACGACATCGAAGTGCGCGAGGATGAGTACGGTTTCGGGCGCCCCGACGTCCAGCTCGGCGATCACGTTCGGGCGCGACGCGCCGTGCCAGTCGCCCTTCCCATCCCCGACGACCGTGGGGTCGTAGATCCGGGTGGAGAGGCCCGCGGCCCGAGCGGCCCGCGTGATCGCGTCCGCCGCTCGTAGGTAGTTCGGCTTCTCCCAGCGGCCGTGCCCGATGTCCTCGAGATTCGTCGGCGCGATCGAGACGAGCTGCGTGAGCAGACGCAGGTTTTCCTCTCCGCCGATCGCGACGCTTGCCGCCGGAAGGACCGACCCTACGGACGGAGCGGACACAGGGTCCTCACCGCAGGGCGAGCAGGATGACGAGGGAGCTCGTGACCAGAAGGAGGAGGGTGGAGACGAACATGTACGCGAACATCGAGAGGGTGTCTCCGAGGGAGGTCAAAAGCCGTGCGGTGTAGCCGGGTCCGAGGACCTTCACGCCGAGGACGTTCTTTTCGCCGAAGTGTACCGAAACGGGGCCGAGGTCCCGGTAGGCCTTCTCGAGCGTGGCCCGAGAATCGCGGGCCAGCGCCGCGACCGCATAACGCTCCCCCAGCGGATTGATCCCGCCATCCACCTCGTGGACGACGTGATTGTCGGTCGTCAACACCTCGGCCGCGTCGACCCGCTCGAGCAGAGATCGGACGATCGGATCGCGGTCACCGACGATGAGGTTGTTGCCGTCCACGAGGACGTAACCGGTCGTCTTTCCCCCGGCCCGGATCACCAACGCTCGGATACCCTCCGGCCCGATCCCATCGCGTCCGATGGAGTAGCCCTGGCGGACCGCGGTCCCGACCTCGACGATTGCCTCGCTCGCCGCTGCGACCGCGGCCCGGATAGCGGCCTTGGTGTCCGTGATGAGTTTCTCGGCGGCGGCCGTCCCGTACAGGATGTCCCCTTTTCCTTCCACGTAGGAATTGTGGGCATCCACGAGAAGGACGTGGGGTCCCCCCTCCTGGGCCACTTCCCGAACGACGCGGTCCGCAACGCTGAACGCGATATCATCGGTCGGTTGCGGGGCTTGCGTCACGAGCACGAGGACCACATCGCCGAGCAGTTGCGCGCGCGCGAAGCTGCCCGGATAGGGCGAGATGAGGGGGCTCGCTCGAGCCGGTCCCGGGGGCGAGAGAGAAACGAGAAGCTCGTGCGTCGCCGAGGCAACCCGGTCTACCTCCTCGTCCGAGGGAAGGTCGAGGTCGTGGTCGCAGGGGGTGTGGGGCACGAACACCGTGCCGGCCGACGGACCCAGCTTTTCGGAGAGCTTTCTCGGGAGGTCGCTCGCCCCCAGAGCCGCGAACGGCCCCGGGTGGACGGTGGGAAGGGCGACCGTCGCTTTCACAGAACCGCTCCGCGAGAACGCGAGGATCCGGGCCGTGACATCCCCCGGAATGGCGTCCTTCAGAAAGAAGGCTTCTAGCGCTCGGGTCGCCTCCGGGTCGCGCCGGCCCACATGGTCGAGCAGCGGGCGGATAAGGGATACCCCCGAGCTGCCGAACTCCCGGCGAATCGGGCGGTCCGACGCGCGGATGAGCGCGACCGCGAGAACGAATCCGAGGACGAGGAAGGAGGCAGCCTCGCCCACGAGGGTCAGCGTCGGAGTCACCAGGACGAAGAATCCGGCGAGATATAGGACCGGCTGCAGAAGCGAAGGGACGAGCATGCGGGCGTGGTTCGGACGGGAGACTCCGTACAGGCTCGCATGGCGGAACCAGAGTGCGGGACCGGCCAGAAAGATGCCGAGGTAGGTGAGTCCCGGGACGACGGAAGGGTCGATGGCGAGGGCGAGCCGCCAGAGGCCGGCGAGGGGGAGAAGGACGAGTAGGACGGTGAGGGCAAGGAAGACGCTGCGGTGGAATTCGAGCTTCCCTCCCAAGACCGCGCAGAGGGGAGTGGTGACGGCGGAGGCGATCAGCGCGGGAAGGACACCGGCGAGGAGGAAGCCCTCGGCGAAACGCGGAACATCGGGGAGCCAAAGGAGTGCCGCCAGCGCGGCGCTCGCGACGAGGATCAGTCCGTAGGTGACCGGAGGGGACGGAGCGCGAAGGAGTACGTGGCCCCGACGGACCTGCCGGTAGTCGTCGCCCGATTCCGCGCTCTCGCTAACCGCCACGGGCATGACGCACCTCCCCGAGGATGCCTCGGAACGCGGCCCCGAGACCTTCCTCTTCGGTGATCGTCCCGGTGACAAGGACGTTCGCCCCCGCATCCAAGAGGGTCTTTGCTTCGGGACCCGAGCGGATGCCGCCGCCGACGATGAGAGGAATCCCCAACGCGTCGCGGACGGCTCGGACCATTTCGCTCGGTACCGGGGCCGGTGCCCCCGAGCCCGCTTCGAGGTAGACGAATCGCATTCCGAGGAGTTCCGCGGCGAGCGCGTACCCCGTCGCCCCCGGTAGGTCGTCGCGGGGGACCGGGTCCACGGCGCCGACCTCCCCGACTCTCATGCCCGGGGCTACGACGAGATAGCCCATCGGGATCGCCTCGAGCCCCATTTTCCGAACCGTCGACGCCGAACGTGCGTGCGTCCGGATCACCAGGTCGAGGTTGCGCGAATTGAGGAGGCTCATGAAGAGCACCGCGTCGGCATCGGGCGTCAGCGAACCCGGACCTTCGGGGAAGATGATGGCCGGGATCTCGACCGCTCTCTTGATCGCGCGAGCGGCGTCGCTCATGACTTCTCGGGAGATTCCCGTGGAACCCCCCAAGAGGATCGCGTGGCTACCGAGGGCGGCGGCGCCCCGGGCCACCGTCGCGGCCTTCTCCCCGCGAGACTTGTCCGGGTCGATGAGGGTAAAGTGGAGCGGGCCTCCACCCAGGTGCTTCAACAGGTACTGCTCGACCCGGCCGAGCGGCGGGCGCGCCGTCACCGGAACGCCACCGCCAGGAACGCGAAGAGGGCCACCGTCATCGCCACTTTGCTCATCGTTTGTTCGTAGTGCAGACGGTCGGGGAGGTGCCAGACCGAGACCCCGAAGATCGCGTCCGCAGCCCCGACCAGAACGACGTAGATAATCCCGACCCCCGAACCAGGACTCACGAACCAGATGAGGGGAACGAGGCTCAGGGTGATCCCTCCCGCGACGGCGGTTCGCGCGACGAGCGAGGCGGCTCCTAGGCCGTAGGTCTTCGGTAACGTGGTCCGCCCCACGTCTCCCGCGACGTCCTCCATGTCCTTGATCACCTCGCGGCTGAGGGTCGCCAGGAAGGCCATGGCGGCGAAGGGAAGCAGCACGAGCACGTTGCCCGCGGCGGCCGCCCCGTAAAGGAACACCACTCCCGTCAAGAACGCTACCACGAGATTCCCCACCAAACCGGCTTTCTTGAACCGGAATTCGTAACCCAGCAGCGACGCTACGGCAGCGGCGAGAATCACCCCCACCAGCGGCTCCGCAAGGACGACGGGGACCACGACCAGCACCCCGAGAACGAGCAAGGCCGTGGCGAGTCCGCGGGCCGCGCGGACCGAAATCTCGCCGGTCACGAGCGGCCGATCCGGGTGGTTGGTCCGGTCTCCCTCGAGGTCCAAGAGATCGTTGAGGACGTTCCCACCCGCGGTGACCAGGGACGTGGAAAGTCCGGCCAGTACGAGGGCCAGCCACAGGGATACCGGGACGGAGATGCCCGCCCCTCGTGCGACGAGCCCCCCGACGAGCGTTCCCACGAACGATACGCCGAGGTTGCCCGCGCGCACCAGCCGGAGCGCCGGATGCACGCCGGCCGATGGTCGGGACGCTCGCTTAACGGTTGTGCCGGAGGGGGAGTCGGCTCGTTCGACCCTCGGCCCGACCCGGACGCGCGTTATATGCGACGAGCGCTGGCGCCAGTTCGATGTCTCGTTCGGGGGTCCATCGCCCCAAGGTTCGGTCGCTATCGCTCTCGAACGGGCTCCGGGTGCTCTTGGCCCCGGACCCGGCGAGCCCAACGGTGAGCGTCTGGGTGTGGTATCGGGTCGGCTCCAAGAACGAGTGGCCCGGAATCACGGGCGCCTCGCATTGGGTCGAACACATGCTCTTCGAGGGTTCCCCGAGGTACGCCAAAGGCGAGATCGACCGCGCCGTCTTGAAGGTCGGGGGCGAGCTCAACGCGTTCACGGACACCGACTTTACGGCGTACTTCACGACCGTGCCGCGCGACCATCTCTCCGTCCCACTCGACATCGAGGCGGACCGGATGACCCGGGCCGCGATCTCCGACGAAGAGGTTTCCCGGGAGCGGACGGTAATCCACTCCGAGCGCGAAGGGAACGAGAACTGGCCGGAGTTCCGGGTCGAGGAGGAACTCTTCCAGCTCGCGTTCCGGATCCACCCCTACCGTTGGGACGCCCTCGGGCGCCGCCGAGACATCGAGCAAATGACGGCGGAAGAACTTCGAGATTACTACCGTCGCTTCTACGGTCCGAAGAATGCGGTCCTAGTGGTGGTCGGGGGCTTCGAGCCGCGAACTACCGAGACCGAGGTGCGACGCCGTTTCTCGAAGCTCCCACCGTGGGGGGACAATGTGGATGTCCCCGATATCGAACCCCCCGCTACCGGCGAACGCCGGTCGACTCTCCACGGTCCTGGCACTACTCCGTACCTCCAGGTCGGCTGGCGCTCCCCGGCCCTGACCGACCCCGCGACACCGGCCACCCTCATACTCGACACCATTCTGGGAGGGGAGAGCCGCCTGTTCTCGGCGGGGATGGGTTGGAGGGGGCGCCGGGAGCATCCTACCGCTCGGTTGTATCGGGCGCTGGTCGACAAGGGACTCGCGGTGCGCGCCACCAGCGGCTGGAATCCCCGGTTCTACCCCAGTCTGTTCACCGTTCAGGCCCAGGCGGCTCCGGGAGTCACCCTCGACCGACTCGAGCGAGCTTTGGAGTCTGTGATCGAACGACTCTCGCGAGACGGACCGACTTCGAAAGAGATGTCGGAGGTCCGGACCCGCATCCGGCGCGGCGCTGCTCTCGCGTACGAGGGGGCGACCACGACCGGCTTCCGTCTCGGCTACTTCGCGACCCTGCGTTCCGTGGCTCTCGAGGACGAACTGTACCGGTCGCTGTTGCGGGTATCTTCCCGTGCGGTCAAAGATCAGGCGCAGGCGATCTTCCGGACCGATTCGCGGGTCGTGGTCCGCTACGAACCTACCGGGGAGGCGGGCGATGAGTGAGAAGACCACCCCGTTGAGGATCGAGTACGGTCAGGAGATCGACGGTTTGACGGTCGCCCGGCAACCCGCGCCGGTCGGGGTGGCCAGCTTCTCCGCCACCTACATCGGCCCCGCAGGATGGGGGTTCGACCCCGTGGCCGAAGGCGGCACAGCTCGGGTCGCCAACCACTTGCTCGCGAGCGGTGCCGGTCGCTACGACCGAAGGGGACTCGCTCGCGTCCTTGACCGGGCGGGGGCCACGCTTACCACCGAGTGCGCGCCGGAATCGGCCGAAGTGACGATCTGGGGCCCGGCCGCGGAATGGAAGAAGTTGCTCGGGCTGCTCGCCGACGTCGTCCTACGACCCCGGTTCGCGTCCGAGGACCTGGTCCGCGTTCGTAGACAGGTTTCCGAGCGCCAATTGCGGGAACTCACTCAGCCGGCGAGCCGAGCCGACCGGGAGTTGCTCCGGGCGACCTATCCGGAGGGACATCCCTACCGTTCGACCGGGCTCGGCGACGCGCGCTCGGTGGCCCGACTCACGACCGAGAAGATTCGACGCTTCCACCGAGAACACTACACCAGTGGCGACGCGATTCTGGTGATCACGTCCTCCGCTCGACTTCCGGCAGTCGAAGCCGCCGCTCGCGAGCACTTCTCAAACTTCGCCGAGAAGCGGTCCCCGAAACTTCGCTTGCCTCCGGTCCGCTCGCGTTCGGCACGGACGCTGAAGGTGGAGCTCTCGGGTCGGTCGCAGGTCGAGATCCGAATCGGGGGCGACTCGATCGCTCGCTCGGACCCGGAATACGCCGCGGCGTTCCTGGCGAACGAGATCCTCGGGGGCCGGGCCCAACTCAGCCGCCTCTTCCAGCGGGTTCGGGAACGCGGCGGACTCGTGTATCACGCTTCGAGCGAACTCGAAGCCATGCGGTTCGGGGGCTACTGGGCGGTCGGAGCCGGGACCGGGAGTGAGCGTTGGAGGAAGGTCGTGCCGATGCTCGCGAAGGAACTCGAACAAATGCGCCTCCGCGATGTGGCCGCATCGGAGCTGCACCAGGTCCGGGAGAGCGCCATCGGGGAGATCCCGCTCGCGCTCGAATCGACGTCCGATGCTCACGAGCTCGCGGTGGAGGTCGCCTACCAACGCCTTCCGGGCGACTACCTTTCGCACTGGCCCGCGGCGCTCCGGGCGGTCCGGCCCAGAGAGGTCCGGGCGGCCGCTGACCGTGCGATGGACCCCCGTCATGCCGTTACCGTGCTCGCCGGTCCCCTGAGTGGGCCCTAGCGGCTAGGGGAGGGCGCACGAGCGCGGGGAGGAGCCGCACCTCGTGACCGCCTTCGTCTACCTCCGGTAGGGGGATCTCGGACCTTGGGCGAACTGCGATTCCCCGCGCAACCCCGAGGGCCCTGTTTACCAATACGCACTTATTGGTTGCATATTATCCTCGGTTAATTTTATATCTCCGAGTGAGATTCCCCTTCCGTGACGGGGAATCAATCGCGAATCGACGATGAGAAAGTACGGCTGTGGATGGACAAGCGAAAGCTGAAGAATCCCACCACGGCCGGGGTCTATCTCGGTAACTACAACCGGCTGCTGGAAGCTCTGGACCTCTCGACCTCCGACCTCTTGACGATGGCCCGGGAGGAGCCGGCCCAACTCGAACATCGGCTCATCGAGTGGGTGAATGAGCGACGGAAGGAGGGACGAATCGATGCTTATCTCGGACAAATTCTCGCAGCACTCCGGAGCTTCTTCACTCACCAGAAGGTAGCCTTCGACGACTGGCCCGACCTCAAGCTCCTATCCGCCGCGTCCCTGTCGAACGAGAGAGTCCCGACGAACCAGGAACTTGCTCTCATCGGAGCGACGTTGAGTCTTCGATTCCGAACCGCAGCCTTCCTCGTCGCCCAAACTGGGATTCGGCTCGGGGTCTTGTGCGACAACGAAGCTCGGACGAACGGTGCGAAGGCCCTTCAACTCCGACACCTCCCCGACCTCATCCTCAAGCCCACATCCCACTTCGTGAAGGTGCCGTTCCAAATCGCCGTCCCCGAGGAACTCAGCAAGACTGGGAAGGGCTACATCACGTTCGGAGGACAGGAAGTGGCGGGGTTGCTCTTGAGTCACTTCAAGGAGCGACGGCACCTCAACCCCGAGAGCTACGTCATCACCGGAGAACGGAGGGATTACCTCGACGTTCCCATCACCCGAGCGACCCTGTCTCAAGCCCTCCGACTCGGGATGAAGAAAGTCATGCCCGAAGGAGTTCATTGGAGGCCGTACGTCCTCCGAAGCTACTTCAGTACTCAGCTCTACCTCGCCGAGGGACGGGGGCTCATCACCCGCGACCTCCGCGAGGAGATGATGGGTCATACCGACGTCTCTTCTCGGTACAATGTGGGAAAGAAATGGACCGAGGACATGCTCAGAGAAGCCCGGGAGACCTACTCGAAGTGTTCCCCATTTCTGGAGACGAACCAGCAGGCGACGGCACAGGCGGTCACGGATGTTCGACAGATGAACCGAACGTTCATTGAGGGGAATCCCATCCTCCGTCTCCTATCCTCCCGACAAAAAGAGCGACTCGTCGGCCTGACCCCGATGGAACTCATCAAGGAAGTCACTCAACGGATGAAGCCGGAACCGGAGGTTCCACGACAAAAGGATTTCCCAAACTCCGACGTCCCCGCGATGCTCGCGAAGGGGTGGACCGTCGCAGCCCCTCTCGGGTCCGATAAAATGGTCCTCAACGCACCGGGAGTCGGAGCATGAAGCGACGCGACTTCGAGGAGCAACAGGTTCGGGGGCTCGCTACGGACCTCCGTCTCCGCCGTCCTTCCCTATCGGTCGAAGACTCGGAGGCCATCGTTCGGAGAACCTTCGAGGAAGCGCTCAACGATGGGAGCGTCACTGTCGCTCGATTGCTTCGCGAGCCCGAGGCCATCCGTCACGAAGTGAAGCGACGACTCCTCCACTAACCCACTCCTTGTTCCGATTCCATGACTATTTATCGTGGGAATTCTCATACGGTTATCGAGGTCTTCATGACCACCGTACCCACGGAAACGAGCGGCACTGAGGAGGGCCGCTTGTCAGCGATTAGTTTCGCTGGATGAGTCTTCCTCCGAAGACACGACCATCGACGAACGACGGCCTCGAAGGTGAGGTCAAGCGGCTCGCCAAGGTAGCCGCTGCAAAGAGGGGAGTTCCCCTCTGGAGATTCCTCAACGACGCGGTTCGTGAGGTAGCGCAGCGCGACCTCAGGGGAGGTGTGCTGTGACCCCCGACGCCATCGACCTCCGCGACTTGAAATCCCGACTACTCGCGCAACGTTACGCGAAGAACAACGAGGCCATTCGGGATTACGTCAAGAATCTCCCCGACCAAACGACAGCCGACTCCTACTCGACCATCATGACGATGGTGTATTCGTTGGGAGGGTTCCTCACATGATGGGGAAGAAGCCCGAACCCGGGAAGCCCACCGACCCGAAGAATCCCGACACGAAGAAGGTCGAGCCGAAGCCCACCGAACTCTCCCTCAAGCTGACCGAGGACAAAGTGGTCGGCCTGTCGAAGGCGTCCGAACAAGGGGAGTGGAGTACGAAGGTCCTCCCGGCTCTCATCGGACTCGTCAAGGAAGAGAGCGATGACAAACAGACTGTCGCGACTGCGAGCAAGTGGCTCGGGGAACACCGTCACGATATCGAGCGGACCATCACGAACGCGAAGGGCAAGGCGTTCGAACTCAAGGTTCCGGTACGACGGCCGTCATAACGTCGGAGTCAGATGATGAGAACAATGGGCGGTCGTCAGACCGCTGAGAGTCGGGTCCCCAGCAAGGAACCCCCGACCCTCAGCGCACTCCCGTCACAGGAGCACGAATGAAGAATCGACTCCCACTCCATAAAGTCCCTGTTCGACCTCCGTGGATAGTAGCTGAGTCTCGTACCGCGATACGGGCCGACCCCCGCCTCGCGGTGGGTGGAACCCAGCTTCAACCTGAACTCGCTCGGAGGATTCAGGAAGCGGGGAGACGTCGAGGATTTCCGTGGGAGCACGAACGGGCCCGACACCAACTCACCGACCACCGCGACGAGATTGGTATCCATCGCATCCAAAGAAAGGTCTCGGAGGCCTACGACCAGTCTCTCCACCTACCCCCGCTCAGTAGCATAGCGAAGGGAATCGCAGAGCCCTCCCGACTCATCCTCCTGCCGAACGAGAAGTTCGAGCGGTGGCTCGCTCGACATCCCGAGTACCAGGACTGGGAGAAGAAGCGAACCGGAGGAGGGTCGGAGCCGCGACTGAACGAGGGAGAGCGGGCCCTTGTCCGATTCGTCAAGGACCGTCACCTCGATGCGAAGGCGCTCGTCCCGATTCTCGCGAGCATGAACGACCTCCCGAGGAGGGTCGCATGACCGACACTCGGTGTATCCACGAGCGTCCCATCGGGAAGTGTCCGCTCTGTTGTGAACATGGTCAATGGCTGAAGACCGCCTGTAAGCGCTGCGACCGGCCCTGCCAGCACAAGAGACGGGAGGTTGAACACTGCGCGCTCTGTGGGAACGACTTAATCGGAGAGGTCGCGAAGGAGATTCAACGATTTCAGCAAGAGGCAGTCGGCGAGCCCTCCACTGAGTCCTCCGAACAGTCGGAAGCGATGGAACTACTCCAGGCGCAGGCTGAACACGAGGAGCAACTCAAGGCGGAACTCGACGTCGGTGTGATTCATGCGGGACCCCATCAAGTCCCCGCAATCCAGTGGGAGGAGGAGCAAGGGAAGCCGTTGGTCAACCACCTACTGGAGAGCGACACCGTATTCCTGACTTGGTGGGCAGGACTCTCCGAGACCGAACAGATTCGGGTCGGGGGCTACTTCGGAGTGATTCAGACCGGCGGACTGGTCGAGCTTCTACGTCGCATCTTCGTTCAGCAAACGAAGTCGGACCCCGACGATTTCGAGCGGACCATTCCTCTCGCCACGTACCACCTGCTCGCTTGTACGGTCGCCCATCGGAATAATTGGTTCGCGCATAAGGAGGGGAAGGCTCCCTTCTGTTACCACCACGGAAAGACCCCGTGGTCGTTCTGGATTCAATGGGCAATCCTTGGTGCTTATCGCCGAGGAAAGGGCATCGCTCTCGACCAAGTTCAGGACATCTTCGGAGCTTACGTCGGCACCGTATCTCGACCCACGAGCGGCTCCCCGTCCGAGTTTTTTGGTGGGCCTCGTCCGCGAGAGAAGGGGAAGAAGAAGGATGAGGAGCCACCGTTCACTTCCCCCATCCGAACTGCGGGACTCATTCAACTACCCGAGGGTGGAGAATGGTTCCCCGCAATGCAGCAGCAGGACAGTCGGTTCCGGGGGACCTTCCTTGAGTACGTCGCCACTGGTCACGTCCGGTGGGGAACGACGGGCGGAGGACTGGAGGAATACGAGGCCTGTGTTCCTATCCAAATGGCAGTACAGAACGAGTTCTACGAGACCGTGATGAGTGGGTCAGCAGCGGGGGTCGCGGAGAAGTTCGTCCTCTCGGAACTAAAGATTCGGTCGAAGGCAGAACGAATCAAACGACAGAAGGACAAACCGTCGCGGGGCTTGTCGTACTCCGCCGATGAGATTGCGCTGGAGGTTGTGACCACTTATCTCCGCTACCTCCGACGGGAGTTTCACCCTCAGTCCTGTTCGGTGGACAAGCCCGCCGACTGGGTCATTCGACAGGAGAGCAAACGACCTTCCTTGCTCATCACGGACGACTTCGAGCAGCGGGACGTCGCGGTTACGATGGGCTACTACCTGAGCAAGGCTCCCTTCCCGCTCCCTTCACACGTCGAGCTTCCCGACCCGAGCCATGAGCCCGAGTTGGAGGAATGTCTGCTCATGGAGGCATCAGTACGAAGCTCGAAGAAGCTCACCCAAGCGGACCAACGGAGACTCGAGTCGATACGGCTACTGGCGGATGGGTCCATCGAGTCGTTGGTTGGTACTCCGAAGGAACCGAAAGCCTTCAGTCGCGAAGAGATGGAAGCCAAGCTCACCGCAGAGATGGGGATTCCACCCGAGTCGGGACATAACCTGTTCTGGGGTCGATACGAACGGGGAACTCCCACGGATGGATTGGTCAGCCACTCCGAGGCCATGATGAAGTCGAACGATGACGGCGTGTGGCCCGACCCCGACCCGACGTCGGTCGTGATACACTACCGTCCCGAAGCGGGAAGCGAGACGTGGAAGAAGGATGACGCGAATCCCGTCACTCGGAGGAAGGGCCCGGGTCGTCCCCCGACGTTGTGGATGGTTAATTGGGACCTCCTCCGACATCTGGGCCTCCTGGAGGAGTAGAGTCAGGCGACTACGCTGAAATCCCTCGAAGCTCGAATTGTGTCTCGGCTTCTCCTCCGAAAGAGATTCGCGTTTTTTCCCACCCTGAGACACAATTCGGTGTCAAATCCTCCTCAGAGACGGAGAATATGTCTCAGGCCCCTGGGGGGGTGTAATATGAGATTTGGAATGAGAATACACCCCCTCTGGAACTTTGAGACAGAATTAGTCCTCTACTACCGAGAAAATCCCCCTTGAATTGTGTCTCAAAGGGGGAGACAGAATTGCGTTCTCCTCGACAAATCGAAAGTGGCTCCGCGAGACACAATTCAAAATGCCGTAGAGCCACGGTCCTCGGTCTCTTCCAGAACTCTCACATCTGGACGCCCACACCCTCGTAACGGTGCATCGATACTGATAGGAGAGGGAGCCCACGAGGGGGACCCTCCAGACTCCAGAGTTGTTTCACGACGCTGAGTACCGAGTCGGTCGGATTTTATCGTCGTCACCGATTCCTCCAACATGGGCTGCTCCTGCGGAAAGCCGAAGGCTACCCGGTTGACGTTCCGGCAAGATGCGGGCCCTGACCACATCCAATCTGCTTGCGACGATTGCGCTCCCGTACTCGAACGGCTGGAGCCCAGCCATCTCCGGACCGAGCGTATCCAGTGGGCCGGGTTGGCATGAGTCCGGACGGAGAATCAACAGGTCGGTGGGGCGGGCAGGAACAGACGTGAGTCGGGCGCGCGAACTCGGCACTCCGAGCAAGAAAGCATCTGTTCTCCCATCGAGACATAATCGAGAGGGATTTATCGCGTGGAGGGCTTCACGTCGCATGGTCGGCGGCATCGTCGGAGGCGCAGTGACCGCATTGGGGGCGGTGGTTGTTTTCGCGATTGGAGTCTTTGAACTCGCAGTCTGCGGTTCGGGCTTGTCACTCTTGCTCTTCGGTGGTGCCATCCTCCTCGTCGGAATCACGATTTTCCCGGTTGGCGGTCCATTCATAATAGCATCATCCGGGTTCATCGCGTTCTTGCTGGTTGTAGCGGGTCTAGTCTTGGGACATGGTGTGGCCGGGTGTCCATACTAATCACGAACGGCGATGGCGCTCAGCCCGACCGCCCGTTGGTTATTGTGGGCATTCGTTGGGCTGGCGGCGCTCTTCTCCATTGCTCTTCTGATTGTTTGGCTCTACCAAGACGAGCATTGGGACCCGACGTCAGTTCTGATAGCGGTAACTGTCTTCGGTGCCGGCGGTGTAGTCCTCTTCGGTTTCTTGTCTCGGTTTCGCGAGAGGGTTCCCCCACCACCTCCACAGTACCAGGCGAGTCACGAGCCCGTTCCTTACATTCGGTAGTGCTGTCGCGACGATTTTCATTCGCCCGCGCGCTATGCGGAGGGATACCGAGGTTACGCTGGAATCGATGGGTCACGAACGCTTCACCATAGCCTCACTTCGGCTCCTCGCTAGACCCGTGATTCCGGTTCCCGATACCCCCGAATGAAGGGAATCCGACATCTCGGTACTGGTCTGTTTACGTACGTCCTTGGGAATAGATTCCCTTCAATGAGCACAAATGGGGAAATCTACAGGACCGGGCGGGACGCGCTGACTGAGGATGAGGTCCGAGAGGTCCTTCGGTTCACGTCATCGCTCCGGGACCACATCCTCCTTCGATTGGCCGTTACCACGGGTATCCGGAGGGAGGACCTCATCGGTATCGAGCGGAGCGGCGTGAATCTCGAAACGGGAGAGATTCAATTCTATGAGGCCAAGAAGCGCCGACAGCATCTCGTTCGAGTGAGTGGAGAGACGTTGGAGTGGCTGCGCCGCTACGCAAACTCTCTGCTCGGGGACTCCCGTTACTTGTTCCCCTCCTCGCATCGGGGAGTGAAGCATCTCGACGGAAAGACTGCCTGGAATGTCCTTCAGCGCGCGTTAAGGCTGGCAGGGCTCCACCCCCGACCGTTCCATGCCTTGAGAGCGACTTGCGTCAAACTCGCTCAGAGGAGGGGCTGGAGCCCCGAGCAGGTCTCGGAGCTGACGGGGGATACCATCCGCGTGATTCAGCAGCATTACGCGACCCCGAGCCATGACGAGATGACAGAGGTCGTGAGGGAGAAGCCTCTGCTGTGAATCCCGTCGAAGAACGGAGCCACAAGTCTCCGCGACAACACTTTGAATCCTTGAGTGGTCACCAAGGGTGTGTCAACAGACCCCATTCACGATGAGGCCATAGCAGACCTAGACGACGTTGACCACGCCTTTAACGCGGCGCTGGTTGCCGCAGGTCAAAGTTGGCGTTTGGTCCAAATGCCTAAGCGAGCCACGTTGCTTGCGCGTGCTCGGACGTCCATCGAGCGACGCACCCTACCTAACAGCGCGTTCCGGGAGGAGCTGACCCGCTGCCTTGCCATGACTGTGACTTACTCAGACCTTCAACTTCAGGTCCTCCAGGGTTTGGTGCGCGCAATTAAGGAGGACTACACGGCGGGTCATCTTGTGAACCTGCCGGGTCTGATTCGCGGAGAGACCTTCAGGGACTTTCTCGAAATGGCCGACCATCTCCTTGATGCGGGCTATTCTGACCAAGCGCTCACGACGTCGGTTGGAGTTCTGGAGCAACATGTCCGGAAGCTCGCCGGACAGCGCGGCATTCATGTGCCCGGAAAGGGCGGAGGGTTCGTTAGTGCCTCAACGATAAACGACTCTCTCCAGAGGAATGGAGCCTATCGCACCAAGGCCGACCATGCACGAGTTCAACTTTGGTTGAAAATGCGGAACGAGCCGGCTCACGGCGAGTATGGAGTTCAGAACGAGACCGAAATTAGACATGCAATCGAGGGAGTTCGCGATTTTGTGGAACGCTATCCGGTAGACTGAACGACTTCGGGACCCCTCGCGTCGAGCGAGTCTATGCGGACCCGGGCCACTCCGGGAGTCTTCGTAGGTCGAAGTACATTAGGATGGTCCGGCGACGCTTAAATCGATGATGCTCGACTCGGATGAATTCAAAATTCTCATAGAACTCAACGGACTCTGGATACGCTTCGACGAATAGAATTCTCGCGGCGGCAGGCGCCTGTATTGCCAATCCTGCGATGTATCTGAGAATATGAGCCCCAATGCCGCGGCGTTTGAAGGACTTCTCGACCGCCAGTCGTCCAATCTTGATGCCCGGGATGGACTCAACCCGTATTTCTCCAGGAATGGAGAAACTCTTCACCGACTTGAGATAGTTCAGCCTCAGACTCTCAAAAGAGATTGTGAAGTACGCAACCAGTTTGCCTTCGGGCTGCCAGTAGACAAGGTGCGTCTTTCCGAGACCCTCTCTCTCGTATTTCGCGACCTCCTTGGTTGTCAAAAAGTCGTTGAGTTCCCTGTCCTCACAGTCGAACGTGCGAACGTCCAGAGTCTCTCGGAATCTCTCAATGCGAAGCTCCTCGAGTGGGATTAGACGCAGCGCCACCCCTGCCTCACGAATTGACGGGTCGGCGTGTACCCGTCTTTACCTCTTGCTCAAGAACTCGTACGATTCCTTCGACCCACGCCACCGACTGGTAGCCTTGGTGATGTGCTTCCGGCCGAGGTCCTCTTGGATTCCCCTGGCGCGCTTTCCTCTCACTTCAGGAGTGGGTTCCGGATAACCCATAACTTCTGGACCCTCAAGTGCCCCTGGCGGTTAGTTGAGAGATTGGGGCAGTATTTAGACCCTCGGTGGCAGGTTACCTATACTACCTAAACCGGGCGAAGATTCGACCCCTCCACCTTACGGCGAGCCACGATGAGATGACCGCGGTTGTGAAGGAGAGACCTTTGCTATGACGCTCCGGCCCAACGAGGAGGAGTTCCTTCCTTTCTCAAAAGGAGACCCACTCTGGTTCCTTCTGTTATGGCCCGACGGGACCGACGAAGCCGTCATTGGTTATAGTGCAGACTTAGCCCGGCTCACGCCGTGAGGACTTTCTCCGGCGCCTGAACGTGCTTCGGTGAGGGCCGGGTCGTTCCCCCGGCCATCGCTCGAGTGCCTGGTTCATTGCATCTAGCTCCGTTCGCTCCGCCTCGTCAAGAGCTCTTTCCCACCGAGCACGAAACACCATGCTGAACCGGTGCAAGTTCAGTTGGATGTTGACAAATCCGTAGAGGGCCCGAATCTCTGTAGCAAAGATGACTGCGAGAACGACCAACGAAGAGTAACCAAGGCCAGGAGGTAAGATGCCTGGGTAGGCCTGGAGTCCTTGTGAGGTTAGCACCAAGGGAAACAGAAACGATGGGAGTATCCTGAACAATATCGGAAACCAGACCGCAGCGTACGTGACGGCGAGGGTCGCGATTCCGTAGAGCCCAATTGCCGTCCAGATGTAGAACCATCTCCGTTCCCTTGTCGGTAGTTCATGGAGTCGGGAAGTTGTCCACTGTTCCCAGAACAACTTGGTTTCTTCCGCTAACTTGACGTTTCGTGGAAGCATCTCTAACAGCCGGTGTAGGTAAACCGAGCCTACATCCAACTGCGAGTGAAGCAGCACGATTGCAGTTGCCCAGATTCGAATTTCTCGAGTCCCCATCTCGATGTTGAGTTTCAGCCCCCGCTTGTTCGACTTGAGAACGATGTCGAGAAACTCGCGAGTCCACGGGAAGTGTGCGAGCCCAGGACGAATTGTCGCTAGACGGTCGTTAATCCGGGCAAGGGTGGCCGCGACCTGGGCAGGGTAGCCCGTCGGAAGCGGGATTTCATCGTAAATCCACCTGCTCAGGTTCTCCTTCAGATGCTCGAGTTCACCGACGTCGATTTCGAGTTCACGTACTCGTTCGGAGGTGATTAGAGTGAGCGGGTTGGTCCTTCTCATTCGTGACCAATTCTCCATCGCCCCAAACGGAATTGAAGAGTGTGTCGGGACCAAGGCGAGCGACCAAGAGTACTCTGGCACCCGTAACTTCCGAAGAAGAATGGTCGTCGGCGACCTCGGCTTCGGATTCAGACTCTAGCTACTCGCTGCCTTCTCTGCCGGCTTCGGGCGTTTCAAAGGGGCCGTCGAGAGGTACTCGACGCTCTCGTGAGCCGCTCCCCACGGAATCTCGGTCGAAGGTTCCTCGATGGGACGGTTCAGGTGACTCGGCCAATCGTACTGCTGGTACATTTGAGAGTGGTAGAACTCTGTGAACACGAGTGACCACTGCTCTGGCAACTTTCCGAACTCCTTGTTGAACAGACTAATGTGGAGGTTTCGCCAAACGTTCGGAGGAATCTCTATAAAAAGTCCGGCTTGCTGTCGAGACGGCCACTCGCTCACGTGACTGACAAGGCTGGGCGCTCGGTCCTCGCTCCATATGTAGCCGGCCTGGAAGAATGCGGTCTTCGAGGAGAGGTTCGTAATACGATAACAAAAAGTCGGCGGGAGGAAGAAGACGTCCTTCAGTTGGCCATGCAACTCGACCCTGAAAGGCCACCGAGACAGCTCGTCTCGGTACCATTGTCTAAGGGGAAAAAAGAGTGCGACGAGACCGAAGATTAGGGCGACAATGCTCACCGAGAGGGCCACGACGGACAGGAGGTCTTCGTTCATCGGGGCTTCCAGCGCTTGGAACACTCGTCACATTCGCCCTCGAAGTCCTCGGTCATTGCGAGGCGGTTTGAATAGTGCAAGGCTTGTTCGCCGAACACCGAAATTTGCTCCTTGGCCTGGCGACAATTTTCCACGACCTGCTTCATGCCCGCCGCCAGTTCCTCGTCTGACCGGACGCGGTCCCAGATTCGTTGGAGTCGGGTCGAGTCCAACTCCTCTGAATTTCGGCCCCCCAGAAACTGAATGTTGGCGAGGGCGACGAATGATTGGTTCGGAGAATTGAAGAGGGGTTGTTTGAGAAAATCAGGGTTTTCGGCTTGGGTGAGTGCAACCCACGCCATCCGTTCCACGTTGCACCATGGAGGAACCTGCCCTTCCCAGACGTCCTTGACTCTCATCTCGGGTCCGTACTCCTTTTCGACGAGTTCGGAAAGTTTCGCCACCAGTTGTTTGAATGTGTCAGCTCGCACGTAGTAGTACCCAAGAGACGACCTGGTGACGGCCTCGACACTTTGCCTCAGATGGACATCCGAAGTCAGATGCTGAATCGCCTGGGGCCAGTTGGGTAACCGCTCGACGAGCAGTACGTCGTTGTTCGCCCAGATTACAACCAGACCGCTCCCGTCGTGCATTTGGGGATAGCCCACTTCTTTCTGAAGTCTCAAGGACGGCAAGTGCTGAAAAACCGCTTGATTGAGCCACAGCCCATGTCGCCGGTACTCACTGCGATTTGTGTTCCGGTCCTCCCTTTCCCGGTCCTCCCGCAAGTGTTGTCGCCATTCGGCCTCCTCGCGCCTTGATTCGACACTCGAAGCCAGTTGGAGAAGGCCAGCATATGCGAGGGCAAGTGTCCCAATCGCCAGGCCAACTTCTGCGGCTGAGACAATCGGAAGGGTCGAAGGAGCGAATAGGGCGACGAGAAAATCCGCGGCCAGTGCCACGACCACTCCGGCAAAGAAGTGAGGTCGGTAATGAAGGACCAAGTGGTCAAACCCGCTCACAAGGAGTGGCCGGTCCTGGGCTTTCGTAGGGGAAGTGCTGGTCGCGACCATCTCAACTCACCGTGGAGCGACCGTTTACTTAGTGATTGACTCAGATGCTGGAGACAGACCCCCAAGAGCATCGAGTTGTTCTTCCAGGGCTCGCTTCTTGGACGCGGTCTTCCACTTCTCGTAATCAGCCAACACCTTGTCAATCAAGTCGCTGCGAGATTGAAACCACCTGCTTCGCGTGAGAAACGTGTCGTCATAGTCCTCAGGGTCTCCGCGCAATCCCGGAATCTTGGGGACCCAATACGCACCCCCAACCACCTTCTTCGACTGGTTATGTTCCAAGTCGGTATACTCAACAATGACAATGTAGGCGCGGTCATCCTCCATGCTCTCGTTGCCTGACCACTGTTCCCACTCATCGGGTTTGAACAATCGCATTCGGTTGTCCGGACCTATAGCGAGGTACGACGACGGCAAACCGTACGGGGCCTCGTGGAATCCGTGTTCCTCGTCAAGCAAGTCGTCCGGCCCGACACACTGTCGAGCCGGGTCGGGGTTATCGGGGTCTGGTCGCCAGTCGCTCGGCTGGACGTCTCTGTAAAGCGTAACGACTCGCGCGGAGAGTCCTGAAGCGATACCCGGCCCCACGTTCTCGATAAAGAGTTCCGCTTCATCGAACTGGCTGACTACCATTTTGTCAGGAGGGTCTGCCGGGTCAGTGGATATCGACTTCCGGACCGTCGGCAGAGGTCTCAGGCCCACTATGACGTTAGGCTCTCGGTCCCTGGCCCGGTCAGCCCGTTGTTGGGCGCGCCACATAGCCTCGTCGCGTCTCGTGACGACGGTCGATGCGAGCTGAAGTAGAGCCCCGTACGCTAGGGCCAATGTGCCAATGGCCAGAGCGACTTCCGAGGCTGCCATAATTGGGAAGGACGCGGGGAAGTTGAGCGCGACGACGGTATCGACAAACAGTCCGGCAAGGATTGCCCCCAAAACGTAAGGTCGCGACTTGAGCACATTTCGGTCGAAGTTCGTTACCTCCGCCGGGACAGGAACGTCGTGCATGGTCCGTTCGGGGTGGTCAATCATGGCTGATTCATTCGTCATCCACGCGATTCGGAAGCGGGCGCTCGTTCAGTCTCGGTCCGCACGACTCCTTGGGAGAACCCCCAAGGTTCCGAACCTAGGCCGCCATGAATTTCAGCAGCTTGAACTCGACCAATTCCTTGAGCAGGTCCACGGATTTCGCCTCTATGTTACCCTTCTCGAAGGTGATGTGACCAAAGTCCGAGAAGTCCGAGGCAAAGTCCACGCCCTGTTCTCTAAAGATGACGACTCGGCCGTCGTAGAGAACGGTGGCCGCTCCCAACTCATAGACCGTGTTGTCCCTAGGGCGCCACACGACGTTCCCCTTCGCATCGGTCGTTTGCTCATCGCAGGTGAACACGAAGATGGCCGAGCCACATTTCTGCATCAGGTCGGCGACCTTCTTGGAGATAGGCCTGCCGCCATGCGGCTCGTCCTCAGCCACGAGGTATGGAACCTGAAACTGGTTCAATATTTTTTTCAGCGCTTCGACCGGCTCGTGATTCTTGCCGTGTCCGACGAATATTGGCCGAGACCTGCCGGGTGGGGGCGGCGGTGGAGGTGCTTCGTCCCTTCCTGACGGAGCACCATCGGTGTAGGCGTCGAGCGAAGGAGTCGCCGGTGGAGCCGGCAGCCCAACGAACTCGGCGAGCGCAGCTCCGTTCGGGTCAAACCGTGTCGGCTTGCCATGTCGGCCGAATGTGAATGTGCCCAAACCGGCCGCTTGGGCCAGCCCGAGAAACGTGACCGCGCCGTCCTTGAGGGTGTTCTCGTTGCCAGTGCCGACCTCTTCCTTGCTGTGGTCGTGCCAACGGGCCGCCACTTCGACGTTGGTGACCGAAGTCGCCTTGGAATGGTGGAGCCATTCGAGGATTGTTCGGTAATAGGGGACGGCGGATAGGAAGCTCCAAAGCGCTTTCGACCTTCCCGCAGCGTCGAGACGTGCAAAATCGCGGCCTTGGGCCGTCAGATTGAGACGGTCAGTGTCCTTTGTGATGAATCCCCATGTTTGAAACGAGGAGATTTTCCGGCCGTCGAGACGCTTGGGGTCAACGACGGTCCGAGCTTCCTTCAACGGAACGCCCGTGGCTTTCGTCTTAAGGTAATCAACGACCGCTGTCAGGTCCTCATAACTTGTGTAGATGGGAATCGTCATGCTCGTCGACAGACCTCCGAGACGCTGATGGCCTATAAGTTCAGTAGCCACCGTTCAGCCACGCCGAGGAGAAAATCCGAAGGCTGATGTAGCCCCGTTCGGGTTCCGGTGACCGTGGGGCTGAGCGAGACCACTGAAGTCCTTGCGGGGACGTCCATCGCCGGCCCAATTCTCGCGGGCTGGCTCGGCTGGTGGTTGGGTCGGCGCTTCTCGGTCAAAGACAAGCAGCAGGACCGCGACGCGGAACGGGCAAACTCGGCGTTCGTCCTGCTCTCCGAACTTGCAAAGGTCAAGAAGGAGCTGGAGGCTCGGGTTCCGTCGTTCATCACTCTGGCCAATTACACTCAGGACTTTCCCTACCTCCCGACGAGCACCTACGAGGAATTGCGGCAGGTCGGCCGCGTCACCAATCTCGGTCCCGATGTGTCCGAGAAGGTGAACGCCCTTTATGCGCTGGTCCGAAGGTCCAACGAAATTTTCACATTCGTTAACGGCCACCCGAACCGATATCAAAGGGAGGAAGTCATGCTGCGATATGGGGAGAAGTGGTCGGACTTGGTGCGTTACAAAGGCGAATTCCTCGGAGACTTGCCAGCGGTCGGGCAACTCCTTGAGAAGTTGGTCGCGCCAAAGAAGTAACCGGCGTCCCCGTTGGAAACCCTACCCATTTCGGGTCTTCTTCTTCTCTTCGTAGCGTTGATGAAAATAGTCAGGGTGGTCCTTGACCCATCGTCGTTGGTATTCGCGTTTCTTCTTGCGAAGCATCTCAACGTTGGCCACCCGGTACCGCCTCTGGTATTCGCGCTGTTTCTCGCGGGTGGCCGCTCGGTACCGCCGGTGATATTCGCGTCGCTTCTCAGGGTCACGGTAGGGCATTCTATCTCGACCTCGTTGGTCAGATTCTCCCCGTCTTCCTCTCCCACCCTTCTCTCGAATAGATTCGCTGGCCTTCGACCACCACCGTCCCAGTAGCCTGGGCGAGCCATCGGAACCAAGCGAGGACAGTCGAGGCACGGCGAGGCGGAGTCGTTCCCGAGAGCCCCCGTGTCTCTCGGATGACCCGCGCGATGTCATCCATGCTTGCTCCGTCGGACCCTCGAGCGATAGAGAGCGCGAAGACGCGATTGACGGTCGAGACGTTGAGTAACCGCTTGGCAACCAAACTGTCGCGCTGCTCCGGAGACAGAGTGACGAATCGCTTGCCCTCTGGTGTGAGGCCGAAGATTCCCTCGTCGCTCCCCACGAGCCCGAGGGCCGCAGCCGCAGCTTGGTAGTAGTTTCCCTGACGACGCGCGAATCCGTGATAGTCGGCCCACTTCTGCGCTGTGTCAATGCCCTGCGGTATCAGGAACGGAAGGTTGGTCACCTTGTCGAGGTCGTTGGCCTGAATCTCGGGTACCGAGGGGTCAGGGGAAATCTCAGTGTACTGGTCGCTCGGTGGGGCTTGGTCGTCTATTCGGAACTTCCGGGACTTGACAAACCGAATAGCCTCGTAGTCCCCCACCTCCGAGTCACGCCACTCGAATTGCCAGAGCGAGTAGGTCCCTCCGTCGGGGTCGGCTACGAACACGAATGGGCGGACCGACTTGGGCATCAGACCTGTCGTCTGCTGGAAGTCCCGGTGGGAGCGGAACGGATAGTAGAGCTGCCGAATCAGGAACGACTTCTGGGGGCGAGCCTTGGCTTCGAAGAGCAGGACTGCGTCTTCGCTCTCGTAGCCCTTGTCGATGTCCATCTGAGTTCCCTGTTCCACATTGAGGTCTGGTATGCCATCGACACGAAACTTGAACGCGGACGTTCCGCTCCTTCCGGACAGTGTCTCGAAGAGAGTCGGGACTCCAGTGAAGTGGCTGAGTAGGCCGCTGTGGTACGCATGGTTGAGGAACGGATTCTCCCCCCGTCCGTAGGATAGGGTGGTGAGTCGAATCGGTAGCTTCGACTGAAACAGCTCCGCCTCGCCGGGGTCGTCGAGCTTCTCGTATCCCTTCCCGTGAACCAGCACCCACTCCGACCGCGACCGAGGTAGCACGAAGACGTCCTTCTGCCTCAGCGGAGTGGCCCACTGTTCCATCGAGGTCATCGAGACGAGATTTCGAAGGTCTTTCCGCCCACTGAGGGCCACCTTGAGTTGCGTCTCGGTCAGAGTGGTGAGCGGCTGGTCGAGATTGAGCCCGAGCCGCTGAACTATCTCCGCCCAGAGGCTGTCGTTCGACTTCATTCGAAGTTCATTATCAGAAGCTCGTCAATCGCGCCCCGACCCGTCCCTTTACTGTTGATTGCCCGCTTGGCCTTCAAGACCTCGATGCGGAACCCGTCGTAGAGCGAACGGATGAGTGGGGTCGAGGAATTCGAGAGCATGAAGAGCACCCCGCGCTTATCGAGCCTTCGGCAGGTCTCCGCGAGTTGTCTCTGGTCCCGGTTCCCGAAGTCCTCCTTGGTGTAGCTGGTGAACTTGGAGGTCTCACTCAAGGGATGGTAAGGGGGGTCGAGATAAACGAAATCACCCAAGTTGGCTCTCGGACAGACCTTACGATAGTCCGAAAGGAGAATCTTCTTCCCCCGAAGGAGGGCGCTCGCGGCCAGTAGGTTCTCCCGGTCGTACAAAGTCGGATTCTTGTATCCGCCCCAAGGGACATTGAATCTCCCCTCGGAGTTGACGCGATACAGACCGTTGAAGCACGTCTTGTTCAAGAAGATGGTCCGACCGGCCCTCTCCACAGGGGAGAGTGCGGAATCGCTCAGGGCCCGAACCTCGTAGAAGTAGTCCTTCTCTGTCCGTCGCGTTGCGTGCTGGTCCAACGCTTCCATCAACCCGCGTGGGTTATCTCGAACGACAGTGAACGCATTGATGAGGTCGGGATTCGAGTCGGAGAGGACCGCCCGTCCCGGTCGAAGGTAGAAGAAGACCGCTCCCCCTCCCAGAAAGGGTTCAAAGTAAGTCCGATAACTGCTTGGGAAGCACCGTTCCATCTGGGGAAGAAGCTGAGCCTTCCCCCCTGCCCACTTCAAGAAGGGCGTGGGTCCCCGAGTCACTACCGTCATCGAGTCGGAGGACCTACTTAGGTAGTATGACGGTCGCATCAAAACCGTAGCCGAGAAGGAAGTCGCTGGCATCGGCCGCCCCTCGCTTTGTCAGGGGAAAGAACTCACTCTCCACGTGGGCCTTCGTGGCGTCCTTTATCGAAGAGTCGAAGACGTCGATAAAGATGGCCGCCTTCCGTTCTCGCGGAAATCTCTCAAGCCGGATGTGGGCGTCGTGCTTCTTGTCCTTGGAGTCCAAATCGCGCCCATGCTTGGTGGGGGTCACTTTCGGCATCTGATAGGGGATTCGACACCGACGATTTTACTCTTCTTCTCCCCTTTACTCCCTGTGGGCAGACGCTCCACGGCAAGGTCTCAACTGGGCGTCGAGGGGAGGACTCCCCTCAAACGGGGCCCGGGCCCTTTCATCACGGGTCGATTGAAATAGGTCACCAATCCCTCTCTTCCTCGATGACGCGCCGCCGCTACGAACTTTGGATTGTCTCGAAAGACCCCAGTGAGACTCGCCCACAAATCGACGCGATGACCCGGCGCTTCGTAAATTTCATCGGACCCGAGAACGTCCGCAAGTACTCAGTGGGAACCCTCCCCGGAAGGACCCGCCATTCACCCCCCGGGATGCGTTATGCGCAGCGAACCCGCATCATCACATTCACCGAGAACTTCCCGAAGGACCTCACCATCCGCGTCGGTGGGCAGAGTTACCGATGTCTCGCTCACCCCCACAGGGACCGCCGTACGGGAAAGGACTACTGGACGGGAACCGTCCCGAGCCTACCCGGCCTCGTGACCGAGGGGAAGAATCTTCGAGAGCTCCGGTCGATGTTCAAGGACGCCATCAAACTCTACTTGGATGCGTGGATTGAGCGGATGGAGCGGAACCCGAGCCAACTCGAAAAACTTATCGAGAATTACCCGACCAAACAAGACAAGCTGTATCCTAAGTTCAGCTATCGACACACCAAGAAATCCGGCCGAATTTTCGGTCAGAAATCTTCCGCGCAATACGCCGAGATTCCAATACGGGGATGGGTCGCGGAACTCCTCACTCCCTACCACCATGAGGACGACGGGGATAGGGCAGATTATGCCCTTCTTCGGTTTTTGCGAAGGGAGTATGAAACTGACCGCATGGAGCGGCATCCTCCCGCATCGTTCCGACAGGAGCTTCGGAAGCGGGAGCGGGAGCCGACCCTCTCAGAAGAGATGCCTCATCGGCGGGTGAATGCTCCGAACCGGAGGTAGCGTTGACCGACCCCCTCGACCCTATCGAAGGCCCTTAGTATTCGAGGTGTCCCAGTTGGGGGATACGCACTTATACGTGTAATCAATTCCGAACGTTATGGCTGCCCGCACAAAGATCGAATCGATGCCCCAAGGGATGATGAGAAAGAACATCACGATCACCCCCGAGGAAAGCGAGTTCCTCAACCGGCACCCCGAGATCAATCAGAGTGCGCTTTTCCGCCAGATCGTCGAGAGTCTGATGCTCGCGGAACGCTCGCCGAGCGTCGCCTCGACCCAGTCCCTTCGTCTGGGCAAGGCGGTCTATCGTTCCGGCGCGATCATGTTCCAGAAGCCGAACGATCGCCGTCAGTAGACGAACGGCCCCCGGCCCGCTCTCGGTCGGGAGCGTCCTGCTCCCGGAGTCGAGGGCCAATCCCGGCCAGTACAGGGTGTTCCGCGTCCTCGGCGCGCGCGTAGACCACTCCTTCGGCCCTCGGTGTCGCCGCGAACGCCTCGACGGCAGTGGCTCGGTCGATCTCCGGGAGAGCGTGACGCGATAGCAGGTGGCCGAAAGCCCATCTTCGACGGAGCGCGAGGTCCGTGAAGTGCGGCACGTAGTGTCCGCCGCCGACCCCGAGGGCGACCCGGTCCCCCGGGACCACTTCGATCCGAGGGATCACGTCGGCCAAGGCGCGGACCGCCTCGGACGGCGGCTGCGGGAGCTCTCCGTACCCGATCTCGATGAAGAAGGCGGGAAGGCTGACCGCCGGTCCGTGATGGGTCGCCTCGTACGTCGCTTCCAGGCCGAGGGGAGCAGCCCTTTCGTCCAAGAGACGCAATGCCGAAACCATCCGTTCGGGGTCGGTGGGAACGAGGGTGCGGGGGCGGCCTCCCACCTCGGCCCGCGGTCCCGGATTGCCGAGGGGATGGACGGTGAGGCACGGCACGTTCCGTTCGCTCCGGTGGATGGACGGGAAGACGAGCGTCGGGTGGGACTCGCGAATCGACGTGGGCAACCGGAGGTCGACGTCATCGTCGTGAATGTGGGCCCCCGGGCGTCGCACGAACACGGTGCGGTCGTTGAGTCGCCGAATCGCGGCGCCGTCCACGTGGCCGCCGAACACCTCGGGGGAACCCCACCGATCAGCCACAGCGCCGGCAACCGGGTCGAGGCCGGAGATGAGGACTACCACCTCCACGGGCAATGACGGACCCACGTCTTCGGAGCACAATACCGTGGCTCCCGCCCCCATGTCGAGGGCGGCGCGCCGCGGGACTTACACGAGGAATCGGGACATCCCTCCGGAATGGACCCGCGAGGAAACCGGCCGCTTACGTTCGCTCGATTCCCATCCACCTCAAGGTTTTTGGACCAGGAGCTCGGACTCAATGGCCTGCATCCATGACCGACGAGATTGAGCGACCGCGATTCCGAGACCACCTGCACGAGATGCGAGAGGCGTTGGGAGGGATCGGCAAGGACGTCAAGATTGATGTGACCGACGCACCCCACCTAGCCAAGGAGGGGACGAAGAACGCCCTTGCGCGGGCTGCCGGAGTCCGCCGGACCACTCTGCGAGAGTGGACCGAACCAGCATCTGAAGAACCAAAGTAGACGCCCCACCTCCGCGTCCGCAGAAACGCCGTTCGTCCGGGTCGCGAAAGACTGCCGGGGGAGTCCCCGCATTGACAGGCACCTACTGGTGTTGAACCCGTTCGAGACGCAGACTTGATGGGGCGCAACGCGGACCGAGCTGGCTTCGGTGCGAGTGTGTGACGGGCGGGTCAGTTCCGTCCCTTAGAAGGGACAGGGATAGATTTCTCGAGGACCGCTGCGATGGGTCCTATGTCCGAAAGGCGGCGGGCTTTTCCGGACGCGAGGGGTCCGGTGGTGATACCCCTTTCACATTGGACCGTCGCGTTTCGCCAGTCTGTCGGACCGTGCCCCTCCAAGTGGAGAATCACGTCGAAAATCGATGTGAAGGTTGTGGGGGCTTCTGCCCACAGAGCGACCTGACATGTCCCGGATTCCAGCATCGCGCGCATCAGCGGAGCAATGCGATCTTGCGAGTACACCGTGGCGAGGCGCTGGGCATTTGCCGTTACCAGTATCGAAGGCGCATCAATACGACCCGTGGACGAGATCAGCTTCTGGGCATGTAACGGCATGCGAAGGAACTCCACGAGTCCTTCAATGGAATTCGTGGTTTCGTCCGACTTGAGCATGGTCGCTGCGGCCGCTTCTGCCTGACGGGCTCCTTGGTCGTCCGGTTGAAGGTCCCGAGGTTGGAGAACGTACACGGATTCCTCCGGGATCGCATGAACGGTCATCGGGTCGAGAGGGTCGAGAATCTCTCCCGGCAGTCGAACGTCGGTCCAATAGACCCGCGAGGCGTAAGGGGCAAGGGACGAGAACGCGAACCATTTCAGCAACGATCGGCTGGTCCCGGAGATAAAAACAGAGGACGGCTTCCCGAACCCTCCGGGGAAGAACTCCTCGGCGGAAGGGACGCTCACCACGATTACTTCGAACTGCAGCCCACAGATAAGAACCCGACCCTTCCGAGATGACACGCCCAACTCACCGTCAAGTGGCGGTTCGGGCCCCGTGTGTTCGAGGTCGGCTCGAAGAATAGGGTCCCCTTGGGGGAAGATCCGGCGGCTGGCGCCAGCAAGTGCGTGGAAATGCGAACGCGTTCGGGATTCTGGGGACACCTACCTCGCGGCGTGACTGTCGCAAGATCTCCAATATTCTGGATGGTGCTCCCGGCAGGTAGCACCGACTGAAAGGTGGAAACACCTACCACAAGCAGATTGCCGGGGAGACGGTTCCGCCCGTTCTGAGATCGACCGCGAGGAGCGCGCGGGGCTGCCCCGGCCCTTTGAATCAGCAGGCCCGGGGCAGGCGGGTCGACCGGTTCAACCGATTACCTGGGTAATCTCCTGAATGACGCCCTTCTGGACGTGTGTGGTCCAGAGCATCTCGGGGACATCGACCAGCAGGGGGATACCTTCCAGCAGGATCGCCTCGGCCGCGGCCACCACGAGGTTCTGGACGAGCTTGCCGATCCCGACCTTGACCGTGAAGTCATTCGGCTGACCCGCGAGAACTATCGTGAACGCCCGATCGGCCGTGATGATGTCGCGCAAGATACCGGCTTTCTTTGCCTGGATGACTGTTCCTTTCGGTGTGGTCGCGATCTGGGTCTGGTATCCGTCCGTCTTGAGGTGCTTCTCGATTTGCACGCCCAAGGGACCCAGCTCTTTGTTCTTTCCCTGAAACCGTATCACTTTCTCATTCACCATGTACCCCACCGCCGAAGCGGACGCGCTCGGCCCGCATCATGTATTCGCGTTTTCTCCGTCCGGGCGCCCCGTTCCTCCGGCATCTCGGCCGAGAGTCTATCCATTCGAAACCTACCCCTTACAAAGAGGGACGGCGGGAAAGGTGCTCCCGGCGGGAGTTTCCCCGGCCGGGCGATGCCGGCCGGCTTTGAACCCGCGTCAGAGGCTCGAGAGGCCTCTATCCTTGACCACTAGACTACGGGAGCGCCACGGGCCGGTAGCGGGCGGCCTCTTTGAGCCTTTCGACGCCGGGGATGCTCACCGGAGCGCGACCAGCTGCGCCGGCAGGGGATCCGGCTCCACGACCACGGCCGCTCCGTAGGCCATGATCTCGGTCATGATCTCGCTCATCTCGGAGGTGCCGAAGCCGATGGAAAGCACGGCGTTAGCGCCGAGACGCTTCGCGTGGTCCTGAAGACGGGCGATCGCCTCGTGCCGGGCTTGCTCGAGCAGCTAGGTGTACTCCGTGATTTCGCCACTGCCGAGGGCTCAGAAGCCCGCCACGATGTTTCGCCCGAGTCCGCGGGACCGCATAATGAGGCCGTACGTGAGCCCGATCACCCGTGTCACTCGGTAGCCCGGGACATCGGGAGTGGTCACGAGCGGGAAATCGGTCGGAGGCGCCCACACAGCGGTTTGGGACGGCAGCGGCGTCGCGGACATTGGGCGGAGGACTCCCGGACGGAGCATAACCCGGAGAGGGGAAGGGGTCCGAAGCACCTAAGACCCGGCCTACGATTCCCGGGTGTGACTCCACCGGTCAAGGCACGAAGCGGCCACATCCTCCTCGACTCGAAGAGGTCGTATCGCGACCTCGTGCGAGTCTACCCCGAGATCCACAAGCGGGTCGTCGAGATGAATCGACCGTTCGTCAAGGAATCCGACCCCCTCCTTCCGGAGGTCCTCCTCGACGAGAACCTGCGGGACCTGAAGGGGAACCGGAAACCGGTCGGGTACAACCGCCAGGACGCCTTCGGACTTCGGCTGATCTTCCCGATCGCTGACGAAAAGCGGGCCGAGTTCTACTTCGCGAAGCCCGCGCGCTGCCAAGAGGTCGTCCAGATCACGGAGCAGGTTTCGACTCTGCTTCGGCGTCGAGGGATCAAGCATACGGTCGAGTACGACCGCCTGCCGTTGGGTCCTCCTCGCGGCCTGCCGGGAATCCCCCCGACGGGACTCGGTTCGGGGTACCTCTCCTCTACCTAGGCCGTCACGGCTCGGACGGGGGCCGACGGAACGGCCAGAACGGGTTCGCGGCCGGCGCGGGAGCCACGCTCACTCCCTCCGGCGTTCCGACCCCATCGCTCTGGAGCTTTCGCAGCGCCTCTCGCGCTTTTTCGAGGGCGGCGGCATAGTCGGTCTCCCGCAGTCGTAGGGATTCCGCGAGCAGCGCGCGCGCTTCGGAGGTGTCGACCCGCAGCTCGTGGGCCCTCGTCAGCGCGGCGTCGATGAGGTAGTGGAGGTTCATGAGCTCCCGATGGAGCGACTTTCGCAGGTTGAGGTCTTCCTCGATCTTGAGCAGGAGCCGCGCGGCGTCGAGGATCTGTCCCGAGCGGTCGAGCTGCTCGACCTGGTAAAGGCGCTCCCGGATTGGACCGACCCGCACGTGCAGGCCTTCTTGGGCGAAGTTCACCTCGGTCTGCAGTTCGCGCCACCGCCGCGTGTAGGGCTCGCGGACCGTGGGCTCGAGGGCGCTCGTGGCGCGGGCGAGGAGCGCCTCGGCCTCGTCCGGTCGTCCCGCGTCCAGCGCCACTCGCGCTTCGCTGAACGTCTGCATGACCGGCGTGGTATCGAGGGCCAAGCGTTCCCCGACCCAAAGCCGGTCCTTGAATTCGGCCATTTGGCGCTCGATCTCTTCCCGCCGACGGCGACGCGCGAGGTCGAGCTCGGACCGTACGAGGCCGAGCGCGGCAGCGAAATCGTGGCGGCTCCGAAGCGCCGTGAGTTGCGTCCGAACCTCCGCACGACGGTCGACCTCGGCGGGCGGAACGTCCGAGGCTCGCAGGTACTCGGCTTCCGCTTCTCGCCAGCGTCCGTCGACGACGGCATCGATGATCCGAACGCTCGCGGCCTCGCCTCGGGCGATCGCTTCCTTGACTCGGGCCCATTCGCGAGCCCGCAGCGCCGTTTCGGCCTCGCCCACGATCGCTTCGATCGGGTCGACCTCGGCGGCGAGGCCCTCACGACGGGTCGACTCCAGCTGGCGCCGTAGTTCGCCGAGCGGTCCCGCAAAGAGTCGCTCGATGGCCCAGCGGGCCTCTTCGACCGATTCGCGCCCGGCCCGGGTAGCGTCGGGATAAAGTCCGGATTCGAGGTGGTGACGGGCCTGTTCCAATCGAACCTTGGCGGAGTCCGTCGCGGCCCCGACCTCGGAAGCCTCGCGGAGCTGTCGCTCGCCCGCGGAGATGGCGTCCCTCGCTCGGCGATGCCCCTCGCGGGCGATGCCGAGGGCGTCGGAGGCGAGAAGGGCGTGCTCGAGTACCGGAGGGTACTCGTGACCCTGGAAGGACAGTTTGGCGGAAGCGAGCTCTTCGGCCGCGACCGGCGAGATCACGCCCTCCTGGGTCGCCCGCGCGACCGCGGCCTCCGCTGCGACGATCGACCCCTCGGCGATCCGCCGCTGGAGGTCCGCGCGCTCGAGCTCGCCCTCGCTCTGTCCCGCGAGCTGGAGCGCTTCGACCGGCCGTCCCTCGTCGAGTGCCATCCGGGCCCGATGGAGCAGGTTCTCCGCGAGGGAGGTGTCGATCCCTTCCTTCCGAAGGCGAGTCACAGTGGCCTGGAAGCCCGCGAGCGTCTTCGAGACGTGCTGGTAGGTCGCCTGGATCAGTTCCCGTTCGAGCGGACCCCCGAGCTCGACGACCCGGGCGTACTGGCGGTCCGCGAGGAGTTTCTCGATGCGCTCCATCTGCTCGCGCAGCGCCGCCGTGTGCACGTGCAGGAGGTCCGCTTCCGCGAGGGCTTCGCGCGCGCGTTTCGCGACGCGTTCCGCGTGCTCGACGAATCCGCGGGTGGAAACGAACTCGGCGCGCGCCGCGTCCAAGAGCGCCGCCGCCCCGATCGGCACCGGGAGCGCGATACGTCGGCGGGCTTCGCCGAGCGGGAGAAGGATCTTGTCGAGGTCGACCCCGGCCGACCGAGCGATGTCGAGGTCGCGCTCGAGCGTACGCAGGTTTTCGTCCAGGACCGGCCGCAGGATCGCGATGAGGTCGTCGTGCAAAAGGCGCGCCCCCGTTCGGGTCGCCTCGGGAGGAGCGGTGGCCTGTTCGGTCCTCAGTTGCTCCCAGCGAGCTTGGAACGGTTCCATCGGGGAGGAAAGCCGACGACCGTCCTCGATGAGATGCTCGACTTCTCCCAGGAGGTGGGTGGTCTCTCCGCGCGCGGCCTCCTCCCCGAGTTTCCGTTCGACCTCCTCGAGCGTCGCGCGGGCGCGGTCGAAGTCAAGACTCTGGAACGCGAGACGGGCATTGCGGAGCGGCTCGTAGTACGGGTTCGGGTCGACCCCCGCTTCTCGGAGATGACCCAGCATCTCCTGGGCGCGCGCGATGCCTTCGAGGATCGCTTGACCCGATGCCCGGGCCCGGAGCGCGGACTCCTCGAGTCGGGTCGCGAGACGGTAGGCATCGGCGAATCGCGCCGCGCGCGCGGCACTCTGCGCTTCGTCGAGCTGTCCGCGGAACTTCGCGAGGTCGAACCCCATCGTCTCGAGTTCGACCAGGGAGAGCTTGGCGTGCGAGACCGACTCCTCGCTCCTCAGAAGCTGCTGTTGCTGAGCCCGCGTCCGGATCTCCTGGGAAGCACGCGAGGCCTTGACGAAATCTCCCATGTTGAAGATCTGTTGGACCTCGTCGATCTGTCGCTGGATCTCGTCGCTCGGTCCGCCCATGCCCTCGAGCACCGCGCGCTCGGCCTCGAGAATCTCCACCAAGGCCGACGCGTGGGACGCGACGACGGCCCCGAACTCTCGCTCGGCCCGTCGCAGGCTCTCGACCGAGCCGATCAGGTCCTGCTTGACCCGGAGCGTGACGTCGGCATCGGCGAGCAATCGACGCACGGGGGCGACGAGCGCCTCGTCGGGAATGTCGGAAAGTCCCTGTTCCATCTCCTCGACCCGGCGGGCCACATACGGGGCCGCGGCCCGTCGGAGCTCCGTCTCGGCCCGCGAGATTCGCTCCGCGCTCTCCGCGAGCTCGCCTTTATCCAGGAGCTCGCGAGCTTCGTTCATGTCCCGGTCCGCGTCGGGGGAGAGGAACTGACGCTCCCGGGCGTAGTCCCGAGCTTTGTCGAGGCTGGCCCACCGTTGGATGAAGAACTGGAGCGCCTCTCGCCCGAGGTGGACGACCGTCTCCTTCAGGACCTCCCGGGCCGGACCCACTTCCGCCCGGTCGAGGGACGCCCGGATCCGGAGGAGTGCGGGGTCGAACGGCTCGATCGAGAAGCCGGTCTTGCGGAAGCGCGCCGCCATCTCTTCCAGGGATTGCAGCTCGTCCCGGGCCGTGTCCAGCTCTTCGGTGAGCCGGCTCACCTTGTCGAGCGCTTCCTGGCTCGCGGCGAACGCTTCCGAGTAGATCTTGAGTCGGAGGGCCTCGCGCGCCCGGTTCATCGCGGCGAACACCTCGCTCGGGTCACGGCCGAGCCGACGCGCGTCGGCGATCCGAGGCCGGGCCTCGTCGAGCAGTCCGGCCACCACGGTGACGATCGGCTCTTCGGCGGCGCGCCGGGCCTCGAGGAAGATCGGGCCGATCTCGAGCGGAGGGGACGTTCGGATCCGGGCCAAGGCATCGTCGACGGCGAGTCGTGCCGACGTTGGGTCGACACCGTATTCGCCGGTGGAATCGAGCGATGTGCGCAGGGCCTCCAGGATCTGGACGCAGCGATCGCGCAGGGCTTCGCCGACTTCCTGGATCGCCGCCTCGGTGGCGGGAACGACCTCGGGCCAACGGTCCGGGGTCGCATCGGTGCCGGCGTCGAGCGCTGCCTCGAGCCGAGAGGTCGGAGCTCCGAACTCCTTCGCCGCCACGACCAGTCGGCTCGCTTCGTCCCGAACCTTCTGCCGACGTTCGGCGGATTCCGGGAGTCCGGCGCGGAGCAGGCGGTCGACCCCTTCGAACGCTTCGGCGAGGCGGTCCTCTTTGGCCGGAAGCAACACGTCGTCCAGTCGTTTTTCGAACTCGCCGAGACGAGCGCCGGTGAGACCGGCCCAGGTGGCGACCGCGAGGGCCCGCTCCCGAACCTTGTTGACGTGGGCCATCTCGCTCTCGTGCAGTGATTCCTCCACGCGGGCGAGTCGGCCGACGGTCTCGGCCCAGGCCTCCCCCTCGGGGGGGCGGGCGAGCGCATCGAGCTCCGCCCCGACATCGGCCGGAACGACCAGTCCGAGCCCGGAAAACCGTCGGATCGATTCGGCCGTCCGCGCCCGCCGTTCCTGGATCGTGGTCGGAACGGTCTTCGAAAGATAATCGGTGAGAGCCTTCGCTTGGCTCTCGACTCCGTTCCAGTCCGCCCGGCGGGCCAGTTCCCGGAGCGCCTGTTGACGTTCGGGCACCTCCGCCGGTGTAATCCCGAGTTGGTCCAGCTTGGCGACCTGGTCTTCGATCTCCTTCAGAGTCACCTCGGCCGATTGACGCTGTTTCTTGAGCGCCTCAGCCTTCTCCTGCAGGATTCGGGTAAGGCGGGACGAAGAGACGGACCCCAATCCGCCCGGACCCGTCGTGCGACCACCCCCCCTAAACTGAGCCGGTCCGACAGTCGCTCTCGCGCCCTTCGGACATCCGTTTCATGCCCGGTCCCCTTTATTAATGAAGCGAGGAGCGGGCGCCTCTCCTCGGCGGCCTCGGCGCGGTCGCTCTAGGTTCGGGTAATCTGCCGTTTCCCCATCGCGTCGAGGTACTGGACCTCGGCGCCGGGGGCGACCTTGGACTTCGTCTCGGCGTCGAGAGGCAGGCTAAACGTCTCGTAAGTTTCGAGGTCCATCAGCTGGACCTCGACGTCGGTCATCGAGAGGACCTGGGCTTGCCGCTTCCCGATGAGCGGCACCTGGACCTTGTGCTTCACGGGATACACGACGCTTCGCTTCGAGCCATCGAAGATACCGACCGCATCGATCCGTGCCTTGGCCTCTCCGTGTTTCCCGGGCTTGGAGGTCTGTATGCTCAGGATACGGCACGGCTCCTCATCGATGAGGATATAGCGGCCCTCTTTGAGCTCGCGAACTTCCTGCTGGGTCCAGGCCATGGGTTCTTGCTCCGCTGAGGCGGGCATATTTGCGATAGGATAAGAGTTGCCCCGGGAGGAACGGTCGCACCCCCGGGAGATTTCCAGACGAGGGTTTATTCGCGCCGACCGTCATGGTTCCTATTCGGAACGCTCGTTCGTTATGGACACGGTCCCTCCCGATTACAACGCGCATTCGATCGAGGCCGACGGCCGTTCGCTCTGGAGGCTCCGGCGTCTCCCCCCGCAGAGCGGAGTTCTCGGGCCCCCCACGGGTCCGACGGTTCGACAGTTCGAGGGCGCTTGGACGCAGGGAGACTTCCCCTCGCTGATCGCCCATCGGGCCGTGGCGGCCGACGTCGACGCGCGCTACCTTGCGCTCTCCGGCCGACGAGCGGTAGGAACCCTCCGCCAAGCGACCGGTCCCCTGCCAGCCGCACCGACGGGCGTCCCCGGACTCCTCACGGCCCTCGGAGTATGGACCGGGGGAGACGGGAGAACCCCGTGGGACTCCGAGGACCGAACGACCGGGGTGCAGGCGATCGTCGGGCGTCTCGCCTCGAAAGGAATCCTGGTCACACGAGACGACGAGTTTCGAGTCTGCCCGTCCTGTGGGTCGCCCCGGAGTCCGGAACGTATCGTCTACGACCAACAGGAAGGCGACACGTTTCTCGTTCGATTCCCGATCCGCGTCGGGGAACGGGACGTCAACGCCCTCGTCTGGGTGGATGTGCCCTGGAAGCTGCTCGGGACGAACGCCCTCCTCGTGAACCCCGAGATCCGATACGTCGTGGCGGATTACCACCGCCGGGACGAGCACGAGATCGTCCTCACGTCCGCGCCCTCGCTCCACCGGCTTCGTTCTTGGATCCCCGAGGCCACGCTCGAGGTCCTCGAGGAACGCCCCGGCAAGGAGTTTCAGGGCACGCCGTACGTCTATCCCCTGCGCCACGAGTTCCCCATGGGAGGGGACCTGAGCGCGCCGGCCGGAACCATCCTCTCCGCCACCGACGTCAGTGAGAGCGGAACGGGGATCGTTCCCCTCGTGCCGGGTCATGGCCCCACGGACGCGAGAATCGCCACGCGCTTCGGAGTGGCCGGCTGGCCCCTGGTCACGCCGAAGGGAAAGCTCGACTTCACGCTGATGCACAAGTACGCGGGTCTCGACCTCGAAACCGCGAACGAATTCGTCCTCCGTGACCTATCGGAGGCCGGCGCCTTGCTCGCTCGACTCCGCGTGAAGCGCGGTGTCCCGTACTGCGCCCTCTGCGGGACCGCCTTGCTGTGGACTCCGGGACGGGCGTGGTGCCTCGAGCCCTCCCGCCTCCCCGCCGAGCGACGGGCGATGTTCTCGCGGCTCCTCCCCGGAGAATCCCTACCCGCCGAGACCGAGGTCGCTCCCTGGCCGGTGAGCGAGGCGACCACGAGCGATGCTCCGGGGGCGCTCGCGCTGCTCGAGTGCGTCCGGTGCGAGCGCCTCGATGCGCCGGACGGTCCGGCGCAATGCCCGTGCGGTGGGCCGCGCCGGATCGTCCGACGGCAGTTGCTTCCTTCGAGCGGAGCCGCTTTCGCCGCTTGGGCTCGGTTCGACCCGATCCCCGATGGCGATTCGGTGCATCTCTACGTCGGGCAACGTCGGCGACTGCCCGCCGTCGTGAATCACCTGGCCGCGCTCTGCGGCATCCAGGAATTCGTGGGCGACGTCAACGTCACGGTGGTTCCTACCGTGGCGGCGGCCGACGCCCCCGACCTCGTCGCTACGTACGGGGCGGACGCAGTCCGCGCGGCGCTCGTCCGTAGCGGAGTGACGGACCCCACGGGCGGACGATTTGGGGGTCGGTGCCACCAAGAGGCCGACCGGATCCGGCGATGGTGGTCACTCTCGGGGGAGGTCGCCGCGAAGTGCGACCCCGCGATGCTGACGACGTTCGCCCGACCGATCGGCGGATTCCTCGGAGAGCTCGAGGTCGAGGACCGGGCGATCCTCGCTCGCTGGGAGCGATCGAGGACCCTCGCGCTCGCCCATTACGACAGTTGGGCCCCGGCGCTCGCGTACCGGCGCGCGTGCCATTTCCTCGACAATGACCTCGTCGAGTACCGGGAGCTCGTCCAGCCCCGCCTCGCGCTCGCCGGGACACCGACGACCAAGCGCGGTGCCCTGCGGACCCTGGCGCATCTCACCCGTGGCCTCACCGAGGTGCTCGCCCCGATCCTGCCCTTCACCTCGGAGTCGATCCATCGTACGCTCTCCGCCGAGCGAACGAGCCTTTTCGATCAGCCCATGGCCGGTCTTGACCGGTCGCTGGTCGACGACGATCTCGTCGCGGCGTGGGACCGTTGGTCCACCGTCCTGCGAAGCGTGGACCGATTCCGCCGGTCCGTCGGCGTTCCCCGAGCGACGGTGTTGCCGCTCGTTGTCCTCGTCGCCTCGGCCGATGACGTCGGCGATCGGTTCCGGGGAGAGAAAGAAACCCTCGCCCGACTCGCTCGGGTCCAGCGTCTCGAGGTCGCATCGCCTCGCGAGCCCTGGACCGGACGCCACCGCACGCTGCGTCCCGTTGAGTCGGAGATCCAGAAGGCTTACCCAACCCAGGCCTCCCAGATCGTCCACCTGCTCCAGCGAATGCCTCCCCGACGTTGGGAGACCGCCCTGGGACAGGAGGAACTCACCGTGGTGATCAACGGCCTTCCCCGTCGCGTGTTCCCCAACATGGTGACCTTCTCCGACACGCTTCCGGACCGGATGGTCCCGTCTCCCTGGTCGCTCGGGGAGATGTACATCGAGCTCCCGGCGGGAGCGACGGTGGCGAAACGCGCGATACCGCCGCTCTCGACCGACGCCTACTGGCTCGTGCATCGTCTCGAGCGGCGGCTGCGGTCCGCACCCCCGGCTACGGACCGGATCGCCTTGGTCACCGCCAAGGACCCCCTGGCCTCGGAGCTTCGGTCGGCGGCCGATACGATCGCGAGCTACCTCGGCCTGCGAGAATTGCGCGTCGTGCCGGGGTCGGAAGAGGCATTGCCCCCGAACGCCATGACCGGGAGGACCCGAACAGGGGACCCGTGGTCGGTGCACGTTCCGGACCTTCCGGCCCGGCGACCGCGGAAGAAGCGCTCGCGCTCGGGAGCGCGACTCCAGCGAGTGTCGTGGCCCGCGATAACCGCCCTGGCCGAAGAGGTCGACTACTCCGACGAGAAGTTCGTCGCCCACGAAGAAGCCGTTCGGGCGCTCGGGCAGGAGCTGGACGACATCATCGGGATCCCGCTCCTCGGGCCCTCGAAGGTTTCCCTGGCGTGGGAACACGGCGTTCACAGCGTCGATGACCTGCGGCACTCGCCGTTCGAGACCCTCGCCTCCCTGCCCGGGTTCGGAGGTCCCGTCGCGGAGGTGGTGTTCTCCAAGCTCGGGGGCCACGTTCCCCCGCACGGTCTGGGAACACTCCGTCGACGAACGATTGTCCTCCCTCCTCCATCGGACTCGGCCCGCGAATTGGTCGGACCGCACGATACGGTCCCCCCATCCCTCGCCCCGTCCGCACCCGATTTCGGCACGGCCGGACCACCTTCCCCTCCACCTCTCCTCTCCGCGAAACCCCTACCAGAACCCGCGCCCAAGGGAGAACCGGAATTCGTTGTACCGGCCGAGTCCCTTGAGATTTTCTCCGACAGGTCCATTCCCGCGGAAATCGAACCTGAGATCGAGACCACCCCCGAGACATCGTCCGGCGCGCGGTCAACGACTCCGACAGAGGAGGTCGAGGATCGTGAGCACGATTTCGTTCCGGCAATCGAGAGCCCTCCCGCCGAAACGTCGATTCCTCCGGCGAGTACCATTCCCCCGGAGGTACCAACCATACCCGCGGTGACGCCGATCCGAGGGCAAGGAGAGGTTCTGGGAGAGGGAACCACGGCCGATACGGCGACCTCGGAGGCCGAACCGGATTCGCTCGAAGAAGCCCCGTTCCCGACCGAAGTGCCAACTCCCGCGTCCGAACCACCTGCGCCTGAGGAAGCCGTTCTTCCCGAGGTGCCGCCGGCGCCGGCGTCTTCCGAGGAATCGAAACCTATTCCGGAACCGGTGATCGCCCCGCCGGAACCGGAAGTGATCCCCGAGCCGGGCCCCGTTCCCTCGGGGGAGGCAGAACCGACCGCGACGGACGAGATCGCTTCGCAAGAGACCCCGCCCTCTCCTGCGGAACCGGCCGAAGCTATCGGAATCCCGGCGGCCCCTCTCCCCGAGGTCGAGTCGCCCGAACTCCCCTCCGTTACTGAGCCGAGCGGGCCTCCCGAGGAAGCCGTGCCCGTCTCTACGGAAACCACGTCGTCAACACCGGAACCGTCGGAAGCGGCCGGAATACCCGAGACCCCTCTCCCTGACACAGGACCGGCCGAAAATTCCGAAACAACGACAGACGAAGCCACGACGGTGGAATCGGCAGAACCCGCTCCTCTCCTCGAGAGCAACCCCCCGGCCGAGGAGGAGAGACTTCCAACTCTGGAACCCCCCCCGAGCGAGCCTTCCGTCGAGGAACCGACAACCGAACCGACGGCGAACGAGGAACCCGCACCGGCCCCTGTCGAGGCGGAACCGGAGCTCGAAAGCGCTCCCGTTCCCGAAACGGTTCCGCCCTCTGTCCCACCCGACATCCTGACGAAAACGGTGGAGGTCGCCTCCCCCCCACCGGTCGATCTCTCACCCCCGATCGTTCCGGTGAGTGTCCCCTTGCCACCGTCGGCGCCCGAGCCAGAGGCGCGGGAGCCGGCGCCTCCGCCTTCGGGCGTTGAGCTCGCCGCCGGCGACTCGCTCGTCGCGTCGTTGAGCGGGATCCTCGAAGCTGCGGCGGCGGGACACCGCGGGGTGTGTGTGGTCCGCGAGACGCCCGAGCGCATCCGAACCCGCGTCGGGTCCCGGCCGATCGAGGTGTTCTGGCTAACGAACATCGGCCGTGGCCCCGCGCTTCGCCCGTCGGACCTCGAGGGGGCCTGGGCGTTCTTGAACCAAAAGCTCGTGGAGGAACGCGTTACGGCGTTCTTCATCGAGGGTATCGAGTACCTTGTTCGCCTTCACGGCGCCGACGCGGTCCTCAACGGACTCGTCCAGTTCGACCGGCTTGCGCGAGAAAACGACGCGAGGGTCTGGGTCTATCTGGCTCCGGGCTTGATGAAGCCGGAGGACCTCGAGCGATTCCGGTCCACGTTCGGGGGCGCGCCAGCGTCGAGCTAGGGCCCCTTCGCGCCCCGCCTCTTCTCCGCGGTCGGGCCACCCATGGGTTCATATGCCACGGGTCCCGTCCGCCGCCCATGCGTTCGTCTCGACCTCGCCGGGGCCGTGTTAGCCTCGCCATCGCGGTCCTTGCGTTCGCGCTGGTGGGTCTGTTGCTGAACATCCCGGCCTCCACGAGCGCGTCGTCGGCT
>DATEQS010000003.1:0-3192 GCA_035272385.1 Thermoplasmata archaeon
CCTGCTCGAGGTCGAAGCGGGGGAACCCTCCGAAGCCGACCAGCGGCTCGATCGAGTGCGCTCGGCGCTCGCTTCGCTCGGCGCGGGGGAGGGACTCACGGTGTTCGAAGACGCGGACGAGCTCTGGACCCTGCGGGGAACCAGCGGGGATGTCCTTCAGGAGCGGTTCGGTCTCACCGTCCGGGAGGACGTAGCGGTTCCGCCTTCTCGGGTAGACTCCCTCGTCGTCGAGCTGGACGGGATCGCGCGACGGGAGGAGGTACGGTACGTCCTCTTCGGTCACCTGGGGGAGGGCAGTCTGCATCCGAACTTTGCGGTCGACCCGGCCTCGCCGGCGGCCGGGCGGATCCGCGCGGCCGTTCTGCGCGCTGCGTTCTCGCTCGGGGGAACGATCAGCTCGGAGCACGGGGTGGGGCGATTGAAGCGCGCGTTCCTCACCGAGGAGCTCGGGGCGAACGCGGTCGAGCTTCTGGGGGCGCTGAAACAGGCGTGCGACCCGGACGGGATCCTGAATCCGGGGAAGCTTTATCCGGACGTCGCTCGAGCAGCGCGACGATCTTCTCCGTTGCCTTCGGAGCCGGGAGGCGGGCGAATTCGGAGCGGGTCACCCAGCGACGGTCCGGACTCCTCCGCACGCCGGAACCTTTCCCGGGGCGGCCGGAGAAAACGTGCAGCTCCACCGTGAAGTGGCTGTAGCCATGGCGGACGGTGCCGATGTGGACCAGGTCGCGCACCGATAGCCCGGTTTCCTCACGGAGCTCCCGACGGGCCGCCGATTCGGGACGTTCGCCCGGCTCGAGCTTGCCGCCCGGGAATTCCCAGAGGCCCGGGAGGAGACCCGAGGGCGGTCGACGTTGGACCAGCCATCGACCGCGGTCGGAGAGGACGACCACGGCCCCGGTGATGTGGGGCCGACCACCGTGGGCCAACCGTACGGGCAACCTTCCGGGGTCCTCGAGTTCGCGATAGGCGCGGCACGCGAAGCTCACCGGGCAGACGGGACAATGGGGTCGGGCCGGTAGACAGACCGTTTCGCCGAGTTCCATGACGGCCTCGTTGAAATCTCCCGGATGGGCCGGAGGGAGGATTGAGAGGAGCGCCGACTCGAGACGAGCGCGGACGAGCCGGTCGACCACGTCGCCCTCCTCGCGCGTCCAGCGAGCCGCGACCCGCAGACCGTTTGCCTCGAGCGCGACCTCGGGGCGGTCGAACGCGATCGCCGCGACGGCCCGGGCGATGTAGGGGCCGACTCCGGGGAGTTCTTCGAGCTCGGAGACCGTGGCGGGGAGTTGGCCCCCGTACTCCCGGACGATTCGACGGGCCGCCTCGTGTAGGTGGTGACCCCGGGCGTAGTAGCCGGCGCCCTCCCAGACCTTGAGGACGCGACCGAGAGGCGCGCGTGCGAGGGCGTCCACTGTAGGGAACGCGTCCAGGAACCGCTCGAAGTAGGGAGCGGCCTGCGCGACGCGCGTTTGCTGAAGGAGCACCTCCGCGACCCAGACCCGGTACGGATTGCGGTCGGCTCGCCAAGGGAGCGGTCGCCGCTTAAGGCGGTACCAACCGAGCAAGGCCGTCGCGAGCTCCGGTGAAGGGGGCTTCGTGACCGTCGAGGAGGAACGCACGGACCTTCGATGCCGGACGAACGAGGGACTTAAAGCGGAGCGGGATTTCGAGCGGCCATCGTGGGCGGGCGGACGGAACCAATCCGGGTCACCGACGCGACGTTCGAGCGCGAGGTCATCCGGTCGCCGCTCCCCGTCGTCGTCGACTTCTATGCCGACTGGTGCGCCCCGTGCCGCGTCGCCGACCCGGTGCTCCGGGACCTGAGCGTGCAGCTCGCGGGCCGCGTCAAGTTCGCGAAAGTGAACATTGACGAGGCAGCTCTCGTCACGCGGTCGTACGGGATCCACTCGATCCCGACGTACGTCTTCGTCCAGGCCGGGCAGGAGAAGGGCCGCGAAGTAGGGTCGGTGGACCCCGCGATGTTCCGTCAGATCGTGCGGAAGTACTTCTCGAAAGCCCGCGCTAGTGGCGGAACACGCGCCAGCCCGTGAAGTACATCGAGATCCCATAACGCTCGGCGGTCGCGATCACTTCGGGGTCCCGAAGGCTCCCGCCCGGTTGGAGGATCGCGGCGACGCCCGCCCGCCCGGCGATCTCGACGCCGTCCGGGAACGGGAAGAACGCGTCGGAGGCGAGGACCGCGCCCTTCGCCCGGTCACCGGCCACCTCGCAGGCGAGCTGGGCCGCCTTCACGCGGGTGGGCTGCCCCGAGCCGATGCCCACGGTCGACGAACCTTGGGCGAGGACAATCGCGTTCGACTTCGCGTGGCGGGCGACGCGCCAGGCGAAGTCGAAGGTTCGCAGCTGCTCGGCGGAAACCTCGGGACCGGTGATGTGTTTGAGGTCGGATGGGAGCAGTTGCCGAACGTCGGCCTCCTGGAGCAGGAGGCGACCGAGGGCGCTCTTCGCCTCCCAGCGACCGGGGTTGAGCGAGGGAGGGTTCGTCCGTACCAGCTTGACCTTCGCCCTCCGCCCGAGCGCTTCCAGGGCCGAAGGGTGGAACTCGGGGGCCGCGAGAAGGTCGACGAAAACTCCCTTGAGAGCGGCCGGGTCGTCCGGGCCGAACGGCCGGTTGACGGCGACCGCACAGCCGTACCGCGCGACCGGATCGGTTGCGATCGCCCGTTCGAGAGCTTCGGTCACGGTCGTCCCGGAGGCGACCCCGCAGGGGGTGGCATGTTTCACTACGGCGGCGGAGGGGGCCGAGAACTCCGCGACGATCGAGAGCGCCGTGTCGATATCGAGGAGGTTGGTGAACGAGAGTCCCTCGCCCTTCACCACCGTGAACGGACTAGGAGTGAGTCCCGCTCCGGTCGAGACGGCGCCGTAGGCCGCGGCCTTCTGATGCGGGTTTTCGCCGTAGCGGAGGCGCACGGGCTCGCGGCGGAAAACGACCTCCTCCGGAAACGGCTCCGAGGTCGTCGACGGCCGTCGCAGTCCTCGAGCGATCGCGTCATCGTAGGCCGTGCACCTCTCGAAGGCCCGCACGGCCAGTCGACGCCGAGTCTCGGCTCCGACGGTTCCCTCGTTCGCGCGCAGTTCCGCGAGCACCGGCTCGTACTCGGAAGGGTCGGAGACCACCGTGACCCAAGCATGGTTCTTGGCGCCGGCGCGCGCGAGCGTTACGCC
>DATEQS010000004.1:0-22101 GCA_035272385.1 Thermoplasmata archaeon
TCTCGGTCACCGCGAAGCGTCGGAATGACTCTCCGGCGGCCCGGCGGGTAGGTTCGACACGGAATGCTTCCCGGTCGAGTCGGCCGAGGACGGCCTTCAGGGGCGCACGCAGGAGCCTCGCCAGGCTCGATGGCGGGAGGCGGGCGAGATATCTCGAACGCTCTCCCGGACCCGGCGCGATCTCGATCACCAAAGTGCCTCCGGGCGCCACGAGATCCTCGGCCCGGGTGAGCATCTTCTCCGCTTCGCGGCCGGCGAATCCGAGCGTGTTGCCCATGGCGACTACCTCGGCCCATCGGTCCGGTTCGAGGGGCGGGCGCAGCGCGTTTCCGAGGACGCGGTCCGGTACGGGACCCCGGCTGCCGGAGGCAACCCATGCCTCCCGGACGAGGTTTAGCATCTCCCTCGACAGGTCGAGCGCGACCCGGCGCGCCTCGCCCTGCCCCGCGAACGGGAGAAATCGTCCCGGTCCCGAGCCGAGGTCGAGGACCCAACCCTGGTCTACTGCGTGGCGGGTCAGGAAGCGCTCGCGCAGCTCGCGATAGAGGTCCCGTTGACCCGTCCCTTCGTAGCGCCGCCATTCGCGCCGGGCCCGATAGCTGTCGGCATTTCGAAATCTCTCGGTCGGCGACGCACTCTGGCTGGGTCCGGTGGGACGTGGCCGATGAGGTCGGGAGGGCACGCACGGACCGGGGAAGCGGAACCGATAGCCTTTCCGTCGGTTCGTTTCGAGGTGGACCCCTTTATAGGCGGGGCGGGTACCCGATTTGGGATCCCGATGCCGTACTACGAATGCCCAAAATGCGGCGGTGGTTACGTGATCGACGTACCCCCGAGCGCCCGTCCGACCTGCGACCGCGACGGCGCCCGCTTGAAGCGGGCCAGCGACGCGTCGTACGAACGGAACGCCCGCGAGGAGTAGCCGGTCCTTGGCGTCGGTCGAGGCCCCGCCGACGGACCACACCGCCTCGGAGCGATACGGTCCGCTCGTCCACCGCTCGGTGCGCCATGGAGCCGTCCTCCTGATCGTGGGAACCCTTCAGTTCATCGTCGCGATGATCGCGACGCAACTCGCTTGGACGGTTCCGTACAGCTTGCAGACCAACTACATCAGCGACCTGGGCGCGGTCAATTGTGGCTTCTTTCCCTCCGATTCGAGCCATTACGTTTGCTCACCGTGGCACGACGTTTTCAATGTCTCGATCATTGTCATGGGTCTCCTGCTCATCCTCGCGGTGGTCCTCATCCGGACCGCGTTCCCGGCCCGACGCTCCCGAGCGATCGGCCTCGGCCTCCTCGCCCTCGCCGGCATCGGAGCAATCGGTGTCGGTCTCTCCCCGGAGGATGTCAACATCAGCATTCACACCCTTTCAGCAGGGCTCGCGTTCGCCGGGGGCGGACTTGCACTCATCGCCCTGGGGTTCGCGATGTTCCGAGACACCCGTTGGGACGGCTTCCGGGCCTACACGATCCTCTCGGGATTGGTCGACCTCATCGCGCTCGCCCTGTTCGAGTCCGGGACCTACTTGGGTCTCGGGGTCGGTGGGATGGAACGGTTGATCGTCGCACCTGTCCTTCTCTGGTCGATCGTTGTGGGAATCCACCTCGCTCGGATTCCCACTTTCGCGCCCCGCGCCTTCCCGAAAGGAACGGTCACGTAGTTCCGGCCTCGCGGGAGCTCCCTACGCCAAGCGGGGGTCGTCCAGCTGGAACTCCTCCCCGCACACCTCGCACTTTCGAAAGCAGTGGACCGAGCCGCTGATCGGTTCCGTGAGCCGCCCGCCGCATTCGGGGCAGTCCGCGCGCACGGGCGGGTCGGGAGTCGTCATCGGGCCGGGCGGCGGATCTTGCGGATGGCGGCGTCCCCGGTCCCCTTCGACGTTCCCGAAGACCGGCTCACTCCACCTTTCCGAAGTCCTTGATGTCCGCGGGAGCGGTCTTGAGTTGGACCTTGCCCGTTCCCTGGACCTGAACTCGGATCGATTCGACCACGTCCGGATTGGCGAGCGTGGTGATATCGCCGACGTCCATCGTGTTGGAGATCGAGGCGAGCACCCGGCGCATGATCTTGCCCGACCGGGTCTTCGGCATGTCGGAGACGATCCGCACCGCGCTCGGACGGGCGATCTTTCCGATCTCGGTCTCGATCGCGTGCACGACCTTATCCTCGATCGCCTTCGAAGGCTGCACCCCCGGCTTCAACGCGATGTAGACCTCGGGGAGGCGACCCTTCACTTCGTCCATGACGGGCACGACGGCCGCCTCCGCGACCTCGGTCACCGTCAGGCAGGCCGATTCGATCTCCTTGGTCCCGAGCCGGTGTCCGGCGACGTTGATCACGTCGTCGATGCGTCCGAGGATCCGATAGTAGCCGTCGGCGGATACCATGGCGCCGTCCCCAGCGAAGTAGGGCCAGTCTCGCCAGTCCTTGCTGTTAGGATTCTTGTTGTACTTCGTGAAGTACTGTCGCTTGAAGCGCTCCGCGTCGCCCCAGATCGTCTGCATCAGGCCCGGCCACGGATTGCGGATGCAGATGTTCCCCGCCTTGTTGGAACCGAGCGGGAGTTCGAGCCCGTTCTCATCAAAGATGACGGGATGGATCCCGGGGGAGCCCGGTCCGGCACTTCCGGGTTTCATCTTGTCGAGCGCGGGCTTCGTAGTGCAAAGGAACCCGCCGGTCTCCGTTTGCCACCAGGTATCGGTGACCGAGGCGGTCCTCTTGCCCACCGTGTCGTAGTACCAATGCCAAGCCGCGGGTTCGATCGGCTCGCCGACGGTGGTCATGGTCTTGAAGATCGTGTGGTAGTTTTTCGCCCCGTCGGGACCGAGCTTTCGCAACATCCGGATCGCCGTGGGCGATGTGTGAAAGATGTTGACCCGAAGACGTTCGGCGATGCGCCACGGTCGATAGGCGTCGGGATAGGTCGGGACCCCTTCGTAGATCACGCTCGTGGCGGCGAGAGCCAGCGGGCCGTAGACGATGTACGAATGCCCCGTGATCCAGCCGATGTCGGCCATGCACCAGTAGACGTCGGTGGGATGGATGTCCTGGATCCATTTCGAGGTGCCGGTAACGTAGGCAAGGTAGCCGCCCGTGCTGTGCACGCAGCCCTTCGGTCGGCCCGTCGTGCCGCTCGTGTACATCAAGAAGAGCGGGGCCTCGGCCGGCATCGAGACGGGGGCCACGATCTTCCCCCGGTACTGCTTCAAAACATCGTGAACGAAGAAATCGCGTCCTTGGACGATTGGCTTCGCCGTCGATACTTTCCCTTTGATCCGCTGCCAGATCAGGACCTTGTCGATGGTCTGACCCTCCTCCTGCGCCGTCTTGAACGCAAGGTCCGACGCGACCGCGTGGTCGACGAGCTTGCCACTGCGGTAGTAGGCATCCATGGTGATCAGGACTCGACTTTGCGAGTCCGCGGCCCGACGACCGGCCGCTTCTCCGCTGAATCCTCCGAACACCACCGAATGGATGATGCCGAGTCGAGCGCAAGCGAGCATGGTGATGGGAAGCTCCGGCACCAACGGCATGTGGATGGTGACCCGGTCGCCGGTCTTCAGGCCCGCAAAATCCCGGAGGACGGCGGCGAACTCGTTCACGCGGGCGTAGAGCTCGTTGTACGTGATCGAGACAGGCTCGTCTTCTTCCAACTCCGGAACGAAGAGGATGGCGGCTTTGTTGCCGTAGAGCTCGAGATGACGATCGACGCAGTTGTAGCAGGCGTTGAGCTTTCCTCCCACGAACCACTTGTAATACGGGGCGTTGCTCGTGTCAAGGGTCTGGGTCCAGTACTTGTCCCAGGTCAGCATATCCCCCCACTCCCGGAAGCACTCGGGGAAGTGTTCGAGTGAGAACCGTTCGTTCACACTGGGATCGGTGAGGTTGGCCTGACCGATGAACTTCGGTTTCGGAAAGAGATAGTCCTCTTCCTTCCAGTGTACGGCGATCTCGGCTTCGGACAGCTCTGTCTTGGTTTCCTTCTCGGCGGTCCCCGAAGTTGCCGGCGCCATCTTTGTGCCTCGCGTGCGGGACCGTAGCAGGGTATTTACGCTTTCTTCGGGCGCCTGACCACCGAGGGAGGCGTGACCGCTTTGGAAGTCCTCTGCGACCTCCGGGTGCACCAAACCGGGCCGTTCCTCCGCGAGGCGAGGCCCGTCGAATCCTTAATGGCCCCTCGGTTGATGCCGTGGCCCTCGGAGCTTCATGCCGGGAACGGGTCATACGACCGTGCGACCCGAGAAGACGGTTCATCTGAGGATCGACCCGAATGACGAATCGACGACGCTTGAAGACGTCCTCAGCCGCATCTCCGAGCTCCAGCGGAAGCACCCCGACCGCGAGGTCTTCTTCGACGGCGACGAGTACGCGATCTGCTCCCGCCCGAAGCGAACCCGTGCCGCCGCGGTCCACTGACCGACTCTCGCTGGGACACCCGCTCTTCCTGCTCAACCTGAAGGCGTATCCTCAGCACCTGGGCGCGGGCGCCGTGCGGACGGCCCAACTGTTGGAGCAGCTCGGCCATGAGCTCGGGGTCGCGACGGCCATCGCACCTCCCGTCCCGGACCTGGCCCACGTCGCGCGCGCCGTGACCATCCCGGTCCTGTCCCAGCACGTCGACGCGGGAGAGGCCGGAGCGAGGACCGGCTATGTCCCGGTAGAAGCCGTCGCCGCCGCCGGAGCGAAAGGGAGTCTCGTGAATCACTCGGAGCACCCGATGGTGATTCCCGACATTGAGGATGCGGTCCGCCGACTTTCGGACCGAGGGCTCGTCGCGGTGGTCTGCGCGGCGGATGTTCCGAAGGCGCGGAGGCTCGCCGAAACGCACGCCCCCTACCTCGCGGTAGAGCCGCCCGAGCTCATCGGAGGCGACCGCGCCGTTTCTACCGCCCGACCCGAAGTCGTCTCCGGGACCGTTATTGCGGTCCACTCGGTAGCGCCGGAAACCCGGGTCCTTTGCGGAGCCGGAGTCCACGATCGACGCGACGTAGCTCGCGCCCTCGAGCTCGGCGCGGACGGGGTGCTCGTCGCGAGCGCGGTGACCCGAGCCCCCGACGTCGAGCGGGCCATCCGAGAGCTGCTCGCGGGCTACTGAATCCCCATTCGCCCAGACCCGCGGAGCCGATCGAAGCCGGCGAGTTCATCTGCCCGCTCCGTCTCGCGGGAAAGCGTCGGTGGGCGACGCCGCGGGAATACCTCGATGACGGCTACGAAAACCTCCGGCAAGACTCGTCGGCGCGGCCGCCCGAAGGCGACCGCTCGTGGCACGTCACGACGAGGGCGAGGGCGCCCGCACACTCAGCGAGAGCACCGGGGGCACGCCGAGACTCCGGGCGTGCACGATAGCATGGACTCTGCTCCCTCCCGGCGGACGATGGCGACGGCCTCGCGCACCCGAACATCCCACCTTCCGTTCGGGGGGGCGCCCCGCCCGCTCCATATCCTCATGGTCGGCTGGGAGTTCCCCCCGAACCACACCGGCGGTCTCGGGGTGCACTGCTTCGAGCTCTGTCAGGAGCTTACCCATCTCGGTCATCGGGTGACCTTTCTGAGCCCGTTCGTCGGTCCGTTTACGCCCGTGGCCGGCGTGACGTTCCGACACCCCGGCGAAAAGACCGGCGGCGTAGCCCCCGAATTCCCCCCGGCCTACTGGGCCGGGGGTACTCCGGATAGTCCGTTCACCGACTCGATTGACGGGTACAACTCCTGGGTGTCCAACCTGACCACCATCGACGCGTTCGATGTCGTCCACGTCCACGATTGGTTCGGGACCGTCGGGGCAATCGCCCTCGCGAAGCGCCTCCACCTTCCGCTCGTGATGACCGTACACTCTACCGAGTACGACCGATCCCTCGGTCACCCCTGGGACCACATCCTCCACCGCGAAGAACTCGGGATCCAATCCGCCACGAAAGTCGTGGCGGTGAGTCGACATCTTCGCCAGCAACTCATCGACCGCTACCGTGCCGAGGCCGCGAAGGTCACGGTGATCTACAACGCCGTCCGTCCGAGCGAACGGCTGGAACGGATCGATCCGGAAAAACGGATCGTTCTCTACGTGGGTCGGCTCGCCGCGATGAAGGGGGTGGACACCTTCCTTCGCGCGGCGGCCCGGGTGGTGCCGTCGTTCACGGACGTTCTCTTCGTGATCGCGGGCGAAGGACCGGAGTACGAGCGGTTGATCGAGCTCGCCGCCAACCTCGGTATCGGCGACCGCGTCATGTTCCTCGGCCGGGTCAGCGAAGAGGAACGCGAGATCCTCCTGGCGGGAAGTTCGGTCTTCGTGCTTCCGTCGGTCGTCGAACCTTTCGGCATCGCCGCCCTCGAAGCGATGGCGGCGGGGGTCCCGACCATCGTGTCAAAGACGAGCGGGGTCGCCGAGATGAGCCGGGGGACCACCTTCCGGGTGGACTTTTGGGACGTTGACGAGTTCGCGAGCCGTATCTCCGAGCTCCTCGAGTACCCGACCTTGCGGGCCACGATGGGCGACCAGGGCCGTTGGGCCGCGTTGCGCGAAGGTTGGCCCGAGCGAGCCCGCGAGACGCTCGTCGTCTACCTGGACGCGATGCGGGCAGCGGGGGTGCGACCCTGAAGGTCGTGCTCTATCTCCATCTCCACCAGCCCTGGCGTCTCGGCCGATTTCGATTCCTGGACCTGGGCTCGGGGCGTCCGTACTTTGACGTCGACCGCAACCTATCGATCTTCAAAGGGATCGCTCAGCGTTCGTATCGTCCGGCGCTCGACCGGCTCCACCGCGCGCTCGATGACTTTCCGGATTTCCGGTTCAGCCTCTCGCTCACCGGGACGTTCCTCGAGCAGGCGCGCCTCGCGGCCCCCGACGTGATCGAACGACTCCGATCCCTGTACCGGACCGGCCGGGTATCCCTCCTTTCCGAGACCTACTACCACTCCCTCGCGTTCCTGGTTCCGCCCCCCGAACTTAGCGAGGAGGTGGCGATGCACCGGGAGATGCTCGAGAAGGAGTTTGGCGCTCACCCGAAGGTGCTGCGGATGACCGAGCTCGCCTACTCGGACGACCTCGCCCGATTCGCGGAGGCAGAGCGCTTTCAGGGAATGCTCGCCGAGGGGTGGGAGGGTGTGCTCCGGGGGGAGCCGGCCACGTACCCGTATTGCGCGGCGCCGGCGCCCACAGTGATGTTGCTCCTCCGGCACTATCCGTTGAGCGACGACGTCGGATTCCGATTCTCCTCTTCGGGATGGAGTGAGTTCCCTTTGACCGCGGACAAGTATGCTCGTTGGCTCGCGTCGACCCCCGGGGAGATCGTGGGCCTGTTCATGGACTTCGAGACGTTCGGTGAGCATCATCAATCTCGGACCGGAATCCTCGAGTTCCTGAGCGCGCTCCCCGGTGAGGTCCGACGTCACCCGCACCTGGGTTGGGCGACCGTCGAGGAGGCGATCCAGATCCCTCCCCGCGCTCCGCTCTCGGTCCCGTACACGATGAGCTGGGCCGACCAGAACCGGGACCTCGGCGCCTGGCTCGGGAACGACCTTCAGCGGTCGGCGTTCGAGGCCGCCAAGAAGGTGGGCGTGCTCGCCCGACGGACCGGGGACCCCGCGATCCTGACCGATTGGCGTCGGCTGCTCACCTCCGACCATTTCTATTACATGTACGTCAGCGGCCACGGCGCCGACCAGGGCGTGCACGAATACTTCTCGAGTTACGAGAGCCCGTACGACGCCTACGCGAACTACATGAACGCGATGACCGACCTGCGTCGCCGCGCCCTCGACCGCCTCGGTGTGCCGATTCTGAAGTGATTCCGCCGCCGAACTCACCACGGCGGGTCGAACCGAACCGTTAAAGCGCTCCCAGTCCCCGGACCCTCCCCGGATGGGGAAGCCTCAGCGGACGGATTTCCGGCGGGAGGGTCCCGCCGAATGATCACCCAGGTGACCGGCAACGGTCGGGTATTGCTGACCGTTAATGAGAACGGGGACTGGAACGAGCTGTTCTATCCGTTCCCCGGCCAGTTCCAGCAGCTGCGAGAGGCTCGGCTCGGGATCTTCGACGTCTCGGGCTCCAAGTTCACTTGGCTTCGCCGGGGGAACGGCTTCGAGATCCGGCAGATGCCCTACGGCGCCGGCCATCTCCCCGAGTCGGTCTGGAAGGGTCACGGGCTCACGATCTCCGTTCGGGACCACGTCCACCCCAACCACGATCTCGTGGCGAGGGTGTTCCGAGTCCGCGCGGATTCTCCGCGATCGGTACGGCTGTTCGCCTATCATGCGTTCCAGATCGCGGAATCGATGTACCAGGACACGGCGTTCGTCGACGCGGCCATCCCGTCCCTGGTGCACTACAAGCGCGGCTACTTCTTCGAGTTCTTCGCCGACCCGCAGTACACGCGCGCGGTCTGTGGCGAACACACGCTGAAGGGGCTTCAGGGAACCTACGTGGACGCCGAGGACGGCCGGCTCGAAGGCCGGTCGGTCGCGCACGGCGCGGCCGACAGCGTCATGGAGTGGGACATCGAGGCCGGTCCGGACCGGGAGGTCGAGATCCGGCTGTTCCTGGCCGCGGGGCGCAGTCTCCCGGCCGTCCACCAGGTCCGGGACTACGTCCGGCAAGGCGGGTCCGCGCGGTTCGTCCGGGAGTCCGAAGCGTTCTGGGAGACCTGGGTCCAACGCCGGCTCCCGCACCCGCCCGAAGAGCTGAGCGAGTTGGCGCGCGATGTCTACCGAGCCAGCGTGCTGCTCCTCCGCCACTCGACCGGTCCGAACGGGGCGATCATCGCTTCCCCCGACACCCGCTCGCTCGTGGCGGCCGGAGACACCTACAACTACTGCTGGTGGCGCGACGGCGGCTACGTCTCGAAGGCGATGGACGAAGCCGGTCTTTACGAGAACGCGACGCGCTTCCTCAAGTTCGCCCATCAATGCCAGAACCCGGACGGGTCGTTCTTCCACCGCCACTACCCCGACGGGGCGATCGGCAGCACCTGGCATCCCCCCCCGTTCCTGCAGATCGACCAGACCGCCACGGTCATCTCGGCCGCCTGGCACCACTTCAAGCGCGGCGCGGACCCGGATGTCCTCCTCGACCTCTGGCCGCTCGTCAAAGGCGCCGCGAACTTCTTGACGACCTTCCGGGACGCGGAGACCGGCCTACCCGCGGCGAGCTTCGACCTCTGGGAGGAACGGCTCGGCATCCACGCCTACTCGGTCGCGGCGGTCATGCATGCCCTCGAGCGCGCCGCGCGCATCGCGGCCGAGATCGGAAAGGACCCGACCGCCTGGAGGACGGCGTGCACCGAGATCTCTCGGGTCGCGGGAGAACGGTTCTGGGACCCCGCCACGAAGCGCATCATCCGCTCCCTCTCTCCCCGCGATGACCGCCTGGACGCCTCGATCCTCCTCGCGCTCAAGCTCGGGTTCATCCCGTGGGCCGACCCCCGGACCCGCGGCATCGTCGACGGGATCGAGGCGAGGCTCTGGGCCCCCGGCATCGGGGGTCTTTCGCGCTACGAGGGGGACAAGTACTACGGGCACGAGAACCCCTGGATCGTCTGCACTCTCTGGTTGGCGGAGGCTCGGTTACGCCTGGGGGACCGGGGGCGTTGCCGGGAGCTGATCGAATGGGCCGCGGCGCACGCCACCCCCACTCGCCTTCTCCCGGAGCAGATCGACCGGACGAGCGGAGAACCCAAGAGCGCGACACCGCTCACCTGGTCGCATTCGACGTTCGTGGACGTCGTCCACAAGTATGCCGAGTCGGAAAACGGTGGGAAACTCGCCGAAGAGTAAGCCGCGACCGGTGGGCGCCCGCGCCGACCTGGTCCTCGGGATCGACCTGGGGGCCACCAAAGTGGTCAGCGCGTTGATCGCGCCCGACGGAAAGATCATCCGCCACAGCGGCCGCCACCTCCATGCGAACGATGGTCCCGGCGGAGTGATCCGGACCCTGGCCCGGAGCGTCGAAGCCTGCCTCGAGGGGTCCCCGCGCCTTCGCCCCCATGCGGTCGGCGTTGCGGTCGCCGCCCAGGTCGACGCGCGCACCGGGACGGTCATCCACGCTCCGAATCTCGGATGGCGAGACGTTCCGCTCGCGCGCCGGGTTTCCGAAGAACTCGGCGGGGTCCGGGTCGTGGTGATCAACGACGCCCGCGCCGCGACGCTCGCCGAGTGGCGATTCGGGGCCGGTCGCGGCGCCTCCGACCTCTTCTGCATGTTCATCGGGACGGGGGTGGGAGGGTCGGCGGTGGTCGGAGGTCGCCTCCTCGAAGGGGGCAGCAACGCCCTCGGCGAGGTGGGCCACATGACGGTAGTGGTCGGCGGGCGGAAGTGCCACTGCCCGAATTGGGGGTGCCTGGAAGCCTACGTGGGCGGTTGGGCGATCGCCGAGCGCGCCCGGGAGGCCGTCCGTTCCGACCCAGTGGGGGGTATCGCCCTCGTCGCCCGGGCCGGTGCTCCGGAATCGATCACGGCGCAAACCGTCTTCCAGCTCTACCGGGCGGGGGACGCGCTCGCGGGTCGTCTGGTGCGGGAGACCGAGAGGTTCCTCGCCGATGGGGCCGTGGGAATCGTCAACGCGTTCAATCCGACCCTCTTAGTACTCGGGGGTGGGGTCGTCGCGGGCATGCCGGAATTCGTGCCCGTGGTGGAGGCTGCGATCCGGGCTCGCTGCCAGCCCCCGGCCGCCGTCGCCCGCGTCGTCGTGGCGAGCTTCGGGGAGAACGCACCCCTCGTCGGCGCCGGCGAGGCCGCCCGCCACGGCTCGACCGGTCAATCCCTCGCTTGATAATCCGTTACCCGACCAAGGGCGGAAGTCCGGAGAGCCGAGCGCACTCGTCGAACAGCTTTCGGGCCTTCACGAGGTCGCGGGAGGCCTCCGACCCGGCACGGGGTTTCCGGTCGGAGTAGTAGCCCCCCGTGACCGTAGCGAGTTCCGGGGCGGAAGCAACGTAGATCGGAGTGTCGGCCCCCCGGACGACGCTGCGGCCAAATAGGCGTCCGAGAATCCGCATCGCGAACGCGGCCCCGCCTCCGTTGTTGAGGCCGAATCCGGAGCGAACGTAGCCGGGGTGCACCGCGTTGACGGTCACTCCGCGGCCCCGAAGGCGACGAGCGAACTCCCGCGTGAGCCACATCAGCTCGAGCTTGGAGCTCCCGTAGACGGTGAAGCCGGCGTACTTGTGAGTAAATTGCAGGTCCGAAAAATCGACCTTGGCGTTTCGATGGGCCTCCGAGGAGACGTTCACCACGCGGGCCGGGGCGCTCGAGATCAGTCGCGGAGCGAGCAAAGTAGTGAGCACGTAGGGCGCCAGAACGTTGAGCGCGAAGGTTCTCTCGAGTCCGTCCGGGGTCACGTCCCGCCGACGAATGTAGGCGCCGGCGTTGTTCACGAGAATGTGAACCGCGGAATAGCGATCGAGCAGGGCCGCGGACAGTTCTCGCATGTCGGAGAGCACCGCGAGGTCGTCGACGCGCAATGATTCCACGCGCGGGTTGCCACTCGCCTGGGAGAGTTCGGCGGCGGCGCGCGAGGCTCGGCCGGCCCCCCGACCGACGACAACGGTGGTCGCCCCCTGGCGCGCGAGGCCGAGAGCGACCTCCTTACCGATCCCCGAGGTGGCACCCGTGACCACGGCCACCCGTCCCGTGAGACCCATCGCTGTGGTTTCTGCCATGGAGTCCCCCGGGACCAACCTGCGGTATCGAATCTGCCTTTCGGGTGCCGGCCCACACGCGCTACGAAAGCCGGTATTCGCGTCGACGGGAGTCGTGGAGCGAGATCGCTTCCTGCACCAACCCCTGACGTCGAAGCGATTCGAGCGCGCTCTGCACGGTTCTCCGCGGAAGACGGGACATATGGGCGAGCTGGGTCTGGTCCAGACCGCGATAGGTCTCGAGCAGGAAGTAGAGGAATTTTGCCGCCGGTGGGCCCCGGACGGTCTTGGTGTGACGGATCATGCCGAACGTCTCTCCGCGCAGACCGAGTCGCTCCGAGGCGAGCGGCGCCACCGAGGCGAGCGCTACATTTCCCAAGTTCACATCCGCGCCGAGCTCCCCGAGCAACTGCACCTGCTGGGATTCCATCGGAGCTTCGAAGATGAGCTCGTCCGCCGGATTCTCGGCGAGAATCGAGCGGACCCAATCCCATTTTATGCCTCCGTCCGAGTCGAAGATCCCGACACCTCGACCGGATTCGCGGCTCTCGACGATGACCTGACGGGGTTTGAGGGCCCGCGCCCGGGCGATCTGGGCGTTGGTCTCCTTGAGCGAAAGTTGGTGCTGGGTGTCCTTTTTGCCGACCTCCACGTAGAATTGGAGACCCGCCCCGCGAACCTGTTCCGCGAGCCCGTCGATCTGGGCCTGGGAGAGCTCGATGACCCCGCTCGACACCTCGATGATGTCGAATTTGAGCTCGCGGGCCTCCTCAATCATCTGAGGAACCCGGTCGTGGACCACCGCATACTCGAGAAGGGTTCCCCCGGTCGAGACGTCGATCGATACGTCGTGATAGAGGCGGATCCGTTCGCGAAGCTTGTCCCGGGCAAGGAGCAGCGGGAGTCCCCAACCGACCTTGGCGACATCGAAGTAGGGGGCGAGATAGCCGAGTTCCTCTGCCGTCAGGTGACCCAGGCGGTCGAGCACGTGAGTGACCCCTCGCGGGCGAGGTCGCTCGACCTTCAGGGCGCTCGCCGAAAAGAACGCCGCCTTCGCACGAACCTGAGCAGAACTCGGAGACATGGGCCTCACTCCTACGCAGATATTGTATATATATGGGCCAACCCGACCCCAAAATCAGCGGGTCGAGCCTCCGGGGTCGGCCGGTGATCACACGATTCCGTCGATGGGTCGGCCTTGGGTCCACTCGGGAGCGGGAACGCCGAGGAGTCGATACACCGTCGGAGCCACGTCCCGAATCTGCTGTACCCCAAGGTCGCTGTGTTTCGGATGCCGGGGGTCAAAGTGCGCAATGACCCCATCGAACGAGTGGACGGCATCGTCTGGTCCCGTGTCATTTTCGTCGAGGAAGAGTCGTCCATGGCCCACCGAACCCGCCGACCGCCACCGGGTCTCGCCAAAGTACGCCATGAGGTCGGGAGGATCACCTCGGACCTCCTGATAGACCTCCCGGGGCGAGAACAAGCGGACACCGAGGGGAGCACCTTTGGGTGTCTTCACTCGGTCGAGCTCGGTCCGCAATCGGGCGATGAGCGCCGCTCGTTCGGTCGGAGGCACGATCCCTTGGGGTTCGCGCCCGAGCTCGTTGACGAACAGTCGAGCGTAGTAACCCCCCGCGCCCCAGACCTGGGTCCGAGACCAGTCGACCTCCGCCTTCTCGATAGGAATTCCCGTCGCCGGAGCGGGAGTCTTCAACGAGAGGTACCCGTTTTGGATCAACCACTCGTTGATGCAGAAGCAACCGTCCATCGGTTGACTTCCGTGGTCGGATACCACTAGGACGTCCACATCGGGACCGACGGCATCGAGAAACGAACCGACCTCCTCGTCGAGGAGGCGATAGAATTCCGAGGCGACCGGCTCGAGGTCGGAGTCGTGGGGGTGCTTCGGATGGTCCGCGTCGAAATACTTCCAGAAAGCGTGGTGAATTCGGTCCGGTCCGATGTCGTGGATGACGAAGAGGTCCCAGGCCTCCTTCTGCCAGAGATGGCGCGCCACCCGCCAGCGACGCCGCGTCATCTCGAAAATCTCGTGCCCGACCTTGGCTCGGTCATCGACTCGGAAGGTGACGTCAAAAAACGATCCTCCACTCACTTTCTCGAGCTCGGGCCGAAGGCCGGACGGCGTCACCCAATCATTCGACCCCTCGGGGGTGAGGAAGTCCCCGATGGCTACCCCGTTCAGCGCCGGGGGCGGGAATCCGGGAGGCATCCCCATGACCGCCACCCTTCGGCCGAGTCTCGAAAGGGTCTGCCAGACCATCGGTCGGAGTGCGGTCGAGGAATCCGGAATGTACATCCGGTCATACGTCCCCGGTCGGCGGTGGCGGAACCCGTACAGACCGAGCGACCCCGGATCGACCCCGGAAAACATCACGGCCCACGCGGGAACCGTGATCGGAGGGTCACAGGTTCTCAGGGTTCCTGTCGCGGACTGGGAAAGGAGGCGTTGGAGTCGGGGGGTCACGGGGGCGAATCGTCGGTAGAGCAGGTCCGGGGAGAGCGAGTCGAGACCGATGACGACCAATCGACGACGGGGCATGCTCACGCCGCCGGGGACCGTCCTGAATTCAAAGCCCTTGTCCTCTGCGACGCTGGGGTCGGAGTGCCTGACCCTCCCTTCTCGCAGGGGACCGTCCCTCTCGAGGGAGTCAGGTCAATCCTCCCCTTCCTGGGCCTTCGGCACTTGCTCAAGGGGTCGTCGATCGTTGAGCTGATGCCCGGAATGACCTCCGTTCCGATCGAGAGATTCCTTATGTAGAACATATGAGTATGCATATGTATGCCTTCTCGAAATATCGCCGTGCAGAAGACCGTATACGAGGCGCTGATGCAGGAAAAGCGGACGGGCGAGAGTTTCACCTCAGTGCTGCGCCGCCTCCTCGACCAGCGGGGAGGTCTTGAGGAACTGTCGGGCGCCTGGGGGCCCGCGGACCGACGATCGCGGGATTGGCTACGAGGACTCCGTGCCGCCGGGCGGAGGGGGCGATGAAGGCGTTCGACACGTCAGTATTGTTGGCTCTTTTGGAGGGAGATCGCTCCGCCAAAAATCTGGCGCGAAAACTGAAGGGCGTGGAGGTTGCCACGACCGAGGCGAACATTCTCGAGCTCGCCTACCTCGCCGGACGAGGCCCGGCCCGCACCCGAGGCCGCCGCCGCGAGGCGCTCGACCGTCTCCGCAGAAAGCTGACCGTCCTTCCGATCGACTTCCGAGCCGTTTCCGAGGCCGAGCGCAGGGTCCTGAAGGTCGGGGCCCCATCGTCTCCCCTCCTTGCGGGCATGCTGGGCGCGCTAGAGACAGCGGGCTGCGACGAGCTGTACACGACCGACCCCCAGGAATGCGGCGGTCGGTGGCGGTTCAAGGTCACCCGGTTCACCCGACACAACCCTAAGTAATGCTTTCTCCATAATCACGATTATACTGAAGGAGTTAGCCATTACTCGACGCCCGATCTCTGTCGAGAACGTCGGAAACGGCCACCGGACCCATCTTAGGCCCCCTGCCTGCTTGGGAGACAGCCCCCAGCTCCGGCTGCCTCCTTTCCCTGTTACCTTACCATCCGACTATGTGTTACGTATATGCCTTTACTGTGAGTGGGGCTATCGCTTAACAGACCCGCCGGCTTCGTGAGGTCTCCTCCCATTCCTCGAGGGAGGGGCGTATAACACGAGTTATACGAACGCCCTTGAAGGTCGCTTGGGGGGCGAAAACCGCCCCCCCTCCAAGGGGACAGAAAGGGTTAGTCAACCGGCTCCCGAGTGGATCTACGAGGTCGGGGGCACCGTGGTGGCCGCCGGCCCGGGGGCTGCGGCGACCGGTTCAGGCGGCTCCTTTCGCGCGAGCGCGAGAATGATCATGCCGACCAGGAGTACTACAAAGGCCCCGATCGCTAGGTACCAGCCGATACCCGGACCCCAGGTCAACGGGCTACTCGAGCCGTAGAAGGACGACCATGGCCCGGTCCCCGTGTGACCCGGATTGTCCTGCCCGATCGCTGTCGGGAGCGCCACTGCAAACATGCCCACGGTGGCGATTGCCACGATCGCGGCCACGAGGGCTAGGGTCATGGCCGGGCGCGCCCGTCCCGCCTTGTTCCGCGATGTGAAGCCGAGGAGGGCACCAACCAGCCCTAGGATGAACCCCACGATGATCAGGAAGAACCCCGTCTCAGCGATGGTTCCGGTGTTATTCTCCCTCGCCGTGTTGTAGGAAGTTTGGGATGGGCAGCTGATGCCGCTGGGCAGGCCGCTGCAGGTATACTGAATCGTTCCGTTCGTCGAGGGGAGGCCGGGATAGGCATTCTGGGTTTCACTGACTCCAGAACTCGATACTTGCACCGTGTACCACGGCGTAAAGAGCGCGGCGATCAAGAGAATCGCTCCGACCAAGACGATGGCCGCGCCGACCATTCTGCCACCTTTAGACATGTTGGGACCCCGAGAAGGGAATCGACTCCCCCATTAAGAACGTTCGATTGTTCTCGCGATGGGTCCCCTCTCGTCCCACCGCCCCGTGAGAACGAGATCGCGAGACAACTATACTGGACTACTACGAATCGGTAGATGCGGTATAATCACTCATCAGTAGCCATACATGACCACTTCTCCCTTCCCGAGTGCCGACCCTCGACCCGGCCCCAGTCGTCAATGTGGGAGCAGACATGGGCCCGGGACCGTCCGATCGGACAATGAAGCAAGGGGGGTAGGACGCGAGAGGTCAATGCACATATGCATATGTATATGTTGATGTTTTCGTCGCGCCGGTGCAAACTACGCAAGGGGACCCGGACCGATGCTCCGTACTTGGACCTCTCTCGGACGAAACCGTTTCGGCAGGGTGGATGGATGCTCGGACCTATCGCCGATAGTGACGAAGGATTGGACATTCGTCGAATCGAATCCGACGTGGGGAGATTCCTTCAGGGGTTCGATAGGAGTCGAGCGGACAAGTGCACGGTGTTGGCGGGGCCGAAAATGGGAGGGCTTTTACGATGGACCGACTACTGAGTGCCCGGAGGTCCCGAGCTTTCTCGGAACGATGCGCTCATGATGGCAGCGAACGGGAAGAAGATCTGGATGGATGGGCGCCTCGTTGACTTCGCCGATGCCCATGTCCACGTCCTGAACCACACCCTGCATTACGGGGTCGGGGTTTTCGAGGGGATCCGAGCCTACTCGACCTCTCGCGGACCGGCGGTATTCCGCCTGAGGGAACATGTCGAACGCTTGATCACGTCCGCCAAGTTCTATCACATGACGATCCCGTACTCGGCCGCCGAGATCGAGCGAGCGGTGCACGAGACCCAAGCGGCGAACGAGATCCTGCCATCCTACATCCGCCCGCTCGTCTACCGCGGGGAGCCCGCCCTCGGGGTCAAGAACTTGAAGGGAAAGGTGTCCCTCGCCATCGCCGCAATCCCCGCCAAGAAGTACCTCGGTGATGGTTCAGAGTCGGGAGTTCGAGCGAAGATCTCGCCCTTTCGGAAGCCCCCCTCGGAGGCGATCCCCTCCTTCGCTAAGGCGGCCGGAAACTACATCAATAGCTATCTCGCGGGCGCGGACGCGACGAAGGACGGCTACGACGAGGCGATCCTGCTCGATTGCCGAGGGTACGTGGCGGAGGGGACGGGAGAGAACATCTTCCTCGTTCGCAAGGGTACGGTCTACACTCCGGGCCTCGAGTCGGACATTCTACTCGGCATCACCCGGGACTCGGTCCTCCGGATCGCCTCGGACCTGGGTTACCCGGTCGTCCAGAAGCAGCTCTCGGTGAACGAACTTCTCTCCGCCGACGAGGCATTCTTTACGGGAACGTACGCCGAGATCGCTCCGATCAAGGAGGTCGGGCACTACACGATCGGCGACAAGGCTCCGGGACCCATCACGCGCGACATCATGGGAGTCTTTTCCCGCACCATCAAGGGAGAAGCCCCGGAGTACGCGGATTGGCTGGCCATGGTCCCGCCGCTCTCGAGGGTCGCACCTACCGCTCGTCGGTAGGGGCCGCTGCCCGAGGTCACTCGTCGTCTTCCGGCACGGGGGGCGCGGCCCCCGGTGGATGCGAACAGGAGTGACTGTGAGGGTCCGGTCGCCACACCAGCTCGATGTGCATGCCTTCGGGGCCCTTCAGAAAGAGGGACCGTGAATCCTCGCGCTCCTTCTCTCCCGTGATGACCACCCGCGCCCGGCCCACACGGCTACGAAGACCGGTCCATTCGCTCACTCGGAGGGCGATGTGGTCGAGGCCGCCGAACGTCTCTCCATCCTTGGCGTCCCGCAGGCCGAGGACCTGATCTCCGAACAGCAAGAACGTGTGATCCGTGCCTTCGCCGATCACGTCCATTCCGAGCTGCTCGACGAAGAACCTCTTCGCCTTGGCCCGGTCGCGGACCCGGACGTCGACGTGGTCGAACCCGAGGAGACCGAATTCTCTGGGCGCGGGACGGCTCGGCACGCCCGCCCGACAAACGCGCGCCGCTATAGCCGCTCGGTCCGGCCGGGGCACGACTCGGCCGAGGCCGGGGGGAGGCGGAAACGACCGACGTGATGGTTTATCCCCGCCGACGGCTTCAATGGGGTGCTCATGGGTGAACTCTCCGACGCCGAGAGCCATCTCTACCACACGGTCGCCCGACTCGCCCAGCGCGGCCCGTTCGTCGAGGTGCTCGCCCAGGCCGCCTTGGGTCTCTCGGTGCAGTACGACGGTCACACGACCAGCTTCCAAGCCCCTGCGCTGGTCCGAGGCGCGGTGTTCCGCGCCTGGACTCGGTCGGGGTGGACCGAGGCGTCGGTCTCGGGTTTGGATCCGGATTCATTGCGGTTCGCCGAGGGGGCAGTGGAACGCGTCCTCACGCACCGCCCGGCCCACGATAGCCCGCCCGGGGTGTCTTCGACCGCCCGCCTGGAGAAAATGACCGCGACACCCCGGCCGATCCGGGATATGGGGGAAGAGGAGATGCTGAGCCTAGCTCGGGACGCCTTCTCCTGGACGGCCGGGATCCCCGAGATCCGCGAAACCGAGGTGCAGATCAGCTGGCGCGAGGACGAGCGGATATACCTCAACTCCGCGGGCGCCCGGTGCTACCAGGGAATCTGCCGGGTTCGCGGCGGGGTCCAACCGGTGGCGATGGAGAACGGACGCGTCGAATCGGACCGGTTCATCCACGGGGGCGTCGGCGGGCGAGAAGTCCTGGACGGACTGACTCCCGAGGCTGTCCTGAAGGCTGCGCAGAGCGCGCGCGACATGCTGCACGCCCGGGCTCCTCCGGCCGGCAAACTCACGGTTCTCCTCGCCCCTAGCGTGACCGGATATTTTGCGCACGAGTCGTTCGGACACGGAGCCGAGGCGGACCAGTTCGTCCGGGACCGATCGTATCTCAAACCGCTGCTCGGCCAAACGGTCGGTCCCGAGATCCTTACGATCGTGGACAACGGAGCCTACCCGGGGGCTTGGAGCGAGATCTACTGCGATGACGAGGGGCATCCGGCCCAACGGACGGTCCTGGTCGATCGGGGTCGGTTCTCCGGGGCTCTCCACGACCGGGATACCGCCGCGGCCTTGGGCGCGCTACCCACGGGAAACACTCGTCGATCCGATTTTCTGAGTCGTTCCTTCGTTCGAATGACGAACACCTACGTTGAACCGGGGGACAGCTCGTTCCAAGAGTTGGTCCAAGAGGCAGGGAACGGGGTCCTTCTCGAATCCGGGACCGCTGGCCTGGAAGACCCCCAGGGCGGGCAGATCCAAATCAAGGCGCGCATGGGCCACCTGATCGAGAACGGCCGAGTGACCGACCTCGTGAGTTCCATGGCCCTCTCCGGCCAGATCCTCGACTTCCTTGGGTCGATCCGGGGCGTGAGCGGGCCGGAAGATTTTGCCCTCGATACCGGGAGCTGTGGCAAGGGGAGGACTGATTTCCTGCCGAACTCCGCGGGAGGCCCGTACCTGCTTGCGACCGCGGTGGTCGGTCGGGCATGAGTCTCTCTCGACCCGGCGATGCGGCCGCGTTCCGGGTCGGCGACCGCCTGGCGGGTCAAGAACCGTGGGAAGTCTTCGGCGAACGTATCCGTCGGTACGAGATCCACCTCACGGGCGAAAAGATCGAGATGACGCGAGGCCCGATCGCGCTCGAGGGGTACGGCCTCCGGTTGTTCCGTAAACGCGACAACGTCATGGGGATCGGCTGTCAGGCTTCGAACGACCTCACGGACGAGGGGGTCCGGGCCGCCGCGGAGGATGCCGAACGAACGGCTCGGTTCTCGTCGTTCCCCGAGGCCCGATTCGAGCTTCCGACGGGCCACGGCGCGACCGGAGGCATCGTGGAAGTCCTCGACCGAGGGCTCTGGGAGTATCCCATGGATTCCCTGGACGATTACGTGGCGGCGCTTCGAGGCGCGTTCGAGGGTCGAAAGCAAGGAACCCTGAGCTTCGGGTCCGTGCGGGCCACGCTCTCGGAGATCTCGATCTGCAACTCGAGCGGGCTACGCACCGGCTATGGGCATACGACCGTGGATGTCGAACTCGGGGTCAAAGCCTCCGGAGGTCCCGAAGGTGCGGCCCCGCAGGAATACTGGGTGAACGACTCGGACCGCCGGCTTCGACCGTTGGACCTCGGCGACCGGGTCGCGGAATGGAGCCGTTTCGCGGAAGATGTCCGGCGAGGGAAACCCCCACCCACCGGCGAGATGGCGGTGGTGGTGCCCCCGCCAGTGCTCGCGGGAATCCTGCCCACCGTTTTCGGAGGGAGGTTCACGGGATCGGCCCGGTTGCGGCAGGTGGCCCCGGTGGCGGGAATGAAGCTGGGCTCCGAGCTCGTCACGATCCACGATGACGGACGGATCCCCTGGGCCCCGACGTCCTCCCCGGTCGACGACGAAGGCGTTCCCCAGCGACGACGGACCCTGCTCGACCATGGCACCGTCTCGGAGCTCCTCTACGACTCATTGACCGCGGGAACGTTCGACACAAAATCGACGGGAAACGGTTTCCGGGGAGTTGTGTCCGGTGCGCGAAACTGGTACCGGTTTCTCCAGCCCCCGACCGTGACCCCCTCCACGATCTCCGTAGATCCGGGGAGTGGCGGAACGGACGCCGAGCTGATCGAGGCCGCTCGGGAGGGCATCTGGATCCAACAGATCGGCTGGTCCTCCCCCGACCCGCTCACGGGAGCCTTCGGGGGGGAGATCCGCCTCGCCTACCGCATCCGGAACGGAAAGCTCGCAGAATCGATCCGCGGGGGGACGTTGGGGGGCATCGCGCTCGCTCCCGAAGGTTCTCCGTCGCTCATGACGCGACTCGAGGCCGTTGGGTCCCGGGCCGCATTCGCGGAATCGGTGCTATCTCCACCGGTCCTCGTCCGTCCGCTGACCGTGGCGGGCGGATAGTGGTCCGGTCAGGGAGTCTTGCCGGCAGGCAGCGACAACAAGATCGTGCGACACGAGGGACATCGCTGGCCGGGCAAGTTGGCGGAGTACGTCCCACCGAAACCCGTGCCGACGATGACCTCGAGTCCCTTGGGGCGGAACCGGGTCGAAGTGGCCTGCGTTGACCAGAACAGTCCGGACCCGTTCGTAGTGGCCACGAACCCTTCCTCGAGGGGTCCCCCGCATACCGCGCACTTCGAGTTTGGCATCCTGTCAACCCAGTGGGCGTCCACGGGACTCGGGTATCTTTCCTTTGCGCTTGAAACCAAGACCCGAGGTTATCCCGCTCGGATCGGGCTATGAAAAAAGTCGACCCCCGCAGAGCCGGGTACTCTGCGGGGGCCAGATCATCGTGATTTTAGTCGGATGCGGAGAGGATGATCATCGCTCCTCCTCCAGGAGACGGACTTCGGGCCGGTGTCCGCCCGACCGGTATTGAGGGATGAGCCAGTTGGGCCATCCCGAGAGGGCGAAGGAATGATTCGGAGGGGGCGGAGCCACCGCGAGGAGAAGCTCGCGGGAGTTGAGCTGGGCGCGGTCCTGGTCGTTCGTCTCGCTCGGCATCCGGGGTCGCTCGGCGCGCAACATTAGACCACCTCTCCAAGGTCCAACGGGGGGAGCCAAGGAATGCCCAATGCCCGGCCACGAAGCCGGTCCATGTCGGTCCGAGGGTTGGGGAGACTCCCTGCGAATACCGGGAGGGGCCCCAGGGGAAACTCGGCCTCGCGAATGCGACGGGCGGCGGGGACCCGAATAGGGGCCTCGACGGGCGGGTTCGGGATGCTGACCACAGGGAAGCTGCCCACGACGACGAGGGGGCACTCCCGAGGAGATCGGTGCTTGAAACCGAACTGGCGGTCCGTGTGGACCTGCCCGCAAGAAGGGCAGACATCCGACACCTCGAGCATCGCTCCGATGCCTCCGAGGTAGGCGCCGCTTTCCTGGGTTCGGCTCATGGTGATTACTCGTTGGTCGAATGCGTACTTAAACGTAGGCTGTTATTTTGTACAAAATAATTCTAAGTAT
>DATEQS010000005.1:0-6523 GCA_035272385.1 Thermoplasmata archaeon
GCGAAACCGGCTTCGTATAAAGGCATTGGGGCGCGCTCTGACGTGACCGGGCGCCCCCGGACCGGCGGGCGTCGGCTTCGGGAAGTCGATCGACCGGGTCCGCGGCGAAATCTCGGGCCCGGTCGTCGAAAACGGCTCGACAAGCCTCCGCCGAGAGAGCGCGAAGCGAACGCTTAAGTAGGGAAGCCTTCTCGGCGCGGCCGCGTTTCAGCGTTTCGGAGGAGACGATGCCCGACCGTTCTGCCGTTGAAGTGGTCACGGAAGCTCTCGGGAAGGCCACCGAACGGAAATTCTCCGAAACCGTCGAGCTCTCGATCAACCTCAAAGACCTGGACCTCACCGTGCCGAAGAACCGCCTGGAGGACGAAGTGCCTCTGCCCCAGGGTCGCGGCAAGACCGTGAAGGTCGCCGTATTCGGCTCGCCCGAGCTCTGCCAGAAGATGCGGGGGGTCGCCGACCTGGTCGTCGCGGCGAACGAGCTCGATGATTTCGCGAAGGACAAGAAGAACGTCAAGAAGGTCGTCAGCGACATCGACTTCTTCCTGGCCGAAGCGCCGCTCATGCCCACGATCGGTAAGCGCCTCGGTGTCGTTCTCGGCCCGCGCGGGAAGATGCCCCGCCCGGTGCCCCCGGGGAGCGACCCTACGAACCTCGTGAACGCGCTCAAGCGTTCGATCCGGATCCGCTCGAAGGGCAACCGGACGTTCCACGCTCCGGTCGGTACCCGCGGCATGAAGCCGGAGGAGATCGCGCAGAACGTGGACGCGGTCCTGACTCGAGTGATGGGGAAGCTCGAGCGAGGTCGGACGAACATCGAATCGGTTTACGTGAAGACCACCATGGGACCGGCGGTCCGGCTCTGGTAGGCAGGTCGTCATGCCGGGTCGTGGTTCCGTACCTCCCGAGAAGATCGCTCGCGTCGATGCGATCGCAGCCCAGATTATTTCGAAGCCTATGGTCGCGGTCGTCGGGATCCGAGGAGTGCCCGCCGCCGCCCTCCAATCGATGCGCCGGGAGCTGAGAAACCGGCAGCATCCCATTACCGTCAGCACCAACAGCGCCATTCGACACGCGATCGAGAAGGCGGCCACAACGCGGCCCGAGTTCCGGCCGCTCCTGGACCAGGTCCAGGACCCAACGGCGATCCTTTCGGCCGAAGGGAACCCGTTTTCGCTCTACCAGGAGTTCCTCCAGACCCGCTCGCCGACTCCCGCTCGGGGAGGGGAGGTCGCTCCGGCGGACATTCTCGTGCCCGCCGGGACCACGAGCTTCAAGCCGGGCCCCATCGTCGGAGAGCTCCAGCACGCCGGTTTCCCCGCGGCGATCGAGAAAGGGAAGGTGATCCTCAAGAAGGACACCCTGATCGTCAAGGCCGGCGGAACGATCTCCCGCGAGGTCGCGGGCCTCTTGACCCGGCTCGAGATCTTTCCGCTCGAGGTCGGCATCACGCTTCGCGCGGTGGTCGACGGTTCCACCTTTTACCCGCCCGAGGTTCTCTCGGTCGACCTCGCGGAACGCCGCGCCGACGTGGCGCGAGCGGCCGCGCACGCGATCGGACTCGCGGTGGAGATCGGGTATCCGACGCCCCAGAGCCTCCCGCGACTCGTGAGCCGCGCCCATCGCCGGGCGCTCGGCCTCGCGCTGGCGACCGGCTACGTTACGAAGGAAACAATCGAACCGCTCTTCGCGAAGGCGATGCGCGAGGCCGCCGCGGTCGGCCAATTGATGGGTCACTGAGGGTTCCCCCAGAGTCCACGGAGTGAGAACAATGGAGTACGTGTATGGTGCGCTGCTGCTCAACGCAGCCGGAAAGCCGATCGATGAGAAGGGCCTCACCGGGGTCATCAACGCGGCGGGGGTCTCCCCCGACACGGCCCGGGTGAAGGCGCTCCTCGCCTCGCTCGAAGGCGTCAACCTCGGCGAGGTGCTCGCCAAGGCCGAGACGTTCGCGGCCCCCGCTCCGGCGGCCCCGGCCGAGAAGAAAGAAGGCAAGGGCGAGAAGAAGGAAGAGGAAAAGAAGGAAGAGAAGGGCGTCTCCGAGGAAGAGGCGGCCGAGGGTCTTTCCGCCCTCTTCGGCTGAAGTCGCCGTAACTCGCAGCGCACCGCTTAAGACCCGTAATCGGGTGGGTACGACCGGAGGTCCGCCTCCGACCTTCGGTCGTGCTATGCCCCCTCGGGAATTCTGTGGCGTCGTCGGGGTGTCGCTCCAGGGCAAGGGCGCCGCCCCGTACCTTTTCCGAGGTCTGCGCGCGCTCCAGCATCGGGGCCAGGAGTCCGCGGGCATCGCGACGACCAGCCACGGGACGATGCACCATCAGAAGGGGATGGGACTCGTCCACGAGATCTTCACCCAGGAACTCCTCGACTCGTTACGGGGGTCGAACGGGATCGGTCACGTCCGCTACCCGACGACGGGGGCGACCGACCTCGAGAACGCCCAGCCGATCATCGTCAAGATCCGGGACGAGGACGGAGCGATCGCGCACAACGGCGACATCGTGAACTTTGAGCGCGTCCGCCGCCGTCTCCAGGCCCAGGGCGTCGACCTGCTCGGGAACGCGGACACCGAGATGATGGCGCAGACGATCGCCCTCGAGTACGGTCATACCCGCGACCTCGAGGCCGCGATCCGCCGCGCGTGCGCGAGCCTGGTCGGCGGCTACGCGGTCGTCTTCCTCGTGGGGAATCGAGTGTTCGCGTTCCGCGACCCGCTCGGGATCCGGCCCTTGGTCTTCGGCGCGATCGAGGGCGGCGTCGCGGTGGCGAGCGAATCGGTCGCCCTCGAGCTCATGGGCGGGAAGGCGATCCGGGACGTCGAACCGGGCGAGGTGCTCGTCCTCGAGCGGGGCCAGCTCGCCCATTCCTCGCACATCCCGAACGGTGGGGAGACCGCGCACTGCATGTTCGAGTGGGTCTACTTCTCCCGACCGGATTCGGTCGTCGACAAGCAGCCGGTCTACGACGTTCGCCATCGCATCGGCGTGCAGCTCGCTAAGGAGGCTCCGGTGGAGGCGGACTTGATCGTGCCCGTGCCGGACTCGGCCCGCCCTCAGGCCCTCGGCTTCGCCGAGGCCTCGGGGATCCCGTACGCGGAAGCCCTGATCAAGAGCCGGTTCGTGGAACGCACGTTCATCCTGCCGGACCAGCGACGACGGGAACTCGAGGTGCAAGTCAAGCTGCACCCGGTCCCCGGTCTTCTCCGAGGGAAACGAGTCGTCCTCCTCGACGATTCGATCGTCCGCGGCACGACCCTGCGCGAGATCGTCGGGATGGTCCGCTCCGCGGGGGCGGCCCGTGTGGACGTCCGGGTCGGATGCCCGCCGATCCGGGCCCCCTGCTACTTCGGTATCGACATGAAGGATCGACGCCAGCTCGTGGCGTACAACCGGACGCCGGAGGAGGTCGCCGGGGTCATCGGCGCCGACAGCGTCCACTACCTCTCCATCGCCGGTCTCGTGGAGGCGATCGGCCTCAAGGCCGAGGCGCTCTGCCTCGGATGCCTCACCGGAAAGTACCCGGTCGAAGTCCCCGAAGAACGCCACCGCTTCCAGAAGTCCCTCGCGGAGTTCTAGGGCGTGCGGCCGACGCTGGTCGTCGGGAACGGGCCGGCCCTCTTCCTGAGCGGGACGGACCCGGTGCGGCTGTTAGGACCGTTTCCTCTCGATTCGGACCCGAAGCAAGCCGCCACCCGCTTCGAGTCGATGGGCCGGTCGGATGTTCCCACCCGTCTCCTGTCCGCCCTGGAGTCGCTCCCGGCCGGCGCGAGCCTCGTCGCATCGCCCCCCCGACTGGCCCGAGCGATCTCGGAGTGCGTCGGTCGACCGGTGGGCACCCCGACGCTGGAAGATCTGAGACGCGGACGGAGGGCGGTTCCCCTCCCCGAGGCGGCGGTCGAGCGGCGATTCTTCCTTGCCCTCGGACATCTGAGACTCGAACGCGCCTTGCGGGCCCCCGAAGAGGTCCTGATCACCCTCGCCCGGGAGGAGGAGCGGGTCGAGCGTTCGGTGGGCCGGGAGGCGCGCGCCGCCGACTCCTTCGTGAGCGTTCCGGATTCGCCGCTCGACCTTCATCTCGCCGCCTGGGACCGCGCTCGGGGCGCGCTCGGAGACCTCGAGGAAGCCCTGCGACGTACCGTGGAAAAGGAGGCCAAAACGCAGGTCCCGAACTTGTCGGCGCTCGTCGGACCCCGCGTCGCCGCGCGGCTCGTGGCCGCGGCGGGAGGGGTGGGTGCCCTCGCCCGGATGCCCGCCTCACGAATCCAGCTTCTCGGGAGCCGGCGACGTCCCTCACCGGATCGAGGACCTCGCTTCGGGGTCATCTACCGGGCCGACCGATTGGTCGACGTTCCGATCGGCCGTCGCGGCGCCTACGCCCGAACCCTCGCCGCCTTGGCGGCCATCGCGGTTCGGGTCGACGTCCACGGCCATCGTGACATCAGCGCGGAGCTGGTCGCCCGACGCGACCGTCGCGTGGAAGCGCTGCGGAGGCGGCGGCGATGAGGACGGGTCGGAATTTCCGTCCCGTGGCGGGTTCGCCTCGCCTCCTCGAGGTGGCCCGGGCCGAACGGCGGGAGCTCTGGACCGAAGCGGTCGGGGACCTGCCTCCGGTCTACGGAGAGCGGTGGACCGATCTAGAAGATCGTCGCTATCGGATCTTCGAGCCGGCCCGCTCGAAGCTCGCCGCGGCGGTGGTCCGCGGCTGGACCGGCGACCTGCCCGCCCCCGGGGAACGATGGCTCTACCTCGGAGCGGCGAGCGGCACGACCGCTTCGCACATCGCAGACCTCGTTGGGCCGGAGGGTCGTGTGTACGCGGTGGAGCGGAGCGTTCGACCGTTCGCTCGTCTCCTTTCGCTCTCCGAACGGTGGCCGAATCTCCGCCCGATCCTCGGGGATGCCCGCGACCCGCTGGCCTACGCGGCCCTCGTGCCCCCGGCCGCCGGAGTCTACGCGGACATCGCTCAAGCCGACCAGCTCGAGATCGTTCTGCGCAACGCCGAGTTACTGCTTCGAGGCGACGGCGCTCGGGTGCTGGTCGCCCTCAAGACCGCCAGTATGGGCCGGCACCGCTCCGCCACGGGTCATCGGGAATCGGCCGAGGCGACGTTGGCCAACGAGGTCGCGCTATATCCTGCGGTGACGCTCGAGCCGTTCCATCGGGGACACTTCATGCTCGGGGGAAGGTGGGGCCGCGCGTCCAAGGTCCCGGCCCGGGACCCTTCCCGACCTACGACGCCGCTCGGGCGCCGCCCCGGGCGACGAGCACGGTAACGACGTCCTCGTCCACGAGCACGTGGTCTCGGCCCACGGTCTGGCCCGGGAATCGTGCGCTCTTTCCCCAGATCTGCGCCGCCTTGAATCCTTGGCCGAGTTCGCTCGGAAGCCGTCGGAGAAGACCCGCGACCGAGTCTCCGGTACGCAGGATCACGGGCTCCTCGCGGTCGGCCGGGCGGCCCGGGGGCTTTACGTAGATCCGAATGAATTTCAGGCTCGTTCCGATCCGTTCTACGAGATTGTCGAGACCGGCCCCCGTCCGGGCCGAGATGAAGATCGCATCGTCGGGCAGGAGCGCGGCGGCGAGCTGGTTTCGTTCCTTCGCGTCCATCAGTTCGGACTTATTCACCGCGAACAGGGCGAGGATGTACACTCGGTTTCCGGCGAGGACGTCAATGAGCTCGTCCGCCGTAGCGTCCTGCCGAAAGACGATCGACCCGTTGTGAAAACCGAATTCGCGCGCAATTTGGGCCGCGCCGCCACCGGCCAGGTGGGTGAGACGGACCGTGCTGGACACGGTGAGACCGCCCCGGTCCGAGCGCTGCACGACGATGCGCGGCGGTCGCTGATTGATCCGGACCCCCGCGCCCTCGAGCTCGACCGTGAGCGCCCGAAGGTTCGGATGTTCCGGGTCGATGAGAAACAGAACCAGGTCGGTGGATCGAACGACCGAGATCACCTCGCGGCCCCTTCCCTTCCCTCGCGAAGCGCCGGGAATGAGACCGGGCATGTCGAGGATCTGGATCGAGGCGCCTCCCCAACGCATCATCCCCGGGATGATCGAGACCGTCGTGAAGTCGTAGGCGGCGGTCTCGCTCTCCGCGGCGGTGAGACGGTTGAGCAACGTCGACTTGCCCACCGACGGATAACCGACCAGTCCCACGGTGGCGTTGCCGCTTTTGCGGACCGAATAGCCGACGCCCCCACCTTTCCCCTTGGCTCGGGTTTCTCGCTCGAGCCGAAGGACCGCGAGCTTCGCCTTGAGACGTCCAATGTGAAGTTGCGTCGCCTTGTTGTAGGACGTGTTGCGGATCTCGTCCTCGACCGCGATGATCTGTTCTTCAAGGGACGACATGCGGATCGGGGCGAGCTCCACCCCTCGGGGGCGTTCCGGCTACTTGAGAGTGACGCGAAGCTCCATCGTTCACGTTTCGTACGCCGCGACGCTTCCAACCTCCCACGTCAGTTCTCCGCGAATGTGTTTCCGCCTTCGCGTGAACCTCGGACGATCGGCTGCCTCGCGACATGGCA
>DATEQS010000006.1:0-68012 GCA_035272385.1 Thermoplasmata archaeon
CGGAGGAGCCGCGCGCTCCTCGCGGTCGGTCTTGGAACGCGCGCGCGAATTCGCTACCGCGACGACGACACCGCGTTATCGCTGAGGAGGGTCCGAATCCCCATTTTCACTTCTCTATCGGGGAACTACGCCCGTGCTGGGGTGCGCCCTAGGTCTAGGGCGAAAAGATTCGTCACTGAGGAGAAACCGAGTCCCGCAAGGTCAGACCGGAATTCGGGCGCCCTTTGCCGTGGGGGACGGACCGGGGCCGAGCTTTCGACAGTCCACTCGGTCGGCCGCGCGGTCAGAAACACGGTTCAAGGGGACTTGGGGTCCGGTGCGCCGGCTGCGGGGCGATTGTCCGTGGCTACAGGCGACGGACCCTTCACGTCGGCGGCGCTACGTCCGAGCCGGGTCGCCGAGAGCAAGGCCGCCACCACCAGGACCGCGGCCATGACGTAGAACGCCGCGTGGATCGCAGAGAGGAACTCGATCGATACGGAACCGATCACGCCCCGGCCGCCTACGAACACTTCGAACGCCACGGCCCGGGGGACCGCCAGCGCGGCGACGGTGATTACGAGGACATAGCTTCCAATGGTGCCCGAGTTGGACAGCGTACGGAGAAGCCCCGCCACTGACCCGTAGTACTCCGGCGACACGTCGTGCATCACCGCCTTGTTGTTGGAAGGCCAGAACAACGCTCCGCCGATTCCCGTGACCAGGGAGATGAATGCTACGTCCCAGAGCGGAGTCGTCTGCCCGATCTGGGCGTACAGCAATACACCCACGAGCATGAACCCGATTCCGAGCGTTGCCAAGCGGGCCGCTCCCCAACTGTCGGCCCAGCGGCCGGCAGTGGGTGCGAGGCCCGAGGAAAGGACATAACCCGGAACGAGGAGTAACGACGCGTCGAGCGGTGTCAGTCCTCGAATCCCCTGAAGATACATGATCAGTAAGAAGACGGTGGCGAGGTATCCGAGACTTTGCAGGAACGAGGCCGCGAGGGACCGGGAGAGCAGCCGGGAGCGGAACAGCAACAGGTTGATGGTGGGGCTGGTCGCGCGTCGTTCCCACCAGAGAAACGGAACGATCATCACCGCACCGAGCGCCATCAGGGTCAGATTCCATACCGAGGCGCCGTAGGAAGCGAAGTCGGTGGCTCCGTAAACGATCAGCGCAAGTAAGGCGGCGAGCAACGACATTCCGACGAGGTCGAGGCGGGCCTTCGTGCGGTTGCCCACGCCCAGGAACCGGTAGCCGAGAGCGATGGCCGCGATGCCGATGGGGACGTTGATGAAGAAGATGTACCTCCAGCCGACAAAGGTCGTCAGCACCCCCCCGAGGACGATGCCGAGCGTAGCCCCGACGTTCCACCCCATGGTGGTGAAACCGAAGACCCGTCCCCGGACCGCGCGAGGAAAGGTGTCGGCAAGGATGGCCGTTCCCGTGGCGACCATGAAGGCGCCACCAACCGCTTGAATCCCGCGGAATGCGACGAGGCTGGTTGCCGTCGGGGCAAAACCACAGAGGGCAGAGCCCACCGTGAATATCACAAATCCCGTGTTGTAGCACCGACCATGCCCGTACAGGTCGCTGATGCGGCCCGCCTGGGTGGTCAAGATTGACACCAGGAGCAAATAGATCAGTATCGTCCAGAGAACCGTCGAGAGTTCGGCGTGCAAGTCTCCGGCTATCGTCGGAAACGCGAGGAGTACGATGGTGGTGTCCACCGAGGCCATCAGGGTCCCGAGAATCACGATGAAGAGAATCCAACGCGACGCGGAGGGCGGATGGGCCATGGAAGGCCTCCCTACGCTCCTTCGCCGTCAATAAAGTACCCAAGGAACGAGGCGTTCTGCTCTCGCGAGCCCAGTCGGCCTCCTCCTCGAACCCGGAGCGTCACGCGCGACCGCGAGGCGTACCTCATGGTCCCACGAGGCCTTAGTATGAGAGGCAAAGGGATCCGATCCCAACCCATGAGCGAACCGTTCCGGCACATCTTAGTGGCCTACGATGGATCCTCGCAGGCTCGGATCGCGTTGGACCGTGCCATCGACATGGCCCTCACCGCCGCCTGCCGACTCACGATCCTCACTGTCTATCAACCTCCCATCCTGTGGTCCACCGGCCTTACAATGCCTATGGAGCCACCCGGGGAAGCCGAGAAGGAGGCTTTGGACAAGGTTCTCCGCGAAGCGGTCCAAACGGCCAAGGAACGGGGCGTTTCCGACGTTCGAGGAGAGCTTCTCCAGAACCACCCGGCAGAGGCCATCCTCCACTTTGCGGACTTCGAGCACGCGGACTTGGTGGTGATGGGTTCCCGGGGTCAATCCGCCACGTCCCGGCTCCTCCTGGGGAGTGTATCGGACGCCGTTATGCATCATGCTCGAGTCGCGGTACTCGTTGTTCGACCGCCTGTACCGGGGTAAGTCCCCTCCGGTCGGCGACTCTCGTTTACAGGTGGAATCAAAGTCAGAACTTCGCGCAGGCCCCACCGGTCCCTCTGACCCTAACCTCCAGAATTCTATCCGCGGAATCTACGACCCACATCTCACGTCGCGTAAGAGGGACAGGCTTGTCCTGCGACCTCACCCATGCAAGTCTGGCTACGCGCACCGTCGGGAGGGCGTCGTTCGATTTTCACCGTTCTCACGATTCAACGGTCCCGGGCTTCCATTCCGACTTATCGTTAAGGACGAAGGCGGTGACCCTCTCAAGTCGCACTCTTGAATTTGCTTCGGCGGCAAGAAGGCAGGCCGTGACGCACGGGCATGTTAATCGAAACTGACACGAAGAATATGTCCGTCTGCACGCCTTTCAAAAGGGGTCCATGTACGCGGATCCGAACCCCGCTGACGTCCGCGGAATCGGCAACGATTGGCCTCGGTACCTGAGCGCCCTCGGCGCGATGGTCTGGTCTCGCCTCGTCACTCATCGACCGCTCTTCCTCGCGCACGCGGTCACATTTGGTTGCAATTCGAAGTGCCAGACCTGCTCCTACTGGAAGCTCACGCCACGAATGAAGGAGGACCTCTCGACGGAGGAGGTCTACGCGATGCTGGACGAGGCGTACGACGCCGGGATGCGCGCCTACTACCTCTTCGGTGGCGAACCGCTCGTTCGCAAGGACGTCGGCGCCCTTGTGACCTACGCCCGGCGGCGCGGCTTTCTGACCACGATGAACACGAACGGCTCCCTCCTGACGGGAAAGGTCGAGTCGCTCCGGGACCTCGATGTCGCCTTTGTCTCCCTCGACCACCACACCGTGTACCACGACGAGATCCGGGGTCGAAAGGGAAACTTCGACGAGGTGATCCGCGGGATTCAGCGCCTGCGCGAGGTCACCGGTTCCCGCGTTGTCCTCGTGACTACGATCAGCACCCTCAACTTCGACGCGATGGAACCGATGGCTCAGCTCGCGAAGAAGATGGGCGTGATGATCTCCTACAACTCGGTCGAACCGACGCTGGACTTCGGCTTGACGGACCGTGGGACCTCCCCGAATTTCCAGTTTGGACTAAGCCCCGCGAAGCTCCGGGAGTTCTATGCGACTCTCCTGCGGCTCAAGAAGGAAGGGTACCCGCTGATGGAGACCGAGCAGGTGCTCCAGGATTTCGTCGAGGGTCGTCCGTGGAAGTGCGAGTTTCCGAAGATGTTCGTCTACGTCTCCCCGGACAAGAAGATTTACAGTTGTGACTATGCGTACGGCTACGACCTCAAGCACGGGTCGTTCGAGGAGTACTTCTCAAGCCCGCCGTTTCGTGCCCACCGTCGAAGCTCCGAGGTGTGCAACCGGTGCGTGCGCACGTGCGTGCGCGGGTACTCGTACGCGTACGACCTCAAACTCCGCAACTTAGTGAGTCTCGCCGTCGCGGCGCGCAGTCTATTCCGTCCGGACGACCTCCACCCCGTCCCCGCTCACCCGCCCGGCGCCATCCCCCCGGCGAGGGTCGATCTCGTGGCCGCTCGATAAGGGCCGAAGTCGGGTCGCTCCCAGTGCTCCGAGAACCGGAGGAGAGCGTCAATTCCGAGCCGGGACCCTAGCAGTTTCCGGAGAGAGTTCGCGAGGGGCGGCCTCGACGTCGAGATCATGAATGTAGCGGGCCCCCCGCATCAAGGAGACCAAGGCGGCCACCGCCGTCAAGATGGCCGAAATCAGGAAGGCAAGGTCCATCCCCTTGAGGAACGCCGGTCCCACCGCGTTCGGGAAGAACTGCTTCGCCGTGAGCGTCGCCACGACCGATGGGGGAATCTGTGCCTGAAGGGACGCCGGCAGGTACGAAATGTACAACCCCATCGGATTCTGGCCAAGGAACGCCCCAAAGAGGGCACCGGTCGGGTTGGATGCGACGAGGCCCGAAAGCGTCGAGGCCGCGGGTCCCGTGACTCCCGCGGAGCTGAGGGCGCCCGATACCGACCCCGACAGTCCGTTCGCCAGTCCCACGATGACGATGGTGAAGAAGACCGCCATCGAGAGCTGCATCCCGGCGTTTTGGAGCGTCGCTCGCATCCCGGACGCCGCTCCCCGATGCTCGGCGGGGACCGCGTTCATGATCGCCGCCGTATTCGGAGCGGCGAACATCCCCATGCCACAACCCTGAACGAAGAGGAGGATTCCCATCTGCCAGTACACGAAATTGTACGGCAGGAACAAGAGAAACACGAACGACGCGGAGCTGATTCCCATCCCGGCGCTCGCGAGGTACCGGGCGCCGAACCGGTCCGACAGCCAACCGCTCAGCGGCCCCATGAGGACGAAGCCGCCCAACATGGGCAGCATGTAGATGCCGGCCCAGAACGGGGTCTCCGCGAACGAGTAGCCGTGGAGAGGGAGCCAGACTCCCTGAAACCAGATGATCATCATGAACATCACTCCCCCCCGGGCGATCGACCCGAGAAGCCCGGCGAGGTTCCCCGCGGCAAAGGCTCGAATCCGGAAGAGCTCGAGGCGGAACATCGGGTCCCGAACGCGAGCCTCGACGAACAAGAACGCGATGAGGAGCGCGAGTCCCGCGCCAATACCCGACCAGACCCACGGACTCGACCAGCCCATACTCTGGCCGCCGTAGGGAAGGAGACCGTACGTCACCGCGACCAAGAGGACGGTGAGGCCGATGCCGAACGTGGCATTGCCGAGAAAGTCGATGCGCTGGCCCGCCCGGATCTTGCCAATATCGTGGAGCTTGAGGTAGGCCCAGATCGTCCCACCGACCGAGAACGGGACGCTCGCCAGGAAGATCACGCGCCACCCTGGCAGGACGAACGGCCCCAGGTGGAGGTCTCCCACGCCGGCGAGGAGGCCACCCAGCACGAGGCCGACGACCGACCCGCCTAGGGCCGCGACCTGGTTGATCCCGAGCGCTTTTCCCCGTTCGGTGGGCGGGAACGCGTCGGTCAAGAGGGCGGCGGAATTGGCGAAGAGGAACGCCCCCCCGATGCCTTGCACGATCCGAAACCCGACCAGCTCCCAGGCCCCATCGGTCCCCGAGTTGGGGACCAAGAACAGCATGACGGAGCCGACGGCGAAAATGGCGAACCCGAGGTTGTACATCCGGGCACGACCCCACATGTCCGAGAGCCGGCCGAACGTGACCAGGAGTGTCGCCGTGACGACACCGTAGCCGAGAAGGAGCCAGATCAGGAGGGTGAAATTGCTCGGCAGAAACGGGTTGACATCCAAGCCCCGAAAGATGACGGGAAGCGAGATCAGGATGATCGTCCCATTGATCGCCGCCATCAGGGCGCCCAATGTAGTGTTCGAAAGCACCGTCCACTTGTACTCCAAGCTCACATTCCCCCTTCCGGTCGACGGGTCCTCCGGCGGGGCGCTCGCCATCCGCCCGCGGGGCAATCACGAGCGCTCGCAATCCGACTTTGGTCGACGTGGGGCTCGAGTCAATAAGAAACGCACGTTCGATTGACTTCACGTCTCGGTAGGATTCAGCGTCGTTTCGTGGGAGGTGGATTAGCACGACGGGGCAATGGGGGGAACCCCAACGGTCGTTCCCGGATTGGCGGACAACGCCCGTGCTGGGATTCGAACCCAGGTCTGAGGCTCCGCAGGCCTCTAGGATAATCCATTGCAGCGGGAGGGGGTTCGTGCCCCCACCCCGTAGCTACCCCACACGGGCATCTCGGGTCCTTTGGACGTTCCCGGCGCGCCGAGGGGGGTCGTCTATAAAAGGCCGGGGACGCGGCGCCCCGTCTCGGAACGACACTTTATACCGGACGCCGCTCCGGCGCCTGCCCGTGAGGGTACCGAGCGGATGAGCGCCCCTTCCGACCCTTGGGACTCCGTGAGCGCCTTGCCGACTGGCCAGCGAATCGAGCTTACCGACGACCGCGGGCACAACTGGACCGGAACGATCGTGCCCCGTCACGACTTCTCGGGAGACCGGGTCCTGCAGCTCAAGCTCGACAGCGGATACAACATCGGAGTTCGCATCGAGCCAACGTATCACTTTCGCCTGCTCGAAACCAGCGGGTCATCAGTTTCTCGAGCGGCCCGATCGCCGGTGCCCACCGTGGCCGCGGACGCGGGCCCTTGGATCGCGCTCCTGACCACCGGTGGCACCATCGCTTCGCGAGTCGACTACGAGACGGGCGGCGTGCGACCCGTCAAGGAGGAGCGAGAGATCCTCGACTTCTTCCCCGAACTGGAATCGTCCGGACGGGTCCGGATCGTGCCGGTGTTCGACCGGTTGAGCGAGGACCTCGTGCCGGACGATTGGCGCGTGCTGGCCGAGAAGGTGGTCGCCACCTTCGGCGCCGGTGCCAAGGGAATCGTCATCGCCCACGGAACCGACACTCTCGGATTCACCGCCGCGGCGCTGAGCTTCCTCCTCCCCGAGCTTCCGGGGCCCGTCGTTCTGGTCGGCGCCCAGCGATCCCCCGACCGTCCGTCGTCGGACGGAGCTTCCAATCTTCGGGCTGCGGTCGACGTGGCCCACGACCCCCGAGTCGGGGAGGTGGTCGTCGTGATGCACGCGGGGCCTTCGGACGATCGGTTCGCCATCCACCGGGGCACCTGGGTGAGAAAGATGCACTCGAGCCGGCGGGATGCTTTCCGGAGCCGGAACGGACCTCCGCTCGGTGTGGTCGAGGCCGGGAAGGTCGAGTTACAACTTCCTGTGCGACCACCGAAACCCGGCCCCGCGCGCGTGGACGGCCCGATCGATACCCGCGCGGCCCTGCTTTGGTTCTACCCGGGTCTCACGCCCGAACGTGCCGCCCTATTCGCCGAGGGGTGCCGGGGAGTGGTGCTGGCCGGAACCGGACTCGGGCACGTGGGCGCCGACCACTTACCCTGGATCCGTGCCGCGACCCAGCGGGGGATGGTGGTCGCGATGACGACGCAGTGCCTCGAAGGAAACGTAGAACCGTACGTCTACTCGACCGGACGCGAGCTCCTGCGCGCGGGAGTCCTCTACTTGGGCGACCTGCTCCCCGAGACCGCGTATGCGAAGATGGTCTGGGCGCTCGGCCACGCGACAGATGCGGCCAGAGTCTCCCGCCTGTTGTCGCAGGATCGAGCGGGCGAGTTTCACGATCGCCACGACCCGAGGGAGACGGCGTGAAGGCCGGGCTCGAGGTCCACCAACAGCTTGCGGTCGGGAAGCTGTTCTGCGCCTGTCCCGCGGAGCTCACCGAGCAAGTAACGGACGCGTTCACCCGCAGCCTCCGGGCGTCCGGCGGCGAAAGTCGCGCGGTGGACGTCGCGGCGGCGTTCCAAGCGTCGCGAGGACTCGTCTACCGGTACGAGGCCGGGCCTTCCTCCTGCCTCGTCGAGATGGATGAGGAGCCGCCGCACCCGTTGAACGAGGCGGCCCTCGACACGGCCCTCACGTTGGCCCTCCTCCTTCACGCCCGGCCGGTGGACGAGATCCAGGTGATGCGAAAGATTGTCGTCGACGGGTCGAACACGGCGGGGTTTCAGCGGACCGCGCTCGTCGCGGTGGACGGCGAACTCGAGGTGCGCGGGCGGCGGTATTCGATTTCCACTATCTGCCTCGAGGAAGATGCGGCCCGGAAAGTCCGGGAATCGCCCGGAGAGGTCTCCTACCGACTCGACCGTCTCGGGATCCCGCTGGTCGAGATCGCGACCGGGCCCGAGATCACCTCGGGTCCGGAGGCCCGCGAGGTCGCCGAGGAGATTGGCGCCCTCCTGCGGGCGACCCGTCAGGTGCGCCGTGGCATCGGAACGATTCGGGAGGACGTCAACGTCTCGATCGAAGGCGGGCATCGCATCGAAATCAAGGGAGTCCAAGAACTCCGGATGATCCAGGAGTATGTCGAAGGGGAAGTCGCTCGCCAGAAGTTCTTGCTCGAGCTGAGGGAGGAGCTGCGACGACGAAACGCCCGTGTTCCCCCGGACCCTCCCCGTGACGTCACCGACCTCTTCCGGGAGGTTTCCTCGGGTCCGTTCTCCGGCGCGGGTCGCGGCGGACAGGTCGTACTCGCGATTGCTCTTCCGGGGTTCGGGGGCCTCCTTCGGTCGCCCGCCGGCAGCGACCTACGGTTGGGGCGAGAACTCGCAGACCACGCCCGTTCGGTCGGACTTCGCGGACTCGTGCATTCGGACGAACTCCCGGGCTACGGAGTCACCGACGTCCTCGTGGCCGAGTTGCGACAACGCCTCGGCCCGGCGGATTCGGACGCCTTCGTGATCGTGACCGACCGCTCTCTCGAACGTGCCGGCCTTGCCCTGGAACGCGTCGCGCAACGAGCGCAAGCGGCGATCGACGGAGTTCCGGGCGAGACGCGCGACCCGCTTCCGGACGGTCGGACCCGCTACTCGCGGCCGCTCCCCGGGCGGGACCGAATGTACCCCGAGACGGACATCCCGCCGATCACGATTACCTCCGAACGCCTGGAACGCCTGCGGGCGCATCTTCCCGAACGACCCGAGGAGCTCGAGGCTCGGCTCTCGCGGTCGCACGGACTTCCGTTGGAGCTGGTTCGCCAGCTGGTGTACGGCGATTTCGTAGAGCGCTTCGAGTCCCTCGCACGGGAGGGACACCCCGCGGGTCTCGTTGCTCGGCTTCTGACCCAAGACCTCCCGGCCGTGCCGCGCACCCCTCCCGATGCTTCTCCGTTTGAGCCGGCCCCCGAGACATTGAGCGCAATCCTCTCGGCGGCCGAGGCAGGGCGGATCGCCAAGGAAGGGGTTCCGAGAGTGCTCGAGCTCCTGGCCGGCGGCGCTCCGACCGTGGAAGCTGCGATCGAACGGGCGGGTCTCGCCGGGTTCTCGAGAGACGACCTCGTGGCCTTGGTCCGACGGGTGGTGGAGGCGAACGCCGAGCTGGTCCGGACGCGCGGCGAGGCCGCGTTCTCCCCCCTTATGGGCGACGTGATGCGGGAAGTGCGGGGGCGACGAGACGGTCGCGAGGTCTCCGACACTCTCCGCGAGGAGATCGACCGGGTTCGGGCCCGCGGGAGCTCCTAGTTCTCCGGGGTCGATGGAGATGCGACGCTCTCCCGGCGGCCGAGCCGCGTCGAAGCGAAATCGGCTGAGCGCCGTCGTGACCGATGTCGACGGGACGCTCACCAATGCGGACCGTCGCCTCGACCTGCGTGCAGCCGACCTTGTTCGTCGACTCGAACGTCGCGGGATCCCGGTCGTCCTTGCCACCGGGAACGTCCTTCCGATCGCCCTCGCACTCCACCGCTCGCTCGGACTTTCTGGCTCGATCGTGGCCGAGAACGGAGGGCTCGTATACTACCGGGACCCGCGCGGACGCGAACGAGTGGAACGGCTCACCGACCGACGCGTGGCCCTCACCGCGTTTCGGAAGCTGCGGGCCGCCGGGCTCCCCGTGCGTCGTCTCTTCACGGACCGCTGGCGCGAGAGCGAGGTCGCTCTAGAACCGAACGTCTCCGTCGCCGCGGTGCGACGAGTGCTGGGGCGCGATGGGGTCGATGTCGAATCGACCGGCTACGCCCTGCATCTGATGGAGTCGGGCGGCGGGAAGCTGCCTGCGCTGGTGCGGTCCCTGGCTCCGCTCGGGTTGACCCCCCAGGAGTGCGTCATCCTCGGGGACGGGGACAACGACGTCGCGATGCTGCGCGCGGCCGGTTTCGGGGTGAGCTTCCCGTCCGCGAGCCCGCGGGCCCGGCGGGCCGCCCGGTACGTGACCCGGGCCACGTTCGCGGCGGGCTTCGTCGAAGGGCTTAAAACGAGTGGAATCCTCGACTGACCGGTCCCACCGGGAGGGACCGAACTTGCTCGTCGGTCAGTGCGCTCGCTGCGGGACGCCTGCCAGCTTGGGCTGTACGGTGTGCGGACGTACCTTCTGTCGCAATTGTCTGGATTCGGACGAACGGATCTGTTCGGACTGTATCGACGTTCAGAAGCACGCGAAGAGCCCGGTCGACACTCGAACCCCGCCGTCGCGCCGGGTTCACCGGGCACCCCCGCGACCCGGGCGGATTCAGTAGTCGTATCCCGGCAGGACCGCGGGTCCCTTCGGCGAGCTCCGTCCGAGGGCGACTAGGACCACTCCGAAAGCTCCGGCGAAAAGTCCGAAGGCGAACGTCGCTCGGGCGTACGACCCCAGGGTCGAGGTGATCTGGTGGCCGTCGATGGTCATTCCCCCGCTTCCGGCCATGTCGTGGAGCAGAAGATTGAGCGCGACGGCGATCCCCCAGCCGAGCCCGATCAGAATCGCTCCACCGAGGAAGTACCCCAACCGTTCGTCGCCTCCGGGGTCCATCGGCGGGACCGCCGGCGTCTCCTGAAGGTCGACCACGGAGGGTCCACCGGCGTTCCCCGTAAAGGGGTTGCGCCCGCACGGGGAGATACGACCCGCACTCCCGGCTAGGCGAGGGCGCGTAGGCGAGGCAGGGCCTCGTTCGCGGCGTCCAGCGATCGGCGCGTGTAACGCACGAGGGAACCCGTTTGCGCCGGGGTGAGCGAGAGCGCAGGAAGGCTCCAGTGGACCGCGAGGGTGTCCCCCTCCGCGAGCCCGGGGAGGATCGCGGGGTCGAAGGGGAGGGTGCGATCGACTTCGTTCTCGAGCGTGAGCCGACCTTCCCGCAGGCCGAGCGTCGGGCCGCGTAGGCGGACCGTGGTGCCGTCGACACGGGTCACTCGCGCCCACGCCGGGCGGCACGCTTCCATGTTCGCAATCGTGGTCTCGACGTGACCCGTGACCTCCCCCACTCCCACAAAGGCGACATGGAAGGCGTGGTGCGGGATCGGATGCTCGGGGAGCAGCCCGGCGAGTCGCCCCGCGGTCGACCGGGGGAGTCCGCGACGAACGAGCGCGTCGAGGAGTTGCCGGAAATCTTCCCGGTCGAACTTCTCCAACAGGTCGTTGCCGACCCAGTACGCCTCGACCACGGCGGCGTCGAACGGGTCGAGGCCGTGCTTCGCTCCGATCGCCTCGAGGTACGGGTTCAGGGCCTCGAATCGACGCAGGGCGTCCCGGGCGCGGTCGAGCTCCTGGTTCTCCGTGATCGCAGCGTAGAGCACGGGTTCGGCGTCCCGCGGTCCGCAGTACTGGAGCCGGTTCGTGGCGATGCTGAACCGGGCGCAGAGGGCAACGCCGTCCATCTCACAGGAGTTCCGGCTGCGGCCGACCGAGGTGGCGCACGAAGGACCACGCCTCGCGCAATTGAACAAGTCCGATCACGACCCCCACACCGGCCACGACCGCGAGTACCCCGGCCGCCTGGGCGAGCGTGAACGAGGCGCCCTGGACGAGGACCGAAAGGACCCACGTAATGGGGAACCCGAGGACGAGCGCGGAGCTCGCCACCCCGAGGTCGACCCGCTTCAGGCCCGGATAGAAGCTCGCGACAAACGCCCCCAAGAGGGCGGCGCTGATCCCGACCCACTCCCACTGCGCGCCGGAAAAGCCGGCCACCGTGCCCCATTGGGTCGTGAGCGAGAGGTAGCCGATAAGGAAGATCGCGCCGAATCCCATCCGGCCGAGCGCGACCGTGGCCGACGGGAGCTCTCGGAGCGTTCTCTTCGAAATCGTGTACTCGGCGGCCCAGAGAACGGTCGCCGCGAGGACGTAGGCGGTCCCGTCGGTCCAGATCGGGGAGGAGAGGGAGAGCATGAGCACGCTGCCGGCGAGCAAGAGGGTCGCACCGAGAGCGATGCGCCAGTGGAATCTCTCGTGGAGGACGACGATGCCGAAGACGGTCGCCCAGAGGAACAGCGTCCGGTAGCCGAAGGAGGCCGTGGCCGCGCCGCCCGCGGCGGTGGCGATCTGCAGGCCGTGGAAGAACAAGAGGAAGGGGATCGCGCCGCCGATGAGGCCGATCAGCACGAGGCGTCCCCAGTCGACGCTCCGAAGCGCCGGGGCGCGCAGCGAGCGCGTTGCAAAGAACGCCACCGGGATGAATGCCGCCGCCACCATCACATTGCGGACGGTGACGAACGCGTCCGAACTCGTCCCTTTGACCGCGTAGAAGTTGACGAACGTGGAAAGCCCACTGATGAACGCGGTGGCGAGAACGAGGAGGATGCCCGGACCTACCCAGGAGCTCCGGTCGCTCATGGCGAGCCTCCCGTCGAGGCCGTCGCCGGTGGGAGGGCGGCCGAGTTCGCGAGCTCACGAGCGTAGGCGAGCGCTTCGCGCGCCTCTTCCTCCGCCAGCCTTCGGGTCGCGAATCCGGCGTGGACGATCACGTAGTCGCCGACCGCCACCTCCGGAGTGAAAACGAGGTTCACGGTCCGGACCGCCACTCCGAAATCGACGACCGCGAGGCGGACGTCGGAAGTGGGGGAATCGATGCGGACGATTTGTCCGGGCGTCGTCAAACACATGGATACCCCTCCCGGATTGTCCCCTTCTCGCGCGCCGGTAGTCCGGCCCCGCTCATCAGCGACGTGGTTCGGCTCGAATCGTTCGTTCCGGCTCTCGGCTCCGCCTCCCGGCGCGTGCTTCGTCCTTCGGTCATGAGCGTCCTTCTCCCGGATCGACGTCCAGGCTCCGCAGGATCACGTTCTCCGCGTTCGGGTCGCTGCGGTCGGACGAGGTCTCGATCTCGACCTCGGCTCCCGAGAGCGCGGTCCCGGTCACGGCGTGAGCCCATCGGTCTTTGAGTTCGGGTCCGCCGAGATGCGAACGGGCGCCGACCCAAAGCCGGACCCGCGTCACTCGGGTCGCGCCCTCGCGCCGGGCGACCTCCGTCGCCTTGCGGACCACGTCGTGGAGCATCGCTTCCTCATGCATGGGCCGGATTCCGGGTGGGGAATGCCGCGGTCGGGTCCGATTCGAGCTCGGCCTGGATCCGGGCGATCGCTTCTTCCACGCCCCGGGCGACGGACGGAGTGAGACCGACCCCCATCTCGACGTTCTCGGCTTCGATCCCGTATACGACCAGCTGGCGAGGAAGGCACCCGAGTCCCGCCGCGAGCGCCACGGCCTCGCCGAGCGAAAGCCCGTGGGTCGACGTGGCGCCTCGAAATCCGAGCAGCGCGGCGTCGCCCGCTTCGAGGCGGTGGACCGTGCCGGACGGCGCCCCGGATCGGACGGCGTCGACCACGAGGACTCGGTCGGCGTCGCGCCAGATGTCGAGCAGACCGATCTCTCCCGAGACACATTCCTCCACCCGCGCCTTCCCTTCGAGCCGGGGGCGCAGCGCGCGAGCGACCTCGAGGCCCGACCGGTCATCTCCCCGATGGTCGTTCCCGACGCCGATCACGAGCGGGAGGGGCCCCGGTGGGGGCCGGATCGAGAGAGTGGGCTCGCTCATCCTCGTCTCACTGGCGCTCGAGGTCGAGCTGGAGGAAGTGCGTCGCGCAGGAGATGCAGGGGTCGTGGTTGCGGATCGCTCGCTCGCACGCGTCGGTCAAGGTCGCCTCGTCGAGCGCGAGCGAGCGCTCGACCAGATGCCAGAGGTCGTCCTCGATCCGCTTCTGGTTTTGGGAGGTCGGAGCGACGATCTTCGCATCCTCGATGAGCCCACCGGCTCCGATGCGATAGCGATGGAAGAGGATCCCGCGGGGCGCTTCCGTGGTGGCGGCTCCCGTCACGGTCTTGGTGACCGGCGGGGGTTCCACCCACGAACGCTCCGGGCGGTGGTAATGCTCGATGAGTCGCAGCGCCTCCTCGATCGCGTAGACGGTCTCGATGCCCCGGACGACGATGCTCTTGTAGGGGTTGCGAACGATGTCCGGGAGACCCACCGAGCGGGCGAGCTGATCGGCCCGAGGGGTCAGGTGGTCCCGGTTGAGCGCGTAGCGGGACAGCGGGCCCACCAGGTACGAGCCCGCCCCCTTACGAACCGACTGAAGGGCGTTCGAGTGCGGGACCTGCACCTCCTCGAAGACATCCTCCCAGCGGTCCTGGGGGACCTTGACGCCCCGGTTCGAGACCACGTCCCCCTCGTTCATCGGATACTCCTTCTCGGGTCGCAGGGAGACGAATTCGTAATCCTCCTCGATGTCGGGGAAGTCGAGGTCGGCCGCGAAGTGCACCATCTCCTCGGCGAGGGGCAGTGCGCCTTCGAGCTCGGGGCGGAACGCCCGAAGCTCCTCGACCGTGGGGGCTCGATAGAAACCGCCGATCCGGACGTTGATCGGATGGATCTCCCGTCCACCGAGCAGGGTCATCAACGAATTCCCGACCTTCTTGAGCGCGAGTCCGTGCTGGACCGCCTCGGGGTAGTCCTTCGCCATCTGGATGGCGTCCGGGTACCCGAGGAAATCGGGAGCGTGGAGGAGGTAGACGTGCAGGACGTGGCTCTCGATCCATTCCCCGCAGTAGAGAAGACGGCGGAGCTCTCGGATGGGGCCGTCGACCTTCATGCCGAGCGCCCGCTCCATCGCGTGGCAGGAGCTCATCTGGTAGGCGACCGGGCAGATCCCGCAGATCCGGGCCGTGATGTCCGGAGCCTCGAGGTAGGAGCGTCCGCGCAAGAACGCCTCGAAGAAGCGCGGAGGTTCGAAGATCTTCAGCTGGACCTCTTCGACCCGGTTGTCCCGAATGCGTACCTTGAGCGCTCCCTCTCCTTCCACGCGGGCGAGGTAGTCGACGTGGATCGTCCTCTCGGTCATGGGGCCGACGCCTCCGCGGCGACGCTTTCGCTCGCCGCCCGGAAAGCGGGAGCGTTGGCGTTGAAGGTCCGGAACAGTCGCTGAACCGCGGGCGGGGCCATCCCGAGGGTCTTGAGCTCGATGATGAGCGCGCCGGTGTTCGGAGTCGCCTGCGGACCGAAGCAGCCGTAGCAGCCCCGGTTGAACGCCGGACAGATCGCCCCGCAGCCCGCCTGGGTCACCGGGCCGAGGCACGGGGTTCCGTGAGCGACCATGACGCAGACGTTGCCGCGGCGTTTGCATTCGATGCAGACACTCTCGTTCGGGAGGTTCGGGGCCCGTCCCTGGAGGAAGGCGCCGATCGCCTCGAGGAGCTGGGACTTGCTGATCGGGCAGCCGCGCAGCTCGAAATCGACGGGGACGTGGTCGGCGATCGCGGTGGACGTGGCGAGAGTCGCGATGAACTCCGGGTGCGCGTAGACGACGCGGCGGTACTCCTCGACATCTCCGAAGTTCTTCAGTGCCTGGATGCCTCCCGACGTGGCGCATGCGCCGATCGTCACGAGGGCCTTCGACTGCTTGCGGATCTCCTTGATCCGCTGCGCGTCGTGCGCCGTCGTCACCGACCCTTCCACCAACGAGAGGTCGTACGGGCCCTCGAGGACCGCGCGGGAGGCTTCGCGGAAGTCCGCGATGTCCACCGCTCCCGCGATCGCGAGGAGCTCGTCCTCGCAGTCGAGGACGGAAAGCTGGCAGCCGTCGCACGACGCGAACTTGAACACTCCCAAGCGGGGCTTGCGCGCCAGCGGCATCGGGCCTAGACCTCCTTGAAGGCGAGGAGCGGCGCGAGCGTTCGGTACGGAAGCACGGGTCCGTCCCGGCAGACGAACGAGGGACCGTACTGGCAGTGACCGCAGAATCCGAGGGCGCATTTCATGTTCCTCTCCATCGAGAGCCAGATCGCGTCCGTGGGAACTCCTCGCTGGGTGAGTGCCTGGGCGGTCAGCTTCATCATGATCTCGGGGCCGCAGATGAACGCGGTCGTGTTGGGCGGGTCGAAACGGGAATCCGGGATTCGGGTCGTGACGACGCCCACGTCCCCGTACCACTCCCGGCCGGCGGCGTCGACCGTCGTCTGGATTCTCAGGTCGGTGCGCTGTCGCCAGGTCTGCACCTCATCGTAGAAGACGAGGTCCTTCGGCGTACGGGCTCCGTAGATGATCTCCACGCGACCGAACGCCTCGCGCTGTCGGAAGATGTCGTAGAGGATCGGCCGCAACGGGGGAAGCCCGAGACCGCCGGCGACGATGACCACGTCCCTTCCCCGGGCCGAGTCGAGCGGCCACCCTCGGCCGTACGGACCGCGGATGCCCACGACCGCACCGGCCTTCAAGGCCGCCAGCGCATTCGTGACCTTCCCGACCGCTCGGACAGTGTGGACGAGCTCCTCGGGGTGGCCGGCGTCCCCGCTGATGGAGATCGCCGATTCCCCGACCCCGAACACGTAGACCATGTTGAACTGCCCTCCCCGGAACGAGAGGTGGTCTCCCGCCATCTGCGCGGAAAGCTGGAGCGTGACGGTGTCCACGGTCTCTTGCGTCCGCCCGCGAACGACGAAGGGCCTCGGCGCGTAGGGGTGCGCCGCGAGGCTCGCCGCCCCGTGCGGGCGTCCGAACGGGTAGAGGGTGTCAGCCGCCATGAATGTCCATCAGTTGGACTCGTGTGTTCTCCAGGCGGTCGGCGATCACCGGCAAGAGCTTCATGAGGAAGTGATAGCCGAAGGCCGGATGCGCGGCCAAGGCGTAGCGGGCCGCGGCGGCGTTGATCGCGACGACCCTCGTCGGTTTGATGGCACGGGCATCGAAGCGCCAGCGGTGGGGAGAGACGAGCCAGGACCAGCCGAGGATCTCTCCCCGCCCGATCGTTTCGACCGTGATCCCCGGGTGGTCCGAGGCCCCGACCTCGAGCGCGATCTTCCCCTCGAACACCAGGAAGAACTCCTCGGCGGGCTTGCCCTCGCGGACCAGCATGTCGCCCACCTCGTACGTGCGCTCCTCCGCCTTCGAGCTCATCGCCGCGACGAGGGTCGGGTCGACCCCCACGAAGAACGGGTGGCTCAGGACGAGGTCCGCGATCGCTGCTTTGCCGTTTGCGTTCATTTCTTTCACTCCGAGGTCGCTGGGGCGGGCGGGACCGTCCGGATCGCGGCGACCTCTTCCGTTAGGTCGATCCCGACGGGGCACCAGGTGATGCAGCGACCGCAGCCGACGCATCCCGAGGTGCCGAATTGGTCTTGCCAGGTCGCGAGCTTGTGCGTGAGCCACTGGCGGTAGCGCGACATCGTCGTCTTGCGGACCGCTTGGCCGTGCATCTCGGTGTGCCCGAGGTTGAAGCAGGAGTCCCAGCGGCGCCAGCGCTCAACCTTCTCGACCGAGAGGCTCGGCACCTCCTCCTGATTGCTGCAGAAGCAGGTCGGGCAGGCCATGGTGCAGTTGGTACACGAGAGGCACCGGCGGGCCACGATCTCCCATCGCGGATGGTCGAGGCTCTTCATGAGGACCTCATGGATCCCCTCCGTGTTGAGCGTCCGGCCCATCGTGGCGGCGGTATGCGTGACGATCGCCTCGGCCCGGGTCGCATCGGCCGGCGCCGCGGCCGTCAACGGGAGGTCCACGAGCACGGCGGCGCCTTCCGGGGAACCGACCTCGAGCAGGAAGTAGTGACGTCCGTCCTCGAGGATCTCGGTGAGGATCAGGTCGGCTCCCTGCCGGACCCCGGGGCCCGTTCCCATCGAGACACAGAAACAGGTGCCGCCCGCCTGACCGCATTGCACCGCGATGCGGAGGATCCTACGACGCCTCGCCGCGTACCCTGGGTCGGCGACGGGCCCACCCATGAAGACGCGGTCCTGCACGGCGACGCCGGCGAGCTCGCACGCCCGCATCCCGAGGAACGCGAGCGGAGGTCCGTCGACGGGCTCGGGGGCGACCGTGAACGACGACCCGTCGCGGGTGGCCGTCCAGAGCCGTTCGCGCGAAGGATAGAGGAACTTCTTCCACGAGAAGGGTCCGACGGTATAGCCGAAGAGGGCTTCGTCCGAGCGGCGCTCGACGCGGTAGTTCCCGGGTCCCTGTCGGTCGGTCCAGCCCATCGGGAGGTCCTCCACCCCGTTGAGGCGGTCGTAGACGATCGCCCCGTCGCGCAGGGTGGGGCCGACGATCTGGTACCCTTTCGAGTGCAGGGCCCGGAAAAGGGCGGGGAAATCTTGTCGTTCGAGGATTCGACGATCTCCGGTCTTAAGTGGATCCATCGTCACTCTCCGCAAGGAAGACGGGCCCTCACGTAGCGGCCGGGAGGACGAGAGCCATGATTTGGTTGGCGCAGGCCGACCCCGGGTTCCCGGTCCGCCTTACGTACGCGTTGAGAACTCAAGGGTCTCCCCGACGGGGGAATTACCGCGGGGACGGATGAACGAACGGTCAAACGACTTTGACGTGTTCGCTCTCCGCCCAAGAGCGTTCCCGGACCGACGGCCCGGAGCTTCCCTCGGATGCGGTCAGCCGAAACCGGGGATCGACTTTCCGTCGCGGCCGGAACCCGGGCGCAACGGCGCCTTGCGAAGCTCCTTCGGGCACTCCACCAGGCGAACGAGGGGCGCGGACTGCACGATGTACGCCGGTAGACCGGTGTTGGGGTCGTTGCCGGCCCTCAGGATGTTCATGATCTCGAGGCGGATCTCGACGATCGAGCCGTCCTTCAGCTTGAGGCGGACCTTCCCGTCCCCTTCGAGGATCGAGTAATCGACGATCTCCGCGTTCGACAGGTCCGGTGCGGGCCCCCCCGGAGGTCCCATCATCGAGCACCTCGCGCGGCCGTGCGGGTCTTGAGAACGGCGCGCGGGTCTTCGCCCCCGACGGTGAGGCCGAGCGAGACACAGGTGCCGATCACCTGGTTCATCTTCTCCTCGATCGACCGTCCGTGAAGGTCTTCGCCTTTCGCTTCGGCGATCCGTTTCACGGCGTCCAGCGAGACATCTCCGACGACCTCGGTCTTCGGTTTTCCCGACCCCTTCTCCTTCTTCGCTTCCTTGAGGAGAAGCGCGGCGACCGGCGGGCGGCCGACGACCAGCGTGAACTCGCGCGTGTTCGGGTCGACCCGTACGATGACCGGGACGCGCATCCCGACGAACTCCTTCGTCTGCTCGTTGATCTTCGCCACGACCTGACCGACATTGACGCCGAGCGGGCCGAGGGCGGAACCGAGGGTCGCCCCGGCCGCCGCCTTGCCCCCCTCGACGAGGATGCTCACTTCAATTGCCACTCTTCCCGCCTCCGCGCTCCAACATGCGAACGTGATCGCCGCGGACCGTCACCGGGATCGGGACGACCGCCTCGATGAGCTCGACCGTGATCTCTTCCTTCGCCTGGTCGATCTTCTTCACTCGGGCCTTCTCGCCCTTGAACGGACCCGAGATGAGCTCGACGATGGCGCCCTCGACGAACCCTTCGACCGTGATCTTCGGGACGAGGAGCGGCTCGACCTCTTTGAGGGTCGTCTCGCCTTCGACGAGGCCCCGAGCTTTGCGGATCCCCTTGAGCATCTCGCGGACCCCTTCCGAGCTCATTCCCTCGGCGAAGACGTAGCCGCGCAGCGACGAGGGGACGAGGAGCGAGAACACGACGTCCGGCTTCTCCTCGGCGCGCGCGAGCAGCGTGTCTGCGACTTCACGCTCGTAGCCGCGGGAGGTTTTGATCGCGAGGGTCGCCTGACGGGCCACGCACGCGAGGGTCAACCGCACCGGCGCGCCGCCCTCGGGGGTGGTCGCGGAGAGGCGTACCTCGACCCGGTCCCCGTAACGGACCCCGACCGGGGCAGTGATCGAGTAGGAGAGCGGGACGCCGGTGCTGGGGGCGAGCGCGACCGGGAGGGTGACCTTGCGCGCGAACAGCTCGACGGTTGTCTTCTTACCGGGAGGGGTCCAGGTCACGGGCCACTCCGCACCCTCCCCCGGGTAGGTCGACGTGTAGCCCACCTCGATGGTGAGGGTCACCGTCAGCGGTTCGGCCGCGCGGCTCGTGAGGACCGCCGAGAGAGTGGTGACCGTCCCGGCGGTTACGTCCCGGGAGGTGTCGTCGGCCGCCTTGAGCATCAGGAGGGTGGCGGCCTCGGGCCGGGGGACCGCCGGCGCTGTGGCCGGTACGGCCGCGGGAGCGGCGAACGGCCCTTTCGTTTCGGATTTCTTCGGGGTCGGCTGGGTCGGTTCTCCCGAGAGAAGACCGATGCCCTCATCGTTCCCTTCGTTGCCCAACGTCCCCACCTCCGGGCCTAAAGGCCGCTCAGCAAGTTCGAGAAAATCCAGGGCCCGACCTGAGTGAAGAAGATGTAGATCGCGAAGCCCGTCAGGCCAATCAGCACCGCGCCGAGCCAGGTGACCTCGAGCACTTTGACGTACTCTTCTGAGGTCGGTCGACGCGCCATCCGGAGGATCCGGCCGTACTTGCCGTGGCCGATGTTGCGCAATCGGCCGTCGAAATTGTCCTGGACGCGGCGCGCCCGGTCGAGGAATGCCATAGCCTACCTAGTGAACGATGTCGAGGTCGGGTCCGGGCTTTCGCGCCGGTCCGGTGCCCTTCGACTCCCCCGCGAAAATCTGGGGGGATTTAACTCCAGTGACCACCAGCATGACCCGGATCGTGCTCTGCATAGTAGGGTCGACGGCGGCGCCCCAGATGATCCGGGCGGTCGGACTAATAGTCTTCTGGACGACCTCGGCGGCCTTCTGGGCCTCGCTCACGGTCATGTCCGGTCCGCCGGTCACATTGATAAGCGCCCCGGTCGCCCCGGCGATATCGACGTGCAAGAGAGGGGAGTTGATCGCCTCAAGGACCGCGTCCTCGGCCCGGTTGTCGCTCTCCGACTCCCCGATGCCGATCAGAGCGACCCCGCCGCCCTTCATGATCGTCCTCAGGTCGTTGAAGTCGAGGTTGACGAGGCCCGGGCGCGTGATGATCTCGGTGATCCCGCGGATCGCCCGCGCGAGCACCGAGTCGGCCACCTTGAACGCCGTCTGGATCGGGAGTCGCGGGACGAGCTCGAGGAGTCGGTCGTTCGGGATCGTGATGACCGTATCGATGACCTCGCGAAGGCGTTCGAGGCCGTACATTGCGTTCTCTTGGCGGACGAGACCCTCGGAGGCGAACGGCAGGGTACAGACCGCGATGGTGAGCGGGTTTCCTCCCCCGGCGTCCTTCGCGCACTGGGCGATGACGGGGGCCGAACCGGTCCCGGTGCCTCCGCCGAGTCCCAGCGTGATGAAGACCATGTCGGAGTTCGCGAGCGCCTTCTTGAGCTCGTCCTCGGCCTCGTGGGCCGCCTGCTCCCCGACCTGGGGGAGCGCGCCGGCTCCGAGCCCACGCGTGAGGCGCCGTCCGAGAAGGATCTTTCGCGGGGCATGAATCGCGAGGAGGTGCTGCGCATCGGTGTTGGCCGCAATCATCTCCGCCCCTTCGAGTCCTTCCTCCGCGAGCCGGTTGATGGTGTTGCAACCGCCTCCGCCGCATCCGACGACCTTGATGTTGGTCTTGAGGGAGGCGAGAACGGCCTCGAGCTCCGCGTCATCGTTCGACGGCGGCGGGGCCTCGACGGTCCTCTTCGACTCTCCGGGAAGGTGCGCCAGGATCTCCTGGGCCAACGGTCGCATCACGAAGTTCCTCTCTCGGTGGCAGCATGGTCTTCATTATAAAGCGTTAGTGCGCAGTCACGAGGTGCCGGTGGAGTACAGCGCGTGGGTCCCCCGCTACGACCGGATCCGAGCCGAACTCGGATTCCCGTTCGAGCGGGAGGTGGCAGCGGCCGACCTCTTGGAATCCTTGTTGCCGGCCTCCGCGCGAGGCGACCCACTCGCGCGGCTCCGACCGCTTCTCGAAGGTCGAACTGCCGTCGTGGTCGGATTGGCCCCGCGCACCGGTCCCCCTCCGCTCTGGCGGCTCCCGCCGAGCTCCCGGGCCCCGGCGCTCATCGCGGCCGACGGCGCGACGGCGACGTGCCTCGATGCGGGCCTCGTTCCCACGATCATCGTTACCGACCTCGACGGTCCCGTTCCCGCCGAGGTCGCGGCGAACCGGCGCGGCAGCGTTGTGGTTATCCACGCCCACGGCGACAACCAGCCTGCCCTCCGGGAGTGGGTCGGTCAGTTTCCCGGCGAGGTCGTCGGTTCGTGGGCCGGACCGCCGCGCCCCGACCTGCTGAACGTCGGCGGATTCACCGACGGAGACCGGGCGGCGTACCTCGCCGACCACTTGGGCGCGGAGAGGGTGCTCCTATGGGGGTTCGATTTTGAACGAACCGCCCCCACCGACCCCGCCGCCCACGAGCTCAAGCTGGTCAAGCTGACCTGGGCGAGCCGGTCGCTCGGAGACCTCGCCCGAGAGGGGAGGGCGCCGCTCTTGCTCTGGCGGGCTGACGGAACCCTCGTCCCTTACCCACCGGGCAAGTACGAGGAATCGACGATATAGACGACCTCCTGGCCGTTCTCGTAGAGGGGAATGAACGGTAGGTGCCCGAACCAGGCGATCGCGTAGGAACTCAGCGGGGTCGCGGTCGCCGAGGGGTCGAGCGCGACCCCGGTATACATGACCGAATCGACCGCGACAAGGTCGATGGGACGACCCCGGCCGCTCGCGTTCGTATACGGAGTCCCGACATCGCGAAGCTCGGCCGCCGCCTGCGACCAGTTCTTGCCCGTGAACAAGGCCGGGGTCGTCGTCCACGTCGCAGGATTGCCGTCGAAACCGAAGATCATCGAACTCAGTCGATGGTCGGTCGCCACGGTCCAGGTAGGGGGGGCAGCGATGCCCACCCACATCCACAGAGCCGCGTCCCCGTGTGTCAGGCCTTCCTCGAAGCCGCCGAAGTCGTTCTGGGGTGGATAGACGATGGCAGCGTTCGCTGCGAGGAGAACGACCACGCCTACGCACGCGGCCACGAACGCGCGTCGGCCGGCCCGGTCCCCGGCACGGCTCACGAGGCGAGCCAGTCCCACCGCGATGAGAAGCCCAATCGGGATGAACAGGTACTCGACGTGTCGATATGGGGAGAGCGTCGAGGAGATCCCGGCGGCGGGCGACCCGGGGAATGCGGGGGCCACCAGCGACAGGGCGATCATCGACCCGGCCGACACCCCGAGGGCACCGACCCAAGCGAGCGCGAACGGGCCCGTTCTCGATGGAGAAAGGACTCGGCGACTGCCGGCGCAGACGATGCCGAGGGCCAGCACTGGGGAGAACCAGAGGATGGCCGCCGGAATGGTCCTCTGCGTCGTGCCGGGGACGGGTGCGAAGACAAGGACCCCAATGGCCCCGAAGATGATCACGCAGAGAACGATCGCATCCCGGAGGAGGCTACGGTCCGTCGGCAAACGGACCCAGGCTCGGGTCGACCGAGGCCGGGCGCGACGCCAGCGGATGAGCAGTCCCGCGAGCACGACGACGACCACGCCGAGAGCTTCGAACAGGGCGAATCCGATGTACGGCCGACTCCCGAGCGCGAAGTCCAGCACCTTGGCGATGAACGTCGTCGTTCCGTAGAACCAGAAGGCGAACGTTCCCGTGAGGAACGCGGCGACGAAAACGAGCTCCCGGGACGGGAAGCGGCGGCTCCAAAGTCCCGGCCGCCACATCTCCAAGAGGAAGATGCTACCGAGGGCGCTCACGGCGAAGAAGTAGGAAGAGAGGTGGTGCGTCAGGATGAGGGCGCCGCCGGTCAGCGAGAGCGGAAGGTACCAGCGCACGTCCCGGCGGCTCTCGACCAACATCCAGAGAGCTCCTACGCATAGGAAGTCCCCCAGGGCGAGAGGGGCCGGATGGGCGATCGAGAAGAGGCGGGGCATGACCAGGGAGGAGACCGCGGCGGCGAGCAGCGCGACCGTGTCGTGCGGGTAGAGGCGGCGGAACAGCAGGAACAGAGGGAACACCGAGAGAACGGCGATCGCCGGGATCAGGATCGTGAGCGCGCTGAACGGGTCGACCCCGAGCGCCCCGGCCCCGCCGCCCGCGATCAGATAGATACCCGGGAAATCGGGGTACGCGGACCCCCAGCCGGCGTACGCCGCGCCGTGGGGCAGTGATCCCGTCGAAACGAGGTCCACCGTCAGCCGGTAGTACTCCCCCGTATCCGACCCGAAGACAGCGTAGGAGAGGAACGGCTCGAGCGCGAGGAAGACGAGGAGGAGCGCGAGACCGGCGAGGAGCAGGAGCGTCTCCAGTCGGAGCGGGGGCCGACGGTCTCCCGGACCCCCCGGTGCCTCGGAGGACGCCATCGGGATCGCGGTAGGCGGGAACCGTCCTAAAGCGGTGTCCCCGGACCGGCGCGGAGCCCTAAGCACGAAGTTCGGCCACCATACCCATAAATAGGAGGGGTTGGTGCGCCCGACTCGAGGGCCTTCGAGATGGGAAGCGCCGGCCGTCAGAAAACCAAGGCGAAGCGAACGCCGGCGCGCAGCAAGCGCGCCCGTCCCGCCGCCGCCAAGAAACCCGTGCGCCCGGTGTCGAGGAAGAGGGCGGCCCCAGCGAACAAGCCCGCGGAGGCCGCCGCGAAGCCTTCGAGCCCGAAGACCACGAAAACCCCCGTCAAATCGAAGGACCCCGAGCCCGAGCTCCAGGTCCCTCTACCGGACGGTCGCCGACACGTTCTCTCCCTTTCCTTTGTGCGCGACGGGGATGAGTTCCTCGCGCGGCTCGAGACCGACAGCGGGCACATAACCGAGTTCAAGAACCGGTCGCTCGACCAGCTCTTGACCCTGGTCGCCGGCGAGCTCGAAGACCTGGTCGAGTAATTCGGTCCTCAGCGAGGACCGTAGACCGAGCGTGCGCCCGCGAAGACGCCGGGTTCTACGAGATAACTTCGACGCCGTACGTCCTCTCCCGAGAGCTCGATGAGCTCGACCGGACGGTCGGAGAGCCATCCCTCCGGGTAACGGCGGACGACCCCCACCGACAGCAGATCGAGGCGAGGAAGCCGGCGACGGCGCCCCCAACGACCGATGACCGTGACCCCGTCAGGGCGGACCTCGACCGACCGAGGGGCGGGCGTGAGGGAGTAGACCGCGCCTCCGACCACGAAGACAATGAAGATCGCGGTGAACAGGAGGACCCCGTTCCCCTCGGGAGATGAGGTTCCGCCCGGCGCGGTCCGGTCGTACAGGATGAACGCCGCGTATAGCAGGGCGAGCGTGCCCACAAAAAGCGCCGAGATCCGAACGGCCCTCTGCGAACCCCCGACGTTGGTCCGCACCTCCGTCTTCAACGGACTCGGGAACGACGGCTCGGCGGGTCCTCGGACTGTGGGCGGGACGGCAGCGGAGTCGGTGTGGGCACGGGGAATTCGGACCGCACGGGGAGTGGCCACGGACGCGCCTCGAGCCGATTCAGGGTCGCTCGACCACCTTAAAGCTACGGGCGGAGAATCGGCGAACTATGCCGAGTCGTACCGAGTACCTTGTCATGAAGACGGAGCGTCCTCGAGAGTTCGTGAATATCACCGAACGGGTCCGCGCGATCGTCCGTTCGAGCGGCGTGGGCGAGGGTCTCGCGCTCGTCTCTTCCATGCACATCACCTCCGCGGTCTACGTCAACGACAACGAATCCGGCCTCCTCCGCGACATCGAGAGCTGGGCCGACCGACTCGCCCCTCCGGGGGACTATGAACATCACCGCACGGGCGAAACGAACGGGGATGCCCATCTCAAGAATCTCCTGCTCGGTCACCAGGTCATCCTGCCGGTGACGAAGGGGGACCTCGACCTCGGTCCCTGGGAACAGGTCTTCTACGCAGAGTTCGACGGCCGACGTCCGAAGCGCGTGATTGTCAAGGTCGTCGGGGACTCGGCCTAGCACCGCCCGTCGAAGAGACGGTCGATCAAGCCTCGAGATGAGAATCGTGGACCGGACCCGTTGCCTTGGGTCTCGGGAGCGGAGAGTGTAAGTCCACAAGGGGGACCTTGCGGGCGATCTCCTTCGCCATCGCGCTGCACGACGACGGCGGCACGGGACGGTCCGTGTAGCCCGGAAGCGCGAGGTCGTAGGTAACGACCTTCTTCTCGGCGATGGTCTCCCAGACGGCCCGGAAGACGCGGTCCGCCGCCTCCGTTTCGCCGAGGCGGTGAAGCAGTAGCTCGAGACACAGGATCTCAGCGACCGGGTCCGCCTTGTCCTGACCGGCGTACTTGGGCGCCGAGCCGTGCACGGGCTCGAATACCGCAAGCTCGTCCCCGAAGAGGGCCCCGGGCGCGACCCCGAGACCTCCGGCGAGACCCGCGCACAGGTCGGACAAGATGTCGCCGAAGAGGTTCGTCGTCACGAGGACGTCGTACTCCTCGGGCTTCTTGGCGAGCTGCATGCACATGTTGTCGATCAGCCGTTCGTCCGCAAGGATGTCCGGGTACTGAGGAGCGATCTCCCGGAACGCCGTCTGGAAGAGGCCCCCGGTCGTCTTCATGATGTTCGCCTTGTGCACCGCCGTCACGTGGTGACGTTTCTCCCGGCGGGCGAGCTCGAAGGCGAATCGAATGATCCGGTCCGAAGCCTTTCGGGTAACAATCGCCACCGTCTCGGCGGCAGAGTGCTCCCGGTCGACCCAGTGCTCCACCCCAGAGTAGAGCCCCTCGGTCGCCTCCCGGACGACGACGAGGTCGGTCTCGGGGAACCGCGTGCCCTCCCCCGCGATCGCTCGCGCCGGTCGGACCGACGCGAACAGGTCGAGCTGCTGGCGAAGCGCGACGTTCACCGAACGGAACCCGCCCCCGATCGGGGTCGTAATCGGGCCCTTGAGGGCGATACGGTTCTTGCGGATGGACTGAAGCACCTCGTCGGGAAGAGGAGAGCCCGTCGCCTGGATCGCCTTCTCGCCGGCCTCCGCGACCTCCCAATCGAGGGAGACGCCGGTGGCCTCGCCCACGAGCCGGGCCGCGTCGGTGACCTCGGGTCCGATCCCGTCCCCGGGGATCAATGTCACGCGATGACCCATCTACACCCTCTCGGCCCCCGCGAGCTTCGGAGGGATTTAAGGAATGAGACGGGGACGGCGCCGACAAGGCGGGGGGGCGATGGAAGCTTTGCGAGGAATGAACGGAAACCCTCGGTCGCGGCTCTCCGGCAAGCGGAATCGGTTTCGCGAACTTCCGATGGGGGTGACACTTTTCATTCGACGGATCGGTTGGTAAACAGAATTCTTATAATCCATAGTTATGCAGATTCCTATGCAGCCGACCGCGCATTCCGAGGTCCTCGCCCGAGATTGGCTCCCGCCCGTGGTGTTGGGGCGGGCGCCGGAAGTGGCCGAAGTCGTCCGACGCCTCGACCCGCCGACCCCGCAGGCACCGCCCCCGTGGATAGTTGCCGTGGCCGGGGCTCCCGGCTCCGGGACTTCCACGATCGCGCGACGCGCGGCGCGAGAAGTCGCGGACCGAGTCCGTGCGGCGCTCGGAGAACCGTTCCCCCGGGTTCTCGCGATCCGGACCCCCTTTCTGCGGGGACCGCACGGGATTGCCACGGCCTTGGTGCAACGTCTGGACGACGGCTTCGACGGCAGAGGATTTCCCGTCCCGGAGATCCTCGCCGGACTCCTGCGACGTCTCCGGCGAGAGGCGCGTCCGACGGTGGTCCTGTTGGATGACGTGGGCGTCGGCGGCCCCGACCTCGCCCCCGTGGTGCGAGCGTTCGCCGAGCCGGACCGTTTCCTGCCGGAGGGCGAAAGCGGCCTCCCTCCCCTTTGGACGCTCCTCGCCGGGACGAACGATGGGTTGCAGGCGGTCGAGCGGGCCGTGGGCTCTCGGACCTCCATCGGGCCGTTCGTCTCCTTGGCGCCGTACGAGCCGACGACCCTGCGCTCGATCGTTTACGACCGGGCAGAGCGGGCGCTCGGACACCCCGCACCCTCGGTTCTCGTGGACCGCCTCGTCAGCCGTACTATCGAGGACGGCGGAGGCGCGCGACGCGCGATCGAGTTGCTACGACGCGAGATCCTGGGGGCGACGATCCGAGAGGTTCGTGACGGTGTACCTTCCGCGAAGCTGCGGGGGCTCTCGGTCGAGCCATGGGTCGTACGAGCCATTGGGGTGGCCGCGCAGGGTCGCGCGGCCCGCCTCGGCGAGGTGAAGCGACTCGAAGCCGAACTCGCTCGCGAGAACGGAGCCCGCCCTCTGCCGACCACCACGCTCTGGCGAAGGATCGTCCGTCTCGAACAGGCCGGCTACGTTCGACGAGAGATACGGCCCGGGGGCCGTGGCGGCACGCTCTCCGTCGTACGGATCCTTACACCGGTGGACGAGTGGGTCACGACGGTTCATCGGCCGGGAACTCGTCCAGGCGTCGAACGCTGGAACGGCTCCGGCGCTCCGTCGGCCGGGAGGAGCTCGGGGTTCCTGCGGGCGGAGCTCGGCCACCTTCCAGACGACCCTTGAGCTGGCTCGCGACCATCTCGGCGAGCCGACGAGAACGGAGCACCTGCTCGATCCGGTCGATCGGCGCGTTGCGCAGAGCCTCTCGGTCCGCGTACCCCGCCCGATAGAGAAGTCGAGCTCGAACCCGGCCGATGCCGCGGAGTCGAACCAGGTCGAGCAGCTCCTCGCGGACCCCGTAGCGGATCCGGAAGGAGAGGTCGTCGATCGCCCGGCTGACGCGACGCTGGAACACGCTGGCGAGCCGCCCCGCGGCGAAGAGGAGCCAGTCGGCGTCCTCGACCTTCGAACGCAGGTCGCCGGCTCCGATCCCGAACCGTTGGGTGATTTCCACGATCGGCTCCTCGCCCACCCAGGATTCGAGCACCGAGGCTGTCTTGAGGGTCGAGAGGAATGCCTCGAGATCGAGGTCGAGCGGCGGCTCTTCGGGTTTCACGAGGAGTTCCTCCGCCTCGTCGGTGAATCGGGACAGCAGGTCCGCTTCCTCGCCGCGGCGCAGAAAGAGGGGTGGAAGATCCGGGGTGGCGGAGACGGCCGCCAAGAGCGGAAAGACTCCCACCCCGATCGGTGCCCGGGAGAGAACCTCGCGCAGCACGATCGCGCTCAATGGGTCGAGGTACAGCTCGCTGGTCATTTCGCCGAATCGCGTCGCCCGGAGGGACTCTCCTGGGACGAGCAATTCGTTTCGCTCCAAGAATCGACGGACGGAGCCGACCTTGGCGTGGAGTTCGGGTAGCGGAAGGGTCCGGCCGTAGAAGGTCGCGGCGAAGAACGCTTCGAGGTCCTGGTCGTTGGTGACCGCATGGCTCGCGACCAGCGCGAGCAGGTGCATCCGCAGCGCGGGTTCGGCGGCCAGACGGCTCTGGATCGGTTCCGGTGGTGCGGAGAGGTACCGGTCGAGCATCCGGTCCTCGTCCTCGGGCGTCCGAGCGAGGAGCAGGGCCTCGCCGACGCTGTCGTAGCGCGGTCGCCCGGCTCGACCCAGCATCTGGTGGACCTCCATCACCGGAATGGGGGCTTGGAGGCCCAGCCGGTCGTCGTAGCGGCTCGTGTCGCGCACGATCACCCGCCGGGCCGGCAGGTTGATCCCGGCGGCGAGCGTCGGGGTGGCGACGAGTGCTTTGAGCGCGCGATCCCGGAACGCGCGTTCGACCACTCGACGCTCGGGATTCGTCAGGGAAGCGTTGTGGAAGGCCACGCCGTTCGGCAGAAGCCCGCTCAACCGTCGGATCCCCTCCGTCTCCTCGTCCGAGATCGCGGAGAGCTCGGCGGCGGCGGCCTTCGCCCGGGCTCGTTCATCGGGCGAGAGCAACCCCCGGACGGTTGGGATGAGGGCCTCGGCGAGCAGCTCGCTAGCCTTGCGGCTGTTCACGAACACCAGGGCTTGCCCGCCCTCTTGGACGACCGTGCGCACGAGTCGGGGGACGGCGTCGCCGGGGGCGGGGATGTCCCGCACCGAGAGGTCGGTGAAGGTGATCCGTCCGTCGTAGTAGACCCCGAGCTTGAGCGGCACGGGTCGGAAGTCCGAGGAAAGGTGGTGCGCTTGGAGCCATTCGGCGACCTCCTCCGAGTTGCTGACCGTCGCGGAGAGCGCCACGATCTGGAGGTCGGGGTAGCTTCTCTTCAGGCGAGTGAGGCTCACTTCGAGCGTAGGTCCCCGGTCGGGGTCCCGGAGCAGGTGGACCTCGTCCGCGACGACGACCCCCAGACGGTCGAGCCACGGACTCCCGCGGCGCAGGAGTCCATCGGCCTTCTCGCTCGTGGCTACGAGAACATCGAGTTTGTCGAGCTTCTCGGCGGGGAGGTCGAAGTCCCCGATCGAGATCCCGACCTTGAGCCCCAGCTCCTCGAACTTCTCGAGTTCCTCGACCTTCTCTTGAGCGAGTGCCCGGAGCGGGACGAGATACAGGCCGGTCCGTCTCTCTCGTGCCGCCCGCAACAGGGCAAGGTACGCCACCAGCGACTTTCCGCTCGCCGTCGGGCAGGCGAGCAGGAGACTCCTTCCCGAGAGCACGGGGCCGAGGGCCGCGGCCTGAGGCGGGTACAGGGTCGAGATGCCGTCGGCCACGAGGACCTTCTGCCACGCCGGGTCGATCTCGGTCTCCGAGAGCGGAACCAAACGGTCCCGGCCTTCCCGCTCGGGGCCGACCGAGGCGGGTGTACGAGTTCGAGAAGGCACGATCTCGCGGAGTCGGGGTCGCTACAAAGGGTTTCGGCCGGGCCGGGTCGGAAGGAGGCTCCGGGCGAGGATGAGCTCCTGGATCTCGGTCGTGCCCTCCACGATGGGGAAGACCCGGGCGTCTCGGAGCAGCCGTTCGGCGGTCGCCCCGGAACGTACCCCGGGGGGCCCCGCGACATCGACGCCCGCGCCCGCGATCTGGACCGCAGCCCGGGAGGCCACGAGCTTTGCGACCGACGCATCGTTGACGTAGTCGGCTCCCGCATCCTTCGCCTCGGCCGCCCGGGCGACGAGCGCCCGCGCCGAACAAAGGTCCGCGAAGGACCGGGCCAGAATCGTCCGTTTCCATTCCGCGTCCTCCGCCTCCACGGCCTTCAGCATCTCGGCGAACGCGGCCTCGGCGACGCCCAGGGCGCAGCTCGCGATACCGACCCGTCCGCCTTGGAGCGCGCCCAACGCCACCCGCAGGCCCTCGCCTTCGGGACCTAGTAGTGAGCCACCCGGCAGGCGGACATCGGTGAGCACGAGCTCGGTCGTCTCGCTCCCCCGAAGTCCCAATTTGTCGAGGCGCTGGGCGACCGAGAATCCGGGCGTCCCGGAAGGAACGATGAACGCCGATATTCCCTTGTGGCCCCGGGCGGGGTCCGACGTAGCGAAAATGAGGACGACCCCCGCGCTGACGGCATTGGAGATGAACGTCTTGGTTCCGTGCAGGCGAAATCCGTCCCCGTCTCGGACGTAACGGGTCGTGAGGCTCGCCGTGTCGGACCCCGCGTTCGGTTCGGTGAGACCGAACGCCCCGATCCGATCGCCGCGGGCCAGGGGTCGGAGGGATTGTTCGCGCTGAGGGTCGGTCCCCCACGTGAGAATGGGCGCGGCGCAGACCGAGAGGTGGACGGCGACGAGGACCCCGACGGCGGCGCTCGCGCGGGAGAGCTCCTCGAGGACCGCGACGGTCGAGCGGGTGTCTCCCCCGGTGCCGTCCCAGAGCGGAGGGATTCCTAAACCGAAGAATCCCTGCTCGGCGAGGCCCCGGACGATCTCGTCGGGAACCCGGTCCTCCCGGTCGATCCGTTCCGCGAACGGACCGACGCTTTCGAGCGCGAAGGAACTTGCCCGCTCCCGCCAGCCCTGGGCATTAGCGGGCGGGTCGCTCCCCATGCGTTCGGCCAGCACAACGAACTCTTAATGCGTGGCGGCGGGTCGCGCCTTCCGTTCGGACGGTCCGTGCGATGTCCGCAGTTCCCACACCGAAGGACCGGTTCACCTCGCTCGATACCCTCGCGCTGGCGAGGGAGCTGAGGGTCGTTCGGCATGCCCGCGTCGACAAAGTGTTCGACCTCCCGGCGGGAGGCTGGTCGCTCGCGCTCCGGGTGCCGCGCGAGGGCCGTCGCGAGCTCCTGCTCGTCCCCGGCCGGTTCGCGGCGTTGCTTTCCGAAGCCACTGCCCACTCGGACGAGCTCTCGCCCTTCGCCCGGGAGCTTCGGCGCCTCCTCGAAGGGGCGGTGCTCGAAAGCATCCCCGACCCGGCCGGAGAACGATTCCTCGAGGTCACGCTCCGCCGCTCCGACGAACCACAACCGATCCTACTCGCGCTCGAGATGTTCGGAACGGGCAACTTGGTGGTGGCCCGAGGAAGCACGATCGTCGCGGTCGCCCAGACCCGTCGATGGGCGCACCGAACGGTCGCGATCGGCTCGGAGTACGCTCGTCCTCCGACCCGGACCGACCCATGGACCGTCGGGGTGGCGGAGATCGAGGCCGAGCTCTCCCGTTCTCGGACCGACCTCGCGAGCACGCTAGCGGCACGCCTGGCTCTCGGAGGACCGCTCGCGGAGGAAATCGTCGCGCGCGGAGGCTGGGCCGCCGCCGGAGCGGCGGCCTCGGAGGCCGGGCGTCTTGCTCCCGAGCTTCATCGGGTGCTGCAAGAACTCCTTTCGGAGGTCGGAGACCACCCGTCCGGCTTCCTCTATCTTCGAGGAGGCGTCGCCGTCGATGCGACCCCGTACCGTTCGCACCGCTGGCGAGAGGTCGGCGACGTGGAGGAGGTCCTTCGCCCCACGTTCTCGGCGGCGGCCACCGAGTACTTCCCGACCCTCGTCGCCGCCCCGGTTTCGGCGGAAGAGAAGGAGCGGACGCAGGTGCGTAAAGACCTCGAGCATCAGCTCGACCAACAGCGGGCCGCGGTGCTCGAACTCAGCCGTCGCGTCGAGGAGCTCAAGGCGGACGCGGCCGCCGTATTCGACCAATACCCCGAGGCGGAGATCGCCCTGGAAGAGGCCCGGCACCGAGGAGAGAAGGGACCCTCGCTGGAAGTTTCCCTGGGGGACCGCAAAGTATCCCTGCTCCTCGAGGAGAGTCCCCGCTCCACCGCCCAACGGCTCTTCGAGGAGGCAAAGCGCGTCCAGGCCAAGCTCAACGGAGCCGTCAGCGCAATCGCGGACGCGGAGACGAAGCTCGGTGGGTTTGCGGCCTCTCCCGCATCAACCCGCCCACGAGCTTCCCGGGTCGCCGCAGAGTCCCGCACGAAGCGCTCCCACTGGTTCGAGCGATATCGCTGGTTCATCAGCTCGGAGGGGTCCGTGGTCGTGGGAGGGCGAGACGCGGGCTCGAACGACCAGATGGTGAAGCGGCACCTGAAGGAGGGCGACATCTACGTCCACGCCGACCTTCACGGGGCGGCCAGCGTCATCGTGAAGCACCCTCCTCCGGGAGCGCCCTCGCTCACGGAGACCACCTATCGGGAGGCCGGCCAATGGGCCGTTGCCTTCTCGAAGGCTTGGCGGGCGGGCCTCGCCTCCGTCTCCGCGTTCTGGGTGATGCACGACCAGGTCTCGAAGGCGGCGATGAGCGGAGAGTTCGTCGCGCGGGGCGCCTGGGTCATCCACGGGACGAAGCATCCGCTCAAGGATCTGCCGAATGAGCTCGCGCTCGGGACGATCGACTACGAGGGCGAGAGTCTCTGGACCATCGCGCCCCCGGAAGCACTGCGGCGGCGCGGGACGATCCGCTTCCTGCTCACACCGGGACCCGAACGAGAACGCTCCGAGCGAGAAGAGGAACTTGTCCGAGAGCTCGGCATCTCCCGCCCGCTGCTCCAATCGCTCCTGCCGGCCGGTGGGATATCCGTCCGTCGGCCGTAGAGACGACTCACCTCGAGGGCACGGAACCGGTCGCCCGGTTGTCGCCACGTCCTCCCCCGCGCCCGAAGGGCGACGATGCGCAGAGAGGTTCCTTCTACGATCGACCGACCGCCCACCTCGAACTCGGTTTCCCGGGGCACGACGAGCCGGACAGTCCGGGTGAATCTTCCTTCGACGATGGACACCGGAACGACAGCGCCCACGTCACGGACGGCCCAGAGCGTCGCAATCTCATCCGTCAGCGCCGAGCGGACCCGATTCCCCTTCCTCGTGTCGATCCGCAGAACTCGAAACGGCTCCTCGGACCCCGGGATTCCCGACCCCACTTGGACATGGACGTTCGCGGGCAGCTCGACCCGTGAGCGCACCGAAATCTTGCCGTCGGAGACGATCCGCGCGACCTCGACGCGCCCCGGTTGGCGGGATTCGAAGCGGTGCGTCCACTGACAAACACGGCACCGTGCGGTCCCTTGAACGCGGTGAGACCCGTTCTTGCGAACCGGGTCCATGCGCAAGATGCGGTGGGGTGTTGGGCGGTCGCACATCTCGCAATAGAGCGTGGCGGCGAACACCCGCGGCGCGGCACCCCGTGGGGTCACTGGTGCGTCGGCCTCGGGGTCGTCCATCCGGCGAAGACATCCTTGAGAAGGTTTGAGGATTCCGCGCTCAGTGAGGGCTGGCCGTCGGAACGGCCGGCTTGCGCAGAACGCCGAAGAGTTTCCGCGGCCCTACGAGAACCCACGGTCGGAGTCCGCAACGCGCAGCGAAATCGAGGAACGCGTACGAAGCGTCGATGTCGTCGGACAGGAGCCAGCCTCCCGGTGCCAGAGCCGACCACGCCTCTCGATACTCGAACATCTGCCAAGGATAGCTGTGGTCGCTGTCGTGCAGAAACACGTCCAGGGGTCGGAGCGGTCGGATCGCTCGACGAAAGGCCGCGGCGCGACCTCGTGCGGGGAGCACGACGAACTCCCACCGGTGGACTGCGGTGGATTGCCTCGCGAGGTCGCCGGCCTCGGGAGAGACGTCGACGCTCCATAGTCGACCGTCGCCGTTGGCTTCCAGCGCATCCAGAATGATCCGTGTGGAGGTCCCGTCGGCGACCCCCGTCTCGAGAAATCGTTTCGGTCGCACGGACCGGACGAAACCCCCCAGGAACCGTTGCGTCGCGGGGTCGATCGGCCACAGGGCCGAGAACTTCGGGGACGTTGGTCCGGGGAGTTCCTGCGGGAGCTCGGCGGCCCCGGGCCCCACCATCTGGCCCAGCAGGACCGCGGGGTCCATGGTCGCTTCGAGCGCGCGACCGAGGTACTCGGAACGGGCGGGAGTCCAAACGGAACGAAGGGCGATCCGAGCGGGACCTTGGAGAACTCCCGAAAGGCGGGCACGGAGATCCTCGATCACGGCCGGACCTATTCCTCCCCCGATTTCATTGACCCGAGCGCCCTACCGTTCGGCGGGGTCGTTGGCGTCTACGAGAATGGAGGGCAACGCGGCGTCGAGGGTAAAGCGGCACCGGAGGCCGAGCAGACGTTCGGTCTCAGATCGGTCGACCGCGAACCCCGGTTCGACCAGCTCGATTCCCTCGCGCGGGTTCGGCACCACATCGATCCGAGGGGGGGAAGCGGACGGTCGGAGGCGGCCGAACTCTCGACGGGTTCTTTCTGCGACCTCGAGGACCGAGTGGGCTTCGCCGCTCGCCACATTGAACGTCGTGGTCCCCGGCCGCGAATCCCGCCGGAGCAGAAAGCGAACGATACCTTCCCAGTGAGCGAAAACGTCCTCGATATGGATGAAGTCCCTGCGCTGCGTTCCGGGGGCGTTCACCGTCAGCCGTCCGCCGAAGGCTTGTTGCGCGAAGAGTTGGATGACGTTACCCTTCGAAACGTAGCGCCCCTCGGCCCGATAGCCCCCGTAAACGTTGCTTTGCCGAGCAATGACCGTAGGAACAATGCCCTCCCGACCCAACCCGGCGACCAGTTCCTCCCCGGCGGTCTTCTGGCGCGCGTATTCGTGCGTCGGACGGGCGGGGGTGGACTCCACCACGGGAAGGACCTGGGGTGCACCGACGACCGCAAAGCTGCTCGCGAACGCGATCGGGATGCGTCGATCCCGGCACATCGCGACCAGCTTCTCGGTGCCTCCCACGTTGCTCCGGGAGCTTCCCTCCGGATCCCGGGCGCAGGCCATGACCCCGGATATTGCCGCGAGGTGGAGGACCACATCGCAGTCGGAGAGCAGCGCGAGTCCGGAGTCGCTTTCGAAATCGCCTCGCACGACGGGCCACGCCGGATCGGTCACTTCGACCGGGCCGGTTCGGTTGTCGATCAGACGGAGGTCGTAGTCACGGCCCGCGAGGAAGGGCACGAGCCCACCGCCGATGAACCCCGAAGCACCGGTGACGCCGACCCTCACCATCGCCGCGCGTGCGAGTCGCGGACCGCATTAAGTCTTGGCTGGTGAGCAGTCTCCGAGCCCGCTCATCGCGGGCGCTCCTACTCGAAGCGCCGGCCCCCGCGGAAGAGAGGGCGGTTCCCGAACTCAAGCTTGATTACCCCTAGGAGCGTCGCAAGAATGGATGACGTGGGCCGGCGTCGGGCGCGGACTCTCCCTCGTGGAGGTCAAGGTCGGGCGATGAGAACCTCCGTCCTCATCACGTGTTACCGCCGACGCCAATACCTCGATCTCTCAGTCTCCTCGGCCGTAGCCGACGGCGCCGACCAGGTCGTGGTCGTCAAAGATTGGTCCGACCCGCTGGTCGACCGGGCGTTCGCGGACCTGGGTGTGGACGTCCTTACGGAGGACATCCCGATCATCGGCGAAGCTCTGGCCCGAGGGCTCGCCCGATGCGACGGAGAGACGGTCTCCTTCCTGGACGACGACGATCTCCTCGTCCGAGGCCGGATCGCCGCCGTGCGCGGGGCCTTCGAGAAGACTCCCTCGCTCGTACTCTTTCGCAACGGATACACGGAGGTCGACGTCAACGGAAGCCCGTACGTGCCCGAGGAGGGTCCCCTTCCCCAGCCCCAGACTCCCTACTCTTTCTCTTCCGACATGATCGATGACGGTATCCTTCGCTGGATCGTCGCTCGTCGAGCCTACGGGATTCTCAGCACGATCACGGTTCGAAGGGAGGCTTTGCTCCCGTTCGCCCCGGACCTCTCGAAGGTCGAATGCGGCATCGACATCGCGGTGCCCACCTTGTTGATGCGGGACAGTTACCGTCACGCGTTCACGCCGGACCCCTTCACCATTCACCGGGCGGGATCGAGTCTTCGAGCGGGGACGACCTCCGATGACCCCGCCGCGTACGCCCGGACGTTCCGACGCCTGAGAAAGGCTGCGGGCTCGGATGCCGCAAGACGCTACGCGTCGATGAACGAGCGGTGGGCCGAGCTCGTGAGGCTCGTTGGGCGGAGACGTCTTGAGACGATCCAGCGGCTTCGAGCGCGCTCGGCCTCCCCCTCTTTCCGGGAACTCGCCGGAGTCCTACTTCCTTCCCTGATCGACCCTCCCTGAGCCGACGGAAATCCGAAGAGGTTCGTTCGGGACTTCGGTCGTTGCGGGAACCACCGGGCTTCTTCCCGGATGCCGCCGTGCCCTACGAAGCGGGAGGCGTCTGCAGCGCGGTCGAGTAGATCGCAAGCAGTCGCTCGAGATGACGTTCCGTCGAGAACTCCCCTTGGACCCAGGCGCGTCCGGCCAGGGCGACCTGGCGAGCTTCGCTGTAATGGTCCATGAGATGGAGGAGTGCGGCAGCGAGCCGGGACGGGTCGCCCGGAGGGACGACGGTACCGAACTTCCCGACCGTCTCGGGGAGTCCGCCCGAATCGGTCACGACGGTGGGGACTCCATGGGCCAGTGCTTCGATCGGTGAGTTTCCGAGGTTCTCCCAGGGGAGCGAAGGGACCGCCAGGATGTGGATCCCAGCGAACCAGCGATGGGTATCCGGAACCCATCCGTCCACCGAAATCCCCTCCGTTGTCGGGATCGGGATCGGTCCGGAACCCGCGAACCGAAGGCGCACGTCCGGGCGGGTCTCCCGCACGATACGAAACGCGTTGAGCAGGACCTGGACTCCCTTCTGCCGTTCGAACCTCCCGAGGAATCCGACCGTGAATGGCTCCGCAGGGATCGCCGCCGGTTCCGCGGGAGCCGGGATCATCGGGGGTACCAGGTCGGTGGGGCGGTACCCCAGATTCTCGAAGACGTGCTGCGTGGCCCGACTGACGCAGATGAACGAACGAACGCGGTCCTTGACGTGCGTGTCGAAGGAACGACGCTTGACGAGGTTCAGCGGCAGTCCGAGCCCGACCTCGCAACCGGTGGTCTGACACCGAGGGAGGATGCCGCCCGGGCAGGCCGTGCCGTCGGGGAGGGTCAGGGTGGCCACGGGGCACACCAGCTCGGCGTCGTGCGCCGTGAAGACGATCGGTTCTTTTCGCCCGCCGAGCCACGGCCCGAGGGTCGAGAATCCGGCCTGAAATCGATGGAGGTGAATGATGTCGGGCTTCGCCTCGGCGGCAACCTCGTCGAGCCATCGGGCGAGTCGCCCTCCGCCGGTATACTCCGCGATCGCCTGACGGGCCGGCGACCGGGGGACCCGGAAGGCCCGAACGTCGCGCATGCGATCGGCGACCGGGTCGGTGACAATCGCCGCGATGACGTTCCGGTGCCCCCGTTCGTCGAGCGCCCGCGAGACTCGGGCGATGTACATTTCGGCGCCCCCGATCGACGGCCCGTCCCAGCTATGCAAACGGAGAATGTTCACGAGAGCGGACCTCCGGACGTCGTCCGGTCCGGCGACACCGCATAGACTCGAGAAGGCACCATCGTCGTAGGGGCCAGAGAAGCACGGGGGAGAATCTTATGGGTTCTTCGACCCGACGCTAGCATCTCCCCCGAAGTGTCTCCGGCGCAGGAATCGCCGCGAGGCCCATCGAGGACTCTTCTGCCTCGAACGGGTCCGCATCCGCATGCCAAATACTTGCGCTCGCTTGCGCCGACGCATAGGGAGGCGGCAGATTGCGCATCGTTCTCACCGTGTTGCGGTACCTGCCGGCCCTCGGTGGGAGTACACGGATGGTGCAACTGCTCGCCGAAGGCTACGCCTCCCGGGGTCACACCGTGACCGTCGTGACCCAGGAAGAACCGTCGAGCCCGTCCGAGGAGGAGGTCGGCGGCGTCCGAGTCCTTCGGCTTCGAATGAGCCATGCGGGACGGTTCCGGGTGCCGCAAGGGTATCTTCGTCTCCTCCGTCGGACCGAGGCCGATGTCTTCCACCTGCACGGGAATCGGATCTGGTGCGCGGACTACTATTTCCCGTTCGCCCGCACGTTTGACTGGCCCCAGGTGATCACTCCGCATGGATTCTATCACTATTGGATGCGCCCCGGTCCGCTCCGGGTTCTTTACTACGAACGGTACTTTCCCGGCCGGTTGCGTGCGTTCCAGGGCTACATCGCTCTCACCGAGGGAGAGCGGACCCAGGTCGAGGGCTGGGGGTACCCGCCCCAACGTATCCGCGTGATTCCGAACGGGATTGACCTGTCCGAATTTGACCGGACTCTAGCCTCCCGGGACTCCGTGCGCGCGGCATGGGGACTTGAGAGTCCTCGGATCGCGCTCACGGTCGGGGGTTGCTACGACAACAAGAGGGTCGACCGACTGGTCCGCGCCATTGCCGCGACCCGCGGCGAGTGGGGGCTCGTGGTCGTCGGCCCGGACGTTCCCGGGTCACCGTACGACCGGATTCACTGCGAGCAACTGGCGAAGGAACTGCACGCCCCGGTTCGATTCCTGGGGCCCCAACCTCGGTCGTCCGTCCTGGATGCGTTCTCCTCCTCCGATGCGTACGTGCAGGCGAGTGCGTTCGAAGGATTCGGGGTGAGCCTACTGGAGGCTATGGCCGCGGGTCTTCCGTTCATCGCGTTCGATGCCGGCGCCGCCCGCGAACTGAGTCGTACTGGGGCCGGGTTCTGCGTCAGCTCCGAAGAGGAGATGGTGGCGCGACTGCGCGAGCTACCCGAGCGCGGAGTTGAGATGGGACGCGTGGCGCGCCGGGCAGTACCCGACTGGTCCTCGGACCGGATGGTGGAACGGCACCTCGATGTCTACCGATCCGTCCAGCAACGGGCGCCGGGGAACGCCCAGCCCCCACCCCCAGTTTCCTCCCGTTAGGGCCATTTAGTCCTCGGGCATCTCGCCATTGATTCCGGCGCGGGATTGGCGCGGGTTGTGGACCGTCGAAGACCAGATTAATGGCCGGGGACACACCGAAACGATGCGCCGCAAAGGTTCGACCCGTCCGTACACGATGTTGACGGGCCTGACGGCGTGGACGGCGCAGAGATTTGGTTGGTCCGACCCGGGTGTGGAAGACGAATTCGTCCCGATCTACGAAAAGTGTCGAGAGTTCACGGGGACCTCGTGGGAGCGGCTGTATGCGCTCTACAAATCCGTGAAGTACGTCATCGACTCGGGCGTGCCGGGCGACCTGGTCGAATGCGGGGTGTGGCGAGGCGGGAGTGTCATGATGATCGCGTACACCCTCCTGGCCGCCGACGTGAAGGACCGGAGCGTGTTCCTCTACGACACCTTCGAGGGGATGTCGAAACCCACGACGGAGGACGCGGACAGTACGAGTCGGACCCCGGCCGAGATTCGATGGCGCGCGGAAGCTCGCGAGACGGGGAACGCCTGGGCGTCCGCGTCCCTCGCGGAGGTGAAGCGAAATGTCTATTCGACTGGCTATCCGCAAAGCCGCCTGACTTTCGTCAAGGGTCGGGTCGAGGAGACCATTCCTCGTACGATTCCCGAGAAGATCTCCCTCCTTCGGCTCGACACGGATTGGTATGCTTCCACGAAACACGAATTGGAACATTTGTACCCCCGGTTGGCGCGAGAGGGGGTCCTGGTTCTGGACGACTATGGGCACTGGCTGGGCGCGCGGAAGGCCGTGGATGAGTACTTCGCGTCCCATCCTCCGGCGATTCTTCTCAACCGAGTCGATTATACCGGTCGGGTCGGGATCAAATCGAGGGAGTAGCGGCCGCTACCGAACCGTCCCGGAGACGAGGCGCTCCTCGGACGGGTAACGGTCAACCGTCCCGAGCCGAGTTCATCGGGTCCGCCGGTCTAGCTCGCGCAGTGGGGCTGCCCGAATTTGAATCGGGGTCCCGAGCTCCCAAAGCTCGAAGGATGGACCAGTAGAGCGGACCGAGGTGTCTGCCTCACGTCCGTAGCTACCCCACAGCCCCGCATCGAGAACTAGACCGCGTCCACCCGTTTCAACATTCGGCCGATTCGGCACTCCGCGGGTTCGTCGTCGACCCGCTCGATCCGGTACCGCTGCTTTGACGGCAGCGATGGTCCGGCGCAGATCGACCAGTTGGGGCAATCGAGACGGCGGCACGGATACCGTCCGGCTTCGACCGAGCTTCCCACCACCGCGCTTCGCGCGTCCACCACCAACGACCGAGCCGCCGGACGAACCTCGACGACGTGTGCCTCGCTTTCCTGTAGGGCGCACGGGTGGGTGACCGGCCGGACCCGGGTCACGGTATACTGGCGGCCCGGGTCGAGGGTCAGGCACGCGTGCCGGAACGGGCAGGTCCGGCAGATGGGAGCGCCGCCCTGGTAGACGAACTGGTAGCCTTCGTGGGCCTCGGCGATGGCGAGGAGCGTGATCTCTGCCATGCTAACCGAGCACTCCGGTGACGGTCGCCAGACGTTCCGCGGCCTCCCGCGTGAGCCCGTTGTCTCCGAGGATCGTGTAGCGGTCCGGACGGATCGTGTGGGCCATGACGAGCGCCTTCACGACCTCCTCGTTCCGTACCCCGAGCTCGCGGGCCGTGGTGGGAGCGCCGATCGTGAGCAACGAATTCTTGAGCCGTCTCCAGTCCCCGCCGTGGAGGTACATCATCATGATCGCGCCGACCCCGCACTGCTCTCCGTGAAGGCTCGGGTGCTCGCTCACTCGGTCGAGCGCGTGACTGAACAGGTGCTCGCTCCCGGAGCAGGGCCGGGAAGAACCGGCGACGCTCATCGCGATCCCGGCGACCAGGATCGGCCGGATCGCGATCCAGACCGATTCCTCGAGGTTCGGCTTGATCGAGGATGCGTGGTCCATGATCTCCTGCGCCGCGTACTCGCTGAGGGTGGCCGCGGTGCTCGAGTATTCCTCGTTCCTCAGGCGGACCGCGAGCCTCCAGTCGAGCGTCGCAGTGAGGTTCGAGATGACGTCCGCGCACCCGGACGCGAGCAGGCGGAACGGAGCCTGGACGATCAGCTGCGTGTCGGCGATGACGCCGATCGGAACGGCACCTTCGGTGCTCGTGATGCTCGTGGTGCCATGCAGCGACGCTCGGGGGGAGGAGATCCCGTCGTGCGCGGCGGACGTCGGAAGGCTCAGGAACGGGATATGAAATCGAGCGGCGATGACCTTCGTGATGTCGATCTTGCTACCGCCTCCGGCCCCGATCAGGAACTCGGCTCCGGCGGAGCGCACCTCTTGAGCCACCCGGTCGACCTCGGCCTCGGTCGCCTCATGGGCGATGATCGTCGCGACCTGGAACCCGCCCTCCCCGAGGATGGTCGCGGCGCGACGGCCGGCGATCTCGGCGGTCTTCGGACCCGTCACCACGGCGCCGCGATGGGGGAATCCGAACTGACGGCAAGTGGTCGCGAGTTCGTCGAGGACCCCGTGCCCGACCAGGACGATTCGGGGGAAGACCATCCCCTTCGCCTTACCGAACACCGATTCGTACCCCGACATCGTGGTGCGGGAGGACGGTTCCTGGGACGCCATGGGTCGGAGTCCGAACGACGGGGCGTGCCTCTTTAGCCTAACTACCGGCGCGTCCGAGGGGGCGGGTCAGCGACCGGGGACGTCGCCCCAGAGAACCTTGTGTTCTTGGAGCATGACCCGAACGTCGAGACGATCTCCTAGGACCCAGTCCGCCAACCGGCCTGCGTCGGAACCCCACACCGGCTGAAAGACGAGGGTGGCCGGGCCGCGGTAACGCCGAACGATCCGACGAGCGTAGAGGTAGTCCTTTCGGTCGGCGATGACAAACTTGAGGAAATCGCGGGACCGGAGTTTGGGGAGATTCGTCCATCGGTTCCGGCCCTGCATCTTCGACGAGGGACACTTCACGTCGACGCTGAGGGCGACTCGGGGCACCTTGAGGTACGGGGAGATGTCGAGGGACCCGCCGGTTTCGATCACGGTCGAGATCCCTCGTCCCGCAAGCCGTTCCACGAGCGTCACTGACTCGCCCTGCAGCAGCGGCTCTCCTCCCGTGAGACAGACGTGCCGGGTTCGGTGCCGCCCCACCTCCGCAAGGAGGGAATCGATCGACCGGCTCCTCCCCGGACCGAACGAGTATGGTGTGTCGCACCAGGAGCAACGCAAGTTACATCGTGCCGTCCGGATGAACGTAGTGCGGACCCCGGTGAGCGGTCCCTCGCCTTGGAGCGAGTGGAATACCTCGATGATCTGCACGGCCGTCGGTAGGGGGGTCGGGGGCCTAAAGCGACTCCGGTGGGAGTCGAGGAGGGGCCCAGTCGGGAAACCCCTCAAATACGGTGGTCGTGTCGATGCCCGCACATGGACGCCGCCCGGGTCCGTCACTGGCAGGACGCCTGGGCCCGCGCCGGCATCGCGACCGGCCAGCGCGTGCCCGCTCGGGGCAAGTTCTACGCCCTCAACGCCTACCCCGGACCGAGCGGGTTCTTGCACGTCGGCCACCTCCGTGGCTACCTCTACGTCGATGCGCTCCACCGATATCACCGGATGTTGGGCGAATCGGTCCTGCTCCCGTTCGGGATTCACGCCTCGGGTCTTCCCGCGGTGACTTGGGCCCAGCGTGTCAAGAACCGCGATCCTGCTATCCTCCAGCAACTGGAGGATGCCGGGGTCCCAGCCTCCGAGTTGGGTCGACTCGAGGACCCGGAACAGGCCGCTCGGTTCCTCGGAGAGAGGTATCGGGCCGTCCTGCGCTCGATCGGGGTCCTGTTCGACGAGACCACGTACCTCACGACCGTCGACGAGGATTACCGCGCTTTCATCCGCTGGCAGTTCCACGCCCTCGAACGATCCCACGCCCTCGTCCGAGGAACGTACACCGCCTCGGTCTGTCCAGTGTGCGGGCCCGTCGCGGTCGATCCTTCGGAGACCGACCTTTCGAGTGGCGGCGACGCCGAGGTCCTCCGGTTCACCACCGTGCCCTTTCGCCTGGAGGACGGACGCATTCTCCTCGCGGCCACACTACGTCCCGAGACGGTCTACGGGGTCACGAACCTGTGGTTGTCTCCGGGAGCGAAGTTGGTCGTCTGGCACCAGGACGGTCAATCCTTCCTCGCGTCGCGACCGGGAGCCGAGCGACTCGTCGACCAGCACGGAGGTCACTTGGGTCACGAAGTGCCCGCTAGCGAGCTTCTCGGCCGGAACGTGGAAGTGCCACTGAAGGGAACAAAGGTACCCATTCTGGAAAGCGAGATCGTCAGTCCCTCAGTCGGCACGGGGGTCGTCATGAGCGTGCCAGCCCACGCCCCCGTGGACGCCGTGGCCCTTTGGACTCTCCCGGAATCGGTTCGCGTTGCCCTCGGACCGCCGCCAGTGCTGCTCGAGGTCCCTGCCGCCGTGGTGTTGACCACTTCCGAGAGAGAGCTCCGGGCCGGGAGTGGAACTCCCGCGGAACGGGCGCTGCGGGCCACCGGGGCGAAGAGCGCGTCGGACCTGTCGGCGGTGGAGGAAGCGACCGAGCGACTCTATCGATTGGAGTTCGTTCGGGGACAGATGACGATTCCCGCTCTCGCGGGGGTTCCCGTCCGAGAGGCGCGGCTTCGAGTCGTGGAGACGCTGGCCCGGGAGGGCCCGACGTTCGAGCTGCAGGAGTTCTCGAAACCGGTAATCTGCCGGAACGGCCATGAGGTCGTAATCCGGAAGGTGCCGGACCAATGGTTCCTGGCCTACGGGGATCCCGAGTGGAAAGCTCTCACGCGGGAATCGCTGACGGGACTCGTCACCTGGCCCACCGACTACGGTCGCGAGCTCCCCGCGATTCTCGACTGGTTCGGCGACCGACCGTGCACCCGAAAAGGCCGGTGGCTCGGCACTCCCTTCCCTCTCGACCCGCAGTGGATCATCGAGCCCATTGCGGACTCGACGTTCTACATGGCCTACTTCATCGTCCGTCGGTTCGTCTCGGCGGGCCGGCTTTCGCTTCCTCAGTTGACCCCCGCTTTCTTCGATTACGTCTTCTTGGGAGAAGGCCCGGGCGAGCCGTCCGTCGACCGCCCGCTCCTCGAAGAAATTCGGGCCGAGTTCCTCTACTGGTATCCGGTCGACTTCAACCTCGGAGGCAAGGAGCACAAACGCGTCCACTTCCCTGTCTTTCTCTACACCCACGCCCGACTCCTACCCCCAGCCCTTCGGCCCCACGGGATTTACGTCAACGGCTGGATCACCGGGCCGGAAGGCGGGAAGGTCTCGAAAAAGGACGTCTCGAGCAAGGGAGGGCGGATCCCTCCGATCGGCCAGGCGCTCGAAGCCTGGGGCCCGGACGCGCTGCGACTGTTCTACGCCATCGCGGCTTCTCCGGCGCAAGACATCGTCTGGGAGCCGTCGCTCGTCGAATCTGCGGTGAGCCGTCTCTCCGAGGTGGAACGACTGGTCCGCGAGGCGGCCGGAGACTCCTCGGGACCCCCCGAGCTCGATGCGTGGCTTTACTCCGCCATGCACCGCGCGGTCCGGGAGGTCCGGTCCGCGTACGAGGCGACCGACATTCGCGCCGCCGCCCAGACCACGTATGTGGACCTTCCGGCCCTGCTTCGCCGATACTACGCGCGCGGGGGCGTGCCGAGCGAAGCCACCGCGCGAGTCGCCCGAGCGTGGGTCCGCATGCTCGTCCCGATCACTCCCCATCTCGCGGAGGAATTGGGGGAGACCGAGTCCGCGCACCTCGTTTCGGCCGACCGATTTCCCATTGTCGAGGAATTCCCTCGCTCGGAATCGGCCGACGCCCACGAGGCGTTCCTGGACCGCGTCGAGGCCGACCTTCGCGCCGTTCTTCGTCCGGCGCAAGATCACGGGGAGCCGCCGGTCGAGGAAGCGATCTTCTACGTGGCCGAGCCGTGGAAGGCGACCGTCGAACGATGGCTGCGGGAAGCGGTCGAACGTGGCGAGGAACCGAACATCCGGGACGTGATGGCACGCGCGGGATCCGACCCCGCGGTCGCCGCCCACCGGGCCGACGTGGCGAAGTACGTTCAACGCGTCGGTAGCCTGCTCCGGTCCGAGCCACCGGCGCTCGGCCCCGCCGTGGAAGAGGAAGCCGCGCTTCGGGGAGCGGAAGGATACCTGGTCCGTCGGCTCGGACTCGGTTCGATTCGGGTGGTACGAGAAAGCGAGGCGGCCGAGTTCGACCCCCTCGGACGGCGGGACCGGGCGCGACCCGGCCGCCCCGCGTTCTATCTTCGACGAAGGAACGCGTAATCCGACCGAACCGTCCCCCACCGACTACCGACGTGCGGGGGGATCGCTCGCGAGTCGCGAGTAGAGCAACGTCGCTCGCCAGCGTCCGTTCTTCCTCACCTCGTCGCGCAATCTTCCCTCGTAGCGAAACCCACACCGCCTCGCGAGCCGGCGTGAAGCGAGATTCCCGGGGAAGACCCGGGCCTCGATTCGGTGGAGTCCAAGGCGACGGAACCCCGTACGCACGAGGAGGTTCACGGCTTCCGTAGCGTATCCTCGACCCCGATGCTCCCGGCCAATCCAGTATCCCACTTCCGCCGACGTGCCACCCTCCTCGAGGTGATGCAGCCCCACGCCCCCCAAGAGTGCTCCATCGGAACGTCGTAGGACCGACAATCCGAGCGTACGGCCGGACCTTCGATTCATCCGAGTTCGGCGAACCCAGTCCCGTCCGTCGCGCTTCGTGTACGGGTACGGGATGTGGAGGGTCATGCGCGCCACCGAGGGTTCTCCCATCAGTTGGACGACCGCAGGGATATGTTCGGGGCCCGGCGGTACGAGTTCGACCCGTCGCCCCCGCAGGGGGAAACGAAGGCGGGCGATGCGGCGCCGGGGCGAGCTGTGGCGGCGCGCCATCGGTTCAGCTCCGACGCCGCCGCGAGGTCCGTTTCGGAGGGAAGTTCAGGAACATTCGCGATGGCGTCGGATGGGCCGAAACCTTGCGGTACTTGGCGGATCTCTTCTTGGAATAGCTCTGCGCGACGCGTCCGGAGATCTCAAAGTAGATCAGCTGGCCGACCGGCATCCGCGAGTAGATCCGGACCGGCACCTTGACGCTCATTTCGAGGGTCCAGTAGTTGCAGAATCCCTCGTCCCCCTTGCCGGCCGTGGAGTGAATGTCAATGCCAAGACGTCCCACGCTCGACTTTCCCTCGAGAAACGGGACGTACCCGTGGGTCTCGGTGTACTCCTCGGTCACCCCGAGATAGAGCTGTCCCGGGATGAGGACGTATCCGTCGCGCGGGATCCGAAACTCGGTGACCGCGTTGTTCTCGCGCGCATCGAGCGCCGCGTCCCGATAGACCGAAAGATAGGGTCCTAGGTGCACGTCGTAGGAATTGGTCCCGAGACACTCCGCGCGGAACGGCCGGATGACGATGCGCCGGTCGCGCAGAGCTTCCCGGATCTTGACGTCCGACAGGATCATCGGGGGCCGGGCGCGCGGAGCCTCAGGTCCTATTTAACAGGGGAGCGCTCGGCGGGGCTTTCGAAGACCATCGAGGCGTAGCCCACGACGTCCCGCATCTTCTCGACCTCGCCGGAATGTCCCCATCGGAGGAGCCGGGGACGGACGTCGAGCCCTTCCAGCGCGGCCAAAAGGACGGTGGTGGGCGCGATCCCGCACATGGAGATGTCGTTCCGACGGACCGTGTCGTACAGTCCGCGAGGGTCCCGCGCGAGGATCTGGTCGATCGCCATTCGATCGAGGCGTTCCGCGGTCGCCGCGGGGACGTAGTGGGAGAAATCCGTGGAAGCGATCACCAGCACGTCCCGGTCCTGGATCGCCGAGCGGACCACTCCCGCGACCTCGGCCAGGAACTCGTACGGCCCGTAGCCGACTTCGAGGGGGACGAAACGAGGGTGCGGCAGGACGTACTCGAGGAACGGCAGCTGCACCTCGATCGAATGTTCCCGCCGGTGGGCCTCCTCGTCCACGTTCACGGGGGGTTTTCGCAGCGCTGCGAGAAGCTTCAAGTCGACCGGAGTCGGCCCGAGCGGAGTGAGCCAGGGTCGTTCGGACAACGAAGCCCCTTGGCTCGCACCGTAATGATCGACGCCGAGCACCAGGACGCTCTCGGGAGGCCGGTCCGCCGCGATCAACCGGTAAGCGTGCGCCGCGATCGGGCCGGAGAACACGTATCCCGCATGGGGGACGACCGCCGCCCGCACCGTTCGGTCGGCGGACCGTTGCCGGGTAGGAAGTGTCCCCGGTCCCCGCGCGTCCGTGAAGCAGCTCTCGAGCTGGTGCGCGAGCGCCGCACCGTCGCCTTCGTAGAACTGTCCGGCGACCGCGGGAGAACGTGGGGTGGTCGGCATCCGTCCTCAGGGGGACGAGAGCTCGGCGACAAGAGCCTTTGCGTCGGATTCGGTCAGCGCGGGCCGAGCGGTCGCCCGGAACGGGTTCGCCTCCCCGTAGCGCGGGATGATGTGGAAGTGGACGTGGAAGACCACTTGGCCGGCCCTCGCTCCCGCGTTCAGGGCGAGGTTGTAGTCCGGGGCGAGGCGTTCGGCGCGCCGGCAGAGCTCGTCCAAGGTTCGGATGAGCGCCATCTGGTCGTCCCAGGGGAGGTCCGTGAGGCGCGCTCCGTGCCGCTTCGGGACCACGAGCAGATGACCCCTCGTGAACGGAAAGATGTCCAGGAAGGCGAGCGTCGAGGCGTCCTCGTAGACGATGTAGGCGGGGGCCCGCCGCTCCACGATGTCGCAGAAAACGCAGCGCCGTCCTCCTTCGCTCGCTGCGTTGGGCATCGACCGCCGAGATTCCGGGGCGGACTAAAGGGTTACCGGACCCGCTCCCATGACGACCTCATTAGGGGTAGGTGTCTGGGTTCGTTGGATGCTCTGGCCGACAGCGATCCTCGGCATTTTGCTCTCGATCATCATGATGTCGAGCCCAGCCGCCGCGGGGGTGGTGGTCCCCACACCGGCGCATCCGCCCGAACCGGGCGCCGTTCCCCTGACGACAGACGAACTTCCTCTGCCGGTCTCCGCGTCGGCCCGGATCCTTCCGGCCGCCACTCTGGTTTCTCTCACGCTGACGCTCGCCAACCCTCGCTCGAGCGAACTGGACCGGTTCCTGACCCAGGTCGAGGATCCGACCTCCGCTTCCTACCGGCATTTCCTATCCTACCCAGAATTCGTCAACGACTTCGCGCCGCCCAACACGAGTGTCGCGCGGGTGGAGGGAGCTCTCCTAGGAGTGGGCGCGAGGGACATCGTGGTCGCACCCGACCGCTCCTCCATTTCCCTTGTCCTCCCGGCAGCGTCCGTCGGCCAACTTCTGGGGGTTCAGCTGATCTCCTACGGGTCCGACGGCCAGATCCCCCTCTACACGGCCGTAGGAGGAGTTTCGCTTCCCCCCTTATGGGAAGGGCTCGTCACAGGAATCGGCGGCTTGTCCGATTCCGCTACCGCGGCCTTGGCTCAATCGTCGCGATCGCCCGACCTTGCGCTTCGAGCAGGGTCCGACGATGGCGCGCTGTTCGTTCACGACAATACGAGCGGCGAGGACTGGTTCGTAGGGTCGGACTACACCCAAGCGTACGGCGCGACCGAGCTCTTCCCCGGAGCGCACAGCGTCCCGAACGCGACGTACCCGCGTTCCGTCGCGATTGCAACCCTCCTCGGGAGCGCGTACAACTTGACCACCCAGACCGACCTGCCGCCCTGGGATCCGGCCGTCATCGATGATTACTTCAATGGAACCCTCAACCCGACCTGGCCGATGCCGAATGTGACGGGCGTTCCCGTCAGCGTGAACGGCGTCACTCCGCCCCTCCCCGGGTCCTTCGGGTCTCAGAACGACTCGACTTTGTACGAGGTCGAGAACTCCCTGGATCTCGAGATGGCCGGCAGCCTCGCTCCGGGGTCCTCGCTCTACAACTTCTACTTCGCGGGCAGTCTGTTGCAGGGCACGGCGACGGTGGGGGACGCGGCGAATTACATTGCGGACGACCTTGCCCAGGCACTCGCCCACAATTACGGAACGGCCCACCTCGCCGTCGTGAGCTGCTCCTTTGGGCTCCCGGACCTCAACAACTCGGCCTGGAACGCCGAACTCCTCACGGCCGCCGGGACCGGAGTGACGATACTATCGGCGAGTGGAGACCAGGGCAACGCTCCCGATTCGCTCACCCACCGGGGCGACGGCCCATGGCCGGTCTGGCCGGCCACCGCGGCATGGAACACGTCCGGCTCTGTTTCCGTCGGAGGGGTTTCGATCAGTCTTTCCGGTTCCCCCAGCGCCTATTACAACGGCTCCTCGCTCAACCTGTCCTACGACCCCTCGGCGGGGCAGATTGCGAGCGTCTCGGCCTGGTACGACACGACCCAAGGTCCGGGAGCCTACGCCGGTACGGAAGGAGGGGCGAGCACCGTCATTCCGGAGCCGTACTGGCAGTTCCACTCTGCGGCGCAACCGGCCATCGTCAACGTGACGCTCCGTCAGGGTGCCACGACGCTCGGCCGGTCGGGACCGGATCTCGCCATGCCGGGGAATTCTACTTTGGTCGCCATATTCGCGAACTCGACCCAGGCGATCTTCTATGCTCCCGTCGAAGGGACGAGCGTGGCGGCGCCCGTGCTGGCCGGACTTTTGGCGGATGTCGTCGCGGTCGAAAACAACGGGTCGGTGGGTCCGTGGACCTCCTTCGGATTCATCGACCCCGAGATCTACCGGTTCGCGAGCTTCTTCGCGGCCCACCCCGGTCCGACGGACCCGTTCACCGACGTCACCGTGGGGAGCAACTACGTCTTCTCGGCCGCGGTCGGTTGGGACGCGACCACGGGCTGGGGCGAGGTCAGCGCGCCGGCCTTCCTCGCGGCCGACCGGAACACGACCCTGCTCGATTACCGATACAACGGGTCGACGCCGACCCTCCCGTCCGGGTCCTCCTCCACGGGAAGCTCCGTTCCCTGGGTGTACATTTACGCGATCTTCGGGGTCGGGTTCGTCGTCGCGGTCCTGCTCGTGGTCCTCGCGACCCGCTCGTCCCGACGCCCACCGCGCTCGGCCGTGGTCCCTTGGGGGGCGCAGATGGGGGCACCGATGGTGCCGGCTTCGCCCGGGCCGCCGGGAACCCTACCCGGAGCGACGTTCCTCTGCCCGTACTGCGGGGCCATGCGTCCGTCGGAACCGGTCCGATGTCCCCAGTGCGGAGCGTACTAGGAGGGTAACGGCGGCTCCGACGGGGGGGCCTCGTCCGCGGCGCCCGTCCCCGGGGAACCGTCGGGGGGCACCTCGGGAGACGCGGGCGGTGTGGCGGTTACCTCGTCGGTGCCACCGTCGCCGGGAGCAGGGACGGACGGGGCAATCCCGAGCTTCTGCTCGAGGAAGCGGCGGATCTCCTCCGGCCGGGTGGAGGCGATGCCGAAGTACTCGGCGAACCGCCGGGTCGTGATCAGCTCGAGGGTCGAACCCTTCGGTTCGGTGTGAACGAGCCCGATCCCCCTCAGTCGTTGCACTTCCTCGTAGGTGACGTCTCCGATCATCCGGACGAGGTGGCTCTGAAGGATCGGTTGGTGATAGGCGATCAGGGTCAAGGCTCGGAGCGTCCGAGGGGTCATCTCCACCGGGGTAACCGAGTGGACCGTCGGAACGTACTTTTCCTGGAGCTGGAGGGCGTAGCGGTCCCCGACGCGGCGCACCTCGAGCGCGGATTGCCGGTTACCGTAGGTCTGCTCGAGCGTCCGGACCGCACGCTGCACCGGTCGGTAATCGTCGAGGCCGAGGGCGTCGGCGATCTCCTTGACGGCGAGAGGCTTTCCGCTGGCGAACAGCACCGCTTCGACTTGGAACACAAGGTCATCGAGCTTCGACGGCATGGACCCTCCTTACGGCTCCTCGACCACGACCTTACGAGACTCGGCGGTGCGCACCACGAGGATCGGGGACGACCCGAGTACCTCCTGGCGCAGCTCCACCGACCGCTCGCGGGCGAGGAACAGTAAGGCGAGGAAGATCGCGACCAGGCGGTCGCGTCCGGAAAGCGGGATCCACAGGTCGAGGAGTGGGAACGCCTCGCCGAGAGGGTGCGAGAGTGTTGCGGCCCACGTATCCTCGAGGTCGCGTTCGGGGATCTCCCCGTGCACGAGCACCTCGGGCGGGGCGCGCTGCTCTTCGCGCAAACGGTCGCGCAGTTCCTCGATGCGAAGCGCGCGGCGCGCATCGGCCTCGGCGTCACCGAAAGCCCGGACCAACTCGAGCAGCGACACCGGTCGCGTCTCGGGATGGCGGACCATCCCGAGGAGCGGCGGCGGGTCGGTCGACCCGAGGACGGAGCTGGTCACGTCGACCGCTTCGGGGGTGTCGAGGAGCGGAAGGTAGCTGTCGTCGGCCCCACCGGGGAATCCCGCCCCTTCGTCCACCGCGGGGTCGGGCACGGCACGCAGCTTGAGGATCTCTTCCGACTGAAGATAGAGGATATTCCAGGCCATGTAGACCAGCCGGCCGGCGATCGCAAAGTTGACCGCTCCGTCCTCCCGGACGCGCTCGAGGTACGATTCGGTGAACTTCACCAGGTCGATCTCCCAAGGGTCGAACTCCTCCTCCATCACGAGCTCGAAGAGGAGCGCGATCGCCTTCTGGAACGGGTCGGGAATGACGATGTGGACGCCTTCCTTCAGGTTCTCGACGAGGGAGAGGTAGCGCTCGAGCAGCGGGGCGGACGTCTCGCTCTCGCCGATCAGGGAACGGTGGAACACGAGGTACCGCAGTACCTTCTCCGCCGCCTCTCGCGGGACCGCCGCCGAGGGGAGGAGCTCGGTCGCCTCGGTTTGGGAAATCGTCAACGGGCCTCCAGGGGTGTCACGGCCTCGGGGGCCCGGGCGTTCTCACGGCCCTCGACATCGTGGATGTCGTCGAGGTCGATCCCGACGACGTGGGAACAGCCGTCCCCGCGCATCGTCACCCCCAAGAGATGGTGGCCGAACTTGAGGGTCACTTTGCGCAGCGAGATGACGATGAACTGGGCTCGTTCCGCGTTGCGGCGGAGCATCCGTCCGACGAACTCTGCGTTGAGCCCATCGAGCGACATGTCCACCTCGTCAAAGACGTAGAGCGGGCTCGGGTCGTAGCGCTGCATCGAGAAGATGAACGCGAGACTCGCGAGCGACTTCTCGCCGCCCGACAATTGCTCGAGGCGTGCGACCGTCTTTCCGACTGGGCGGGCTTTGATGAGGAGACCTCCGGCGAGCGGGTCGTCCGGGTTCTCGAGCGCGATCTCGCCTTCGCCGCCCGCGGACAGCTCCCCGTAGATCTGCTTGAAGTGAGTGCCCACCTGGGCCACGACGTCGGTGATCTTCTCGCGCTTCTTCTTCTCGATCTCCCCGACGAGCGACAGGAGCTCGGTCTTCTCGTTGGTGAGGCGCTGGACCTCCGACTGGAAATCCTCCGACCGGGACTTCTCCTGGTCGTACTCCTCGACGGCGCGCAGGTTGACATCCCCCATCGATTGAAGCTGCTGCTCGAGCGCCGAGATCTTCCGCTTCAGTTCCTCTACCGAGATCGGTTTCTCGTCCGGCTCGGCCTCGGGGAACTGCGTCAGCGCTTCGTCGAGCTCCTTCACCCGGACCTCGGCCTGGGCGAGACGGGTCTCTTCCTGGGTGAGCATGCTCCGCCGGGTCTCGAGGTTCGCCTGCGCCTGCGCGAGCTTCGCCGTCACATCGAGCCGCTCGGTGTCCAGCTTCTTCTTCTTCTCCGTCTGGACCCGGGCCGACTCGCTCTGTTGGGACTCGACTCCCTTGAGCGCCTCGAGTCCGGCGCGGGAGTCCCGGAGCGTGCGCTCCGTCCCGGCGATTTCCTTCTTCTTCGCGGAGATATCCTTCTGCGCCTTCGCGAGCTCCGAACGACGGGTCTCGAGGCCAGTTGACAGCGCGGCGAGCGAGGCGCGGACCGATTCGAGCTCTCCGTTGACCTGGACCCGTTCTTCCGCCGTCTTTTGGGCGGTCTCTTGGAGCGAGCGGAGGTGGACCGAGACCGCCTCGGGAAGTTGGCTCAGGTATTGCTCCTGGGCCTTCTGCGTCTGTGCCTTTAATGCTGCGATCTCCGTGGTGAGGCGGTCGACCGTGGCCTCCGCGGAAGCGAGGGCCGTTTCGACCTTCTTTTGTTCGGCACGGGCGGCCTCGATCCGAGCCCGAGCGGCCGAGAGCCGCTGCTCGGCGGTCTCGAGGTCTTTGTCAAAGACCTCCCGAGCGGATTGATGCGCCTGGTCCTGGATGGACCGGGTTGACAGTTCTTCGGCGACGACTCGGATCCGCTCGCTCACCTTGGCGAGTTCGGCCCGGGACGCGGTTTCGGCGGCTCCCTTCGCTCGAAGCTCTTCGCCGAGGCGCTTCAGCTCGACCGCGGAATCGCTTCCCCGGCCCTGGTTCGTGGGGTCGACGTACCCGCCCGAGATCGCGCCGGTCGCCTCGATGAGGTCTCCGTTGAGCGTGACCAGTCGGACCCCGCCCATCTGAGCTCGGGCGCGGCCCAGGTCGTCCATAACGACCGTTTCCCCGAACACGTACCAGAACGCCGGTCGGAGAGCTTCGTCGAACTTCACGAGGTCCAGCGCGAAGCCGGTCGCTCCGGGGGCCTTCGACACGACGAGCGATTTTCCGTGCGCCCGGCCCGGCAGCATCTTGTTGAGAGGGAGGAACGTTGCGCGACCGCGCTTCTCATCGCGTAGGAGCTTGATGCACTCCTCCGCGACTTGGTCGGTCTCGACGACCAGGGCCTGGAAGCGGCTTCCACCGGCGACCTGGAGGGCGGTCTTGAGCTTCGGGTCGAACTCGGCCAGTTCTTCCACGGTGCCCCGGATGCCCGGGATCTTGCCGAGGTTACGTTGGGAAAGGAGATAATCGACCGCCGCAAGGGCGGTGGGCCGTCCGCCCCCGTCCGCGCGGGCCTTGAGACGGGCGTCGAGAGCGAGGTATCGGCGGTTGAGCTCGAGGACCTCTTGCGCGAGCCGGTCGCGCTCCGTCCCGAGGTTCTTTTCCTTTGTCTTTAGGGTGAAGAGCTCCTTCTGGAGGTCGCCGGTGGCCGGCCCCGAGCCGTTCTTGCCGGGCGACGCCTCTTTGATGCGCAGCTCGAGGTCCTTGACCTCGACCTCGCGTTCCCGAAGGTCATCCTCGGCCTGCGCCTGCGTTCGTTCGGCGTTGCGCAGAGCGGCACTCGAGGTTTCACGCGATTGGACGGCCTGCGTCCAAGCATTCTGCTTCGATTCGGTTTGGCGGGCGAGCTCAAGCTGCTGTTTGCGCGCCGCCGCGAGCTTGTCGTGCGCCTTTCCCGGAGTCCCGGTCGCGGTCTGGATCTCTCGAGCGTTGTCGTCGGCGGCCTTGGCGAGAGCAGCGAGACGTTCGGCGAGCTTCGACTCCTGGACTTGGAAGGTCGACTCCTGGGTCTCATCGACCCGAACCGATTTGGCGAGTTCCTCCGCCTGGGTCGCAATGGCCTCGAGTCCCTCGCGGAGGTGGCCGAGGCTCTGGTCGAGCCGGGCATAGGCCATCTTCTTTTCGTCGACCTCTTGCTTGAACTTGACAGCGGCAGCGCCTCCCGCTTCGGCAATCTCCCGGTCGATCGCATCGATCGCCGCGGCGAGTTCCGTTTGCCGAGCCCCGAGCTGAGTTCGCGATTTGTCCAATTCCTCGAGCTCGGCTCGAACCGCGTCGACCTGCTTTCGACACGTCGCGAGCTCGTGCTCGGCCAGGCGGTGGCCGGCCCGCGCGAGCCGGGCCTCCGAGCGCTTCTTGTCGTCCTGGAGTTGTTTGTATTGGATCGCGAGGAGTCGCTGGCCCTCGAGACCGGTGAGACGGGACTTGATGTCGGTCAGCAGGGTCTGGATGCGATCGAGGTTCGCGTCGAGGTCGGCACGCTTGGTCGCCGCGCGCTCGAGCTCATCGTCGTATTGACTGATCCCGGCCAGCCGCTCCACTAGGCCACGACGAGGGATCGGACCCATGGTGACGATCTTGTTGATGTCGCCCTGCTGGACGAGGTTGTAGCCATCTCCCGACAGGCGTGCATGGGAGAGGAGAGAGTCGATCTCCGTCTGGGTCGTCCTCTTCCCGTTGACATAGAAGTACGAGTAGTAGCCGTCCGGGTCGCTGGGCGCCAGTTTCACGTAGCGCGTGATCTCGACCTCGGCCGTCTCGACCGGAAGGAGCTTGTCGGCGTTGTCGAAGACGAGGGAGACTTCGCACTCCGTAGCAGCTTTCTTGGAGGAGCCTCCGTTGAAGAAGAGGTGCGTCAGCCGTTCCGCTCGCAGCGCCTTGGAGCTCGTGGGACCCAAGACGAAGAGGATCGCGTCCGAGATGTTCGACTTGCCCATCCCGTTCGGGCCGGCCACGCCGGTGAACCCGGGTTGGAATGGGATCTCGGTCGCCCCGGCGAACGATTTGAAGTTCCTCAGTTTGAGACGTTTCAGGTACATCGGGCGCTTCCTCCGATCCTTCGACCCGCGGCCACCGTCGCCGAAATCCATCCGTTTGTCGGACGGTTGTCAGCAGCGCTCTCCGAGCCGTGTCAGCCATATTTAATCGTTGGGCTGCAGCGGGGGTTTGGGGGGGGCATAGTGACCTACCAACCCTGAAACTTCAAATTGTCGCTCGTCACGACGAGACCGATGAGAGCCTTGCTCGTGTCCGAGCCGAGCCTATCGCTCCGCGTGCGGGGGTTCGACCTCGTGCTCTACTCGGGGAGGGACGAACGCGAGCGGTGGGCTCGTGGACGCCCCTGAAAGGCGGGACCACGAATTGAATCCCAAAGCCGCTGTAGCGGTACCGTACCTGCTCGCATGACTCGAGATTCCGGTCGGACCCGGCCGACCGTCGCCTTTCCGATCCGGGCGAGTCCCGCCGAGAGGGCGGAGTCCTCGAGGCACCGGTTAGGGCTCGGCCTCGATCCTTTTGATTTTGCGGTCGGCAGCATCCAAGGCACGGTTGTCCCCTTCGGCTTTGCTCTCGTCCGAAGCACGACCAGTCTCATCCGCCGTGTTCGCCGCGTCTTCCCATCGAACCGCGGCCTCCGCCCTCTCCTGGTTCGCCGCGTCGAGACGCTTCGCCTTGTTGTCGACCATGGCGGCGTCCCGAACCCCGGAGGCGTGATAAGTGCTGTCAAAGAGGCCATCGAGGATCGTCGTTCCCTACCGTTTCGCGGTAGTTTTCCTGCCAGCGCAGGCATTTCGCCACCAATCGGACAAACTAAGGCTCAGACCCGGGGATCGGGATCGCGGACCCGCGATCGTACCTTTTCGGTCGTCCTCATGGGCTTCGTGGCGGCTCGGGCCCGCGCCTCGGCCACGGCGGCGTGGACCTCACCGGGAGTCACCTCCGGCTCGAGCGGGTGCTCCGCCTCGTAGGATCTGGCAGCGGTCGAGGCCGTTTCGCCCGCCTCCACGAGCGCGACGAGCTCCGCGCGCCTGCGGCGGAGCGACCTCGAGAGAGAGCCGTACGCGACCCCCGCTGGGCTGTCGACGTCGACGGCCCGACGCCCGGCATCGGGACCGGGGCGGGGCATATCGCGGGTCCCTTCGCGCGGGCCGTTCTCGCTCACGGTCTCTTCCCCAACGCGCGGTCGGAGATTACCTTCTCGCGGGAGCCCGCGAGACCTCGAAGCTCCAAAGGGCTCATCCAGCGTTCTTCAAGAATCGCCCGGCCGACGTATCTCATGGGCTGAATCCTCGGGCTTCCGCCTTTGGACCAATTCCTTAAACCGTCGAACGAACTCTCAGCGGTCGTGGGACTGGTCGAGCTCTTCGTGGCCGTGCTCGTCACGGGGATCTCCTGCGTGAACGCCGGCATCCCGACCGGGGCCTTCGTCCGATCTCAGGATGGCCGGTTTCTCGTCCTCGCGGGCGCGAACGCGCTCTTGGCCCTGCTCGGCGCCCTCTGGACCTGGGGCGAACTACCCCTCAACGCTCCCTCGTGGGCGGTTCCCAACCTACCGGTCCTGGCCCTGACCTTGCTCGTCGCCCTACTCCTCCTCGCCACCACCCTGTGGCCTCGACATGTTTGAGCGATGGAGGAGGATCCGCTTGCCCTCGCCACGCGGCGCCGAATCTACGAAGCCGTGCGCCGAGCCCCCGGGGTAGGGGCGCGCGAGGTCCAGCGGGCCGCCGCCACGGGGTGGGGCGAAACAACGTACCACCTTGACCGGCTGACGGACTCGGGATTGATCCACCGGGAACGCAGCACCATCCAGGATCACTACTTCGTTGCCGAAGTTCCCCTGGCCGACCGCCGCCTACTGGGCCTCACCCGATCGGCTTCGGCTCGCCTGCTCCTCGTCGCCTTGCTCGACAAGGGGGAAGCGACCACTCCGGAACTGACCGAACGAACGAGCCTCAGCGAGGGTCGACTCTCCGTCCACCTCCGGCGTTTGATCGACACAGGGGTCGTGCGGATGGGTCGGCGGGGACGATGGCGTACGTTCGAGGTAAGCGAACGGGACCGAGTGATCCGATTGCTCGTCACGTACCGAGAAGGGTTCGGGGACCAGTGGGTCGAGCGTCTCCTCGAAACCTGGTCCGACCTGTTTCGGCCGTGAGCCCGCGTCTTTGGACCAATCGATTTCGTCCTTGGACCAAAAAGAGGGTGACGCTCTCGCGCTCATCGGGAAATCGATGACGTCGACGACGGTCGGACGAGGCTGCGCGCTCCCTCGCCCGCCTAACACTTGGGTCGGCGTCGGCGCGATCACTCTGGCCGTGAGCCTGCTCATCCTGCTATCGCCGGCCGTGACGGCCGCGACCCCAACGACATCCTGGGGAATCGCGCCGTCGTCATGGTCGAATGGAATCGTCCTCTGCGAGTTTTCATCGGGCGTCCCCACCGTCGGAGTGTCGGCCCTCTCCCGCGCGGATACCGGGGTCTCCGCCACGCTGGGTTCGATCTCGGAGGTCACTCCGGAGGGAAATCTAGTCGCTACCGCAGCCCTCCCGTCGAACTCCTGGACCGCGACCAACTTCTCTACCAACGACGCCTACGACCTTGGTTACACCGTCCATGCGCCGGTGACCGGTTCGTCGGCCCCGTACCCCGTGCTCGGCGGAGTTGATGCGCGCGTCGACTTCGACCTGCCGATTTACGCCGGTTCCCCATCGGGACCGGCCGATACCGTCGCGATCGAATTGCTGATGTCGAACTGGTCCTGGCAGGCGCCCGGTGACCATTTGGTGGTGACCCTGACCCTATGGCCGTCGTTCGCCAACGAGGAACACTTGGTCCTCGGAAGTTCGCCCGAATCGCTCGTCTCGAGCGCCTCCACCACTAGCGGAACCACGTTCGAGCAGATGGCCGCCTCGACGAGCGCGGTCGCTAATGCCGGTTTGCCCTCCGCCACAAACATTTCTGCGACCCCGTCGGCCTCGGGGAATTCCTCACTCGGAGTCGTCGCGGTGACGTTCGGCGCGGCCGCCGGAGAATTCACTTCCTTGAGCTACACCGCCAGCGTTCGCGTGCTGTTCCCGGCCACGATCGCGGGCATCCCCACCGTGGACTTGGTCGCCGTCGGCGGAGTGGCGGCGCTCATCGCGCTCCTGGTTGCGGCGGGCGCGCGGCAAGTGCGACGCCGGCCGTCGGACCTCACGTACGTGGACGAGGAGAAACCGTGATTCCGGACGAGATTTTGGAGCCCGTTATGTCGTGCCGAACTCTCCAGCTCGATTGCGGGCACCAGATTGAAGTTCCGTTGGAAGTCGTACCGCCCGCACTTGCGGCGGGTCTCGTTCAGCATCGACTCTCGTGCCGCGGGATGGAGACTCCCGTCGCATTCGAGACCCGCCCCGAGTTTCCCCTGCCGATCCTCCGAGGAGTGGCACCCCGGTGATCGGCCGGTCCGTTCTCTGCGGGAACTCTCCTGCGGACAGGTGAACGACCAGAACCAGGCCGAGGAGGGGGACGATGGCAGGAAGCTGGCCCGAGGTCGGAACTTCGCTCTCCTCGGGTCCCCGCACTCTCGCCGCCGGCATCGTGGCCTACAACGAGGAGCCTCACCTCCGCACGGCGGTTCGATCTCTCGTCGATCAGGTACTGCCCGAGGGCGTGGACTGGGGAGAGATATGGATCGTAGCCAGCGGGTGCACCGACCGGACGGTCGAGGTCGCCCATGCGCTCGCCGAAGAGGAACCCCGAGTCCACGTGGTGGTAGAATCGGACCGGGGAGGGAAAGCGCGAGCCCTGCGCCAAGTGTTTCAGCGTGCGTCGGGCGACGCCCTCGTTCTCCTGAACTCCGACGCCCGCGCCGAGCCCGGAGCGGTCGAGCAACTCGTGCGCGCTGCCCAGGGCAAGGATGCACCGTTCGCAATCATGGCCCGGCCCGTGGTTCCCCGTGAAGCCACCGGTCGATGGGCCCCCACTTTCCGATGGATGTGGCAACTCCATCACGAGTTTCATACGCAACTCCTTTCGGGAGGGGCAGGCGGACACCTCTCGGACGAACTCTTGCTCGTCAGCCTCCCGAGCGTCTCGCCCATCCCGGACGGGATCATCAACGATGGTTCGTACCTTGCCGTCTGGCTGGCGCAGCACTCCGGAGGGCGTTGGTACGCCGCCGATGCTCGAGTCTCGATCGAAGTGCCGGAGACCGTTCGGGACCACCTTCATCAACGGCGAAGAATCCATGTCGGCAACGCCCAGGTGACCTCGGTCTTGCGAGAGTCACCGGCCACACTCCCTCGGCAGTTCATCGAAAGGCCGGTCGAGACGGCCCGGCTCCTCCGTAACATGGTTGCCCGAGAAGGGGGAGTGGTCCATTTCGGGCGGCTCGCGACGTGGGAGCTCACTTCCTACGCGCTCGCGGCCTGGGATCGACTGCCCCCCCGAAGGGACCACGTTCGATGGCGTCGCATTCTTTCTCCCGAGTCGACCGGACCGACAGGTCATCTCCCGGGTCCTACCTTCGGAACTCCGGCGAGGGCCAACGCCCCGGCACCGCTCGAGCACCGGATCATTACCGTCGTCGGGGCGGCCTCCCAATTCGGGACCGGGGTCCGTCTGCCTGAGCTCCTTCGCCTCTTGCCAAACGACGCGCCCGCTACCGTTCCCGAAGTCCGAGATTGGCTCGAAACTCGGCCGCATCTCGCCCGGGTAGAGGGGGAGTTGGCGTTCGCCCCCGAGACGGTGCCGACCGCGGAGCAGGAGCGCCTCGAGCGCGGTCGACACTACCTCGATGCGGCGAAGGCTCTCTTGGCCGGTCCGCTCCGTGGCACCACCTCGATGTCCCACTGCATTTGTGTCACCGGATCGGCTGCGTATGGCATGCCCCGTCGTGGGGACGACCTTGACCTGTTCGTCGTGACTCGGACGGGGGGTCTGTGGTGGTTCCTCGCCTATTCTTACCTCTGTGTTCGGGTCGCCCGCTGGCGACACGCGGGCACGCCCGAAGCGACGCCCTGTTTCAATTTCGTTCTGGAAGACCGTGCGGCGCTCCGGGAGTTCTCTCGCAGCCAGGGGTTCCTCTTCGCCCGGGAGGCACTCACCGCGCAACCCGTGCACGGGGAGGAGTACTACCGTGGTCTGCTGTCGAAGGGTGCCTGGATGAGGGAAGAGATCCCGCGGCTCTACACCGAGAAGAATCAGGGTCCGGTCGAGTCGGGTTCTCTCTCCCGCTCCGCTCCGGTTCTTGTGCGCCTCCTGAGCCTGGCGGTGTTTCCTTGGTTGGCGGCCTACCTCCAGCTCGCCGGGCTCCGCCGGGATCGCGGATTCCGTCGCGCGTCGATGTCCGACCATCAGTTCCGCACCGAGACCCGGTGGCGACGGCTCGCGTTCGCCTCCCGGAAATTTGAGCGACTCCGCGAGAGCTACCGCGCCCCGACGCCTTCCCACCCAAGTGCGGCGTCCAAGGGAGTGTCGTCGGCGCCAAAGCGTCCGGCCATCTCGCGCCGGTATGCCGGCCGCACCCCCGCACCGCCCAGTAGCGATTGAACGCAGGCGCCATTACGGTCGACCGACTCGGGGTGGACCGTGTCGTCGGCGGGGTCGGGAAGCACGGAGACCGCGTCTTCCGCCGAAGCGGTGTCCACTTCCGTCCCGGTGGAAGACGGTAGTCTCGAGCTGGTCCTCCCGAGCGGACCCGTCCCGCTCGGCTTCGTTCGCGAGGCGGACGTCGTCTTTCTGGTGGGACGAGAACGATCCGCTCGATGGCCCGTAGAGATTCTCCGTACCGGCACGGCAATCCTGAAGATCTCGGGCCGACCCGAAGGAGGCTCCGTCGAACTCATCTCGGATCCGGTCGAAAAACAACGAGTCCTCGACCTATTTCGGGAAAAGTATGGCTCCCGACGCTACGCTCGGTGGTACGGGAATCCGGCGCGTGTCCTGCGAGTTCGCCTCGGCGCGGCGGGGGCTCCCTCGGGCGGCGACGCACAGTATCACGGCTGGCTCGCCGCCGAGTTTGACAACGTCGCAGAGGACTACGATCGTCATATCTTGGGAAACCGGATCAACCGTTTGCTTCGGGACCGCTCCCTTGCACAACTCCGCAGGACCTTCGCCCGGTCTCCTCGACTTCTCGAGATCGGTTGTGGCTCCGGAATGGAGACCCTACCGTTGCTGGGGGAGGGACACGAGGTCTTCTGCGTCGACATCTCCGAACGTATGCTCGAGGTCGTCCGACAAAAAGCCCGGAGAGACGGGGTCTTTGAACGTCTCCGTACCAAGCGATTGGCCGCGGCCTCGATCCCTCGCCTTCTGGAGGAACTGGGTCCCGGAGCGTTCGACGGAGCGTATTCGACTTACGGGGCGTTGAACTGCGAGGCGGAGCTCGCGCCGATTCCGCCGGCCCTCCACGGACTGATCCGGCCCGGCGGACAATTCGTTGCGGGCGTGTACAACCGCTGGTGCGCGTTCGAGCTCGTGGGATACTCGCTTACCGGTCAATTCGGCCGAGCGTTCGGCCGCTCCGATCGTCCGGTCCGGGTCGGCTCGTCCCGGTTTTGCGTGGACATTTACGCGCACTCCGCGCCGACGTTCGCACGAGCCTTCGCACCCTGGTTCCTTCCCGAGCGCGTTGCGGCCGTCCCGGTCCTTCTACCCCCCTCGGACCTCGTGGGGTACGCCGAGAGGTTCGAGCACGGTTTCAACCGACTCGACCGATGGGACCGCTTCCTGGCTCCCCGGTGGCCGTTCCGATTCCTCGGGGACCACTTTCTGATGACGATGCGTCGCGCCGAGCTCGGTGTTCCCGCTTCGCCACGAGCTCCGCTCAAGGGCGGGTAGGAACGGGTCGGACGGGGTCCGAGGAGCGGTCCAGTCGTGACCACCGCCTCGGGTTCGAGAACCCCCGCAAGAGTTTGAGGTAGAAGACCGGACTGTAGGCGACGTTCCGCACCCGCCGGCTGTTGAGGTGCATCAGGAGGACCACTTCCGCCGCGTACGCGAGCTCTCGAGGGTTCCATCCGGAAGAGCGCCGGATGGCCGCCCCCTGGAACTCGGGCCAATGCAGCGAGGCACGGTACGTCCCGTGGTGGCGCATCGCGTCGGGGACGTAACGAGTCGACAGACGTTGGTGATGGGCGGCCCGCTGGAGGTAGTAGGTCTCCCGACCCTGAGCATCATCGGGGATCCCGGCATCAAGGGACCAACGCCGACCGATCATCGTGAGTCCCAACGGGAGACCATAACGAAACCGGTGCCCGAGATTCATCCCCACGACCGCGGCCGTCCGAGGGCGAGCGTATTCTTCGAGCGCGCGAGCGTAGAAATCAGGCCGCTCGATCACCACGTCACTGTCGACAAAGAGTACGGGGTCGGTGTCAGCCGTGACGAGTGCCAGATTCCGGGCACGTCCGAGACCGGTCTGGTCTTCGAACACCTTCGCCCCGTGCTCTCTCGCGATATCGGCCGAACCGTCGCGGCTCGAACGGTCGACCACGATCAAGTGGTGGATTGGAACGAAGGCGCGGACGGAGCCCAACGCCTCTGCGAGCGTGGCGGCCGACTCGTAAGTCGCGACGAGAACGTCCACCGACGGTAGACTCGAAGCCGAGTCGGAACCAGAGGCTTCCGTGGAGAGCGGGACAGGGGCGTGACTTCCGGATCCGGACGACATGGTATTCCTCCTCTGAACGGAAGAAAAGAATAGGAATCCTTCGGGGTCGGAGAATTAGCCGCCCGACGGGTCGAGCAGTGCCATCGCTCCGACACCGTGTCCCGTCGCGGCAATGTACGACCCGACTCCGACCATGAGGACCGCGCCCGGTCCGAACTCGGGGGCTGGGATACCGCCCTGTATGTCTCCGCCGTCGAAGGAAGAGGGGAGAACGGAGGAGTAGTCTGTCGGAGGGGACGACGCGGTCCCGGTCCAGAACGCGAGCTCGGGAACGAAGACATCCCCGGAGCCCTGACCCTTGCCCGCCACGAACCAGCCCTGAGCGACCGAGACGATCATGAGAGCGAGCCGGTCGAACCCTGGGGGAAGCGACGTCGCCATCGTGGCGGTGTCTCCTCGAACCCACACCAGCTCGCTTCCATCCCCTCCGACGAGCCAGGAAGTTCCGTTCCACGCCGATGCGTAAACGCCGCCTTTCTGGAACGGGGACGTCGGGAACAGGTCGATGTAACCCGTACTCGTCCAAAGCCCGAACACGCCGTGACCACCGACCATCCACTCGTCTCCGTTCCACGCGAGCATCTGGACCCACGGGTGTGAACCGTGACCCACGAGCCGGGAAGAGAGGTCGGTAAATGATCCGTCGCTCAGGCCGAGGAGCGTCGCCGTTTTCGAGGAGTTCCCTCCAATCAACCAGGAGGTCCCGTTCCATCCCACGGACCAGACCCCACCACCGGCGAAATCGTTCGCGATTGATCCGGTCAGATTCGTCACCGCGTTGCCGCTGAGCGCGACCAGAACCCCCTGATCGGCGCCTCCCGGGGAGCGCTGGCCTCCGATCAACCAACTCGAACCATTCCAGGCGATCGCGTACACACCCCCCTCGAAGAAGTAGCTCTCTACCACGGATGTTTCATTCACTACCGTCGGGCCCGCCGAACTGGACGTGAGCGCAGCGAAGACGGGCAAGGAAAAGCCGGAGACCTGGGAATATACCCCAATCCCTCCCAGGAAGGTGGTAGTGGTGTTCGAACTGCCCGAGAGCATTACTCCTGGCCGAAAGACCGGTCCCAGGGCTCGGGTCTCGTCAGTGATCTGAGCTGGAAGGGGGGGGTTGGCCGAAGCCATGAACGCCGGAGCGAAGGCCAACGCAAGAATTGTCGCAGCGATGCCCGAAGTGGCCACGATCGAGACGGCCACCGGGACCCAGACTTGCGAAACACGATCGCTTCCGCGCGCTGGTTCCTCCATTCCGATCACTCACGAAACCACCACGTGGGTTAAATCGCCTCGTTAGCGCTTCATCGACTGACTGGGCGCTTCACACGGCAGTGGCGACGAGCGGCCGCCAAGGGTCACGAATGCAACGAAATTTCCCGGACATCCTTACGCAGCGCGATCGCGATATCGGGAATATAGTAATCGAGGTCCTCCACGATCCGGTCGCCGACCGGGCGACGTTGGAGCACGATACCGCCCCGGTGAAGTAGGAAGAGAAAGGAGCAACGGACCGTGTCAATCCCGAGGCAAACTCCGTGGTCCGAGAAAAGATACTTGATGGGGAGGCGTTCCGACAGTATCTTCACGGGGGTGTCCTCGACCGGCCCAGTGAAGTCGATGCATGCTTTGCGTCTTTCGCCCGGAAGACCGACGAGACCGGGGGTCTCGACCCAATTCCTCCCTCGTTGGGGGTCGGGAGAAGCGCCGATGGTCCAGAGCTTACTCTTCCGCCGAGGATGGCGCGCGGAGCGACCGCCAGCCTCGTTGAAGCCAGTCCCTGACCGAATACAACCATGGTCGGGGCGCCTCTCGATCCTCCAGGAACGTGCGCACGAGTTGGACCAGGGTGACGGTCACGACTATCGCGAGAACGAGCAGGGAGTACGTGCGGAAGAGGCCCCAGGAGTCGTTCGCGTCGATCGCGGTCGTGTAGGAACTGAGGCCCAAGTCGACCGGGCTCAGGAATCGGAGGCCGAGGTCGTTGTTGATGAGAAGGTCGATGGTGGCGAGACCGACGGTGAACCATAGCAGGGCGCGCCGTTCGGGGTGGAACACCGCGACGTCGAGCGCGAGAAGGGAGAACAGGTAAAGGAAGTACTGTTCGTAGAGCCCCCATCGAAGGAGTAGGAACACCGTCACCAGGAGCAGCATGGCGCGGAGCTCCGAACGAGACTCGCCGGCGCCCAGCCACTTCGCGCCGACCCAGCCCGCCGCAATTACGCCGGGGACCCAGAGGTACCCCAACCCGCTGTAGAGGAGCGGAATCGGGGAGAGCACCGACGAAACCGAGGACAGCGTCAGGAGGTAGACGTAGTTCATTCCCTCGCCGGTCCCGTGGCTCTGGGATAGGCTGAACGCGCCGAGTCCTTGGAAGGTCCAGCCTTCCGCGACGAATACGATCAGGGTGAGTGCGGCCGGGACCGCGAGCCCGACCAAGACGAACAGTCGTCGCCCCCCGCGGTCCCGGAAGAGCTCGAGGGGCAGGAAGATGACCGTGAGCCACTTCACGAAGATGCCCAGGCCGTACAGCACCGAGCGTTCGATGGGAGTCCGCGCGTACAACAGGACCAGAAGAACCAGCACGATCATCGAGTCGAACTGACCCCAAATCGCGGTGATGACGATCGCGTAGGGAAAGAACGACCAGAACGTGAGGAGCGCCATTCCCGTGCTCGTCTGGCCCGTCCACCGCTCCCCGATTCGGTAGAGCACGTAGGCGCACGCGACGTCGGCGAGAATCCCCGGTTGCTTGAGAACGAAGTAGAGGACGAACCGGTTACCGCCTCCGAGCAGGTCCCAAGCTCGATAGAGTTCGCCCAGCACTAGAGGCCAGAATGGAAGGTAGGCTGCTGGGGTGAGGTTCTGGTTCAGATAGGCAAAGCTCACTCCCGGAACCGGGGGCCAAAAAGCGACGTACGGGTTCTGTCCCTGGGAGACGATGTTCCCCGTGCGCACCCACGACTCGAAATCGAACGGATGGCCGGTCCAGAACGAGAATGCCTCGCGAACCAGCAGGCCCGCGGCCAGCACCATCCAAGCTCGGGAGGTGAGACGGGATCGTCGGGGTTGCACGGGAGAGGGAACCATCGGCTTCCGCGAGGTACCCGGACCGGACCAAATAGGGCTCGGTGCACGAAGACATTCCCAATCTCGTCGAGAGGCTGCCGCAAGGGCCTAAGGGGAGTTCGGTCGTGGGTCGACCGCTTCAACGATGGATCGAGCGAAGTATTTCGTGCGGCCGTTCGCGGACCGGGACTACGAGGCGCTCGCGGCGATCGACGCGAAGGTGAACCCGGAGTTCCACTTCTCGGCGGAGGAGCAGCGACATTGGGAAGCACAGTTCATGGGTCCCCGTCTCGTCAACGAAAAGTGGGTCGTCGAGGAGCGCGCCACCGGCACGGTCGTCGCCGCGGGATCGATGTCGCACTCGGCGTTCAGCTACGACGCGCGCAAGTTCTGGGCGAGTGTCCAGGTGGGCCCCGGGCACCGAGGGCGCGGTATCGGACAGGCCCTGTCGGCTCTCATTGAGTCGGAGGCAGTTTCCCACCAAGCCGTTTGCCTATGGACAAACGTGCGGAAGGACGACTCGCGGAGCCTCGCATTTTCCCATCGACATGGCTTCCGAGAACTTCGGAGGGTGTGGGTCAGCGCGCTCGACTTGACCCGGTCGACGCACATCGAAGAAGCTGTCCGTGCGGGGCCGCTCGAACGGGAAGGGATACGATTCACCCGGCTCTCCGAGGAAGGACCCGATCGTCTCGAGGTGCGCCACAAGCTGTTCGACCTCCTCGACGAGACGTCTCGAGATGTACCCCGTCTGGGGGAGTTCTCGCCGATTTCCTTCGACCAATTCGTCGGGGAATTCGACGCCCCCGCGTTCCTCCCCGAGGCTTGGTTCCTGGCCTATGACGGGGAGACGTATGTCGCGATGTCCAATCTCGAGAAGAGCCTCACCGAGAGCGACTCTCTCCGAGTG
>DATEQS010000007.1:0-101935 GCA_035272385.1 Thermoplasmata archaeon
GAGCACCCGCGATAACCACCGCGTCCCGTCCGGCAGCGAGTATCTTCTCCACAATTCTCAACGGAAACGACTTCCCGACAACCCACTTTTATCCAGGCCTTCCCGCCGAGGGCACCCTTTACTTCTCCGTGACCGACCCGGTCGACGCGGCGGTGAACGTCACTATCTCCGACCCCAACGCGACCCGAGACGGCGTGCCTACGCCAGCGTTCCACTTTGAAGCGACGCTGAACACGACGACCTCGAACTTCAACTCGTATCGGGCTGGCATCGGCTACGCTTTCCCGGCCGCACTGGCGTACGGGGGAGGATGGACTGTCAACTTCTCGGCACCGAACGGCGGAAGCGTCAAGCAGAATGTCACGACACTCGTCTACTACACTCACCTCCAGACGTCCGTGGGCAACGGCGCCACCCTACCCGGGGAACCGCTCAGCGTCTTCTGGTCCCTTCTTTCCGAAGCGAACGACGCCACGATCTACACGCACGCGACAGGGGTGTGGATCACGGGGCAGTATTCCGGGAACGGTACAGTCCAGAACTTCTTCGCTCAGGGCCGGGTTGCCCTAATGCCCGCCAGCGCCGGACGGGGCCAGTGGAATGGGACGGTGCCGGCCAACGCGACTCCGGACTCGCTGATTCAGTTCCACGTCTACGCTGTCACGAACCTTAGCGGCGCCGTCGCCGAGAACGAGAGCGGCCTCGTCAATGTCGACATCGGCGTTCTTTCCATCAACGGCGTGGGGATCACTCCCTCGCCCCCGACGTGCAGCCTCTTCAACGACTACTATTTCGTGACGGGCAGCTTGATCTCCTCCTGCATCGAGGTGGGGGCCAACTACTTCGGCTCTTTCACTCCGATCTCGGGGTTGCCGGTGACGGTGGGCTACTGGAATGGGACCGCCCACGTCCACCCCGTGGGGGCTCCGACCTCCCTAACCACCAACGCGCTCGGAGAGGCCGCTTTCACCTTCAACGGCTCCTCGCCTCCGTTCATTCCGTACTTCCACTATCCAGGGTACGACGCGCTGAACTTCACGACCCATGTACCGGGGGCGAGCACCCACTATCAGTGGTACGATTGGGTCAACGAAACCTGGGCGCTCGAGGGATACAGTTCCGCGTCGGGCGTCGTGGCGGTCTCGCTCGACCACACCCAGTACTATGCGGGAACAGTCGCGACCGTCACCTGGTCGATTAGCACGACCGACGAGGCTGTGACCGGGCCCATCACCGCGACCGGCTGGGAGGTCTCCGGCCCGAATGCGATCGTGTACCAAATCGGCGCCCTCGCGGGGACCGCCCTCACCGGGACGTTCACCTTCCCGGTCACCGAGGCAATGGTTCCGAACACGATCGATGTGACCGTTTTCGCCGCGAATGCCACCGATCCCTTCTTGGGCTACGCCTCCGCGGTGGTGGACAGCCCTTCCCTGCTGCTCACCCCCGGCTCCTACTACTACGGCGCTGGAACCACCGCAAGTGTCACCGTCGTGCTCAACGGGGGTGGCGCGGGGGCGCAAATCCAGTACCAGGTGACCGGATACTGGTCGGAGTCCAACGGTCTCATGGCCTCCGGTACGGTCGCGAACGGAAGCAGCATTCAGATCGGTGTTCCCTCTTCGACACCTCCGCAGTACATCGAAATCTATGCATGGGCGACCGTCCAGGGTCAAGTCCTCGCGACGAACAGCGTGGAACTCCGCCTCGACCAGGGATACTCCATCCTGCTCGGGGTCACGACCACCTCCAGCTACTCTGACGGGAGCTACCAACCCGGACAGACCATCCAGCTCTCGTACCAAGTGGTATCGGTGAACGGGGCGGCCCTGCCGCAGGTCGTATCGTTCGAACTCCTCGCCATCGGATATCCGAACGAGTACTCTATACAAAACGTCGGAACCAGCGGAACTCTCTCGTTCACGATCCCGTCGAACGCCGTTCAAGGAACGCTCATCCTCGAACTTCAGGCCCAAGGGGCCCTGAGCGCCGGTCCGTGCCTGGGAGGCTGCATCGGGGTCGCCAGCCTCTCCATCAACCCCTCTCCGTCGGTCCTGAGCCTGGAGCTCGGGGCCGGAAGTGGCGTCACCGTGGGCTGGCTCATCCTGCTGGTACTCGTGATCGTGGTGGGAGTGGCTCTGTTCTTCCTGATGCGCCGCGGCGGACGATTCCCGCCAGCGAAACCGACCATGAACCCCCCGGCACCCGCACCATCGACCGAACCGCCCGCCGAATGGACCCCCCCACCCCCTTCTCCGGCCGCTCCTGAGGCCTCCGCGGATGATTCTCCTCCGGGGCTGCCCGAACCTCCGGCGCCCCCGGCTTAGTGGGCCCCCCGACTCTACCCTAACCCTTTCCTAAGATCCTCGACCCGGCGGGTAGGTGCAAGCACACTTGCACCTACTCTGACGATGGGCCCGTGATTCGGAGGTCCGAAAGCACTTCAGGCCGGCTCTCTGTTCTTCAGGTAGGGGAGGAGGAGGTCGCCATGGCTCCTCCCAATGTGAATTGTCCCAAGTTCACCGACCGGGACGAATTTCAATTCGGCCCACGCACGGGGTGGTCTGGGCAATCGGTTTGTCTTCAGCTCGTAAATGAAACAGAGCGCCCAGTGGTTGACGCGACGACGGGTCCGTCCGGAACCGATCTTCGCACCGGTCGGCATGACTTCCGATTCCACACCGAGCAATCGAGGCTTCCCCACAGAGATCCCGGCCCACCCACGCATGATGCGGGTCGCCGCATCTTCGGGAGCTTCATCCATCAGGAAGTGGCTCGCCGGTAGGATCCAGCCGTTCTCCTTCCGGACATCTCGAACTCTCCAGATCGGAAGACACCCCTTCTCGGGCCAGTCGTGGTGTTCCTTCGGTTGCCCGAGGAGTACGTCGCCCCGACGATTCCGAACGATGAGGAAGGCGGAGACACAGAACCCGCCCACCGGAACGTGGCTAAACCAGGCACGATCGGGTTTTCCAAAGCGAGCCCAACGTGACTGCAGCGGCAACATGGTGAGTCCTCGATCCATCCTGGCAGTGGATCGTCTGTTATTACGAATCGGGAGACTCAAGTCGCAAAAACTGTGGGCAACCTCAATGGTACCCGTCGGAGAGGCATCCGCCTCTATCTACTGCGACTTCCCGTCACTCTTGGACGTATCGCCGGTGTTCGGGGAGACTCCGTCTGGACTCTTCTTCCTCTTCCGTCTAACCAGAAGCACCGCGGCAATCGCCACGACCACGATTACGCCGACGACCGGGAACACCCAATCGGGTTCTCCCAGAACATTCGAGGACGACGACGTCGCGTGGAACGTCAATCCCACGGGGGCCGGCGTCGCGCCGGTGATAGACAGGGGAGCCGAGCTACCGGATTGTCCCGGGGCAGTCGAGGTGTACGAGTAGGTCCCGTTCGAGAGGTAGAATCGGATGGCCGAGGCACCGTCCGACCACCGAGTGACCCTGGTAGAACTCGTACCGAGCGGGCCGCCGTGAACCAGGACGGTCTCGGTCGAATTCGCCGTCACGGACACCGACCAATTGGTTCCGTTGGGGAGGTCCGACTCCGTGAACATCACTTGATACACGGGAAGGAAGTCGATCGTGAAGGGGCCGCTGTTGCCCGGGACGGCAACGGTAAGGTTCGCGGGGCGGGGACCCAATCCAGCAGCAGAGCGAATCGACACCGGGTACGTCCCGTTCGGCTCCTGAAAGGAGATCGAAGGCTGAGCGGTCAGGTACTGGGTTCCGTTCAGAATCAGCGACCAGTTCGTTCCGGCGGGGAGTCCATCCTCCAAGAATGTCACCCACTGATCGCCCGGAGGGGCGACAACAAACTTGATCGATACATTGACCGGGGCGCCGTTCACGATGACGGATCCCGAATACGGGGTCGCCAGGTAGCTGCCACTCCCATCCACGATGAACGAGAACGTCCCATTGGAAACGAGGAAGGTGATTGATGAACCGGTGGAGTTCTGGGTCCCACCCCCGACCACGGTCGTGGGAGGCATCGGGGGGTTGAGACCGATACCCCACTGATTATTGGCCTTCAATCCAGTCTCGTTGAACGTCACGTTGTAGAGGACTCGGACAAAATTGATGGTGATGTTGAGCCACGCACCCGAAACCGTGGCGAGGCCCGCCGACGGGTGCGCTCGGAAGCCCGGCACGCCCGAGATATTGTACCGGTACGTCCCGTTCGTGCCCCCGGTATTGATTCTATCCACCTGGGCATTCACAACCGTCGTCACTCCATTGAAGGTTACCGACCAGTTGCCCCCATTTCCCGTTCCGACTGCGATGAAGGTAACCGGATATTCGGGAGAGTAGGAGAAGCTGATCGCCCGCGACACGTCCGCACCGCTCACCGTGATAATGCCGTACGACGGAGTCGAAGCGTTCACGCCGTAATTGTTCGTCATCGGACCGGGGACGTTGAACGGGTACGTGCCATTCCCGACAGTGAATGTCATCGAGGAACTGTTCGTGCTAATGCTCGCCGCACCCAACTGAACGGTCCACACCACCAAGGGTTGCCCGAGCACCGCTACCGTGGGAAGTCCGGTCTCCGTGAATGTGACCGTGTAGATCCCGCCGGCTTGGGCGCGGGCGGGGGCGAGGGGCGGCGGAAGGCCACCTCCCGTAGCGGGCGCACTCGCCCCGAATCCTCCCGCCGACGGAATAGCGGTATTCGGATGACTCGCTGGATGCGCCGGGCCCTGCTCTAGGGAGGATGCAGCGTTCGCGCCGAGGAAAAGTGAGAGCACAATCAGACCGACTAACACGTACGGCGCTCGGGACGTCACAAGTCCCCCCGGCATGGCACTCCCTTGGGGTTTCGACTAAATCCTCTTTGTGGGGGATGAAGGGAGCATTGAGGGGTTCCGAGGAGAAGAATAGGGGCCGAACCGGCCACCGTGAGCGGGCGCGATCCTAGAGGTGCAAGCTGAGTTGCACCCACTCTTACGGGGGTTCAATCCAACGGGGGGCGAGTTCGCTTTTTTCGAAGCGCAGCATCGATCTCCTCGATTTGGCGGAGCACGAAATCAGCAGGGGCCGGAGGGGCTGCCGCAGCCCGAAATCCCTCCGAGTCCACATCCCAGTCTTCCTCCCAAATTGGGCGAGGAGCCACCCTTCGCGACGGGAATGGGTGAGCCACCACGGGCGGAGCGGGGAGAGGTGACGGAGGAGGGGCGACCGTTGGTTGGCTGGCGCGCAGAGCTTCCCATTCCGCCTTCGGAATCGTCACCCAGTCCTTCGGCAAGTCCAAGGCTTTGGCCTCGCTTGGAACGAAGAAAGTCGAGTAGATCCCCGCCCCCGCGATGACAGCGCCTACCGCCCCAAAGAGACCCCAGAGAGGAAGGTGGGCACTCTTAGAGCCGAGCTCCTCGTTCGCGAGAACAGCGGCGTAGCACAGTAAGGCACTCCCGATGAGGAGGAGAGGTAACGCTCCCTCGAAGTTTCGGGAACGTCGCCCTGACAGGGTAGGGGCATTGGAACGGTGAATGCCGGAACGAGGAGCGAGCGCTGACGGGTCGACTTCGTCTTCCGGGGGCTGGCGATTCGTGACCTCGTTATCGTGTCGAAGCACAGACCCAGCTCGCCGCCACGCTGTACTATGGGCATCGCGCCTCTTGTCGTCTTCCCCGCGACCCAGAAACCGGACCTTCTTCTGTGCCACCGCTCGTCGACCCTCCACTGGAGGCCCTGAGACGGCCTGGGACCTTTCTTCCTTCGGTCCTTGTTCCGTCGAGACGAAGACCGCTTCGTGGTTGCCTCGCCCGGGCGTCATAGGTGTAACAAAAAGAAATGGTTAGTCTACGCGCTCCACCGCCACGCAGCCGCGGTTGGTGGTGGAGCTGGCCCACCCTGATTCTTCTTCTATGGACAGGTCGTCAGACCGACACAGTTGTCCATCACGATCGACACTTCAGTGATGACCGGCGTGGTCGTAGAGCTGGCGGAAATCCCCGTGGAAATCAAGAACTGGACGGTAATTACCGAGCCACCCGCGTTAGTGGATATCCCTGCGTTGGTGAATGCGTTCGCGACAAGGGTCGGCGTTGAGCAGGCGGTGCAAGTAACCACGAACTGCATTTCGACTCCGTTTGCCGGAGCCGCGACTCCCTGGGCAACGGTGAGAATAATCTCCTCAGCGTAGTCCCCCACCACTTCAATCGGGCCAAGTGCAGGCTGATTGTCCTGCGAACAAGTCGCCGTGGCGCAACCAATAAGGGCGAGCTGGTTCCCTCCGAGAGAGTTGCCGGCGCCAGTCGAGGTACCCAGACTTGTGTCCCCGTTGGCCACTATCACTACGAGCTCAGAGTTAGTCCACGAGTAGCCCGCGATAAGGGAGCCAGGCGTGGTGGTCCCTTGAGTGCTTCCCTGAGGGTTGCTCAGTGGGGTGGTCGAGGTCGCGGCCAAGGCATAACCTCCGATCATCGCGGCTACGATTGCGGCGGTCACCAAGTATACGGTCCTCTGCGCCCTTCGCGAGCTCATCGAATTTCCTCCCCCAACGAACCTATCGAGTGACTGTTATCATGCGGCCTATACGTATATATCCCTATTGAATCGGAGCTTGTTACGGATAACACATTGGTTGGCTACAGGGCGCTGATCTCGATCTGAATTACGTTGAGCCTTCCAAGATCATCGTGGACATGTTATACATCGGCTTTGGGATCGAAGAACTGGATGACCCGACCCCACTGAGCGCAAACTTTGTGGGTTGGGTGCGAGCTCAGTTTCCCATCACTCTGGGCATCATGGCTGGGGAGGATGCTGTTCACTCCCGACGTGAGATGAGATACCGGCGCAGTTTCTGGTATACCTCGTCTCGGGTCTGAAACATTTCGAAATCCGGGCGTCCCTGGACAATCCGGTAGATGCCGCGGTGCCCTCCCGGGACCTTGAGCCTCCAACGGCCTGCTCTGTCCCGCACGGGGGCTACGTCGAGGGTAGCGGTCGCCCGGGTCGGGTGTTGAACGAACTGAGGGAAGGCGGCGATGAAGGCATCTTGGATGTTGCCTGGGAGAGAGTGGAATTCTCGCTCCGCGGATTCGAGGAACGTGACCTGCTCCTTCCAAGGAGCAAGCGGACTACGGGGCACGGGCAGCTCGGCGACGCCGCGAGAGCCGGGGATCGTCTCGGGTCACTTCGACGAACGATCGACTCTTCTCCTCGCGCTCCCGACGCTCAAGCTCAGCGATTGTCTCGGGCGGTAGCAAGTCTTCAAACGCGGAAAGCAGGAACTCATCCCAGTTTTGGGCGCCGGTCTTGAGCTGTTGCAGGAGGCTAACGGTCGATGCATGGACCGGGATACTGGTGAGGCGATCCCCCGAGCTGACCATGTACAGTCAATGGTTTTGATGGTTTTAATGTTTCTTTGCCTGAAAGGTGCAAACTCAGTGGCACCTACTCAAACCTCGGATCGACAGAAACTCTCCGCTGTTTCGGATGGCCGGAAGAAAGTCAGGGGGGCGCGGAACCTTCCGCGATCTCGCCCCGCATCTCTCGCCATGCGTGGCGCGCTTCTTCGACCGACCCTTCCTCCTCGATGGTTGAGACATCTCCCGGGTCGCGGTCAAGTAACACCGATTTCAGCACGCGTCGCATGATCTTCCCGGACCGGGTCTTCGGTAGCGCCGGGACGAAGTAAATGTCGCTGATCACCACGACCGGTCCCATCTCCTGACGCACCGTCTTGAGGAGACTGGCCTTCAATTCCGTCGACGGCTCGTGTCCCTTCTTGAGCGTCACGAAAGCATAGATCACCTCACCTCGGAGTTCGTCGGGTTTCCCGATGACGCCGGCCTCGGCCACCGCGGGATTCCGGAGGAACGCGTTCTCCACTTCGATCGTGCCAATCCGGTGTCCGGCGACCTTCATGATTTCATCGGCGCGGCCACTGAAGAAGAAGTAGCCGTCCTCGTCGACGTACGCGGCGTCGCCGGTGTAGTACACCCCCGGCATCCGCTCCCAGTAGTCGCTTCGATAGCGCTTCCGGTCGCCCCAGATCGTTGGGGTCAGACCCGGGAACGGTCGCGTCAACACAACGATCCCTTTCTCGCCCTGCGCGAGCACGCCGCCTTCGGGAGTGCGGATCTCGGCAAAAACGCCGGGCAGGGGCAGTCCCGCGGAACCGGGTTTAATGGGAAGGAGGGAGACCCCGAACGGGTTGGCGAAGATCGGTCCACCGGTTTCGGTCTGCCACATGTGGTCCACGACCGGAATCCGGTCGTGAAACAGCTGAATCTGCATCCACTCCCACGCCGCCGGGTTCAGGACCTCTCCTGCGGAGAAGACCCGGCGTAGTGTATGGAGGTCGAACGACTTGGAGGGCTCGGTGCCGTATCCCATGAGGAGACGGATCGCCGTGGGGGCGGTGAACAGGCCGGTGACCCCGTGGTCTTCGATCATTCGGTAGAACGTCTGGGGTCCGGGATAGTCGATCGCCCCCTCGTACACGACCGTGGTGCACCCGACGATCAACGGGGCGTAGACGATGTAACTGTGACCGACCACCCAGCCAATATCCGAGGTGGACCACCAGATGTCGTCCGGACTCAGGCCGAAGACCCACTCCGCGCAGCTGTTGATCCACACGGCGTACCCCCCGTGGACGTGAATCACTAGTTTCGGTTTCGCGGTCGTGCCGGAAGTCGCGAGGATGTACGCGGGTTCGTTCGCCTCCATCGATTCGTAGGCGTCGGACTGCCCGGTCGAGAGGGCCACGAAGTCGTTCCAGAGGAGGTCGCGTCCCGCGCGCAGCGGTGGGACACGGGTTCCCCGGGGCAAGATCACGACCTTCTCCACGGGTCCGCCGGGCTCCCGGAGAGCGGTTTCCACGATCTCGAACAACGAGATGTCCTTTCCTTTCCGGTACGTGATGTCCGTCGTCAGCAGAACCTTCGCCCCCGCGAGCCGGATCCGTTCGGAAAGTGCGCCGCTGCCGAAGCCGGCAAATACGACGAGATGGATCGCCCCGATTCGGACGCACGCAAGCATCGCGATGATTGCCTCGGGCATGGTGGGCATGTAGATCGCGACCCGATCGCCCCGGCGCACCCCCAGCCCCCGCAACGCGGCGGCCACCCGCTTCACCTGAATCCAGAGTTCGTGGTACGTGAAGACACGACGTTCGCCGCGCTCGTTCTCGTAGATCAGCGCTGCATGGCCTCCCCGCCCGCTTTCCACATGCCGGTCGAGGCAGTTGTAACAGAGATTGGTCCGCCCCCCGCTGAACCACTTGAACTCGGGCGGGTCCGTCTCGAAGACCCGACTCCACGGTAGGAACCAACGTAGTTTCCGCGCCTCTTCCGCCCAGAATCGATCGGGGTCGCCCTCCGCGCGAGCGCGAAGCGCATTCACCAGCGGGTTCGTATGGGCTACCATCGCTACTCTCTCAGCATCCTTTGGGAGCGGAGGGAGGAACGATCCTTCTGACCCGCTCCCCGAAAAGACACGTTTTGGACGACAAACTGGAGGATAGTCCTTTCGTCAAACCTTCGCGACCGCGGGCAAACCACGCCTCAGCTAAACGCCGAGAACACGCACGTCGCGACTCCGATTAGGAGGAGAGGGAGTCCTAGCCAGGCGAATCTCACGTCGGTCCAGAGCATTTCATTCGCGAACATTGCGGCATCGCTTTCGATCTTCGAGCCGACCACGGCAAACAACGCGCGATCTTCCGCGTCTACAGGTTCGTAGGTCCCGAACCCTCCGATAGAGCCCCATTTAGACTGGTCCTTTTCGAACTTGTAGTGACCCCGCAAACCGGCGTCTCGGGCTCGATTGGTAAGGCTCCGGGCCCGTCGTTTCTCCCTTCGTGTCTTCTCGGGATAGAAAAAAATCAGGGCAAGCAGGATCGCTCCCGCCGCGCCGAGAACGATTCCATCTGCGAGCAGTCCGGCATCCATTGGCCGATCTCCGCGATTCCTCTGAAGATGTTCCAGTCCCCTAAACTATTCGGCGTTTTGGACCTTGGTGCCCGTCCCGAGCCTATCGGGTCGGCGCGGGACCCCCACGGACGGCCGTATGGGTACGAGCCCGGTTGCAGCCACTCACTCCAGCTGAGCGCTGGCGTCCTGGGAAGCAGGAGGCTACGTGCCGCTTGAGCCAGCTCGACGGCGAGAGATCTCGATTCAATCCCAATCTCAATGAGCCCGGCTCGAAGCCCTTGAGCTTGGGGTTTCAAACTTGCCGTCACGCCACCTACTTTGAGGCAGGACCCGACGAGCGGATCCACTGGGGATTTGCTGAGAGGTCCTCCGGTGGGGGAACGGACATCTCACATGGTTCCAGACCTTTAAGCCCGTAGAGTTTCATTGGAACTCAGGATGGTTCGAGTTAACGGCCAGCGCACCGTTGCGGCCCAGTCGTCCGTGCCCACATCCAAAGGAGGCCGTACTCACCCCGCTCGGACGTACTTCGTGCTCCGCGAGCCGAGCGCGGCGACTAAGGCGCTTCGAGTGAGCCTGATTTGGGTCGTCATCGGCGTCTTCATGGCGACGGCCGACGCGCTTTCCCCGCAGACATTTGTCCAGGTTTCAGCGTGGCTGTCGCTCTTCTTCCTTGGGGTACTGCTCACATTCTGGGTCTTGTTCAGTCTCTCCCGGGCGGCCGCCACGACGGGGGCATTTGTCGGCACCTTTCTCGGGCCGTACAGCCTAACTTGGCAGCTCTGGGTCATCTATGTCAAGCACTGGAACGCGTTCTTCCCCGTCCGACTCTATCCGTTCACGATCGTCCTAGACGCTGTCTGGTGGTATGCCATGATGGCATTCGGGTTCCTCCTGTTCGCCGTGTCGATCGCGGCGCTGGTTCACCTCTCCCGTCCTCGACCGACGTTCATTCGCGTCCATCACGAATCAGGGGAGGCCTATCGGTTGGGCGATCCACCGTGACATCGGCAGTTCGTCGACCCGGTTGCACCTACTCGCGGGCCTATTGGGTGCAATCTGAATTGCACTCAGTGATCCGAAGCTCTGACGTTGTCCAAACTGTCGAGGGAATCGACCAGATCCTTCGGGGACTCGGCCTCCCCAAGGGCACATCGTTCACGTTCCGTCGGGCGGTAAGGCTATATCGACCAAGATATCGTTAAACGTAGTTGGTATCGATGGAGACGGTCACGGTGTCCTCAAAGTATCAGGTCGTGATTCCCCGGGAGATCCGCCGCCATGGACGGATTCACCCCGGAGACAAGATGGCGGCCATCATGAAGCACGGAATTCTCTACTTCGTTCCGGTTCGCCGGCTGTCGGAAACGGAGGGAATGGTATCGGGATTGAGCGCACGCAACCTTCGCGACCGGCACGATCGGGTCTGACGGCTCCTCTATGATCTCGGTGGACAGCTCCGGCTGGATCGAACGACTTTCCGGCGGGCCCAAGGCGTCAGCCTACCGCCGAATCATCGACGCGGCGGCCCCCGCCGAGATCGTCACGTCCGTGGTCGCGGTCTACGAGGTCTACAAGAAGATCAAACGAGCGAAGGGCGAACTCGCGGCACTGGAGGCAGTGGCCGCCCTTGGCCAGACTCGGGTGATCCCCGTGGACCAGGAGCTCGCTTTGGAAGCGGCTGATTACAGCTTGTCCCTCGGACTTCACTTCGCGGACGCCCTGGTTTACGCGACGGCTCAAAGATATCAAGCGACTCTGTACACGAGCGACCGCGAATTGTCACACGCTGCCGGGGTAACGACCGTCTGACCTACCCAAAGGTGCAAGCCCAGTTGCACATGGTCGGCGAAAACTGAAGGCTCGATCGGACGGTGCGCTCCTGCGATGACGTCCGGGAGCGTCTGCCCCACCCCGGAAGCGATGGGGTTTCGCTGCAGGCAATACCCGACCGCAACTCTATTCCCCCAAAAGGGTAATAACAATCTTGACTCTCTCTCCGATGATGGAACTTGAAGTCGACCCTCTGATCATTGCAGCCTTCGGCAGCGAGACTCGAGTTCGCACTCTCGCGACGTTGGCCGGCGCATCTCGCCCGATTACAGTCTATCGAGTTGGTAAGACTGGAGGGATTCCGCTTCCGAAGGCCTACCGTGAAGTGGAGCGCTTGGAAAGAGCCGGCGTCGTTCGTCGGGCGAAGAAGGGAGTCGAACTTATCGACCCTGACCTTCGCGATCTCTTTCGGAAGAGGGTCCGAATCCTGTGGTCCGAGGACCAGCGCAGACTGGAGTCGGCACGAGCGGCCCGGGGGGCGAAGGTCGGGGCCGAGGACGACTCGTGGTTCGAACCCTCTCGGTACACTCCGAACCCGAAGGTCGCGGCGCGGTACGCTCGGGAATTCCGACGTCCGCCGGAGAAAGGACCGTCACGTAAGACGGGCTGGCGATGAGAATCCAGAAAGCGGAGGCCGAGCGCGTGGTGGAAGGCGCAGGCTCGAAACCCGAGCGGATTGAACTCCTTGGAGCGATGCTCGGTCGGTCGACCGGCGAACCGGTCGTCATCGTGGGAGGCTCGGCCATTGAAGTCTATACCGCGGGACGTACCTCCTCTTCAGACATCGACATCGTCGCTCCAAGAGTCCCGGCCGTCGAAGTGATTGAATCCTGGGGGTTCAAACACTCGGGTCGAGTGTGGCGCCGTGCGGACTGGAACATCGATATCGATCTCCTGGGGGAGGTGCTCTCGGGAAGCCGTCTCAAACTTCAACGGAGGATGACGGTCTACGGTCCCGTCTACCTTCTCGGGGTCGAGGACCTCCTGATCAAGCGGCTAGCCGAATTGAAGCACGGCTACGTCTCCAACCGGGAGTGGCGTCGGGACCTACAGCGCCAGATTCGGTTACTGCTTTCGGAGTACGGAAACGACCTCGACGCGTCCTATCTCGCTTTCGTTGCCCGGAGGGACGATGTCGTCGATATCCTCGCCGACTTCCGCAGCCATAGCGCGCGGCCGAGGACGAGCCCCAAGGCGAATAAGCCCGTTCGTGAGCGACGCAACCGGAATATCAGCTAGGAGCATCAGACCAGCAAATGGGTGCAAGCTCAGTTACACCCACACATCAGACGTGACGATTTCGCTAACGACCGATTGAGACGACTCCGATTGCTGCGATCTAGTGCAGGTAGCATCGCACCTGCTCCTTCACGGATCGCGCCGTCGACTGGGACAACCTTGATGTAGCTCTGCGCACTGCTAATGTTGGTGAAAAGTGCTACCATTCGATCTTGACAATGTCCGCATCGAACCTTCAAAGCACTTTAGAAACACGAAGATGAGGAAGTGGAACTGGGACATCCATGACCTTCGGGACGCCCTTCGTGGCGCCGATCGCGTTGTCCGGCGCGGAAGGAACAAGCTCGAGGTCTGGACACGGAAGGGGGGCTCGAAGAAACTCATCCTTGCACATTATCCCAGAGAACTCCTCGTCCTCGTAATCACTGGCACGGAGGGTTGATACACATGATTTGCCCGATTTGTAGGAAGGGAAAACTGGTGGCCGTCGATGACATTCTCTCCGGAATCGAAGGACTGACCTTCGTCGAACGAGGTCACCGATGCACAGCTTGCGGAGAGGAGTTCATCGACGAAAACGACAGTGACCGCACGGTGAAGGTCGCTCGCCGTCTCGGAATCTGGGGCGAACCTCTCAAGCTTCATCGGAAACTCTCGGCTAGCGGGCGGGGCGTAGTTCTGCGGATTCCCGAGGATTTGAGGAGGAGTATGGGCCTGAAAGGTTCCGAGACAGTATCGCTCGCAAAGGTGGGTAAGTCCAGAGTGCTTCTCGAGATCGAACCTCCGTAGAAAGGTATGCCGTCCATCGGTTCTGTGGTGTCCAGGCGCTCGGTCGGACGTCGTACCTCTAGTCGAATCCTCCTGGCGGCAAGCCGCATTGCACCCAAGTTCCTCTGGGGCGGGTCACAAATGGGGGCAAGCTCAGTTGCACCCAGTCTTCTCGAGATTCAGCTCGCAATGTACGCGATTCCGATTGCACGCGCTGAGCTAGGAGGGGTCGCGACACGGCAGTCTGGCTTCGGGTGGAGCGACTAGCCTTTGGTTCCCTGACTGAGTCATGCGATGGAACGTGAGCACCGTTCAAAGCAAAGGTCAATAGAGGCGTACGAGCTCAGTTGGATAGGGGCTTGGAATTGAACTCGTCACTCTCTGTGAATGGTATTCCTGTGAGGACGGTCACTCCACAGGAACTCTTGGGCCCTTTGACAGCGCTCGAGGCGAAGTACGCGCCGCCACGGCTCTACCTCGCAGGGAAGTTCCGACTGCCATTGCTGCATCCGAGGGTTGCCATAGTCGGCACCCGAGAACCTTCAGAAGAAGGGCGCAAAGCAGCGACTACGATCTCCCGGACGTTAGCAGAGAGCGGGGTCACAATTGTCAGCGGCTTAGCTCGTGGCGTAGACACGGCTGTCCACACGGCCGCGATCCAAGCGGCCGGGTATACGATTGCAGTCTTAGGCACCCCCCTATCCCGAGTTAATCCGCCCTCTAACTCAGATCTGCAGCAGCGCATCATGGTTGACCACCTTGCGGTTACCCAATTCTCGGATCAAGATGCGGTCTTCCCCGCGAACTTCGTGATCCGCAATCGGACAATGGCACTGATTGCGGACGCATCGGTCATCATCGAGAGTGGGGATACCGGCGGGTCTCTCAGTCAAGGCTGGGAAACCCTCCGTCTGGGCCGACCGCTCTTCGTCCACGATCGGGAGTTCATGAAGACCTCAATCACGTGGCCAGAGAAAATGGCCAGGTACGGTGCAATCAGATTCAAAGAACCTTCCGACATCATCGATCTCCTTCCGAGTGCCATTCCGAGCCCGGAGGCTGCGATCCTTGCTCTCGAAGCGGCTTGAATTCGGGTCGCTGCTCGCGTACTGCCCACGCCCGGATGATGTCACAGAGTCCCTGCGGACCGAGGCCCGGCAGTCGCACAATCTTGGTCTCTCTTTGAAGAGTGGGCGCGCAATTGGCGACCCTCCCCTCACTGTTGCGGCTCGTGTGGTTGCGCATCTAAAGTCCATTCGAGGACCTCCACACCCCCTCGCCGGATTCTTTTCTCCCTCCGCCACTCTCGTGCCTGTCCCCAAGAGTACCCTGCTGACCAAGGGCGCCCTCTGGGTTCCGGATCAGCTGTCGCACGAACTGGTTAGAGGAGGCTTGGGAAAGGTCGTCGCGCCACTGCTAGAGCGGACCGAGCCCATTCCAAAAGCTGCGACGAGCGTGTCGACCGAGCGTCCTACAGCACAACGAAATTACGAGACCCTGCGAGTTAGAAAATCACTCGAGTCAGCTAGCGAACTCATTCTGGTAGATGACGTCGTGACCGCCGGCGCCACGCTACTTGGTTCAGCCTCCCGTCTTGCCTCTGAGTTCCCCGATATACCAATCAAAGGGTTTGCCGCTGCTAGAACCATTAGCGTCGTGGTTCGGTTCCGAACGACCGTGGAACCCGTGGTCGGGATGATCGTTCTTCGTCCCGATGGCCGGACCCAGCGTGATCCTTAGGGTGAATTGAGCAGGGGTCATTGTCGTTTAGGTTTCGACGCCAACCTCAGATGCGCGGCTTTCGCTTGGACCAAGCTCGGGTCAAGTGTAGCATCGATTGCACCATCTTTGGAGCCCGCAGACCCGGATTTCGCCGAAGGACAATTGCGGCTAAACCGATTCTCCCCGAGTCACAGGCCGTGAGAGGTGTTGACTCAGTGCACTCACTTTCTGCTGGATTCGGCGTCGAGTATGTGCAACCTCAATTGCACACAGAGAATTCCTCCCGAGGATTCAAACGATGAGTGACAGGCTAGCTGCGGCGGCCCGGAAACCACCGGCTGTAGGTTTTGTGGTTCACGATCTCGACTACCACGATCGTTCGTGTTCCCCTTTGCTTCACTACAGTGTAGAGCATTCGCCAGAAGTCAGGCAAATCCTCGACGTACAGGTTCGTGAGACCGTGCTTCTCCCGGAGACTCTTTGGAATTGCGTCTTTTCTCACAACCTCCCCGTGTAGACAATCGACCAGAAGGATTGGTCTGAATGCGCGCGCTCGTCCTGCGATGGCCCGGGCCCGGGGGGACCAATCCGTGTCAAGCGAATCGAGCGCCTCACTTGCGCTTTCAGAAAGGAGGACGGCGCTCGCGGGAATCATCAGAGACTGCGGCCTTTCTTGATCGCCTCAGCAAGCTGAGGAGGTGCCTCGGGAACCCAGATTAGACCCTTGCTACCTTCCGCCACTGATCCATCGGCGGCAAGGAAGTTAATCGCCGCGTTCAGACTCTGGCGACCCATCGAGTGGGACCATCCAGCGAGGATTCGTAGAATGTCGTTTCTGCTCAGAGGTTCGTTCGCATCCTTCAGAATTGAGCGAACGTACTCAATGGATTCTAGGGTCGGATTTGCCCCGGGCCGGGCAAATTCGGGGTGAGGGGGGCGCAGCACGCTGGTCATCGGGTGTACGTATAGATGGCTCCATATATACATGCACCCCCTTTGCGTGTCGTCAGTTGCACCCAGATATCGACCGTGGAGGGAGAACTCATTCAAAGACGATTGATTCAGCTCCTGAGAGCGTGCCCTGTCATGGTGGCATCGGGGGAGTCGTGACGGGACTGTCCACTTTCACGGATCTTTCCCGAGCGCGGGGCGAGCGCGCCGGAGCCCGAGACGGTCCGCAAAGAACGCCAGATGGTCGGCCCGGAGGCCGATGGTGTCGCCGAAGGAGCTGGGCCCGTGACCCCACTTCCCGCTGGTACGGAGAAGGATGGGCTCGTGCGAAGCGTTCGCGGCTTGAAGTCGGGCGACCATCTTTCGCGAATTGAGGGGGTTTACCCTCCGGTCGTTCTCTCCGGTCGAAAGCAGGGTCGCTGGGAACGGAGTACCGTCGACCACGTGATGATACGGTGAGTACGCGTAGAGCGCCCGGAACTGCTCCGGGTCCTTGGTGGTCCCGAACTCGGTCACGTTGAACTGCCCGTTCGAGTCGCATTCGGAGATCAGCGAATCGAAAACGCCTACATCCGCCACCACCGCACGCGCCAGGTCCGGTCGCTGGGTGAGGACCGCTCCCATGAGGAGCCCCCCATTGCTGCCCCCGAAGATGCCGAGTCGGTCGTGGGAAGTGTACTTCTGCCGACACAGGCGTTCCGCGCAGGCGATGAAGTCGTCGAAGACGTTCTGCTTCTTGGTCAGCATCCCCTCCCGGTGCCAATCCTCCCCGAATTCACCACCTCCCCGCAAGTTCGCGATGCCCAAGAGGCCCCCCTTTTCCAGCCACGGAATCCACCAGACAGCGTAGTTCGGAGACATCGAAATTCCATAGCCGCCGTAGCCCGTGAGCAGGAACGGCTTGGTCCCGTCGCGCACGAATCCTTTCGGGGCGATGATGCTCATCGGAACGCGGGTTCCGTCTTTGGAGATGGCATACTCTCGGACCACTTCCCACCGAGATGTGTCGACGGGTGGGGCTGAAGAGAGGGGCGTGAGTGCGGGCACGCCGTCCCGGTCGACCACGAAGTACTCGGACGGCGAGAGGAAGGTGTTCACCCCGAACAGCACTCGACCGTCGGAAAGGGGGGTGACCTCCCGGATCGCGGAGTCCGGAGGCAGGGGAGTCTCTTCCAAAGCCCCGGTCCGCAGGTTCAACCGGTCGAGGCGGCCCAGGCCGCCGAGCTGCTCCTTGAGGTAGAGATAGTCAGGAGTAGCCGCGAGCTCCTCGAGAATCCATTCTCGCTCCGGCACCACGAGCTCGGCTTCGGAGAGCTTCCAATCCGGTCCTTTGAGCCGGAGGATCCGTCCGCGGGGCGAACCCTTTCGGCTCACCAGGTAGAGGTGTCCGTCCCGTCCGAGCTCGGCGCGTACGACCTCGTCCGTGGGGTCGGTCACCCGAATCCAGGGAGACTTTCCGTCGCTAATCCAGTACTCGAACTGTCCCCCGTCACCGTGGGCTACCGTGACGAGATAACGCTCTGGGTCGGGCAAGCTCGCGAGTTGCAGCTCCGCAATCCGCGGGAACGTCTTGCCCACGGCGTACGAATCGTCCGTCTCCGAAGCTCCGACTTGGTGGAAGTAGACCTGCTGATAGAAATCGAGGTCTTCGGCTGGGCGTTCTCCCGGAAGCGGATGGCGGACGTAGTAGAAACCCCGTCCGTCAGGGACCCACGCGACGGCGCTCCCCCCGATGCGTTGCGCACGGTGGATGGCGTCCCGGAGCCGCTTCCCCGACGCGACCTCGAAGAGGTGCAGGTCGCCCTCCTCGCTTCCCCCTTCGGAGAGACAGGCCGCGAGGAACCGTCCATCCCAGGACGGCACGAACAGGTCGAAGTTGACCGTGGTTCCGCGTCGCGCGAGCTTGGCGGTGTCCAGCAGGACTCTTTCTCGGTCCAGATCCCGGTCGGAGTCCCACACCACGAGCCGAGGGCGATCCCGTCGGGAATCGTACTTTAAGGCGAAGAGGCGACCCCCCGCGGATCGAAACCCGAGGTAGAAGGTGTACCCGCGTTTCATGATCTGCTCGAGCCGACGCGCGAACACCTTGCGTTGTGGTAATGAGTCCAGGAAAGCGCGTGCCCGACGGCTTTGCGCCGCGGTCCATTGACGGACCTTCCGACTCTTCCCGTTCTCCAGCCACCGGTAGTCGTCTCGGACGGGGACCGTGTGGTAGACATCCACGACTGGGCGTCGATCCGCGGGCGGAGGAGGGCGAAGTCTCCTAGCTCCGGTACGTCTTCCCGTGACCTTCCGGCCGGGCATGCCCGGGGTAACCCGTCGCAGGTAAAGAATGCCTCCCGGCGAGCCTCCTGAAACGATTCAGCTGATATCCGGAACTGGATTCATTTCAAATCGCACCTAACCCCGGCCATCACCGATGAAAGCTCAGTTACACCCGGTCCTCGAACGTCGGTAAGTCGATAGGACGACGGGAATTCGGTAACCCCCCTTCCACTCCGGGGGTCTAGCTCAAATGCACTCTCGTGGCTATTTCGACCATGAAACAAATCCACGTCTGGCCAAACCACATTCGAATCCCGCACATCGACCTAGTTCTCGTCCGCTCCAGTGAGGAGACGCTCGCCCACACCTTGCGGTATCTCACTCATCTCGGCTTCGACACGCGGCCCGAGAATGTAGAAGTCCACTTCCGGGAACAAGCGAACTAACTCAATCCTCCCCCCGGGATCGAGACCCTCTCCCATAGGGTCGAAGAGAAGGAGCTCGCTCGGTTGCGCCCAGAAGCCCGTCGAAAGAGGCTTCCTGCCGGTTAGCTCGCTGGTAGGTGCAACCTCAGTAGCACTTACTTCACCGGCTACAGACCTTGATCGCGACAAAGAGCAAGTTCGGATACACCCACTCTCCCCTGGATTCAGCTCACCACGAGTGCAAGTTCAGCTAGAGCCGCCGTCTTTCATAAACGAGAAGTTGTTCATTGACAATTGAACAACCCTCCTCCCGACCAAGTGAGGACCGTCTTTCACCTGCCAAGAGATTAATCGGGTTTCATCGGACCATGCTCTGAACGTCAACCACTTCGCTAGACGACTAGAGGGAAACGGTAATGGGTGATGTCGGTCCGTGACCACTACGAAACCTTGGTCGAAGCCGTTGTGACAGGGGCTGCTGGATTCCTGGGATCCCATCTGGTGGACTCCATGGTCGCCGACGGGTGGCGAGTCTGGGGCATCGACAATCTCAGCACCGGTCGGCGGGCCAACCTAGAGGCCGCTCTGAGGAAAAAGAGGTTTAGGCTGCGGAGCGCGGACATTACCGGGACCGGCCGGCTCCCGCGAGCCAATCGGTACTATCATCTCGCTTCCCCCGCCTCTCCCCCGGCCTATCAGCATGACCCTATCAGCACCCTCCGCGTGAATTCGGCGGGCACTCTTCGCGTGCTCGAAGCGGCTCGCCGTTCGGACGCTCGAGTTCTGCTGGCGTCCACGAGCGAGGTCTACGGGGACCCAGAGGTCAACCCGCAATCGGAGTCATACTGGGGTCATGTCAACCCCATCGGCCCGCGCAGCTGCTACGACGAGGGAAAGAGATACGCCGAAGCCCTCGCAATGGCCTACCGCCGAGAGCACGGCCTGGACATTCGGATCGCCCGGATATTCAATACCTACGGCCCCCGGATGGACCCGAACGATGGACGGGTGGTCTCGAACTTCATCGTGCAAGGGCTCCGAGGAAGACCTCTCACCATCTACGGCCGGGGAACGCAGACTCGTTCGTTTTGCTATGTTTCCGACATGGTCCGAGGGCTACGAATGCTGATGGACGCCGCTCCGGGCGTCCCCACTCCGATGAATCTCGGCAACCCTCGCGAATTCACCGTGCGAAGGACCGCCGAGCTCGTGGCGCGCGCGATCGGTGCCCCCCTGCGAATCGAGTTCGGACCCCTTCCCGAAGACGATCCCGAGCAGCGGTCTCCCGACATCCGTAGGGCGAGGCGATACCTTCGATGGTACCCTCGCGTCTCCTTTGAAATCGGGCTCGCGAGGACGGTGGCGTACTTCCGTTCCTTGGACCTTGCGGAGGGGGGGTCCTCCCGGTGAAGCGAATCGCGCCTCGAACCTCGAAGGTCGGAATTGCGGGCCTCGGTTACATGGGGCTCGCTACCGGCGTCGCCTTTGCCGCCCACGGCCTGTCCGTCACCGGTTATGATGTAAAGTCCGACGTCCGAGAGTCGACGGCTCGAGGTGTGACCCCCTTCCATGAGCGGGGACTGGCGGAGCTCTTGCGACGTCAGGTTCGGTCGGGACGGTTCTCAGTCGTCGACAGTGCCCCCGTGCTGGCAAAGGCCGCTGAAGGCATCTTTCTCTGCCTTCCGACCCCCAGCCTTGCGGGAGGGGGCATCGACCTCCGGCCGTTGAAGAAGGGAACGGCGGAGCTCGGGCGCGCACTCCGTAACGTAGAGGGGTACCGACTCGTCGTCGTCAAAAGCACCGTCTTGCCGGGGACGACCGAAACCGTTGTGGAACCGATGCTCCGTCGCCTGTCGGGGAAGTCCCCCCATGAACTGGGAGTGGCCGTAAACCCAGAATTCCTTGCGGAGGGAACGATGGTTCGAGACGCCCTCCATCCCGACCGGATTGTGTTGGGAACGCGGGACTTGCGCTCCCAAGGCTGGCTCAAGAGAGTATACCGACCGTTCCGTGCCCAGAGCTTCCTTCTCACGCCTTCCGGGGCGGAGCTCGTGAAGTACTCGTCGAACGCGTTCCTCGCGCTCAAGGTGTCGTTCGCGAATGAGTTCTCACGACTATCAGAGGAGCTGGGTCTTGACATCGACCGCGTGATGGAGGCCGTTGGCGCCGACTCCCGGATCGGGCGGCGGTTTCTCAATGCGGGACCTGGTTTCGGGGGAAGCTGTTTTGAAAAGGATCTCAAGGCCTTGGTCCTTCGGGCGCGCGAGCTTGGAGTCCGACTTCGCACCGGAGAGGCGACGCTGAGCATCAACGACGACCAAGCGAAACATATCATGACGCTCGTCCGCAAGGTTGCCGGGCCTTTGGAAGGTAAGACCGTCGCCGTGCTCGGGCTAGCATTCAAAGCGGGAACGGACGATGTGAGGGAGTCGCGGGCCTTCCCTTTGGTCTCGGGCTTGGTCCGCGAAGGTGTCCGGGTCAGAGTCCACGACCCGGTCGCCTTGTCCAACTTCCGACGCGCTTGGGAACGTTGCCCCTCCTCCAATCTCGGAAGCGTGGAATTCAGCGGCTCGGTGACGGAGTCGCTTGCCGAGGCCGATGCGGCGGTCGTGCAGGCCGACTGGCCGGAGTACCGGAAGTGGCGGCCGGAGTGGACGCGGCGAATGAAGGAGCCATGCTTGGTCGACCTCCGTCGATCGGTGAAGCTTCGGACCAATGATGCCACCGGACTTCGGATCCTCGCATTGGGCGTGGGACCCGATTCGGGGGAATCCCGGGTAGAGGCTGCGGTCCTCGCCGCGGGCAAGGGAGGAAGGCGCGGATGAAGGTCGTCATCCCCTCGGCCGGCCTCGGTACTCGATTCCTGCCTGCCACGAAGAGCCAGCCCAAAGAAATGTTGCCGATCGTCAATCGGCCGATCATTCAATATGTGGTGGAAGAAGCGGCCGCCTCCGGCGCCGACGACATCCTGATCATTACGGGCCGAGGCAAGCGGTCGCTCGAGGATCACTTCGACTACAACCCCGAACTCGATGGCGTGAGCGAACGTTTGGGATTGGAGGAACTCACCGAGCTCACGCGAAAGGTACGGATCCATTTCGTTCGGCAACGCGAGCCGAAGGGCTTGGCCGATGCGATCGGGTTGGCTCGCCATCATACGGGCCGCGAGCCGTTTGGGGTCCTTCTGGGGGACACCATCAACGTCTGCGAACCTCCCCTCTTGCGCCAGCTCTGGAACCACTACGAGCGGCTCGGAACTCCGGTGATCGCCGTCGAGCCGGTTACGGAGCTCAAGATGAGTGACTACGGCATTGTGGAAGGCACCGAGACTCGGCCAGGGCTATACCGGTGCAATCGTCTAATCGAAAAGCCTGAGCCCTCCGCAACATCGAGCCGACTCGGAATAACGGGGGCGTACGTGCTGACACCGGATATCTATGCCGCCATCGATGAGACGAAGCCCGGATATCACGGGGAAATTCAACTCACGGACGCCCTACAGTTGCTGGCGCAGAGGACCCCGGTGTATGCCGCTACCTTTCAAGGCACACGATACGACATCGGAGACCTCTATCTTTGGCTCAAGGCCAACCTCGAGTTTGCCATGCGTTCGCCGGAACTTCGCGAACGCTTGATTCCTCTCCTGGATTCACTCTTGAGTGATTTGCGCGGGCAGTGATTCTTACTTCATGGAGGCGACGGCCGTGGGATTCGATCGGGAACCAACGAGAAGGCGCAGCCGGATTCGACCGAGAGAAGTCCGCCACGGTCGGGGCTCGCGGACTCATCCCTACCTCCTCGCGGAGTCAACACGAAGACCCGCGGCCGTCGTCATCGGGGGGAGCAGTGGAATCGGTTCCGCATGTGTGAACGTGTTCTCCGACGAGGGCTGGAGAGTCGGTTTCACGTACCGTGACTCACGCTTAACGGCACATCGAGTTCGTTCCGCGCTCGTCCTTCGCGGATCTCACGCTGAGTGTTGGCCCCTAAACATCCAGCGGACAGATGAGTATCCCTCGTTCGTAAGGGGCGTCCGGAAATTCTGCAACCAAGTGGATGCGCTCGTTTTCTGTCAGGGGGTGATCCGTGGGAGAAACCTTGAGAGACAAACGAATCGAGAAATCTTCGACACCTTTCACACGAACACTATCGGCGCCATCACGTTGACGAAGGCTCTGCTTCCCGTAATGGCGAATCACTCGTCCATCACGTACGTCTCTAGCCTGGCCGCGTTCGCTGGGAGCTTTGACCCGGTCTACGCAGCGTCCAAGGGTGCCCTGGTCTCACTCGCCAAGTCGTTGGCTCAGCGACTGGGTCCGCGAACCCGCGTAAATGTTGTCGCCCCCGGGCTCACTTCATCAACGGGGATGTTCGATAGTATGAAGGCCAGCGTGAGGCAACGGCACATCGATTCCACATATCTCAGGAAGTTGGCCACCCCCTCGGATGTTGCAAGAGCCGTGTTCTTCCTCGCGAGTAGTTCGGCGGACCATGTTACGGGAGCGACTCTTGACGTGAACGGAGGCGAGTACCTTCGATGAAGCGAGTCGCTGTCATCGGTGGGGGGCTGTTCGGTCTCACGGCCGCGTTGGAGTTAGCCGACCGCGCCCGCGTCACAGTTTTTGAGAGAAGCTCCAACATCCTCCGCGGCGCATCGTATGGGAATCAGAACCGGTTTCACTTTGGCTATCACTATCCGAGAAGCGCAGTGACCGGCCGAGATTGCCTGGCCTCGCTCCCACCTTTCATCGCTCGGTTTGGCTCAGCACTTCTCTCCGATTTCGAGAATTACTACTGCATCGCGAAGGATGGGTCGCAGACATCGGCGACCGACTATGTGCGATTCTGCGAGAGTCTCAAACTGCCTCACCCGGCCGGATGGCCCAGTCGAGATTATCTGGTGCGCGAACGCATTGCGGCGTGCTACCGTGTTCCCGAACCCATTCTTGACATCGCCAAACTTCGACGGCTCCTGAAATTCGCCATCGCGCGCCATCCGAATCTCGAGTTGCGACTTCATTGCGCTGTGACGGACGGTAGAATCCTGCCGTCCGGACTCAAGGCTCTGACAATCGAATCCTCAGGAAGGTCTACTGGCCGCAGTTTCGATTCCGTCGTCGACTGTACGTACTCACGATTGAACGAGCTCGCAGATTGGTTCGGTTTCGCGCACCGACCATTCAAGTTTGAACTAGTCGAGGTTCCTGTTATTCGCCTCCGATCGGCCAGACGGATCGGGGTGACCGTGATGGATGGACCGTTCTGCTCGATTCTACCGAACGGCTCCACTCGAGAGAGCCTTCTCTACCATGTTCGGGGGTCGGTGCTTGATACCTTCCATGGCAGTCGGTACGACCCGCCCGTTTGTTTCGACTCAAACTGGTCAGAGATCGCCTCCGAGAGCTCCGAGTTCTTTCCCGCCGTTGCTTCCTCCGAATACCGTGGATCGATCTTTGTCGTGAGGGTAGTTGACCCCCGGGCTGAGCGGGACGATGCACGGCGCTCTACCGTGATCGATCATGGCTCAGGTTGCTGGAGTGTGTTCTCGGGCAAACTCGTCACGGCCTGCCGCATCGCTTTGGATCTGAAATCCAAGATCTTCGAGATAGAGTCCGATCCTTAAACGGCAGGCAGGTTCGATCTCACAATGAGAATCGGAGTAGTGGTCCCAACCTTCTCTGAGTTGATTCCGTCTAACGAACTTTGGCTGTCCGTCGGCCTTGCCCGCCGTGGCCACACAGTGACTGTGCTCACAAGCGATCGAGTAAGCTCACGAGAAAGATACTTAGGATCGAGCGCGGTGATTCTCCCAAAGGATTCTGCGTTTCGCGTGGTCCGTCTCAAAACAATCCCCGCCGTTTACTCGGAAGCGTCCGTTCCACTTGGCATATCCGGAGCGTTGTCCCAAGGATTCGACGCGCTACTCTTGCAGGAGGATTATCCCCCCTTTTGCCAAATATTCGGAGCTCTCGCGCGCCGGGAGAATATACCTTACATTGTCTCTTGTGAACGATATGGCTATTTTTTCAAAATGCCAATGGCCGCGATGAACAGGGCGCAGGACTTGACTTTCAATCGGATCTTGTGGAAGAACGCCCGGGCCATGACCTTTCACAGCCGTGCTTCGGCCTTATTCCTGTCCTCATTGGGGGCTCCTGTAGAACGAATGTACTTCACTCCTACCCCCACGGACTCAGAGGTGTTCACCCCCAAATCCCCCGAACCGAACCGGGCGCAATCTTCGGAAGTCCGCATTGTCTGTATCGCCCGACTCGTCCCCGCCAAGGGATTATTCGTTCTGTTGGACTCAGTGAAGATCCTCGCTGACGGGGGGCTTAGGGGCTTCACAGTCCATCTCCAAGGTCGGGGCCCGCTCGCAAAATCGATTCAACAACACATTCAAAGTCACGGACTCGACGGGATCGTTCGCCTATATGACTCCGCGATCTCGCTCCCTCACTTGCCCGACTTCTACCGGGCCGCCGACATCTACGTGCAGCCTAGTCTGAACGAGCCGGCCCCCAATGCCTGCCGGGAGGCAATGGCCTGCGGGCTCCCGGTGGTTGCCTCTCTCACTGGCGGGCTGGCAGACGTGGTGACCGAGGGAATCACGGGATTCCTGGTTGCGCCAGGCGACGCGAAGGGCTTGGCATCGGCCTTGGCAACTCTCATACGGGATCCTCATCGGCGGGCTGAGTTCGGGAAAACGGCCAGATTGAAGGTGGAACGTGAAATGGATTTGAATGTAGTAGCTTCACTGTACGAGAGGATAATCCTCGGACTCGTAGCAGAGCATGACTCGGCGAACATCTCTATATCCCATTGACGCCGATGAGTGTTGCCGAAATGGGCCTCGGAGGACCTTACTCTAGCGAGTCACAAATAGACGTTATTATATCCTTGCAGTCGCAGCTCCTTCGGGCGCTTGGCTCCGCGCCGCCTACAATCTCACTCTCAGTTCGTCCTGGACGGTTCGCCCCTCGAACGACTTCGGCAACGCCGTACGACAGGATCGCGAACGTCTGGACAATCTTCTTGAGGTGCGGTTCCTTCTCCGCTACCGGCGGACCGATTCCATCAGGTTGGTGAGGAAGCTCGAATCGATAGAACGCATAAGCTACTTCCACAACTGGGGGAGCAATTCCTATCGCTCGAGGTCCCTCCACCGACTCTCGCGCGGCCAATCCTCGAACTCGCGCATGCTTTCGGTAGAGATGGCCTTCCCAAGATTTCCAGATCAGTTCATCGGCAGTGCCTTCTAGCTCACTTATCGAAGAACCCTGTGCAGGATGTTACGGGGTTTGCCCCGCGGCATTAATGATAGAGCCTTTCCGAATCGCTAGCTGAAATTTGAGTGCAAACAGATAAATCTCGACTAGCTCTCGAAAGAATCGTTGACGGGATTGAGCTACACTTGATACCCGCACGCGCTCGCGTTCGTCTTTCATCAGCTCCTCCAACCTTACGGCAAGTTCTTCCGCGTCTCCCGCTCGGGCGACCAACCACCCCGCCTCGATGGCATCTCGTGCGCAGGGAACGTCAGTTGTGACCACCGGAAGTCCGTTCGCGGTCGCCTCACACTTCACCCTGCCCCAGCTTTCCGTGCGAACTGAGGGGAGACAGAACACAGAGGCGTGCGAGTACTCCCGGTACAGTTCGGGTCCATCGAGTGCACCAATAAAGACGACACGCTGCTCGAGCGAGTTCTCCGTCACGATTTCGAGCAGCTCCTTCTTGAAAATCGGTTCATCCACAGGGCCAACCAGCCGAACCGACCAGTCCGGATATCGACCTGCTAGGCGTGAGAACGCATTCAGAAGTACATCCAACCCCTTCATGCGCGCTACTCTCGACACGAGTAGGATGATTGGCCTCCGCAGTTGATTTTCGTACGTACTTTGGAGGAGTGGGTCCTCGGGAGACCCAACCGGCACCCGCACTAACTTTCGCGTTCGGATGAGGGGGAGTTGATTCGCTTTCTCTATCGCGCAATAGGTTTCGAAGCTGACGATATCCAAAACAAAGGTTGAGAGGGATAGCAACGCTCTCGCGAAGACAGTCGCCCACAGGCTGAGGTTCGAGGCGTCGAGACTCCAATCAGCCTTGAGCATAAAGGCGGGACTGTGACGGCCGAGGAGCTTTGAAGTTAGTCGAAACAATACGACTAAGGGCAGGATTGTAACTAAGGAGGAGCGAAACGGACCAACCAACACAATCTCGGGTTTGCGCCTGTACATTTCTCGGATTGCAAAGAAAGGCTCGACTAGTGATCGCAAACGTCCGCCTGTTCTCGGATTCAATACCGGCAGCGACGTCTCGACCACCTGGATTCCAGGGGGCTTCTTGCCTGAAAATTTGCCGCAAATCAGTGTAGATTCGAATCCGAGCTCCCGGAATGCGCTCGGGCACATGACCCAGGTTGCACGATAGGCGACTTGATCGAGGCTCGCGTTGGGCACGTACATTACGAAACCCCTTTTCACCGGAACCGGGGTTTCCTCCTCCCGCGTTATCGGTCCCTGAGTCTCACCTTTTATCACGTACGAGTACTCCGCCCGCCATTCGCACTGAAGTCAGTAACTGTCTAAGACGTCGCCAACACGTAGGTCCGGGCCATGTTATGTATGGCTGTTGCCTTTTGTTTTTCTATCCGTTCGCACTTACAGTTACAACGCCCGGTATCAGCTCTAAGCGGTGTCGGGCCCCCTGCCCCATTCATTCGATTACCAATAGCGAAGTCGGAATGGGAATGGCGATAGAAGAGCTCCACTTACTCGAACCTCAATGCCTCTGCTCGGACTGGTCGGGTAGAATCCCGAAGCCTCGCCAATATCTATCGCTAGGCGATGGGAGTGGAAAGTGTACACGTAGTTCTCATCGGGCTGATGATGGTGCAACTCTCGTCGCCGGAGGAAGTGCGTTCAAGTTTCTGGGAGAATTGGTGTCAAACAGTTTTTAAACTCCGGTGCCGAGGGGATTCTGCATTCTTCTATGGCATTAGATTCAGCCTATTCTGTTCTCAGAAGGGTTCTCACCAAGTGGACGATTCTGGGCCAACTCCTGATGTTGCTCGTATGCGATCTCGCCGTCCATTGGACTCTTCTGACTGAATTCGACGGCTACCTGTCGTGGGGAAACTTCCTAGTACCTTTCACGGCGTCCCAATTTCCCGCTGGGCCGGCCATCTTCTGGATCCCTTTCCAGTTTGGAGGAACTCCCGGGAGGCTCGGCTTCGCGACGATTACGGGCTACATCGAAGCCTCGGGACCGCAATCCCTGCTTGCGAACATTTTCGGCCTCGACGTGGGACTGAAAATCTACATTTTGCTGTCCACACTATGGGTAGGCTTCGCCGCTCTGCTTTTCGCCCGAACCCTGATTCGCCATCCTGTCGGCCAAGTTACAACCGCTGTTTTTGTCATGGCCGGTCCTTTCGGGGTCGCCCTGTATGGGCAGGGCGACTACCAGCAATTCATACCCGAGGGCCTCATCTTTCTCTCGTTGTTTGCGTTGTGGCTTGGAATCAATCGCCCTTCGCAGAGGTGGATGTGGCTTCCTCTCGCCGCATGGTCGATCATTCTGACGTTTCAGACTGAACAGGCCTTCTTACTAGGCCTTCTACTGATGGCATGCATGTTCCCAGTGTATATCCGAGACTGGGTCAGGTTGCTTCCGCCAGCCTCGAAACCCGTCAACGTACCGGAACGCACCACCGAATCAACTTCCCCCGGCGAGCAGAAGCGGAAGGGTGGAGTTCATGGGTGGCTTACGCGAGCCGGCCAGAATCGAGGTTCCTTCTTGGCGGAGGTGGGAGTTATGTTGGTGCGGGTCCCAGCTCTAGTCGCTGTAGCCGGAGTAATCATCGTCCCCAGTTATGTGACGCTCTACCTGCTCGGGAGCGGAGCAAGCGGGTTGCCGTCGGCACTTCCTCTCTCGACATTTGCTTCGTACAGCACAGGCCCGATCTCTCTACTGACCCTCACCTCGTACTTCAATCTGACCGCCAGCATGGTGGGCGCTGGCGCCGGGGGTGTGGTCGTCCTCTCGGTATGGAAACTAGTTGTCCTATTGCTGTTGATTCTTATTTGGGCCAGCTATTTCATTGTCCGAGATTTCCGGTTGGTGTACCTCCTGTTTTTGTCAGTGGCCGCCGCTATGATTGGCGCTGGCCCCGCTGGCCCGGCTGCAAGTCTAAGCACTTTCCTATACCTTCGATTTCCAGGATACGCCGCGATCAACGCATCGTACTATTGGGACTGGTTTCTGATCGTCCCTGTTTATGCTCTTATGCTGGGATTGGTCGTGGAATGGTCAACGAACCGTGTGCGCGCCGCTCGGGATAGCCGGCCCCGTGTAACTGTCGGTTCAACGAGCCGGATTTCCGATTCACGACTTGGCCGCTGTCCAGATTTTAGAAGAGCTGTTTGCCAGAAGATTTCCGCCAAGGGAGTAGCGATATGCGCTGTTGCACTGCTTTGCGCGGTAGCCATCATTCCCATCGCCAACGGGGGTTACTACGCCCCGCCCAACGGAATCTCCGAAGTGAACTACCCAAGCGATTACAAACAGATTCCCGGACTGCTAGAGAACCTGATTGGCAGCACCTACGCCGGTGTCGCTCTGTTTAATCCGGACGTCAGTTGGTACCTGTTCAACTCCACTCATTCAATTCCCAATGCTTTTTTCCTTTTTCCTAACGTGCGAACCCCTGGGATTCCGATTTACCTCGCGCCACCAGACCAATCGAACGCCTTCTTCTATTGGTTGTACGACGAGTTCTACTCGAACACGACCCGTTACGCGGGCGAACTCTTCGCGACAGTGGGCGTCGAGTACTTTCTCGTCTTCTACGGTACGCAGTCAGCGTCTTACTATCCGTACTTCCTTCAATTCTCTTACGGGAAGAATGCGAGTAATCTGCTAAAGTTTCAGACGAGCGTAGTTCCAGTGGTCCAAGAGCAGTATTTCGCCATCTATCGGAATCTTGCCTTTAATGGAGTGGCGCTGGCCGACTCGAATCTTTCCCTCGTCGCGGGACCAGGGTACGATGAACTGAACTCATTGGCCTATGCGGGAATCGGGCTAGCAAATCAATCCTGGCTGTTTCCAAGCGATCTCCCGGCAAACGACTGTTCGGCAATACTTAGTCGCATGGAACGCGTGTACACCGCTACCCCCAACGCCCTGATAGGCGTCGCGTTGCAGTGTGATCACATCGCTATCGCCGATCCGGTATCTGACACCAGCCCTTCCGCCAGCGATCTTGAAGCGTGGATCCCCTCGACCAACACCCTTGGCGTACCGATTATCGACTCGTGGCCCGGCCCGCTCGCAGCCACCGATGGGGGGCCCAACACTATCAGTGTTCCCCTTTCGTTCGGAGAATGCACGGGGAACTGCAGAATGTGGCTTCCGGTTCGAGTTAGTGGTGATGGGGGCGCTCTGAATTTCGACTGGGACGGCGCCACTTGGAGCATGCGCACCAATTCCGGACTTTCAGGATTGAACAACACGATGGTCTGGATTCAGCTGCCGTTCGATGTGACAACCTCGGGGGATCTCTCGATCACCGCTATGGGAGGTTGGAACGCGATCGGACCGGTGTACGTGTTCGGGGCTGATCAGAGTTCACAGCTCACGTCTCCGATGGATTGGCTGAACAGTTCGCTCGTTCGATCCACAATCATTGAGGCATCTCCTGCGTCGCTGGCCAATATCCGGCCGAATACGGCAAGCGGGGAAGGCCTCTCTTACCTGCGTTTCACTCCCGCCAACACGGTCAACTCCATCCCGGGCGACCAGGGAATCATTGCCTCTAATTTCGGAGCGGGTTCTGCCCTCTTTTCTCTCCCGATGGTGAAACCGGCCGGGCCGGGTTGGATCGCGTTGCTCGTCCGCGCGACGGCCTACGCTTACATCAACGTGTCCGAAGGGAGCGGAGCCCAACCCCAATTGATTGGATTCGACACCGGAGACTACAACAGTTCCCACAATTATTGGCAAACGATCCTGGTCCCATGGAACGAATCGCAGTCGGACCCTAATTCGAACTTGACCCTTAGTCTCGTGAAGGGTATCCTTTGGTTGGCGGAAGTTTGGTTTGTGCCGGAGTCCATTCCCGGCTCCAACAGCCCTATGCCTGTTGTTCCCCCCTCTTCTGGGACTCCCTCACTTTATTGGACCAGTAACGTTTCGATATCCAACTGGTCAACAGGGGTTTCTCGCTCAGGATTTCTTTCTGTTACAGCCAATGGATTCTTTGGTCCGGCCACGAGTTTTGATCAATTCTTGTTTAACTTCCGCTTTGGCAACCCTGCGCCCCCGGGCACGGCCCTAGCCATTTCGGTGAACATAACTCCGGGCCTCCTAATCGTTGTTAACGGTGTCGTCATCAGTTATCGTTCTGAAGGTAGTTTCACGCTGTTTGGTCCCCTGTTTCAAAACCCTGTGGTTTTCCCGTCAAGCAACTTAACATTCAATATCCAGTCATATGGTGATTTCCCCGCTAGAAACAACACTTTCGAATTCGCTGCACGGTTCGCATTCATTGAGCTGCCCCTTGTTTGGAATGTCACCGACTTTAGGTCCAGCGCTCCGCTAGAAGTGTCAGCGGATACGTCAGGCTACCAGGTCCGCACCAATGAATCCGCTCTGGTACTCGTCCGTGTGGCCGACTATCCAGGGCTCATGACGGATGGGGGTGCAAGCCTGGGACCGGCTCTTGGAACGCTCGACACGCTCATCTGGAGCCCCGCCCACCAATCTGAAGTCGATGTATATCCCAGCTCAACTGGATTTCTGTATCTTGGATTTGCGGTCTCTATTCTCTCCACGGCGGCGTGGATCGGGGGGGAGCTGTGGATTAGAAACCGCAGCGTTCGAGCACGGTTGAGAGAGACGCAGAGCTGATTACAGACGCTGAACACCGTGCCTACGCAGGTCCGTCGACCGTCCTGAAGTTCCGTGGGATGTGTGGGATGTGCTCTAGCCTCCTTATAGTATCCAACTGGTGCGCCTTGACAGATGCCTCAAGGTTCGCTGTACATCGTGACGGACCAAGGGCCTGCCACGGGTATCGGTATCTATGCGGATGCGCTAGCCAAGCTGCTTCAGGGTACATTCTCGGACGTAGGGGTTCTCTCCCTCTGTTACCTGCCCGTCGAACCCCGACCCGACTGGGTCCGGCTGCGCGGGTCTCGAATCGCTGAATCGTGGTCCCAGGTTCCCACGGCGTTGCGGCATAACTACCGACTAATGGTCAAGGAGTTGCCCCCCGACAGCCGTGTCCATTTCTGTGGCTCGGATTACGGGTTTGTCTCTTGCTTCCCTCGTTCGGTGGTGACGATCCACGATTACTATTTGCGCCTACCTTCTCTCGCGAACGTGAGGGAACCCACAATTCTTCTGCGAGACGTATCTTCGGCATTCGCCTTCCTCACCATGCCTCGGCACGTACATTCTGCACGCGAGCGCGTCGTCCCGACAAGGTTTGTACGGGAATGTTTGATGCAGGGCTGTGGTTTATCAAGCAATGTCATCCATCACTGGATCGATTCATCCAGGTTTCGGCCGCGAGAGATGAGGGAGGCGCGTGAATTGCTCGGTCTGCCCCTCAACGAGAAGCTAGTACTGAACGTGAGCCAAGGCACCTCGAACAAGAACTACTCGATGCTCGCCCAAATTGCGACTCATTTGAGGGCCGACTATAGAATGGTTAAGGTAGGTGCGAAACTCCAAAATGCTCCGAGCGCGGTGCATCTTGAAAACCTCTCCCACGACGTGTATCCGTACCTTTTCAACGCGTGTGATGTCTATGTACATGCGTCATCCCAAGAGGGGTTTGGCTGGCCGTTGATCGAGGCGGCGGCGTCAGAGCTTCCGGTAGTAGCACTAAGGACAGATGTGGCGACGGAGGTCCTGTCAGATGCGGCGCAGTTTGTAGGCCCCCACGACTCTATTGACCGCTGGATTGCTGCAATCGAGCGCCTTGCGAACGCCGATGTCCGTCATCAGACCATTCTTCGATCAAAAGCGCGTTTGCCGCTCTTCAATCCCCAGACCGCGCTCAATCTCTACGAGACCCTCTATCGACGGGCATTCGACCGATGACCCGGGGGACCAGCGAGCTTGCTTGTCCGCGGGAGCCAGCAGGGCTAGTGTGGGAGCCATTGTGGCAATTGATTCCGCCGATTCGACTCATTGCTCAGTTGAACGATACCCATCGATGCTGGGCTGACGCAGTGTGTTCGCCACCTCTCAGGAAAGAACGGACCTTCTGGGGGCCTTGAAGTGACTCCGCGCAGAAAGCCCGGGGCGGACGACCGAGTCTCGATAGGTTTCTTCGGAACGTTCTTTCCAGAAGGTGGATACGTGGGAACCGCGTCTACCGGAATTATTCGGGCCCTCATCCTCAATGGGAAGGTTGAGTCCCTGGTTATGTTTTCTCAGGTCGGGTCGTACCTGCCAAGAGCCCTAGACTCTCCGAAAGTCCAACTGCGGTCTTGCTGGGTACGCGACAGACCGCTCTCTCTCCTCCTGACACTTCGGATCATGCTGAAACGCTCGAGGGGTTTGGATGGCTTCCTGTTCAACGTGTACCTCACTGCCTTCGGACGAACTTCCCTCGCGAACGGTGTCGGGCTGCTCATGCCCCCGTTGCTCGCTCTGCTGACTCGGAAGCCAGTCATCGTGTACATGCATAATCTTCTAGAAACCCAAGATGTCGCGCAGCTCGGGTACCAGCCAACGTTTTTGCAGCGTCTTGGCGCGCGATTCCTCGAACGACTGCTACTGCGATGGACGACGGTGGTCGTGCCTCTCAAGAGTCAACGGGAGAAAGTTGTTGAGGCGTTTGGGATCGTCGTTCAGAGAGCGCCTCTCCCATTTATCGAACCCTTCGGGTTACTGGCAGCCTTGGGGAAGGCGCCCAAGAACGATGCTATCTCTTCAGATGAACCAACTCGGATCCTGCTCCTGGGAAACTGGGGACCTCAAAAGGACTTGATGGGAGTACTGCACGCCCTTCGGGTCGCGCACGAGCGAGGAGGTCGGTTTACGGTGAGCATTACCGGAGCCGTCAACCCACAGTTCCCGCAATATCAACGCGAAGTAGGTCGGGCAGTCGATTCCATGGACCCGAAATGGTTCCGCTTCCTTGGCTACGTCCCGGAGGCCGAACTCCTCGACGTGGTACTTAGCCACGACCTCTTGATTCTGCCATACAACGCTACAGGGGGGTACTCGGGTGCGATGAGCGTTGGAACGTACTGTGGGGCCGGAGTCATCGCGTACGATCTCCCTCAGCTTCGGGAGACCGCGGTCGAACTCGGAGTTCGCCCATCATTTGTGATGAAAAACGACGTTGACGCCATCGTAAATGAGATTCTATACTTCTCCGGCAATGTCCGGCACTTCCGGGAGTTCCGCGCTCATGTACCGCGGCCCGAGTACGACTCCCGGGCCTGCGAGTCGACCAACCGATTGCTTGAATTCATGAGCTCTCCCGATGAGTCTTAAGGAGTCGTGTTAGCACAACCCTTTCCTTGGATCTCGTTAAACCGGAATTTCGAGGCACACGACTTTGATATCCCGTGACAGGCGATTGAAATTCAAGGCTGCTTGTTTGAATTTGAGAAGGGCGTTAATCAAGCCGATCCCAACCAAGTGTGGGCCCAGGCGATTATTGTTTTAGGTAGATAAAGTCCGACTCGACCGTTCATCAGTCTGATGCCGAGTAACGAAATTAACATCACGGGGAGCGCTCGTGCTACGACCAGCTTGCTTCCGTCTTTGTTACTCCACGTCACAGGAATCTCGCGGATAGTGTAACCGCTTTCTCGGATGTGAAACAGCAGAGAGGCGTCGAACGCCCAGTCGGACACGGCCACTGACTTACCCACAGAGTCGATTACTGTCTTCCGGAAGAATTTGGCACCACATTGGGTATCTCTTACCTTGAGGAGGAGTACCCCCCGTACAGCGAAACTCCAGAGCTTTCCTAGAACGACCCTGGTTGTCGGCTGCCGGTTTCGCACGGCACTTCCTTTCACCCACCGGGAGGCCACAACGCAATCGGCCTCAGAGAGCCCTGCTATCAAGCTCAGCAGGTCTTCAGGTTCGATAGGGCCGTCCGCATCAACGAATCCAACAGAAGGATACAGCGTTTCGGCGAAGCCTCTCATCACCGCCCCGCCCTTTCCAAGTTTGGTCGGATGAAGTACGACCCGAACGTTCATGCCGGAGAATTCCCGGGCAATGCGCTCTGTTTGGTCCGTGCTCCCATCAATAACGACGAGAACCTCAAAGGGCATTCCACTAGCTTGGAGCGTTGTAAGATACCGTTCCAACGTATGACGGAGTCTCGACTCTTCATTCCAGGCCGGAATGACAATGCTCACCCCAGGAGAATGAGCGCCCGGTGTCGTCACTGGGAAAAAAGAGGAGACACAGACTATTTGCCACTTTGGAAGCTTCCAGTATTCGGATTGGGGCCAGGTTGTATAACAGAGGTGGTTAGACCACAGCCCCTATGCGATTTGGTTGGTGGGTGCAATTGCACACACACAGTCGCTCTCGGAGAAGCCAAGTTTCACCTTGTCTGTGCTCGTAACGACCTTGCAGCCCAGTCGCAGTCATGGGAGAGATGACCCTGGTGAAAGGGCTTCGGCCATCCCCAATGTCAGAGGCCGAACTGCTTCTTGACTTGCTCGTGATCGGTTACCCGTCCGGATCTGACCTCCAGCCGAGCGTTGAGCAATTCCCTCCGGAACACATCGCCGTACGGTCCCTCATTGTCGCCGTCTGGGACTAGGGCCAGGAGCTTGTTTACGACTTCGTCGTAGGTCTCCCGAGGTGAGCTCTTCAGAGCGGCGAGTCGCTGGCGGGTTTTCGAAGTAACCTGAATAGCGGTGATCACGGTCAAAGAAATGTCATGTGGGCGACATATCGCTTCTGGCGCGCGTCCGATCGTACTATATCCATTCCAGTCCCAGAACGGCCGCGAGAACCGTTTTTCTAGTCAATTTTGTGTTTAACGGCACCTACACCGAGGCGCTCCACCCTACCCCCGAGGAGACGCTTCCTCATATCGAGGAAACTTGGCGTTCCGAAGAAATCGGGAAATGCGCGGAGCCTCTGAGTTTACGAACGCCCAAAGCTCGTTGATATTGACCATTTCTACGGGCAGGTCGTACGGATGAGCCACCGTGCGGCGGAGCGGACGGAGCCGATCCCAAGGTACCCTTGGGTTGAGGCCCTTGAAGGCGTTGCTGACTTTTTCTGCCGCCTCCGCGAACAACTCCGTGGCGTGCTCGGCAGCGTAGCGGACCAGAGGATCCGATCCGAGGGCTTCCTTTCCCTTTCGCGCGATCACGTCTAAGATCTCTGCGTGGTGGAGCATCTCCGAGACCAGGAAGCGATCGCGCTGCTCGTCGGCCTTCAAAGTGGCACCGCTTCTGCCTCCACCTGGGGCGCGATGGCCCAGTGAACTCCACCTTCGTTGACGACATCCACGGGGCGGCCAACGACCTTCTCGATAGCCAAGCCAAGGCCGGCCCGGTCCAGAAGCGAATGGGGCCTATTCCACGTCACGAGAAGATCGACGTCGCTCTTCTCGGTCGCCTCCCTTCGACGGACCGAGCCGAACACGCGAATTTGAGTGACCCCGTAACTCCGTGCGACACGAAGGATCTCCTTCCGATGGGGAAGCAGAATGCTGTCGATTCCAAGTCCCTTGCCGAGTTTCACCGGCCGTATTTTCGGGACGTCCCATAGCTGCGACTTACAACGAGGGCACCTGCGGACCGGGCTCTTCACCGGGGTCCAAAAGTGGAAGCAGCGATAACAGTGAAGCCTCGGAATCACCACGTCCTGCACAGCCCTTCTCCACCCGGTTTCATGGCGGGAACATCTATAAAACTTACGCCGGCGTAAGTTCTCTTGCCGATGTTCGCGAGGGCCGAACCGGCCGACCCATCTACTCCGGGGTCAGAAACTCAATTACTGCTCGAGCTGCTCGCGTGGATAGATACGGTCGGACTCCGAAACTGTGGAGGCCGGTGGGTCCGATTCTCGCTGCTAGATTGGGTGCCACGGCACTTGCACCTCAAGAATCGAGTGTTGATCAGCGCGGCCCGGGGGGGGCGGGCCGAGCCCCCCTTCAGATGGTCTTCGTTACTATCGATGCCACAGCAATGAAAGCATAAGTTATCGATACGATTTCGATGACCCTCGTGGAGATCAAAGGCGAACGTGGCCCGCCCTGGACTCGAGCTTCGCGAGGTACATGGGGCTAAGTCGGTACCGCCGACCTCTTCGCTCTCCTTTTGCTTCGAGGATTCCGGCCTGGCGGAGCCGCCTCAGTGACTGCGTGATCGCGGGAAGACTGAATTGCCCTGGATTCGGAAAATCACCGTGGCGGAACCACTCTCCGCTCCCTGAGAGCGCCCACGTCAGAAGGCTCCTGACGACCCGACTCTCAAATCGCTCGACGGTGGGTCGGAGATCGGTCCGGGACGCGGCCATGCGATACCCCCGGAGCAGTTGCTTCACGAAGTACCTCAACCAAAGTTCGTACCGCGCTCCCGAGTTCGTGGTCGCTATCATGTCGTAATATCGGGTTCGCGTCAGGAAGAATTGGGTGTCGACGGGAACTAGCGGAGCGTTCTTCAGTCCGAGCGAAGCCAACAGCGAGAGGTTGAACAGTCGGCCAATCCGACCGTTTCCGTCCATGAAAGGATGGATTGCTTGGAACTCAGCAAAGAATATGCCGGCGACAATAGGAGCGGGGTAGAGATACCTGGAATCCTCGAACCAACGGATCAACGCCGTGAGTTCGCGTTGGACACGCTTGGGCGGAGTCGGTACGAAAATGACCCGACCCGTTCCGACCTCCACAATCGCATTATGTCTCTCCTTCAGAGTCCCCGTGACTGATTCCGGAAGGACTCCTTCGAACACTTCCTTGTGTACAGAGCATAGACTTGGAATCGTCAGCGGGAGCAGCTTCCCTCGGGCAATCCGGTCGTAGACGCGACTCAGCTGGAGCACAGCACGTTCATTCGGTGTCTCCGCCACCTCGGTGTCGAGCACTTCGACGGCCCGTCCAAGCTCAACCTTCTCCCCCTCGATGAGCATACTGCTTACAATGTTCCGAACGCGTGCCACACGTAGCAACACTTGCTGGAGGGCCGGGGACAGAAGGCTAGCGTCGAGCCGGCCATCCGTCCGGATGCAGTCCACTGAGGGCAGAACGATGTCCTCCCTCAGGGCAACATGGGGCCTGAAACGGGCCGATGTGTCAGGTTTCATCGCGGCCATGTGAATATCGATATATTATCAATATTTAACTACACCCTCGCTGACGATAAATGAAAGATTCGTCATCAATCCACGGTTGGTCGCAGAGAATAGAAACGAGGTGAGCCCTTTCAAGCGGGTCGCGATTCGCGCCTGGGTGCAACGCCAATTGCACCTACGCTACCCTTTGCCTCTGCTTTGTTCGAGGGCGCTCTCTGGATTTCGTACGACCTTGATCCGTCGGATTCGCCGGAAGTCTTTGTCGTATGTCCAAACTGGCGCCTCTAGTGCGAGCGCAAGGGCGACGTAGTCCTCGTCCCCTTCAGCGCCCGCCGCTCTCGTTAGCTCGAGTGCTTCTTTCATTTGTCCGGCGTAGGCCCAGCGCGGCACGACGTCCACCCGACCAAAGAGGTCGTCAATCAGGCCAGTTAGCACCGGGGGTGGAAGTCCAGAAAGGGCGAGGAGTTTCGGAGTTTTGCGTCGAAGCTCCTCTAAAATGAATTCGGGTACGTAGAACTCGACGTCAGTTGCCTGAAACAAAGCCCTACGAGAACTCCCGTCAGAAAGCGCGCAGGCCACCAAGACGCTCGCGTCGACGATGATCCGGGTCACTTGGAGCGCCTGGACGCCGAACGACGAATCTCCCGCCCCACCTGAACAGCGTCGGATGGGGTCAATCGAGACGAACCCAGCAGCCGGTCATAGACATTGAGCCTGCCAAGTTGGGTGCGAATGGCCGACCTGGCGACCTCGGCCCACTTGATCTCCGGATGCGCCTTCATTTCCTTGTGCAGTTCCTCGGGCAACGAGAAAGTCATGTTCGGCATGTGATTCTACTTATCACACGTAATTAAGTATATTACCTTAGCGATGTTTGTCAGCAAAGTTTAGGTCACCGCTCATCGTTAGCTCACCTGCGATGACCTCCTCCGCACTTGACCGGCTGCGTGCACGAGTGAGCGATCCGTGGAGGGCATACTTGAGAGAGGTCCACTCTGAGTCAACGATCTCTGAGAGTGAGCTGTTGGCCTTTCTGAACACTGGCGATGATAGCTCGACCGAAGAGCAGGCAGAGGCCGTTCCCCCGTACCGATGCGACTGGCCAAATTGCAAGCGGTCCCCTTTTGTTGAGGTCTACCCAATCGAAGGGGGTTGGAATTATCTCTGCCGCTGGCACTTCTACTTCGACAGACTTAGCTTCATTGCGAGAATACGTGCCTATCCAAATCTCTGGTGCACTGCGGAAGGCATCTGAAAAGACCTGGAGTAATAGATTCGACCGGTCGAACGACCGGTCTTGGCCGGAAGTCTGGGAGTTTCGGCGCGTGGGTGCAATGGCACTTGCACCCACGGGCGTCTGAGAATGTCTCAATCGTAGCCCATGACCGGCTCCGGGCGATTGCCTCTGGAGACCCTGGGAAGTTCGGCCGTGAGGTACCCTCCTCGAGGAGACTTCACGGAAGGATTATCCAGCGAACCGAACACGTGGTCGAGAGAAGGGGAGATGAAATTCAGGGATTTCCTTGCCCAGCTTGACTCGGAGGGGCTGCTCCTCAAGGTACCGGAGCAGGTAAGCACGAAGCTCGAGATTGCGTCCCTCCTCAAGCACAACGACGGCCGACCGACCCTCTTCGAGAACGTGGAGGGCTCTGCGGTCCCTGTCGCCGGCAACCTCCTCAGTAGCATGGACCTCCTCTGCAAGAGTATCGGGATTCGAAAGGAGGACTGGATTGCGAAACTCAACTTCGCGATGAAGCATCCGGGAGCGATACGAGAGGGCCAGAGCGAGTTCGATTACTTCGACCCGGACCTCGATCTACTCCCAATTCTGGCGCATTATCCGAAGGACCAGGGCGTCTACGTCACGTCCGGAGTCGTGTTCGCGCAGCGGGGGAGCTCTCGGAACATGTCGTTCCACCGGCTGTCTCGAATCGGTAAGGACCGATTCGTCGGCCGGCTCGTGGAAAAGCGCGACCTGCATACGATGTACCTCGACGCGCGGGATCACGGCGAAGACCTCGACGTTTCGATCGGCATCGGCAACAGCTCGGGAGTGCTGGTCGCCGGGGCCACCAGCGTGGAACGGGGTCTCTTCGAACTGGGCATCGCCGCCGCCCTGGAGAATGGCATCGAGGTTGCAAAGGCCCGAACGAACAGCACGAGCTATCCGATCGACACGGAAATCGTCCTTGAAGGGAAGATTCTCCACGATGAAACCACCCAGGAGGGGCCCTTCGTCGACCTGACCAACACCTACGATGGGGTACGGGAGCAGCCGGTCTTCGTCATCGATAAGATCGGCATGAGAAAGAATGCGATCTACCACGCGCTACTCCCGGGAGGTAACGAGCATCGGCTGCTCATGGGAGCGCCGAGAACTCCCACGATTTACAAGGCTCTCCAGACCGCGGGCATCGACGTCCGGAACGTCTACCTCACGGTGGGGGGCAGCGGCTGGCTCGACGCGGTAGTGGCGATCCAGAAGAAGAGCGACCGGGACCCCGGGGTCGCGATCGAGGCGGCGATCAACGGCCATCGGAGTCTGAAGAAGATCACGATCGTCGACAGCGATGTAGATATCACGGACCCGAACGAGGTCAACTACGCCGTCACCATGTACTGGGAAGCCGGAAAGGAGGTCGTGATGAAGGGCGTGAAGGGGTCGAGTTTGGACCCTATGGCCACGCTGGACGGCATCGGGTCCAAGTTGGGAATCGATGCGACACGACCTCTCGTCGTGCCCGCCGATAAAGAGCTGAAGATGAAAAGGGCCGAGATGGCCGTCGACGGGTAGCCGAGGGCCGATGCAGGAACTCCGAACCCGGCAACAGATCTCCTGGCTCGACGATGTCGACAAGGACGGTGTCATCATCAACCCCGCCCACGACCTCTACGGGAAGAGCCTCGCGGGCAGCGCGCTCTACTTTCCCTCCGCCTCCGGTTCGACCGTCGGTTCCGACCGCATCGTGAACCTCGCAGTCCATGGCGTTGCCCCGAAGAAGATCGTGCTCGAAAAGGCCGACCCCATCACGATGTGGGGCGCGATCCTTGGTAAGATCGACATCGAGATCAGCGGAACGGTCAAGCGGTCGGTGGACCGACACAAGCTCGAGAGCCTGGGGATCGAAGCTGAAATCGTCGATTTTCTGGTAAGAGCCGGAGAGCTTCTCGGAACGGACGAGTTCATACCGGCGGAGCACGTCCAGATCGCCGGAGTCTCCTACAAAACTATCACCGAAACCGGCCTCGAGCTTCGACGGTATTTTGGGAGCAAGTACAAGTTCCGGTCCAAGAACGTCACGATCAACCCCGCCGGAATGGACATGGAGGATTGGCGAGCCCACGGGATTCCGGAGGAGTTTGCGCGGAAGCAGAACGAGATCATCGAGATCTATTGCAAGATGGGCGCCATTCCGACCATCACCTGTACCCCCTACCTGATCGGCAGTATGCCCGCGCCGTTTGTCGATTCCTTCCTTTCGGAATCCTCGGTGGTGGCCTTCGCGAACTCGGTGCTGGGAGTGAGAACCAACCGGGAGTCGGGCTTGAGCACGCTGCTCTACGCCATCGCGGGATACGGTCCGAGGTATGGACTGCATCTTCCCGAGAACCGAAACCCACGGCTCGAGGTCCACGTGGATTGCGAATTGCGGGGAGTAGTGGATTTCAGCCTCTTGGGTTACCGACTGGGCGAGCTCGTCAAGGGTAGGATCCCGTACATCACGGGCATCCATTCCCGACCGACCCTGGAAGAGTTCAAGGTCCTGAGCGCCGCGGGCGCAGCTTCGGGCTCGATCGACCTGTATCACATCGAGGGCATCACGCCGGAAGCGAAGACGGGTCTGATCAGGCTCGACACCATCGAAGAGACGATTGAGATCACTCGGGATTCCCTCAACGAAGCCAAAGAAAGGCTCAACACGGGCAAAGTGGAAGAGCTCGACATGGTGACGTTCGGATGTCCCCACGCGTCATTGAACGAGGTGCGAGAGATCGCCTCGCTCCTGGAGGGAAAGAAGGTCCGGGCGGGCGTGACTCTCTGGGTCTGCACGTCCCGAGCGGTCAAGGAGATGTCGAAGAGGTTGGGCTATGTCGCCACGGTGGAGGCGGCGGGCGGGAATGTCGTCGCCGACACCTGCATGGTGGTGGCACCCATCGAGGATATGGGTCACAAGACCACGGCCACCAATTCCGGGAAGGCGGCCAAGTACCTGCCGAGATTCTGTCAGCAGCACGTGGTCTTCAGCTCCGCCGAGGAAATCATCGGCCGAATCGCGAGCTGACGGTAGACGCCCGCGACGGACGGGAAATCCGCCAAGAAATCGGTGCGGGGGCACCCGCCCCCGGCTCTCCCCGTTAGGAAATCTCGAATCTAACGATGTTCCTGCGGACGGATGCCATCCGTTTCAATCCTATCCCGCGCAGCCGCTGACCGCGTAGTCGTCCCCGTTGAACTCGGCGAAGCCGTAGTCCTCGTAGAGGTCCGACTCGGTGACGGTCACGTGATTGACGGGATCGTAGAAGACCACGACGCCCGTGGACGAGTCGTAGGAAAGGATGACCGAGGGCCCCAGGAGCTTGTGGAGTTGGGAGAGCTCCGAGGCGGGAATGGAGGGATTGTCGGTCTGACAGTTCGCCTGGCTCCCCCCGCCTCCGACGGGAGAGACGGGGGCTTGGATCAACGGAACCGCCGAGTGCGCGATCGGGTTGGCCGCCACGACCGCCGTCACGACGATGAGGGACAAGATGCCCGCGCCGATGCGGTAGCTCGCGGGCCACCGAATGGCGGCAGGTCTCGGGGCGCGTTTCGCACCCCCCTTCGATCGCGCCGCGGAGCGGCGGGGAACGGTGACTCGAGCGTTCTGGCGCCGAAGCACCAAGGCCAGGATGTTGCCGCCGAGGAGGGCGACGAGGATCCCGAGGCTCGGCATGAAGAGCGGAAGGAACGCGGCCGAAACCCCGATGACCCCGGCGTAGAGGACCTGTTCGTGAGCGGCCCCGGGAGCCGTTCGAGGCTCGACGACCATGAAGAACGCGAAGAAAAGGGTCGCGGGGTCGACCGCTTGGAGCAGCAGTACGTGCGGGTCTAGGCTGGTCCCGGCGACCACATGTTGCACCGCGGCGAGGAGTCCATACGTCGCCAGGAACACGGCCGGGATCCGCCACTGGCGCGGGGTGCGAGCCAGCAGCACGATGCCCAGAGCAACCACCGCGACCTCGCCGTACGGGCCAATGCCGACCCACCAAGCCGGTGCGAGTCCGAGGAACAGGGTGCCGAGCAGTATTCCCGTGGCCGCCGGATTGAACCAGGGCCGGCCTCGGTAGCGGAGCACGTGCCGGAACGCGACTGCGGCGAAGGCGACGGTCGCGACGAGGACCAAGCTCGCGTTGGGGGGGAAGATGAGAGCGATGAACAGGCCCGTCGCGAGCGCGGAGTCGGGGAAGCGAGGACGGTCGTACCGAACCGACTGGAATCCTAGGTCAACGATGCCGGCGATGACCGGGGCGACCACCAGGGACGTCGCGCCGAGACCCCCGAGATAGTTCGACCCATAGATGCCGAGGCCGACCAGCACCAACCAGAGGAGGCGAACGGGTGGTAGGGCACGACGGAATGTCGCTCTCCAGGTCGGGCTGGTGGAGGGCGTCCCTACGGTAGTTCCCTCTGCGAACACTCGCTCCCCCGACCCGGCAACTTGGCTTATACCCTCCATTCCGCCGTTTTCGAACCCGGCGCTCCATCTCTTTCACCGACCCTCCCACCGGCCGACGCTTTCCGGGCGAGCTGAGCGAATGTGCCTCGAGTTTCGTTCACGCCGGCTTTAGATAGTGGTCCGGCCGCACGTATCGGGCCGTGGCGGACCTCTCGGACCTCCTGGGAATCACCGTCCTGTTCGTCTCGCTGGGGGTCGGAGGGCTCACCCTCTTTCTGCTGAGGGGCAATGCACGATTCGACGCCATTCTCAGCGCGTTCGTCCAGGTTGCCCTGATTCCCGAGCGCCGCCGTCGTTTCTTGCTGCTTCTCTGGATCGCGACGGTCTGCTTCCTCATCACCGGAGTTCTCTTGGGCAGTTACCGGCTCGGATTGCAACTTACCGCCGATCCGGACCTCTGGTACACGGCTTCCTTCCTCGCCGGCATGCTCGCTCTGGGCGCCGTAGCTTGGGTCGGCCTCAGCCCCCGCGAGTTGACCGAGCACGAGCGCGCGACCGCGGAGAAAGACGCGCCCGCGATCCTGGAGAGCATTTGGATGGTACCTTACCGGAAGATGGACGAAGACCCTGCGAAGCAGCGCTGGCCCTAGTCGCTCGAGCCACTTCGAGGATACATTTCGCGAAGCAGGCTCGGAACCCTCTCTCGATAACGAGCGACCTGGGGCCTCCAGCCTAGTCCCCTCAGCTTGTCGTTCGATGTGGGCCGGTCGGCGGCGAGATGCCGTGCCACCGCCTCTCCGAGCTCGCGCTGCGCCGCCTCGAGCGCGATCGACGGTGGGGGTGGCACCCCGAGCTCGGTCGCGACGAGGTCCGCAAACTCCCGTAGGGGTGCCGGATGTCCGTCCACGGCGTTGTACACCTCGCCCGCTTCCCCCGATTCGAGGACGGCTTGGAACGCGGTTCCGGCGTCCCACCGGTCGATGAAAGACCAGCGGTTCTTGCCTTCGCCGACGACCCGGTACTCTTTCGCCCGTATCGAGTCCGCCAACCCTCGGAACCACGAACCGTCCCCATACACCATCCCGGGTCGGACGACGAGAACCTCCAAACCGCCGTGGGAATTTGCCTCCCGACCGGCCCGTTCGGCGTCGTAATTGATCTGCGACTCTCCACGGGGTTCCACGGGGGAATCCTCGCGAATGGTTTCTGACTGTCCCCGATAAACCCAGTAACCGGAACCCACCACGAGACGAAGGGCTCTCTCTCGTCGCGCTGCCTCCGCGAGATTGCGGGTACCCTCCACCCGCACCCTAGCGAGGTCTCCCTCCGCCGGAGGGTTCGCGGCCAAGTGGATCACTCCCGAACAGCCCGCGACCGCCTTCTGGAGCGACCGAGGATCCAGGACGTCCCCGAGCATCGGGGTTCCTCCGTTCTCCCGAACACGGTCTCCCTTGAGCGCGTCGCGGACCAGACCGCGTACCTCGTATCCGTTCCTCGAGAGGGCTCGAACGACCGATAGACCCAGGAAACCGCTCGCCCCGGCCACCAGAATCCTCCGTGGCTTGCCGGAGCGAACACTTGCGTTGTCGGTCGTCGTCAAGGGAGCCTTCGTCGCAGTTCCCGACGGCGATGCCGCCGACCCGGTTAACCCCTCTGTCCCCGGTAGGTGCAACTGCACTTGCACCCACCGGTCAGGTCTCCCCAACCCCATCGTCCACCCTCATTCGTTCGAGCTCCGACTCCGTGGCACCTGGGGCGGGGAAGCGGACAAGATCTCTCCGGGGATCCGGGGCAGGCATCGAACCTATTCGGTGGGGCGAACGGCTTCGGCCGGGGGCAATTTCGAGGCCCGAAGGGAAGGCTCCGAGATGGCGAGCATTGACAGCCCGTAGGCCGCACCGAGGATGATCGCGAGATTGAGCCACGGCACGGTGAACACCGTGACCCCCGCGGAAGCGGCCGCTGCCCCCTGGGTCACGTTCCAGACGATGAGGAGACCGAGGGCCGTGCCGATCGAGATCCCGACCAAGGTGATGAACGAGTACTCGAGGAAGAAGGCCCTCAACACCATTCGACGCGTGAACCCGTTCGCGCGGATCATGCCAATTTCCCGGCGGCGCTCGACCACGGCCCGGAGCGCGACAATCCCCATCGCCGCGATGCCGACCGCGAGACCGAGTCCGACGAAGATCTGGAGAAGTCCGATGATCCCCTCGGTCGACGCGACCGACGTGGCGAGCAGGTCCGCGATGTTGAGGACGACGAGTCCGTACGGGAAGAACGCCGCCTTGGCGACCTGGGCCGCGCGCGTCGCCGAGGCGCCCGGTGCGAGGGTGAGGAAGAAGACCTTCTCCTCCGAAACTCCGAGAGCAGCGGCGGTCGGAGGGCTCACGAACACCCCGGAAACGAGCGATTGGGTCATGATTCCGATCACGGTGACCGTGGCGCTGTGCCCATTCGCCGGATTCGCGAGCAGCAGGGTACCCCCCGTATTCACCTTCGGATGGGCTGCGCCCGAGCCGGTCCCGAGGTTGTTGGTCACGGGCGCGTAGCTCTGGTCAACGACCGCGACATCGGGGTCCGTAGCGAGCTGAGCGTTCACTTGAGATGCGCTCATTCCACCCTCGGTGGCCGTGAAGGTGAACCGATTGGTGGAGTAGAAATTGGAGGACGAGGGTCCTCCGGGAGGGCCCGAGTAGATAGAATCGGAGTAGGGGTTCCCCGAGAATCCACTCGCATTGACATAGATTCCACCATAGTCTAAGGGCACGACCAACGAGAAGTACGGCGCGACGGTCGAGTTGTTCGCCACGAGTTCGGGAAAGTTCGGGATTGGCGTGGAGGAGTACGAAACGAACGTGTACCCTCCGGATTGCTCCTGGAGGGTGGAGCTCAGGCTTCCATCGACGGTCGCTCCGGTAGCCGCAATGGCGACCAGGACGAACACCACGAGTGCGAAGATGGCAAGACTCGTCGTGGTGCGAGAGGACCGTCGGCTGGGGTACGACAGCGCGATCTGGGCGACCGGCGCGTTTTGGGACCGGCCTCCGGCGATGCGAAGGAGGGCCTCCGCGATAGACGGGGCGTTGAAGGCAAAGAGGAGGAGGGCCCCCCCGACCATGACGATCCCCTCGGTGAAGACGATGAAGATCCCGCCCCCATGCGCGGACCCGAGCAGGACCATGTGAAGCTGGCCGTACCCGGCCCAGACGAGCAGAGCGACCCCCGCCGCGGAGAATACGATCCGGTTCGTCACGAACCGGGAGGCGATCAGCGCGAGCCCCGCGATCGCGAACGTTCCGCCGAGAATCGGATACGAGGCGTCCGACGTCCCCTGGTAGGTGGTGGCGTAGAGCAATGCCCCGATGACGACGGCGACGACACCGATGTACGCGAGGTACGTGTAGGTTCGTACGGTCGGCGGCGGCTCGGGGATGTCGCGGATGGCCCGCACGATGTTGAGTCGACTTGCCCGCCAGCTCGCGACCACCACCGTGACCAGGGTCAGCAGGAACCCGATCACGTAGGCGGTGAGGAGCGTCGGGAAGGTGACCGTGAACGAATCGAGGATAGCCGAGGGCGGGAGACCGGGTTGGGGGAAGAGGAGACTAAACGCGACCGCGAGACCGTAGCCTACCCCGACACCGAGGACGGTTCCGGCGAGCGCGCTGCCGGCTGAATACGCAAGCCCCTCGAAGAAGTAGGAGTAAACGAGTTCGCGTCCTTTGAGGCCAATGGCCCGCAACACCCCCATCTCACTCTTCCGCTCCTCCGCGAGGAGGACGAAGATGCCGACGATCAGCATCGCCCCCGCCACGACGGAGAACAGACCCAGGACCAGGAACAGCGTCTCGATACTGCTCGCCGCGGAGTTCGCAGTGGCGAGGGCGTCGACGAGGATCTGGTCGACCGAGAGCCCCCGCGCGATGGGGATGGCGGCGAGCGTCGCGTTCAGGGTGGCGCTTACCTTCGGGGCAAGAGCGAGACGGTTTGCCTGGTCCCCTACGTTGGTGACCGACAGGAAGTTGATGGCGCCGGAGATATTCTCGAGATGCTGAGCGGTCGATAAGTCCACGAAGGCGCTCCCGAAATTCCCGACCCCACCGGTCGGAAAGGCCCCCCGAATATTGTCCTGAACGACCGCCTGTACGACCGAAAGTATGGCCGTCACTCCGGCACCGTAAAGGTAGACGGAATCGCCGGCGGAGGCGTTCAGCTCGGAGGCGGCGAGGTCATCGAGAATCACCTCTCCCAATGCCGGGCCCGCAAGCTTGGCGCCGGAGTCGGTAACGAAGTTCCCGAGCTGGGAGCTCTGGTTCGCGTTGACCCCGATCAGGTTGAGGTTGGTTTGCGGTATCCCGGTCGCCCGGTCGAAGATCGAGACCGTACTCACTATCTCCGGGGCCATGCCGGCGATCGAGGGGTTTCCCGCCGTCGCCGACGCGACGTCCGTGTAGACCGAGTAGGGGAAGGGAGTCCAGGCCCCCGATGGAGATTGGTTGCCGACGACCTCGTCGTTGTAGCCGACGGCGAGGACCGTGTAGTGGACCTCCAGCTCGTTGACCGTGTCCCCCACCACGAGGCTCCCGGAGACGATCGTCGTCGCGACGAGAAGGCCGAGTACGAGGAGGATCGTCCGCCCGCGCGCTCGATAGACGTTCCGGATCCCGATGCGAAACGCCAAGCGGTGGCGGAGTGCGAGGATCAAAGCCACCAGGGCGATCCCGAGCAGAACCAGAAGGAGTCCGCCGGCGACAGGGTTGAGGGAGGGCATGGAATCTAGCTCACGAACCGCCCGTCCCGCATGTGCAGAGTTCGGTCGCACTCGCTCGCTACCGTCGCATCGTGGGTGACCACGACGATCGTCTGCTGGTAGGTCTTGTTGAGGTGGCGGAGCAGAGTGGTTACCTCGCGGGAACCCTCCTCGTCGAGGTTACCGGTGGGCTCATCGGCCCAGACGATCGCGGGGTGCCCGACGAGGGCTCGGGCCAGGGAGACGCGCTGCTGCTGGCCTCCCGAGAGCTCCGAGGGCCGTCGGTCGAGCCGGTCGCCGAGGCCGAGCTCCGTCAGCATCGTGCGGGCCCGTTCGCGCGCCTCGCGTCCGGGAACGCCCGCAATCAGGAGAGGCAACTCCACGTTCTCGGTCGTCGAGAGCACCGGCAGGAGGTTGTACGCCTGAAACACGAACCCCACTCGGCGCGCGCGATACTCGCTCTTCGCGCGGTCGTTCATCGAATGGAGGTCGACCCCTTCGAGCGTGACCGTGCCGCGGTTGATCTCGTCCAGTCCCGAGAAGCAATTGAGAAACGTCGTCTTGCCACATCCCGACGGGCCCATGATCGCGAGCATCTCCCCGCGGGAGATCTCGATGTTGATCTCGCGAAGGGCGGTGACCTCGGTGTCCCCGCTTCCGTAAACTTTCCAGACATCCCTCCCTATGACGACGGGTTCGGGCATGGCCTCGTGAGGAAGTCCAGACCGACCTTAAGCCTCCACCGTTTACGTCCGGACGCGACCGGGAGGTCGGTCGCTTCCGACCGGGCCACGTCGCCGCCAGAGCTTCCGTGGTTCAGCTCTGGGAATCCGGGGAATCCGGCCACCGTGGGGTTTGCGGGGCCGTCCTAGGCCGTACGAGGGTGTGGCCGCACGTACACCTACAGGTCAGCCGGATCGCGTAAGGTCTCTACCTAGTGGCCACGTTGTTTCGCCCGGCCACCACTGGCCCGGTAGTCCCGCTCGAGCGCATGGGCGAAGTGCTTCCAGGCGGCCCGGAGCTCCTGTTCCATGCTAGCCTTCGGAGGGTTCTTCTCGCCGAGGGGGTTCTGACGGCGCTCTCCGCGGAACCGGAGCTCGGTCCTTCCCCCCGGAAGGGTCGCTAACTCGTAGTCGATGCTCCAATCCCGGTGGTTCCCGGCGGCTTCGGCGTGCCACCGATTGGGCGGATGGAACGTGACCACCTGGCGGCTCCACATCCACCCGTCTCGGGTGTCGTAAAGATCTTCGTAGACGGCCCGACGTGAATTCTGATGGAGAATCTTACGGACGTACGTATCTTTCTCGAGGTCCGGGTCTTCCGGAGAGTAGTCCGTGCACCACTTGTACACGAACGGCAGCGGAGCGCGAAACGTGGACCGGAACTCGTAGACCGAAATCGGTGGATTTCTCGCCATGATGAACCGTTAGGCCAGGCTGGCGTCGAAGAAATAGCCTTCCCGTTAGCGATCGATCGAGATCGATTGCTACTTTTCGTGAGTCTCGGGCTGGACCTAAGCGGGGTCGATTACGAGGCCATCCGTCTCGGCCCGAACCCGGTAGGCTTTCACGGGTTTGGAAGCCGGCCCTCGAACGACGGCCCCCGTCTTAAGGTCGAATTGGGAACCGTGCCACGGGCACGTGACCGTGGTGCCGGTCACCGGTCCTTTGTCGAGCGGACCCCCCACATGCGTGCACTTCGCGTCCACACCGAAGAGGAGGCCACCGATGTTGAACACCGCGACCGCGGTGCCGTCCACCAACACGCGAGTCGCCTGGCCCGGATCCGGGGGTTTAGCTCCCGAGACTTTCATCGATTACCCCACTTCGTGACCCCCATTCCGGAAGAGTATTCAAGGGCGCGGAACCCGCCTCAGTCATCGACCCGACCGCGGATCCGTAGGTGCAACGCACGTTGCACCGACTTTTGCGCGCCCCGTCGATTGGATGGGACCCCCACGCAGACGGCTCCCCTTCGGCGGTGACCCTTCGCCGGGACCTGATGTCCTCTTAATTCGGGCGATGGCTGTTGGACGTGCGATCATGTCGGTGTATATCGGACTCCTTCGGGCGGTGAATCTAGGAGGCTCGACCCAAGTGAGCATGGAAGCCCTGAGGAACCTACTTTCACGGATGGGTCTCGAGGGCGTTCAGACCCTCCTTCAATCCGGAAACGTCGTCTTTCGGAGCAACGCGGCCGACCCAACCGCATTGGAACGACAGCTCGAGAACCGGGTGGCCCGTGACCTGAAGCTCCGCACCGACTTCTTCCTCCGTTCGGGCGGGGCCTGGAGCTCGATCCTCCGGGCGAATCCGTTCCCGCACGAAGCCGAGACCGCCCCGGGTTACCTGGTCGTCACCGCTCTGAAGGAAGCCCCCTCCCCAGAGAACTGGAAGGCCCTCGATGCGGCGATCCGGGGTCCGGAGCGCGTGCACGGGATGGGGCGGGAGGCGTACATCGTCTATCCGGACGGCCAGGGCCGCTCCCGGCTCACTCTGGCCTTGATCGAACGGAGCCTCGGAACTCGGGGGACCAGCCGAAACTGGAACACGGTAACGAAGCTCGCCGCGCTCGCTTCGAGCATCTGAAGGCAAAACCGACCCCCATTAGGGATATTTGGCCCGACCAGTGTAGGCATCCATGGTCTTCGTCCGCGACGAAGGGAGTGTGTACAACGCTCCCCTCGAAGAGGTCTGGGGGTTCGTGGGCTCCGGAACGGCCCATTCGGAAGCCCACCATCACCGGAAGGTGGAGCGGAAGACCCTCCCGGGGAACTCCGGAGAGTACACCTGGGAACAGGATTTCGAGGGGAAGTCCGAGCGCTTCACCATGCGCTGGACCTCCTTCCCGCTGTTCGGGATCGCCTACGAGGTCCTCGAAGGGCCGTTCGCCGGCTCCAAGTTCTTTGTCTACTACCGTCCGCGAGGGACGAAGACCCGGGTCACCATCGTGGGCGACTTCGTATCCCCCACGATCCCGCCGGCCCGGCTGGAGGCCGCGGTGCTCGGCTTTTTCGCTCTCGAGTTCGAGCAGGACAGCGCGGCGATCACCTCGATTCTCTCCACGAAGTGATTCCAAAATCCCCCACTCGGTAGCGCGAACGTCGGTCCCGGACGGGCGGACCGGATTCGGTCGTGGTGACGGATTTCGGTACGTTTAAATACGTATACATACACATTTTTACACCGCCCTAGGATTATCTCCATGGCGGAACACAAGCGAAAGTACCGGACGATCTATCTCGTGACGGCCGCGCTGATGGTCGCGATGATCGGCGGCTATGCGCTGGCCGCGACGACCGTGACGACCCTGAGCCCGGGTCAATCCTCGAACGTGACCAACACGCCCACCCCGGGCGGGTTTGCAAACATCGGCTCGATCGCGTCGGAGCAGCTCGTGGTCCTCTCGGCCGGCATGACCGGCGCGGCGACGGCGGGGACTCAGGTTGGCACCGTGGGACTGCAAGGGAATCCGACCGCCCTTGCGGTCTGCAACCCCGCCCCGTGCGCGGTTCAGAACTTCCGCACCGCGAACCCCGCTACCGAGACCACGGGGAATTACGGTGAGCAGTTTGTCATCAACGTGATCCAGCCCGCGACGGGTGGGACCAGCCTCGGGTTCGACTTCTCGGTCACCATCGTTGCCTCGACCGGTACCGTCGTGGTCCAAGGGTATCTCGCAACGGGTGTTTCCTCGGCTTCGTCGGCCGAAACGATCCCGGTCTACCTCTACGTCGACCTTGGTACGACCACGGCCCCCGTGATCAATTCGCTCTCGGTGGTATTCAACCAGTGTGCGAGCGCGACGGCGTGCCCCTAGCGAGGGCTCGGCATTTTCGAACCGCCGACTATCGCGCGACCGCCGAACCCCTTCCTCTCTACGGCGGGGTGGAACCCCCGTCTCTTCCGGACTTTGACGCTCGGCCGGTCCGAGGGAGTGGTGGGGTGGCGCCCTATGGTTGGGACCTAGGTCCATGAGAAGTTCGAGACGGCCGTGGCACGGGCTGGGTTTGGCGATCCTCCTGCTGCTCGTCGTCATCCCGGCGTCCGCGTCGGCCGCCACCACCGTTCGTTCGTTCCCGGGTTCTCCCTACCTCACGGTCAAAACCGCTCCCCTCGCGGCGCCCCCGGTCACTATTGGGGCGCAAGCATTGCTCCACTTTCGCGGCGCCCCCGGATACGTTGCGGCCGGGGTCCAAGGGACCTCCCCCGGCCTCGAAGGGACCCCGGTCGTTCTCGCGGCCTGCGCCGCGGCTTGCACCGATAGGTACCGTCCCGCGTCGGCTCCCGCCCTCCCGGCCGGGGACTACATCGAACGCGTCATCTTCACCGTCGTGCAGCCCGGCCACGCCGGCCCTGCGGTGGGGTTCGACGTGGAGGTCGCGGTCCACCTCACGACCGGGTGGGTGTTCGGGAACGGGTACTTTTCGACGGGGGTCGCTACCGGAGGCGCGACTTCCACCATCACGCTTCGTCTCTACGTTGACCTCGGAGCCGCGCTACCCACCGTGACCAGCGTCGAGGTTACTGTGAATCGATGCACCTTGACGACAGGTTGCCCATGAACTCGGCCGATTCGATCCTTCCTGCGAAGACGGAGCCGGAGTCATGGCGCGAGAAGGTCTACGCGGCGCTGCCGCTTTTCCTCGTGGGCGGTCTGTGTACCGGCCTCGCGGTCTATCTGTACCTCGCCGGAACCACGACCCACTTCGGAGCGAGCGGGGCGGTTCTTCTCCGGCCGTGGATCCTCTTTGTCGCGTTGGGGATCACCGGACTCTCCGCCGGAGTGGTCGCGCTCTTCGCGGAGGACGCACTCGAGGCCCCCCCCGAGAAGGTGACGGCCCCCGCCGTGCCTCCAACAACGATTCGCTTTAAAGAAAAGACTCCGGGTTTCTTTGGTCGCTCCCGGGAAGGCTACCCGGGGCCGACCCCAGAGGAGCGGCCGGGAGTACCCGTGTCGGCCGCAAGGGCGGCGCCCGGCTCCTCAGTCACTGTAGGTCCGGGACCCCTTCCGACACCGGGTCGTCCGGTCGTCGACGCACGTACCTGGGACGAATCCTCGACCGGTCCCACCGAGCACCGCCGGTATCCGAAAGAGGTCTGGGACGAAAGCCCCGAAGAGTTCGAGGCGGCGGCCTCCAAGCCCGCGCCGCCCGCCGTCGTGCTGAGTCAGCTCGACGACATCGAGAAGTCGCTCCGCAAGAAGCCCACGACGCCCCCCGCGGATTGAACCACTCCGCTCCGTTCGAAACGATTCGCACTATCGGTTCCACCGTCCCGCGGGATTATACTCGCGGTCGCGTCTCGGAAGACGTTGACGCTGACGGCGGACCTGTTGGTTGCCGCCGCCTTCGCGTTCGCCTTCAGTATCGGCGCCCACTACACCGGCGCCTGCATGGGGATGCCGTACGCGGCGGGAGCGATCCGTCCGTGGCACGCTCTCCTCCTGATGGCACCTCTTGCCTTGGTCGGAGCGGCCTTCGCGAGCGGACAGGTCGAATCGACCGTCGGTCACGGCCTTCTCGGAGGGGGCACGGTCGCCCTCGGAGTCGCCCTCGCGATCGTCGTCTCGGCCCTCGCTCTCACCAGTGTCTACAATCTCGTCACCATCCCGACTTCGACGATCCAGATCCTCGTGTTCGCCACCGTAGGTGCCGGCCTCGCGGCCGGCATCCCCATTCACTGGGAGACCATCGGTTCGCTCGTCGTACTCTGGGCGGTCGCCCCGTTCGCGGCGTTCGCCCTCGGTTTCCTGTTCGTTCGGGCCGCGGACCGGTACCGCCCGCTGGCCCCTTCCCCCAGCACGGGTCTTCGACCGGCCCTGGGACGGACGGCGATCCTCGGCCTCGTCGGGGTCGGCGCCGCCGCGTCCTTCGCCATGGGTGCGAACGACGTTTCGAACGCCTCCGGAGGTCTGATCCAGACGGGACTCTTCGGCCTCTTCCTGGCGGGCGTCATCGGAGGCCTTGGTATCGCCCTCGGGGTGCTGACGTGGGGTCGCCCCCTGCTTCAGCGCGTCGCCTTCGACCTGGTCGAGCTCGACCCACGAATGGCCACTGCCTCCCAGCTCGCCCAATCGACCGTGATCCTCGTGTCGGTGGCGTTCGGGCTCTTCACCTCCATGAACCAGGCGCTCGTGGGAGCGATGATCGGCGCCGGGATCGCGCGCCGCCGCTCCACCGTCCTGTGGAAGCCGATCCGCAGCATCCTCCTCGGCTGGGCGGCCGGACCCATTTCCGGCGTCACGCTCGGTTTCGGGTTGGTCTGGGGTTTGACCCAGGTCCACGTCATCTAACGTCTCTCGACCTGCCGGGGAGCCCGAAGTTACCCGACCGTTCCCTCCCCTTTAAGTAACCAAAGGTAATTGAGTAGAGTGAGGTTACGACAATGCCCGAACCGACCCGATCCATCGTCCATCGCTTTCCCGGCGTCCCGACCCTCGAAGGGGCCGGGGTCCGACTTCGCCGTTCTTTCTCGAACAACGAGGTGCCGCTCTTCGACCCGTTCCTACTGCTCGACCGATTCGGCTCTTCGAACCCGGAAGACTACATGGCCGGCTTCCCCTGGCACCCGCATCGCGGCATCGAGACCGTGACCTACGTTCTCGAAGGCCAGGTGGAGCACGGAGACACTCTCGGGAACGCGGGCGTGATCGGCTCCGGCGACGTTCAATGGATGAACTCCGGCAGCGGGATCATCCACCAGGAGATGCCGAAGCGCAGCGAGGGCACGATGTCCGGCTTCCAGTTGTGGGTGAATCTTCCCGCGAAGGAGAAGATGTCCGTGCCGGCCTACCGGGGCTTGACCCGGGCCGACTTCCCCGAGGTGACCTCGGATGACGGTACTCGAGTGAAGGTCGTCGCGGGAACCTACCGCGGCACCGAAGGCCCCGTGAAAGGGATCCCGGTGGACCCGACCTACCTGGACGTCACCGTGCCGGCCCGCGGCTCGTTCGAACTGAGCCCCCCTTCCGGATACACCGCTTTCGCCCACGCCGTCACGGGGAACGTTCGGTTCGACGGCGGCGATGACCAGCCCGTTGAGGCGGGCGAGACCGCTCTCTTCGGCCCGGGCGGGCCCATCCGGGCGCATGCTCTGGAAGACGACGCTCGATTCCTGCTGGTTTCGGGACGCCCCCTCCACGAACCCGTGGCGTGGTACGGACCGATCGTGATGAACACCCAAGCTCAGTTGCTCGAGGCGGTACGCGAACTTCGGGGCGGGGACTTCATCAAGCACCGCCGGCCGATCGTCGAAGAGTAGGCGCCCGGGCCTGCAGGCGTTCGAGCGCGACCCGCAGCACGGTGACCGAACGCGCGAACTCGGAAAGGGAGACCGACTCCCGGTCGGTGTGATCGAGCCGGGCGTCGCCCGGTCCGTACGCGGCACCCGGGACGCGCCAGGCCGGTACCACGAGGTTCAGGTCGGAGGTCCCCCCCTTTCGCCAGAGCGTCGGCCGGCCCCCCGCCGCCCGAACCCCCTCGACGAGGCTCGCGACCACGGGATTGGTCCGGTCGACCTCGATCGGTTCGACCCGAATCTTCACGACCGGCCGGGACGCGCCCGTCGCGCGGGGCATCGTCCGAAGCAGTTCCCGTGTGGAGATCGTCGGCGGTAAGCGAAAGTCGACCGTCACCCGAGCCGTCTCCTCGTCCCCCCGGCGACGACTCTGCACCTCGACCACCTTCGCGGTCAGGGAACGGAAGGGAGAGTCGTGGGCACGGTCGGCGACGAACGCGCGGACCGCTCCCACCCAGCCGATGACTCGGTCCGTCGTGGTCGGGATCGGGGAGGAGAAGTGGGTGCGGCGGCCGCGGAAGGTGAGTTCTACCCGAACCTCGCCCTTGTAGCCGATCGTCACTCCGTCCCATCCGCTCGGTTCGCCCGCGATCACAGCATCCGGGCGGAGCCGGCTGAGGAGGTGCCGAGCCCCCCGACTATCCGTCTCCTCGCCGACGGCAGCCACCACGAGGTACTCCCCCGGACTCGCGAGCTCGCGGCCGGCGAGAAGCGCCGCCGCCAGCGGCCCTTTCGCATCCACCGTTCCCCGACCGTAGAGGCGGCCGGCCCGCCGTCGTACCGGTAGACGCCCTTCTACCGTGTCGATGTGCCCGAGAAAGACCAATCGAGGGCGGCCTCGTCCCCGGCGGGCGATCCCGTTGCCGACCGCATCTGTTCGGGCCGCGTAGCCGAGTTCCCGAGCGACACGGACGAACTCCTGCACCGCGCCCGCCTCCTTTCCAGAGGGGCTATACTTCCGGACCAGCCGCTCGAGGACCCGAACCTCATCCACCGCGGACCACCCCGGCGATCGCTTCCAAACTGGCCTCCCAATCCTCGTCCGTGATCACGAGGGGAGGGAGCAGACGCATCACCGTCGACCCCGCCGAGATCGCGAGGAACCCGCGGGATTCGAGTTCCGCAAGATACGGCGCGACCTTTTCCCGGAACTCCACTCCGATCATGAGACCGAGCCCGCGCACTTCCCGCACTTTCTCGGGGGGCAGGGAGCCGAGCCGCGCGAGCCCCCGCGTCCCCAGGCGTTCGGCCCGCTCGGGGAGGTGTTCGCGCACGAGATAGTTGAGGGCGGCGAGGCCCGCGGCGCACGCGAGAGGGTTTCCTCCGAACGTGGAGTGGTGGCTCCCCCGGAAGCGCGGCACGACCTCGCTCGCCACGACGGTCGCGCCGATCGGGAGTCCGCCCGCGAGGGATTTCGCGAGAAGGAGAACGTCCGGGACGATGCCCCAGCGCTCGAACGCAAACATACGGCCGGTCCGGCCGAGGCCCGTCTGCACTTCGTCGAATGCGAGCAGGGACCCCGCTCGCTCGGTCGCGGCCCGGGCCGCACGGAGGTACCCTTCGGTGGCGACGTGGACGCCGCCCTCGCCCTGGACCGGTTCGAGCAGCACGAGGGCGGTCGTCTCGTCGACGGCGGCCTCGAGCGCCGCGACGTCGTTGAGCGGAACGTGGACGAACCCCGGGACCAGCGGCTCGAACGGTTCCTTGAGCTCTCGGCGCCAGGTCGCGCTGAGGGCGCCCATCGTCCGCCCGTGAAATCCCCGCATCGCGGCGACGATCTGGGTGCGTCCGGTGACGGACCGGGCGATCTTGAGCGCGGCCTCGGCCGCCTCGGTCCCGGAGTTCGATAGGAAGACGCTTCCGAAGGAGGCGGGCAGTAGGGACAGCAATCGGTCGATGAAGGCGGTGCGAACCGGGTTGGAGTATCCGCTGCCGAGGTAGAGGAGCTCCTTGGCCTGAGCCTCGATCGCTCGCACTACCTCGGGCGGACTGGAACCGAGGTTGCCGACCCCGTGCGTGGCTCCGAGGTCGACGTACGCCCGACCGGCCTCGTCCCAGAGGCGGGCTCCGCTTCCTCGGACGAGAGTGAGGCGCTTCGACGCGGACGCGGCGAATTCCCTCGTCGCGGGCGGTCCGGCTCCGGTCACTCGAACACCGTTCCGTGTCCGTGCAGGGCTTCCTCCACGGGTGCGGAGCCGCTGGACGCGGCGATCACGACCTTCGGAACGCCTCCCGCTCGAGCCTCGCGTGCCGCGAGGAGTTTCTTTCGCATCCGGCCCTGAGCGAATCCGAGGGCTTCTTCGAAGGCCTGGGGACCGACCCGAGGGATGAGCGACGTCGGGTCCTCCGCATCTCGTAGCAATCCCGGAACGTTCGTCAGCAACAGGAGCGCCTCGGCACCGAGGGCCACCGCCACCTGGGCTGCCGCACGGTCCGCGTCGACGTTGAGGACCTCTCCCGACGCGGTGACGGCCGGGGGACCTACGACCGGCGCTATCCCGGCGTCGAGGAGGAGACGGAGGAGACCGTCATTCACCTTCTCGACGGTTCCGGACAGGTCGTCGGTGAGGTGAACGGTACGACCACGGACGACGGCCCTCGTTCCTTCCTTGCGACGGGCGAGCAGGAGCCGATCGTCGACACCGGAGAGACCCACGGCCCGGACCCCGCGCTGGGCGAATGCGGCGACGATATCGGTCTGGACCTTGCCGGCCAGTGCGAGGACCACCACTTCGAGATGGGCCGCGTCGCTCCGGCGAGAGACGACGCCGCTCGGAGAGGTGTAGTACTCCGCAGGTCGTCCGAGCGCCGCCCCGAGCTGGTCGATCTCCTTCGATCCGCCATGGACGAGGACGAAATCCTTTCGGCCTGCGAGGTCGGAGATCACCGGGTCGAGGGCGTTACCGGCCGCGCCTCCGACCTTCACGACGAGCGTCACGGGACGGTCCTAGATCGGGTGCAGGCCGAGGAACTCGAGGCCGGTCGTTTCCGGGACCCCGTGACGGATGTTGAAGCACTGGACGGCGTTGCCGGCGGCCCCCTTCATCAGGTTGTCGAGCGCGGCGAGGGCGACCACCCGATTTCCGTGAGGGTCGGACGCGAACCCGAGGTCGCAGAAATTGGACCCCGCGAGGATCTTCGGTTCGGGCTCGCGGTGGATCCCGTCGGACTCGTGAACGATCCGCACGAACGGCTCCTCGCCGTAGGCCGTTCGGTACGTCCGCCAGAGCTCCTTGTCGTCGACCGCCGGGGCAACGGAGGCGTGGACGGTCGACAGGACCCCCCGGACAGCCTCGACCGCGTGGCACGAGAGGGCGACCCGCGCGCCCGTCTCCTGCTCGATCTCGGCGGTGTGACGGTGGCCGGCCGGAGCGTACGCTCGCATCACGCCGGATCGTTCCGCGTGCCGTCCCGCGGGTCCAGCGTCCTGGCCGCTCGCGGAGGATCCGCTCTTCGCGTCGATCACCACGGGCCGAGGTTCAACCCATCCGCGGTCGACCAACGGCTTCAACGCCAGGATCGACGCGGTGGCGATGCAGCCGGGCACGGCGATCAATCGGGCGCTCTTCAGCTCGGAACGGTGGAGCTCGGGAAGTCCGTAGACGCTTTTCGACAGAAGCTCGGGATGGGCGTGGGCTTGGGGGTAGTACTCCGCGTAGCGAGCCGGGTCCTTGAGCCGAAAGTCCGCCGCAAGGTCGATGACGAAATCGTTGGTCTCGAGGAGGCTCGGCATCCGGGCCATCGATTCGCCGTGGGGCGTCGCCACGAACGTGGCGTCCGCGGAGCGGAGCTCGTCGTGCGGAGTGAATGTGAGAGAGGTCGCCTTGCGAAGGTTGGGATGCGCCCGCCAGACGGGCCGGCCCGCCATCGAATCCGAGGTGACCTGGGTCACCTCGACCTCGGGGTGACGAAGCAGGAGCCGAAGGAGCTCGCCGCCCACGTACCCTGACCCGCCGACGATCGCGACCTTCATCGCCGTGCGACTCCGACCGCGTAGTCGACCACCCGTCCGGCGATGTCGACGCCCGTCGCCGCGGCGAGCGTCTTGAACTCGGGAGTCGGGTTCACTTCGTGAACGACGAGACCCGACGGAGCTTCCATCAGGTCGACCGCCAGCACGCCCCCTCCGACCGCCTCGGCGGCTCGCAGCGCGAGGTCGACGAGCTCGCTCGTGTGCGGGGCCGCCTCCGCCGACGCGCCTCGGGCCGCGTTCGTCCGCCAATCGGCCGAGTGGCGGAACATCGCGGCCACGACCTCGTCGCCGACCACGAAGACCCGCAGGTCCCGGTCCGGCTTCGGAATGAACTCCTGGACGTAGAACACCGAGTGGATCGGCGAGGAGAGGGCGCTCTTGTGCTCGAGGATCTGCAGCGCGTCCTCGGCGTTGTCGACCTTGGCCATGAGACGACCCCAGGAGCCGATCGCCGGCTTGAGTACGGCCGGATAACCGATCTGCTCGATCGCGGTCATCGCGGCTTCGGGCGACAGGGCGACGACCGTGCGGGGCGTCGGAATGTGCCGCTCGGCGAGCCGAAGCGAACAGAGCACTTTGTCGCCGGCGAGCTCCACGACCGACGGGGTGTTCACCGTCGGGACGCCGTAGGCCGAGTAGCAATGGACCGCGTAGAGCGACCGGGTGTGCGAGACCGAGCGGTTCAGGACCACGTCGGGCAGGTCGGCGGGGGCTTCGAGGCCGAACGTCACGACGCCGTCGTCGAGCCGAACGACCGGGATCCCTCGCGCCTCCGCCGCCGCGAGGATCGCCTTCTCCTCGGGGCGGATGATCGTGTAGAAGACCCCGAGCCGGACCCCGTTACTCACCCCAGTCCTCGGCTTCCTTCGGGGCGGGCTGGATGGAGAACGGCGCGTTCCCCAGAACCTCGAGTTCCGTTCCGCAGTCCGGGCAGGGGAAGACCTCGCCGAGCACCATGCCGTGTTTCTCTACTTTCGCGTCGCACTCTGGGCAGTTTGTCATTTTCCTTCCTCTTCGAGCAGCTCCTCGATCAGCGCGACCTTGCGGTCGAGCGAGGAGAGGGAAGCGATCCGGGCCGCGAGTCGGGCACGGGCCATGACGACCTGACGAGCGACCGCCTGCGGACCCGGTCCTCCGGGCGAGGCGCGTCGCGCGAGAGCGGCCGTCGGGTCGAGAAGTCCCGAATCCGGAGAACGAAGCACGGGAAGGCCTGCGCGCACGGAGGCGGAATCGACCGGTCCGGACGCGGCCGCATAGAGCTGGCTCACCGATTCGTGGGCGGTTCGGAAGGGAACCCCCTGGGCCACAAGCCGTTCCGCGATGTCGGTGGCGAACAACTCGGGGTCCTCGGAGGCTGCGAGGAGCCGAGCATGGTCGAACGCCATGCCCTGGACGGTCACGCAGAGGGCGTCCAGCACTGCGAACACGGTCCCGACCGCGTCGAGGACCGGGGCTTTGTCCTCCTGCAAGTCCCGATCGTACGCGAGCGGCAGACCCTTCAGGGTCGTCAGGAGCGCCACGAGGTCGCCGACCGTCCGGCCGGCCTTCCCCCGCACGAGCTCCGCGGCATCCGGGTTCCGCTTCTGCGGCATGAGGCTGCTGCCCGAGCCGAGGGCGGGAGAGCGCTCGAGGAACCCGAACTCCTTCGACGCGAACAGCACGACCTCCTCGCCGAGAGCGCTCGCATGGACCGCGAGCAGGGCGAGGTCGAACAGCAGCTCCGCGAACGGGTCCCGGTCGCTCACTGCATCCATCGAATTCTCGAAGGAGCGGTCGAACCCCAGTCGCTTCGCGGTGAACGCCGGGTCGATCGGGAGGGTCGAGCCCGCCAGAGCGCCGGCCCCGAGCGGACTGACGTCGGCGCGCTCGGCCGTCGCGAACAGTCGGTCGAGGTCCCGGTCGAAGCGCCAGAAGTGGGCGAGCAGAAGGTGGCCCACCGTGACCGGTTGGGCCCGCTGGAGGTGCGTGTAGCCGGGCATGGGGACGCTCGCTTCGAGGCTCGCCTTCGCGAGCAGGAGCTCTTCGAGCCCTACCAGCGCGGCCGCGACCTGGGCCACGGCAGCTCGCAGGTAGAGTCGCTCGTCCACGGCGACCTGGTCGTTGCGGCTGCGAGCGGTGTGAAGCTTCCCGCCGACGGGTCCCACGAGAGCGGTCAGTCGGACCTCGATGTTCGTGTGGACGTCCTCCAGCTCGTCTCGCCAGGGGAACGAGCCCTCTTTGATCTCCTGCCCGATCGCACGAAGCCCCCCGCAGAGCGTGGCGACCTCGGGAGGGGAGAGCAGTCCCACGTGACCGAGCATCTCGGCGTGAGCCACGCTTCCGGCAAGGTCGTAGCGCGCGAGCGAGCGGTCCACCGACAGGGAGGCGAGGAATCCCGCCTGAGGGGTGCGAACATACGATGGAGTAGGAGATGAATCGGTCATGGAGCGGTGCGCACCGGGCGCGTTCAGGTCCGTAGGTCCGGGGTCTTGACCGCCGTGGGCCGGGCCCGGGCACCGACGGCGGCCCACGTTCGCGCCGGGAGCCCCCAGACGTAGATGAACCCCTCCGCCATCTGTCGGCGGTACTCATCGCCGGAGGAGTACGTCGCGAGCTTGGGCTGGTAGAGAGCGAGCGGAGAGCGGCGTCCCGAGACGTGGGCGGACCCCTTGAAGAGCTTCACCGTGACCTCGCCGCTCACACGTTCCTGCGTCGCTTCGACGAACGCATCGAGCGATGTACGCAGGGGAGTGAACCAGAGGCCGTCGTAGATCAACAGGGTGTAGCGTTGCTCGACCGTGCGCTTGAAGTCGAGAAGGTCGCGCGGGAGGACCAGGGCCTCGAGCGCTTGGTGGGCGGCGATCAGCACGACCGCGGCGGGGCATTCGTAGACCTCCCGGGACTTGATACCGACCACTCGGGACTCGAGATGGTCGATCCGACCGACCCCGTGGGCCCCGGCGGTGCGATTGAGCCCGGCGATCAGTTCGTGGAGAGGGGCCCGGTCGCCGTCGACGGCGACGGGCAGACCCTTTTCGAACGCGATGGTGACGTACTGGGCCTTCGCCGGGGCATCCGACGGCGCACAGGTCCACCCGTAGGCCTCCTCGGGAGGCTCGACCGACGGGTCCTCGAGGATGCCGCACTCGACGGAGCGTCCCCAGAGGTTCTCGTCGACACTGTAGGGCGAGGACTTCGTCGCGTCGACCGGGACGTCGTGCTCGCGGGCGTAGACGATCTCGTCCTCCCGGGTCATCTCCCATTCGCGGGCCGGGGCGATGACCGTGAGCTCGGGCGCGAGACCGGTCGTCGAGAGGTCGAATCGGACCTGGTCGTTTCCCTTCCCGGTACAACCATGGGCCACAAACTTCGCCCCCTCCTGATGGGCCACCTCGACCAAATGACGGGCGATGAGGGGCCGAGCGAGCGCGGTGCTGAGCGGATAGACGCCCTCGTAGAGAGCGTTCGCGCGCAGGGCCGGGGCGATGAACTCCTCGGCGAACTCCTGCCGCGCGTCGGCTACGTAGGCCTGGGTGGCTCCCGAAGCTTTCGCCTTCGCCCGGACCTTCTCAAGGTCGACGGGCTGACCCACATCGACGGTGACCGACACCACGTCGGCCCCTTTCGCCTCCATCAGCCAAGGGATCGCGACCGAGGTATCGAGCCCCCCCGAGTACGCGAGTACGACCTTGGGCTTCGCGGCGGCGCGCTTCACAGAACGTAGCGCACGAGGGACAGAGATTTATACCGTGTGACCGTCATTGGACAGTTCTGGACCAAAGTGTCCGAAATCGGACAATCATGCCCGACGAGTCGGTAGCGGAGAGAGTTCGCGAGTACCTGGACGCACATCCAGCGCTCGGCGACGCCATCCGGATGCGAATCGGCAACTATTCGGCCATCGCCCGGCGGGTCTCGGCGGACCTCGGAATACCGGCCACGGACGCGGTCTTGGCCGCGTGCCGACGCTATCCTCACGGACGGGCGGAGAGCGCCCGGGAGGCGGGAGTGCATCGCGTGATGCGCAAGAGCCGTATCGAGACCCGAACGAAGGTCGCCGCCGTCACGCTGAGTCAGGGTGCGGATGTTCTCCAGCGCCTCGGGGACGTCGTCGAGGAACTCCTCGACGAGAACCTCCTCTGCCGGGTGATCCAGGTCTCCCGGGGAACGGTCGTCATCGTCGACGAGGACTCCGTGCCTCGGGTCCTTCGTCGTCTACGGGAGAGCCAGTTGATCTCGGTCCGCAAGAATCTGGTCGAAGTCGCGGTAACGAGCCCCGAGAGCATCGAAGAGACCCCGGGCCTTTTGCGCCACCTCGCCGGCGTGCTCGCCTCCCAGGAGATCAACATCGTGGAGGCGCTCTCCTGCTACACCGACACGATCTTTCTCCTGCAGGAGGACGACCTCACGGCCGCGTTGGGGGCACTGACGAAGACCGTATCGTAAGCCGTTCATCGCTTTCCGGAAAGACGAGCGTCCTACCGAAAATACGAAGCGAGCCGGAGGGCGACCGAGATTCAGTAGCACGAATTCCGGAGACGACATAACCGTTATGTGGGGTCGCGCGTAGTTCGATACATGGGCGGGCCCCCCGCTCCCTTGAATCCGCCGCCCGTTGCCTCGTCCCCGGCCCGCTCGGCGGTCCTGACGCTGCGGGAGAAGTTCCTCATCGGGGTGATCTACGCCGTTATCGCGGTCGCCACCACGATCGGTTTCTTGCTGCTGTTGGTGGTCGCGAAGTCCTACGCGCTCTTTCTGCCGCTCGGGGTCCTGAGCTTCACGCTGGGGCTCCGCCACGGGGTCGACGCGGACCATATCTCGGCGATCGACAACACGACGCGGAAGCTCCTCCAGCAGGAGCAGCGCCCCCTCACCGTCGGGACCTGGTTTTCCCTGGGCCACTCGACCATCGTCATCGGGATGATCGTCGCGTTGGTCGTCGCCTTTGACTTCGTGAACCACACCTACGGAACGTTCGCCGCGGTCGGGTCCGTCCTGGGCACGATCGTGTCCGGGGCGTTCCTTTGGATCATCGGGCTGATCAACCTCGTCATCGTCCTCGAGATCTACCGGATCTTCCAGGGACTCCGGGCCGGCCATCTCTCCGAGGAAGCTCTCGAAGAGCAGCTCAACAAGCGCGGTTTCATGAACCGCTACTTCGGCCGTCTCTTCCGGATTGTGAACCGACCCTGGCAGATGTATCCGGTCGGCGTTCTGTTCGGGCTCGGGTTCGATACCGCCTCCGAAGTGACCGTGATCGCGCTCACGCTGGGGCTGTCGACCGGGGTCGCTCCCGTCCCGGTGTGGACCGCCCTCCTCATGCCGTTCCTCTTCACCTGCGGGATGGTCGTCGTCGATACGACCGACGGCATCGCGATGCGCTACGCCTACGGGTGGGCGTTCCTGAAGCCGATCCGGAAGGTCTACTACAATCTGACCATCACAATCATCTCGGTGCTGGTGGCGTTCGCCATCGGGACCCTCGAGGTCCTCACCGTTCTGGCCTCCGAGCTCGGCCTCTCGGGTCCGTTCTGGAACAGCTTGAACGCGGTCAACGGGGAAGCCGCCTGGCAGTACGTTGGCTTCGGGATCATCGCACTCTTCGTCGGGACGTGGCTCATCGCCATGGCCATCTACCGACACCGAGGCTACGAGGAGATCGGCTTCCCGCCCCGGCTGCCGCCGAGTACCGGACCCGACCGAAACCCCACCGCTCCGGTGATTGAGCCATGACGTCACGCGTCGTCCGCGTGGGCGTCTCGCTCGAACCCGAGCTGTTGGGACAGCTCGATGCGTGGGTGCGCGAACGGAACAGCCCCAGCCGGTCGGACGCGATCCGGGCGCTCATTCGCAAGGAGGTGTCCGCCCGGACGCTCTCGAACCCCGACTCCGACGCGCTCGGAGTGGTGGCCCTTCTCTACCGCCACGACGCTCCGAACGTCCTCCAACGTCTCACAGCGGCCGAGCATCGCTGGGGAGAGCACATCCGGTCCACCACGCACGTTCACCTCGAGGGAGATGCGTGCGCCGAAGTGGTCCTGCTGCTCGGCCGGCGGCGGGAGATCGAGAAAGCAGCCGAGGACCTCCGAGGGGTGAAGGGGGTCCTGGACGGCGGCTGGCTCGTGGCGGCGCCTTCGGTCGCCGGCGGCCGGACGGGCCATCACCACCCCCACGGCGGCCGAGGGTGACGCGCCCGACGCGCTCGCGTCCGGAGGACCGCCTCGCCCAGGTGGTCCTGAACCAGTGCCTCGGGCTCCGGCGCGGGGAGGCCCTCACGGTCGAGGCCTGGGACCACGCGCTCCCGTGGGCGCGGGCGTTCGTCCTCGAGGCCCGGCGTCGAGGGTGCGAACCGACGCTCGTGGTCGAGGACGAAACGGCGTTCTTCCGCTCGCTCGCGCAATCCGGCTCCCGTACGGTTCCGAGCGCTCCGGCGGCGATCGCGGAGGCGAGCGACGCCTACGTGTATTTCCCGGGCCCCGAACAGTTCTCTCGCTTGCTGGGACTATCGGCCGAGGAACTGGATGCGGTGCTGGGTCGTCACGGAGCGGGATGGTGGCGGGCGGCGCGACGAGCGGGGCTCCGGGCGGCGCGCATCGCGGTCGCCGCGGCGACGGCCCCGGCGGCCGCCCGATTCGGGGTGGACCGGGACGCCTGGCAACGAGAACTGATCCAAGGCAGCCTCGTCGCTCCCGACCGACTCGCCCGAGCCGCGGCCCATCTGGTCCGGCGACTCCATCGGGCCCGTCAGGTTCGCCTCCGCCATCCGAACGGGACTGACCTCGTGGTCGAACTCCTGCGGGCTCCCCCGGTGGTCGAGGACGGACGGGTGGACCGTGCGGACCGCCGGGCCGGTCGATTGTGGACGCAGATCCCGACGGGGGTGGTGGCGGTGCCGTTGGTTCCCGGAGTCGGGGAGGGCGTCTGGGAATCGAATCGGGAAACCTACAACCGGTTCGCCGACCCGCCGGTCGCGCTCGGAGCGAGGTTCTCGTTCCGACATGGGCGGCTCACGGAGTATTCGTTCGACCGGGGCGGTGCGGCGTTCTCGCGCGAGTACGCCCGGGGAGGACGGGGTCGCGAACTTCCCGGCGCGCTGACCTTCGGCGTCAATCCCTCGATCTCCCGCGCGCCCGAGGTGGCCGACGTCGCGGCCGGGTCCGTGAGCCTCCTCCTCGGCGGGAACCGGTCGCTCGGTGGCCGCAATCCTTCCCGCTTCTCCTACCTCACCACGCTCGCTGGCGCGACCGTGGAGCTGGACGGACAGCCGTTCCTCGCCGAAGGCGTTCCGGTGAGCTGACCGGACCCCTCGACCGCCACGGGCCGGAAATTCGACCTAGGGCGAGGGAGGCACGTCGATGCGTCGAGCGAGCTCGAGAAGGAGCGTCCCGGCGACCTCGAGGTGACGCGCGGAGACCTGCTCAACGTTCACCCCGATCGGAACCGCGAGGTGCTCCGCGCGGGCCATCTTCGCGACTCCTTCCCACACCGAGACCGCGATCTCGACACTGCGGCGGGCCGCGTCGCTCTCCTCGCCGTCCAGGATCGTGCGCTCCGCGGAATCAGGAAGGTCCGCCCCCAGCCACCGTACGAACTCCGCATCCTGGTCGTCCGCGATCGGCGCGACGCTGAGCAGGACGGCGGCCGGAGGGATGGATGCCTGGCGGCAGAGAAGGTCGTACTGGAGCAGGACCTTGCGCGCGGCCTCGGCATCGAACAAGAGCTGCGTGGTGAAGAACGACGCCCCGGCTCGGGTCTTCGCGAGCATCCGGTGCGCTTCCCCGGTCCGTTGGGGGATCGCGATGTTGCCGATCCCCCCGCCGGCGGCGGCAAAGATCGGTCGGCAGATCTGGTCCGCCTCCGCGACCGGAGGCCCCGGATACGGGATGTATCGGCTGCTGCCCCCGACGAGGACGGCGTGCCGGATGCCCCGCTCCACCGTTTCGTGGGCCCAGCGCTCGAGCGCCTTCGAATCGGCCAGGTGGGCTACGACCTTGTTCAAAATGACTTCCCGTCCCGTGCGCTCGGTGAGGGCTCGCGCATAGGCCGGGAGGTCGCCCGACCGGTAGTGAGGCTGTCCTTCGTGGTTCTCGTCCACGAGTTCGGGAATGTCGAGAGCGTCGACCCGGGGAACGGCCTCGATCAACCGGGCGACAGCGGACGTGCGCTCCTCGACCCGATGGGCGGGAGTTCGGGCGGGAGACGGAACCGGCTCGAAAAGGAGCGGCGAGGCGCGCAGCGCCTCCGATAGAGGACGAACCATACTCGGGAACCCGCGGAGTAACTTCGGGGGAGTCGAACGGAATAAAGCGTTTCGTCCCCGGAATCGTTTGCAAAGAGCGTAACCGTCGGTCGCGCGGAGCAATGACGCACCGGAGGTTCGGCGAGAGCGAGGGGAGCACCCTCGCCCGCCCGAACACTCAAGTCGCTCCGGACGCTCGACCCGGCGTGAGCGACCACCGCCTTGGACCCGCGCTTTCGCTCGTTCGACAGGGACTCTCGGTCGGTCGCGAGTTCGGCATGCACTCCCTCGAAGCGCTCCTCTGGGTCGCGGAGACGGTCGAAGAATCGGTCTACGTGCCCCGTTCCCTCGTTCGAAATGCTGAGGGTCTCTCTTTCATGCTCGCCAATCCGCCGTTGCGCGTGGGGGCGTTCTCCTCCCTGCGCTTCTGGGTGGACCGGGTCGAGGTACCTTCCGCTCGAGTACGGCTAGGCACGGGTTCCCCCCGGGCCTGGAGGACCGCCGCCGAGATCAGCGGGGCCGCTCCGCTCGAGCTCCGTCCCGGTGAACCGACCGAGGTCGCCCTCGACCAGGTCTCGACCGGTGTCGAGCGGGAGGTAACGGTTCGGCTGGAGCTCCAAAGCGTCGCCATCCCACCGCTGGTCTGGTTCGAGTTCACGGAGGCCCCGCGAACCGAGGCTTCGCCGTGAATCTGTCGGCCGCCTCGCCGTCGGGCCCACCCCCCAACGTACCGGTATTGCTCACGAGCCTCGCTTCCGCCGTCCTCCTGGACGGCCGGGGCGACCTCGAGCTCCCTCGGGAGACGCGAGGGGCCCTGATCGACTGGGGGGGAGTCTACGGCCAGCTGATTCGGCTCTCGGGTCCGTGGCGCCTCTCCCTCGCGACCGAGTCGGGAGCCACGGCGCTCTCGGACTGTCTCACGGGCGTCGAGAAAGCTCCCGGCCGCTGGCGGAGCCGCCATCGGCTGGGTCGGTTCGACGTCATCCAGGACATTGTTGCCGTCCCTTCCCCATCGGGTGCGATTCGGACCCTGTCGGCATCGATTCCGGAGGGTCCCCCTGCGTCGCTGCTCGTCGTGAGCACCTTCGCTCCGTACCTGCTGCCCGTGCTGGTCGAGGGGATACGCCCGACCGCGTTCCATGTCGAGGCTTCGTCCCGCGGACTGACTGTTCGCCAGCGAGGATTCGCCCTGGACTATCGCTCGAGCGTGACGCCCTCCCGCATGTTCCTGAACCGGGCCGCCTGGGGGGGAGGGCGATTCCAGGGACCGGTCGAGCAGGTTGCATCGCACCACGAGCTGACGGTGGTCCCTGGCCGGCCCGCGACGATCTCCTTTCTGCTCTCGGGCGGGCTCGAACGGGACCTCGGTCCATCGAACGTCGCCGACGCCGTCCTCTCGGACCCGAACGCCGCCGCGCGGGCAATCGACGCGGCGGACCGCACCTGGGAACAGGGTACTCCGATCCTGCGTTTCCCGAATGCCCCGGGGCTCGAACGGGCGTATGGGTTCGCGCGAGCGGCCCTCCGCCGGCTGTACACTTCTCCCGGGGAGGGGCTCACGGGGTTGGTCGCCGGATACCCTTGGTACTCCTCGATCTGGTGCCGCGACCTCGCCTGGATGCTGCCGGCGACCCTCTGGCTCGGAGACTTCGACTGGGTGGCGCGATCACTCGCTTCCGTGTTCCGGTTCCAGCTGCACGCCGAGGTGCCGTTGCTCGGCGGCGAACCGGGCGAGCTTCCGATGCAGATCTCGCCGGGCCCGATCTTTCTCTACGGGACGTCGGACACGACCCTCTACTATCCCGGCCTCGTCGCTCAGTACCTTCGTCACTCGGGAAACCGGGAAACCGCGGCCCAGTGGTCGGCGGTCATCGAGCGAATCCTGGGGTGGGGGCAGGCCCGTACCGACGCGGTCACGGGGCTGCTCCGGCACGGAGGCGAGGCCGAGGAAATCGCCACCGCTACCGGGCAGCTCACTCGCGTTCGGTACGGAATCGACTCTCCCGACACCACGATCTGGGATTCGGTGAATCGTCGCGAGCACGCCATCGATGTCCAGGTCCTCTGGCGACAGGCCCTGCTCGCGGCCGCCGAGCTCCACGAGGGAGGGGCGAGTGCGTCGCCGGGGAGGGATTGGGTTCAAGCCGCGGACCGGATCGCTCGGTCCGTCCGGGAGCTGTATCCCTGGTCCGAGGAGGGATACCTCTACGACTCCCTCCGCAGCGGTGCTCCGGTCGCGCGGGTGCGGCCCAACGCGCTGCGCACGGTGACCTCGGGCATTCTCGACCCCGACCTCTCTCACGCCCTCGTGCTGCGCGCCGCGAAGGAGGACCTCACGACCCCGTGGGGTGTTCGCACGCTGTCCGCGAAGGACCCCGGGTACGACCCTCAATCGTACCACGACGGAGAGGTCTGGACGATCGCGACCGCTTGGGCTGCCGAAGCGGCTCTAGCGGTGGGAGAAGTCGAGCTCGGACTGCGGTATCTCCGCACGATCGGAGAGCGGATGGACCTCGAGGGAGGATGGGCGAACGAATGCTACCGCGGCGACCGGCCCGAGGCCTTCGATTCCTGCTTTCTACTCGGCTTCAGCGTCGCCCCGTTCCTGACGACCCTCTTCGAGCGTCTCTGGGGACTCTCGGTGGACGCCCGAGTGCCTCGGCTCGAGGTCGACCCCTCCTTCCCCTCCGACTGGGATTCGTCTTCCCTCGAACAGCTGCGCATCGGCTCGGGAGTCGCCGCGCTGGATTGGACGCCCGTGCGAATGCGGATCTCCTGGTCCGGACCGGACCCTCTGCAGGTGAGAATGCGCGGAAGTCAAGCGGTCGTGGCTCCCGGGGGCTCGGTCGACCTACCCGTCAACGTCCCGACGCGGTGAATCTTCGATAGCGGGAACCGGCGGCCAGAGCCTTCTTATTCTTCGAACACAGGACGGACCGATGCCGGCCGCGATCGAGGTTGACGGCCTCGTCAAGCGCTACGGAACCCTCGCGGCCGTCGACGGGATCGGATTCTCCGTCCCGCCGGGCACGGTCTTCTCGTTCCTCGGGCCGAACGGGGCCGGCAAAACGACAACCACCGAAATCCTCGAAGGGCTGCGTCGCCGCACCGAGGGACAGGTAACGGTGCTGGGACTCGACCCGTGGGCCGACGGCACGGAACTCCACCGACGCATCGGGGTCATCCCGCAGGACTTCCGGTTCTTCGAGAAGATCACGCCGAAGGAGGCGATCGTTTACTATCGCGCCCTCTTCGGAACGAACGTCGACCCGAACGCCCTCCTCGAACAGGTCGAGCTCTCGGACAAGGCGAACGCCCGCTACGATACGCTCTCGGGCGGGCAGAAACAAAAGTTCGGCCTCGCCCTCGCGCTCACGAACGACCCCGAGATCTGTTTCCTCGACGAACCGACCACCGGCCTCGACCCGACCGCCCGCCGGGCGATCTGGGCGGTGATTCGAAATCTGAAGCGCGAGGGCCGTACGGTCTTCCTGACGACCCATTACCTCGAAGAGGCGGAGATGCTCGCCGACCAAGTGGCGATCATTCACCACGGCAAGATCATCGCCGCCGGTGGCCCGGCAGATATCATCCGGGCCCATGGGAAACCTGCGCGGATGACCGTCGAGGGAAGCCCGGCCCTCGCGGCCTATCTCCGGATGAACCTCGGCGCGTCCGCCGTCGAGGAGGAGGGGAAGGTATCGGTGACCCTCAACGACAAGGGGGACGCCCTCAAGATCCTGACCGCCATCGAGGCAAGCGGGCTCCCCTGGACTTCGTTCACGACCACGCACGACACGCTGGAAGATGTCTTCGTCCGTTTGGTCGGACAGATGGACGAAGGAGCGCTCAAGACGGAGGGCGCTCCATGAGGATGCGCAACATCGCCGCCGATTTCCGAATCGTCGCTCGGACGTACTTTCGGAACCCGGTGGCGCTCTTCTTCTCGCTCATCTTCCCGATCATCCTGATCTCGCTCTTCGGGCTGATCTTTTCCGGCGCGGGAAACGTTTCGACGACCCTCATCGTCGTCAACGACGACCACAATCCGGGCGGCGGATTCACCCCGGTGAGCGTCGCGTTCCTGCAGGCGCTCAACAATACGACGGTCGTGAAGGTCCAGGTCGTCTCGGTCGGCGCCCAGAACCTCTCCACCTACCTCGGCCAAAATGCCCTCTCGACCGGGCTCGTGATCCCGGCCGGTTTCCAGAACGACTACCTCAACCATACGCCCGTCAATCTGACCGTGTACACAAACCCCGAAGCCGCCGCCTCATCCGGCGCCGTTCTCGGAGCGCTTCGAGGGGTCGTGGACGGGTTCAACTGCGGGAGGTCATGCGTCCAGACCATCGGCTACACGAATCACAACGTCGGCAGCGCCGTGTTCACCACCATCGACTACCTCATCCCCGGGCTCATCGGGTTCGCGATCCTGACGAGCCCCATGTTCTCGATGGTGGACATCGCCTCGTCCTACCGGAAGGACGGGATCTTCCGGGAGCTTTCCCTCACTCCGTTGACCCGTGCGGAGTGGCTGACGTCACGGGTCCTCTGGTATGTGGCGCTGACCTTCGTGACGGCGGGCATCATGATCGGGGCCGGAATAGTCCTCTTCGGCGCCCATGTGCTGCTCACGGCGGGGCTGATCCCCTTCCTAGTGGTCGGCCCCTTCTTCTTCGTCTCCCTCGGGATGCTGGCCGGGTCGGTCGCCAAGACGCCCGAAAGTGCCGCGCTGATCGGCAACATCATCACGTTCCCGATGATGTTCCTCTCGGGAACGTTCTTCCAGGTCTCGAGCATGCCGCCCGGCCTGCAGGCGTTCGCGCGCATCCTGCCGCTCTACTACGTCATCGACGGGATGAACCAGGTGATGCTGTTCTCGAACACCTCGCGCGCGCTCACCGACCTGTTGATCGTCCTCATCGGCTCGATCGTGGTGTTCCTTCTCGCGATCCGGCTGTTCAAGTGGCGGGACGAATGAAGACCGCACCCTCTCCCGCCCCGGTCGACGGGACCGAGTTCCGAAACCTGATGGCCCGCTGGGCGACCGGTGTCTCGGTCGTCACTGCGCGCGACGGGCCGCTGGACGCGGGTCTCACCGTGAACGCTTTCCTGTCGGTCTCCCTCGCTCCCCCAGCCGTCCTCGTGAGCCTCGCCGAGGACTCCGACACGACCCCCGTGATCGAGCGCACGGGACTTTTCGCGGTCAACTTCCTGACCGCCGACCAGCGGGCGCTGAGCGAACGATTCGCGCTTCCGAGCCCTCCGGCGGAGAAGTTCGCGCACGTCGCCGTTCATCGAGGGAAGACGGGCGTTGCCCTCCTCGACGGTACCCTGGCCTCGCTCGAGTGCCGCATGATGTCGCGCATCCCGGCGTACGACCACATCCTCTTCCTCGGGGAGGTCGTGGATCTCACGTTCGGCCGGGACGCCCCTCCGCTCCTGTATTTCCACTCCGCCTACGCGGGGCTCGACACCGCCGGTCGGGGTAACCCCGGGAAGCCGGCGAAACTCTAGGCGTCGCGGCTTTAACCCCCTCCGAACGTGGTCTATCGATGGCCGGGGAACGCCGCTCGGTGAAGGTCGCTATCGTGGGCAGCGGGCCTGCCGGTCTCACCGCCGCCCTCTACGCGGCGCGCGCCGAATTGAAACCACTCGTGATCACGGGGGTTCCCGCCGGAGGCCAGCTTCTCATCACGACGGACGTCGAAAACTACCCCGGTTTCCCCGAAGGAATCCAGGGTCCCGAATTGGTCGACCGGATGCGGCGCCAAGCCGCCCGATTCGGGGCCGAGTTCGTCGACGACAGCGTGACCCGCGTCGATTTCTCGCACCGCCCCTTCGTCCTCGAGACGGGCACGAACGGCACCGTGAGGGCGGACGCGGTGATCGTGGCGACCGGGGCGAACGCGCGCTGGCTCGACCTCCCCAACGAGACCCGCCTCAAGGGGCACGGAGTCTCCGCGTGCGCGACGTGCGACGGGTTCTTCTTCAAAGGAAAGGAGCTCGCCGTGGTCGGCGGCGGCGACACCGCCATGGAGGAAGCGCTCTTCCTCACGAACTTCGCGACCCACGTCACCATCATTCACCGGCGCGACAAGTTCCGGGCGAGCACGATCATGCTCGGACGCGCTCGGAATCATCCGAAGATCTCGTTCCTCCTCGACTCGGCCGTCGAGGAGGTCCTGGGCAAGGAGACGGTCGAGGGTCTCCGAGTCAAGAACCTCAAATCCGGCGCCGTCCAGGAGCTCAAGGTGGGCGGTCTCTTCGTCGCCATTGGCCACGTTCCGGCGACCGACGTCTTCCGCGGCGTTCTGGACCTCGACAAGGAGGGGTACGTCAAAGTGGAGCACGAGACCTGCACCAACGTGGAGGGGGTCTTCGCGGCGGGAGACGTACACGACCGTCGCTACCGACAGGCCGTGAGCGCGGCGGGCACCGGATGCATGGCCGCGATCGACGCCGAACGATGGCTCGCCGAGCACGAGCAACGCCACGCCGTGACCGCTCCGAAGGCCGCGTAGGCGCGACCCGATTTGCGTCCGAGATAGCCTTTAATATCGTCCCATCCGGTGCGAGCCCAGGTCGGGCGATGCCCAACAAGAAGCACCTCCACATCGAGTCGTCGGGGCAGCTCTGCATCTACTGCGGTGCGTGCGTGGGGATCTGCCCGCTCAACTGTATCTACCTCGACGAGACTCGGATCACCTTCGACGAGAAAGTATGCACGCGCTGCGAGATCTGCGTGAAGGCCTGCCCCGTCGGCGCCATCGAGATCGGCTGAGGGTTCGGAGGTTACGATGCCCGTACCCGACATGAAAACCGACGTCCTGGTCATCGGCGCCGGCCCCGCCGGCAGCATGACCGCGAAGTGGGCGGCGAAGAGCGGCGCCAAGGTTCTGATGATCGAGAAGCGCCAGGAGATCGGCAGCCCCGTTCGCTGCGGCGAGGGGATGAGCAAGTCCTGGCTCGCCGACGTGGGGATCAAGCCCGGTCGCTGGATCAACCTCGAGGTCGAAGGCGCGCGGATCTATTCGCCGAACGAGACGGTCTTCGAGATCAACGAAAAGCACGCGGGCAACGAGGTCGGCTACGTCGTCGAGCGGGACGAGTTCGATAAGCAGCTCGCCATCGACGCGGCGAACGCGGGCGTCGACGTGGTCCTCAAGACCGCCGCGACCTCGATCCTGAAAGAGAACGGAAAGGTCGTGGGCGTCAAGGCGAAACGCTTCGGCGAGGCGTTCGAGATCCGGGCGCCGGTCACGATCGCCGCCGACGGCTTCGAGAGCCAGGTCGGCCGTTGGGCGGGGATCCCCACCAACATCGCGATGCGCGACATGGATACCTGTCTTCAGTACCGCATGACGAACGTCGACTCCGACGTCCGGTACTGCGACTTCTACCTCGGCAAGGTCGCTCCGGGCGGTTACGTCTGGATCTTCCCGAAGGCAGAAGGGCTCGCCAACGTCGGGATCGGCGTCCAAGTGAGCCAGGTGAAGGCGATGGCCGATGCCCGCACGTACCTCGACCGGTGGATCGACCACCACCCCGGTTACGCGAAGGGCAAGAAGATCGATATGGTCGGCGGCGGGGTCTCCATCTCGGCGCCCCTCAAGCAGACCGCCGGGGACGGCATCATGATCGTCGGGGACGCGGCCCGCATGATCGACCCGCTCACGGGCGGCGGCATCGCGAACGGATGTATCGCCGGGAAGATCTGCGGGACCGTCGCCGCGGAAGCCGTGCACGCGGGCACGCCCACGAAAGAGTACTTCCAGAAGTACGAGAAGGGCTGGCGCGCGCTCCTCGAAGAGAAGCTCTACCGCAACTGGCTCGCGAAGGAGAAGCTCGTCCAACTGAGCGACGAGACGTTCGACAAGGTCATCGAGGCCCTGCAGGACTTCAAGCTCGAGAAGCTGAGCGTCCACAACATTCTGAAGGCGGTCCACGAAAAATATCCCGAGGTGACGAAGGAGTTCGAGGCGTTCCTCTGAACCCCTCGTTTGCGATCATTCATGCCCGGCGCTCCGAACAGCCCCCCCAAAACGACCCCCGAGGTTCCCGCCGCGTCGATGGTAGCGGAACCTCCCGAGAAGGTCGCGCTCCGCCGACTCGTCCCGATGCGGGTCACCCTACTCCTCGACATGTGGAAAGGGGCTCCTAGCCCCGACCTCACCGGACCGTTCGAGAAGGCCGAGACCGCGTTCGCCCAGGGCGATTTCGCGACCGCGCTCACCTCGCTCGACCGCCTTTCGGTCCGGTTCGCCGAACCCCGCTGGCCGATCATCCCCGAACCGTTCCGCTCGCTCCGGGTCTTCATCTTCGCCCCCATGCCTCCGAATTGGAACCCCGACCACGCTCTCCCGCCCCCGGAGAAGGACGCGAAGAAGGTCCGCAAGACCGCTACAGAGCAGCTCGCGCTCGCCCGCGGGAGCCTCGACTGGGCGGCCGCGCACGGTATCGACACGACCGACCTTGCCCCCAAGCTCGAGGCCGCGACGACCCATTTCGCGGACCCGAGCGGCCTCGCTCCCTTCTACGAGCAGATCGATGCGATCTGGACCGGACTGCACGGTCGGCTTCCGATCCCGAAGGGTGCGACCGTTCGCGCCGCTCCGGCCGCCGCCGAGGAAGCGTAGGGCGGCGTGACCGAAGAACCGCCGAAGGGCGGTCGCCGGCGACGCGTCCACCGTGGCGAGGGGGAAGTGACCGAGTGGCCCCGGGGTCTCGTGGACTATCTGCCGTCCGGGGCCCCCGAAGAGACCCCCTCTCCCGAGGAGGACCGGGACCTGAACCGTCTCCGCCTCGCTTCGCGGCTCCTCGGCTTCGCCCGGTCCCAAGGCCACTCGGTGGAGGGAGCGGTCGGTCGTCTCCGCGAGGCGGACCGGGCCTTCCGTGCCGGGGACCGAGAGGCCGGTCGTCGGATCGTCGACGACGTCCTCTCCGAGGTCGAGAGGGTCACCGGGGCCGACCCGCACCGGGCGAAGCCCACCTCTTAAGATTCGGCGGTGGCTCCGCCCGTACCATGTCGCCTCCTCGATTCGGGACGTTCTCGATCGTCGCCTTCGACCGCGAGACCGCCACCTGGGGGGTCGCCGTGCAATCGCGATTCATCTCCGTCGGCTCGGTCGTCCCGTTCGCCGAGGCCGGCGTCGGGGCGATCGCGACCCAGGCGCTCGCCAACGTGGCCTACGGACCGGACGGGCTCGCCCTGCTCCGGCAGGGACTCTCCGCCACCGAGGTCGTGCGGCGCCTCACCGAAGCCGACCCGGGCCGGGACGAGCGCCAGCTCGGCGTGGTCGACGCGAAGGGAGGGTCGGCCTCGTTCACCGGCTCGAAGTGCATGGACTGGGCGGGTCACGAGGTGGGGGAGGGATTCGCTTGCCAGGGGAACATCCTCTTTGGACCGGACGTGGTCCGCGCGATGGCGCGGACCTACGAGTCGACGGGCGGGGACATTCTCGACCGACTCCTCGCCGCGCTCTCCGCCGGACAACGCGAGGGAGGCGACCGACGGGGGATGCAGGCCGCGGCGCTCTATGTCGTCCGGAAAGGCGGGGGCTACATGGGAGGCAATGACCGCTGGGTGGACCTGCGGGTCGACGAGCACCCGTCGCCGATCGAGGAACTGAGACGGGTCTTCCAGATCTACGACATGACGAATCTGAACCGCGAGGACCCCGCGACCCTCCTCGTGATCGAGGGCGACGTCGCCCGCGAGCTGCAACACGACCTGGGGGTGCTCGGCTACTACACCGGTCGCTTCACGGGGGGCTGGGATGCCGTCAGCCAGGCCGCCTTCACCCGTTTCCTCGGAGAGCACAACTTCGAGAACAAGGCCCGGGACGACGGGAAGGTCTGGCCCTCGATCGTGAACTACCTGAAGGAGCGAGCCCGGGCGGAATCGGTTCGTCGAACGCACACCGCCCCGATCGTGTCCGGAGCGCTCAGCCGGGGACCCGGAGCGAAGCCCCCAGGAGGGAAGCCATCGGCGCCCCCGACTCGGAAGGAACCGGAGTCGAGCTGACGGTCCGGCTCCGCGGCTCGTTCCCCGACCCCACGACCGCGCGCCGGGTCGTCGAGGCCGTCCGCGCGGACAATCCCACCTTCGTCTCGGTGGAGGCGGAGGGTACCCAGATCGAGATTCGACTCACCGCGAGCTCGGCCGCGAGCGCCCGGGCTACCCTCGACGACCTGCTCGCGTGCCTTCGGGCGGCCGAGCGGACCGTCAGCGACCGGACCCTCTCGCCGAAGAGGGAATAAGCGGCCAGCGCGCACGGTAGGCGCATGGCCGAAGGCGAGTGGGGGACCCCGGCTCCCGGTCGCGCTTCGGCACCGATGGGTCGCTACTTCCTCGGCGTCTTCGTCACGGTCTTCGCGATCCTGAGCCAGTACTTCGTTCCGCAGGAGATTCCGGCGGCCAACGTCCTGTACGGGAACCTTCCGGGCGACCTGTTCGTGGTCTACGGTGTGCCGATCCTCACCTTCTCTCTCCTCGTCGGAGGGGGTCCCCTGCGGGACTGGAACCGCCGCATGGGGCTCGCCACCTGGCACGGTCTTCGGTTCTACGGACTGCTCACGATCCTCGCGCTCCTCGTGATCTTCGTCCTCACGATCGTCTACGAGATCGTCGACCCGGCCGCGCTCCAGTTGCTGAACCGGCCGAACCCCGCGCTCCAGCAGGCGACGGGAAACCCCTGGTTCTTCGTCGGGTTCTCGTTCGTCATCGGCGCGTTCGAGGAGACGATCTTCCGAGGGTTCATGTTCGGCTACTGGCGCGACCGCTCGGGTCCCTGGATGGTGCCCGCGGTCTGGACGAGCGTCGTCTTCGCGGGCGTCCACCTGTACTACGGGACGACGTACGGGGCCGCGGCCCCTCTCATCTTCCCGGGCTTGTTCCTTCTCGGGTTCGCGTTCGCGGCGACGTATCGGTTCTCGGGAGGCAACCTGGTGGTGCCCGCCGTTCTCCATGGGGCACACGACGCGGCCGCGTTCCTCACCCTCGTTTCCCTTGCCTGGGGCCTCATCGCGCTCTACTCCGTCGTGCTCGTCGGCGCGCTGATCGGTCTCATCCACTACCTACGGAACGATTCGACCGTGCCCTACTCTCCCCCGTCAGCATCATGAACGAGACCCGTGTCCCCTCTTCGATGGACGTCACCGACCCCGAGCTCCGCGAGGTCCTCGGGCGCGCGAAGACGATCGCGGTCGTGGGGCTCTCCGACAAACCCGAACGGGACTCGAACGAGGTCGCGCGCTATCTCCAGTCGCAGGGCTACCGAATCGTACCCGTGAATCCGATGCTCACCGAGGTCCTCGGCGAGAAGTCGTACCCCGCCCTCGCGGCGATCCCGGCCGAGGTGCGGGTCGACATCGTGGATGTCTTCCGCCGAAGCGACCAGGTCCCTCCCGTCGTGGACGAAGCGATCCAGCGGGGCGACCAGGTCGTCTGGATGCAGCTTGGGGTCGAGAACGCGGAGGCCGCCGCCAAGGCGCGGGCCGCGGGCCTGACGGTCTTCGAGAACCTCTGCATCATGGTCCAGCACCGCCGACTTCGCGCTTCGCTGCCGTCGCGCCCGACCTAAGGGGATTCATGGCAGCGGCCTCTTCTCCTCCGGCATCCGCACCCCTCCCTCCCTCGCCTCCGACTCCGCCCGTTGCCGTTTCCCCGCGCTCCCGCGCCGGGGAGATCCGGGACCAGGGCACGATCCGTCGGGATTCCGTGGACGCCTCGCGGTGGACCGCCCGCGGGACGGTCAAGGTGACCGGGGACGTCAACGTCGGGCAGGCGGTGCTCGAAGGCAACGTCTCCATCGGAGGGAAGCTCACGGCCGGCGCGTTCCGTTCCCACGGCGCGCTCGAGGTCGAGGGCCCGGTCGAGGTGACGGGCGCGTTCGCCGGTTCCGGTCAACTCCGAGCGGCTCTCACACTGCATGCCGGGGAAGCCGACCTGCGAGGGGCCTCGCACGTGCTCGGCGCGGTCTCCGTCGACCAGACCCTGACGGTGCGCGGCAACCTGAGCGCGCCGTCGCTCGCCTTCGGGGTTCTCCTGCTCCAGGGAGCGGCCGAGGTTCCGGGAGACCTCGTCGGACGGTCCGTCTCCGCGCACTTCACCAACCCTTCCTCGTTGGGGACGGTTCGGGCCTCGACGGTGAGCCTGCGCGCCAAGGTCCCGAACCTCGTCGAGAAGGTCCTCGGGCGGCAAATGGCCGTGACCGTCCGCCGGGTCGAGGCCGACACGGTCGAGCTCGAAGGGGTCGACGTGAAGTTCGTCCGGTCCCCCGAGATCTCGCTCGGCCGAGAGGCGCACGTCACGGAGTACGAGGGGACGATCGTACGACGCCATCCCTCGAGCCGGGTAGGGTTCGAATCGCGGAGCCCGCGGCCGTACGGCCTGAGCCGCTAGCCCGCGCCGGGTCGCTCGCCTTTATCTTTCCCGGCCTCGTCGCGGCCGCCCATGACGGTCGGTGAGGAATCCTCGGAGGCACCGTCCCCGCTCACGGTGCAGGCCCGGGTCCTCTCGTTCTGGGAGACGACGGGAGTCCCCCAGTCGGTGCTCGCCGGCCGACCCGACGGACCGACGTTCCGCTTCACCGAAGGGCCGCCCACGGCGAACGGGGCCCCGCACCTCGGCCATCTCGTCGCTCGGGTGCTCAAGGACGCCGAGCTCCGGTACCGACGGATGCGCGGGATGCGCATCGTAAGCCCGATGGCCGGCTGGGACTGCCACGGGCTTCCCGTGGAGCTAGAGATTGAGAAGCGTCACGGCCTCAAGTCGAAGAAGGAGATCGAGGCGTACGGGGTCGAGCGGTTCTGCGAAGAATGCCGGACCGGAACCCTCGAGGTCGCGTCGGTCTGGCAGGAGATGAGCCGTCGGCTCGGCTACTGGCTCGACTACGAGCACGCCTACCGGACGATGGACCCGCCGTACGTGGAGAGCGTGTGGTGGTCGCTGAAGACGCTCTTCGAACGCGGTCTGCTCGAGAAGGGCCACTACGTTCTCCCGTACTGTCCTCGGTGCGAAACGCCGCTCTCCTCACACGAGGTCGCCCAGGGGTACCACGAGACGACGGACCCCTCGCTCACGGTCCGCTTCCCCCTCGAGGGTTGCTCCGGGGAGCCGCGGGAGCTCCTGGTGTGGACGACCACACCGTGGACCCTGCCGGCGAATTTGCTCGTGGCCGCCCGAGCCGACCTCGAGTACTCGGTGGTGAAGACGGGCGACGGCCGGAACGTGGTGCTCGCCTCCGCCGCCGTTCCCCGCTACTTCCCCGACGGCGCGAACGTCGTCGAGCGTCTTTCCGGTACCGCCCTCGCCGGTCGAACCTACCAACCGCCGTTCGATACCCCCGGACCCGGGCCCGGCCGCTACCGGATTGTCCTCGACGACTTCGTGACGACCGAGGAAGGCACCGGTCTCGTCCACATCGCTCCGAGCTTCGGACCGGATGACCTTCGGCTCGGAGCGCGCGAGAACGTGGGGGTGTTCGACCCGCTCGATAGCCGGGGGGCGTTCACCGACGCGGTCCCGCTCGTCCGAGGGAAGTCGTTCAAGGTCGCCGACCCGATCCTGCTGAAGGACCTCGAGGCCCGGGGCCGGCTCTACGGCCACACGACCCTCCGCCACACGTACCCGTTCTGCTGGCGATGCGACTCCGCCCTCCTCTACCGGGCGATCGATTCCTGGTTCGTGCGCACCTCGCGCGCGACCGACCGACTGGTCCGCTACAACGCGACCGTCCAGTGGGTGCCGGCGTACCTTCGGGAAGGTCGATTCGGGAACTTCCTGACGGAGGCCAAGGACTGGGCGCTCTCCCGGAGCCGATACTGGGGGACGCCGCTCCCGATCTGGCTCTGCTCCGCGGGTCACGCGACCTGCGTCGGGAGCTTTTCGGAGCTCGAGAAGCTCGTGGGAAGTCCTCTCCCGGAACCGTTCGACCCGCATCGAGTGACGGTCGACCTTCTCCGGGTGCGGTGCTCGACGTGCGGGGGAGAGACCCGACGGGAACCGTACACCATCGACGCGTGGTACGACAGCGGTTCGGCCCCGTTCGCGCAGTTCCACTACCCGTTCGAGCCCGGACCGTTCGACCCGAAGGCCCCGCTCGATTACATCGCCGAGGGCCTCGACCAGACCCGGGGCTGGTTCTACTCTCTCCTCGTCATCGCGACGCTCCTGTTCGACCGGCCGGCCTACAAGACGTGCCTCACGACCGGCCTCCTGCTCGACGAGGGGGGCCGGAAGATGTCGAAATCCAAGGGCAACGCGCTCGAACCGATGTCCCTGCTCGAGCGCTACGGCGCCGACGCGCTACGCTGGACGTTCCTATCGTTCGATTACACGGAGGCGATGCGGGGCGATGAGAACACGATCCGCAAGACGTCCGCGCGCACGCTCGGAACGCTCGGGAACGTCGCGGCGTTCCATCTCGGCAACGCCCGGGCCGACGGGCTCGCGCCGGTCGCGGAGCGACCCTCGCCCTCGGGCCTCCTCGACCGCTGGCTCCTCTCCCGGCTCGAAGCGACCCGGTTCGAGGTCGAACGGGCGCTCGAGAACTACGACCTCGGAAGCGGAGCCCGCGCCGTCGGGACGTTCGTTGACGACCTCTCGACCTGGTACCTGCGACGTTCGCGGCCCCGATTCTGGGCCGATGCGGCCTCGGCCGACCGGAAGGCGGCCCATGCGACCCTCTCCTACACACTGGTCGGTCTCGCCCGGACGGTCGCGCCGCTGCTTCCGTACACGGCCGAGTGGCTCTACCAGGAGGTCGGCGAGCACGCCTACCGGGAACGGGATCTTTCGGTGCACCGAACGGAGTGGCCGCGGTCGCTCGCGACCCGAGACGAACCTCTCGAGCTCGCGATGGGCGAGCTGCGCGCCGTGGTGGAAATGGGCCGCGAGCTCCGACACCGTGCGGGCGTGAAGTCCCGGATCCCGCTCGCGGAGCTCGTGCTCTTCGGAGATCCCTCGCCCGCCCTCGTCGCGCTGGGCACGGCCGGGGTCGAACTTCTCGCGGAAGAGCTCAACGTGAAGGGCGTACGCCGGGTTCCCGCCGGCGATCGAGCGAGCTTCCCCGACTCCGACTGGGTCGTCCGGGAGGACGGGGGAAAGTGGGTGGCCGCGCTGCCGCGTCGGCCGACCGAAGAGCTGGCCGCAGAAGGTTGGGCGCGAGAGGTCGCCCGACGCCTTCAGCAATCCCGAAAGGAACTCGGCCTGAAGTACACGGAGAAGGTCGCGATCACCGTCGCCGCCACCGGGGTACTCTACCGCGCGCTGGAAGCCCGACGGACGGCCTTGGCCCACGACCTTCTCGCCGAACCGTTCGAACTGGTCGAGACCCCGCTCCCCGTGGGCCCGGAGGTCCGGGAATGGGACCTCGATGGGGTCACGTTCTCGGCGCGGGTGATCCGTCGACCGTAGGCGTCTCGAGAACCGCTCGGACCACGTCCCCGCCGGGGGCGACCTCCCGGAAGATCTCGGCCTCGAACCGTCGCACTTTGACGCGCGGGTCCCGCCAGGCGTGGGCGGGTAGACCGGCCTTCTCGCAAGTTCCCTCGAGCAGCTCTTCCGCCGACCAACCCTGCTCCGGAGCGACCTGCGGCAGGAGCAGACCGCTCGACCCGAGGCCCTCGACGATCAATCCGTCCCTCCCGACTATCACCGCGTGAATCGCCTCTTCCGGCGTCGTGAAACGAAGGGGGACGGGAACCGTCAGCACCGAGACCTCGATCGTGATGCGAGGGAGCTCGAGAACCCGCACCGGCCGGAACCGGAAGTCCTCGACGGCCGCCGAGACCGCCGCCCGAGCGATCGCGGTGCCGAGAGGGAGGACGGGGAGAGGATACCCGATGCAGCCCCGGAGCGCGTCGTCTGGGTATCGTTTCAAGGTCACGAAGGCTCCCCGGGGTTCGTCGAAGACGGGCGGTAGGTCCACGCTTGTGGCCTCCTTCGCGGGGTCCCGGCTCCGAGGAGCGCTCAGCACATCCTCCACCGCTCGACGGGCCAGCCGGACGGCGGCCACACCCTCCTCGATCGAGAGCACAAGGGCGAAAGCGCGAGCCTCGCGGAAAGCCTCTTCGCCAGCCGCGGCGCTCACGATTTATAGCCGAGGTCGCGTCAGCGGCCTCCTCTCCATGCCGTTTCCCGAGGCGGTCGAGCGCCTGCTCAACAAGAAGATCTGCATGAACTGCTCGGCCCGGAACCCGCCGAAGGCCGTCCAGTGCCGTCGGTGCGGCTACAAGGGCCTCCGCGTGAAGTCGCGGGAGCGCTCGGGGAAGACGCAATAGTCCCGAGGGCCCGCCTACGGCGCGGCCCGGCCTTTCTCGCTGTTCGCGAGCGCCACGGGCGCCGCGTTCCGCGCCTCGCGGGCGAGCGCGAAACGCTTGCGCGCGAGGAACAGCAGATTACGACTCCCGTCCCGCCAGCTCGACAGCTTCGGGGGTCCCCAGCGTTCCCGGTACTGGATGGGGACCTCGAGGATGCGCACGCCGCGCAGGATCGCCTCGATCTTCAGCTCCTCGCTGAACGCCATCCCGTCCTGCGTGAGGTGGAACTTCGCGAGAGCCTCCCGCCGCAGGACCCAGAAGCCGCTCTGGCTGTCCTGGAGGTTGCGTCCGGGGACGTCCTTCAGGTATCGATGGTAGGCGACCCCGAGAAAGAGGTTCAGGACCTGGTTCCCGATCCGGTGCTCGGTCGTCATCGACTTACGGTCGAGGTAAGCGAAGCGGTTCCCCGTGAGGAAATCGAGCTGCTCATCGAGGAGCTTTTTGACGAGCCCGGGAATGGTCTCCACGGGGTAGGTCGCGTCCCCGTCCGAGGTCGCCAGCACCTCCCCGCGGGCCGCGGCGAACCCGGTCTTGTACGCTCGCCCGTAGCCCGGGCGACGCTCGATGAGAACCCGCGCACCCTCGGCCTCCGCGATCGCCGCGGTCCCGTCCTCGGACGCTCCGTCGACGACGAGGATCTCCCACTCCACCGGCTGGCTCCGAAAGATCGTCTCGTTCGCCTCGACGGCCGCGGAACGGAAGAGACGCAGCACGTGCGCGATGGACGGCGCTTCGTTGAGGGTAGGGAGGACAAAGGTCGCGCGCATGAGAGGAGAGCATAGGAGTGCCCGGTCGCTTAAAGTTCCTTTCGGCGTCCCCGGAACCACGAAGGCGCACGGCACTCCCGGAAAGCGCTCCCGCCGATGGGGAAGCTTCCCGACCACCGCCGACGTCGGCATCTGGGCGAGCGGAGACTCCGCGGCCGCCCTCTTCGAGGCGCTGGGGCTGGGCCTCTACTCCCTCATGACCGACCTACGGAAGGTCCGCCGGACCGAAGAGCGGGCGGTGAGCGCGTCGGGCGAGGACCCCACGGGGCTCGTGGTCGCGTTCCTGACGGAGCTCCTCAACCTAGAGCAGACGGAGCAGTTCATCGGACGCGACATCCGGGCGCAGCCGGTCGGGAACCCCCCGACCGCGATCGTCGCGAGCGTCTCGGGGGAGCGGTTCGACCCCGAGCGCCACACGTCCCGGACCGAGGTGAAGGCGGTGACCTTCCACGACCTCGTCTTCGACCCGGCCCACGGCCGGGCCCGCGTAATCGTCGATATCTAGGCGACTCGGGTCCTCGCGGTTAGGGCATCCGCTCGACGACCTCGCGCAGCGCGGCCCCCGGGGTCGGGAGTTGTCCCGCCTTGCCCAAGATCCGCTCGATCGCCGCGAACGTGACGAGCAGGTCCGGCCAATCCGCGATCCCCATGTGACCGATCCGGAAGATCTTGCCGACGAGCGCGCCCTGTCCTCCCTGGACAAGGATATTGTACTGCTTCTCGAGCACTTTTCGGAACTCGGGGTCGCCCATCCCGGCGGGGTTCTTCACCGCCGTGACCGTGTCGGAGGCATGCCGTCGATCCGGGTAGAGCTCGAGGCGAAGCGCATCGACCGCGGCGCGGGACGCCTCGGCGAGACGATGGGTCTTCTGGAGCCGGGTCTCGAGCCCCTCCTCCTTGAGGAGAAGGAGCGCTTCGCGCAGCGCGAGGAAGAGCGGCACCGCGGGGGTCCACGGCGTGTCGTTCTTTTCGAGCGATTTGAGGTGCGCGGCGAGGTCGAGGTAGAACGACCCCGGGTGGAGCGCCGCGACCGCCCGGTCGGACAGGTGCACGAGGGCGAGCCCGGGGGGCGCCGCGAGTCCCTTCTGGCTGCCCGCGACGACGGCGTCGATCCCCCACTCGTCGATGGGCATCGGGATCCCGGCGACCGCGCTGATCCCGTCCACGAGGAAGAGAGCGCCCGAAGCGCGGATGGCCGGCGCGAGCGACCTTAGGTCGTTCGCCATCCCGACACTCGTCTCGTTGTGCACGACGCAGACCGCGCGAACGTCCCCCTTCGCGAGCTCGGTGTTGATCGAATCGATGGAGATCGGCTGGCCCCACGGGGCGGAGAGCGTGGTGACCGAGCTCGAATACCTTCGGACGATCTGGTCGGTCCGCTCCCCGAAGTTCCCGTTCGTCAGCACGAGCGTGCGCCCGTCCTTGGGAACGAGCGAGGAGTAGACCGCCTCGAGGCCAGCGGTGCCGCTGCCCGACAGGATTAGCTGGTGACCCTTCGCGGCGAACAGCACCGGCAAGAGCTCGCGGATCTCGGCGACGATCCCGTGAAAGTAGTCCCCCCGATGGTTGAGGGAGGGCATCGACATCGCGCGCAGGACCCGCGGGTGGATCCGAACCGGACCGGCGATGAGGAACGTCGTCGTCTCGGGGTCGAACGTCATCGGGCACCTCCCGGGGCGGCGACGAGCGCCGTCAGGGGCTCCCCGCGCAGGGCTCGGAGCACCTCGTCCACGGTGTCGATGCCGGCGCGCTGCTGGGCCTCGTGCGTGGAAGCGCCGAGGTGGGGAGTCGGGATCACGTTCGGGTGCGCCAGGAGTTCTCGGTTCATCGGAGGTTCCACCTCAAAGACGTCGAGCGCGGCCCCGCCGAGCTGACCCGAGGCGAGGGCGGGAAGCAGGGCGGCCTCGTCGACGAGGGCGCCGCGCGCGACATTCACGAGGAAGGCTCCGGGCTTCATTCGCGCGAACGCCCGGGCGTCCAGGAGGTGGTGGTTCTCGGCCGTCAGCGCCGCATGGACGCTCACGATATCCGCGATGGGGAGGAGCTGCTCGAGCGGAACGATCTCGGTGGCGTCCACCGCCTTGCGGACGAACGGGTCGAACGCCACGGTCCGTACCCCGAACGGCGTCACGCGGCGCGCGACCTCGCGCGCGATCCGGCCGTACCCGACGAACCCCACCGTTCGGCCGGAGAGTTCGTGACCGTGCGTTCCCCGCTCCCACTTGCCGGCCTTGACGGCGGAGATCGAGGGATAGAGGCCTCGCGCGAGGAGCAGGTAGAGGGCGACCGTCAGCTCCGCCACGCTCGTCGTGGCGGCCGCCGGGGCGTTGACCACTCGGATCCCCCGTGCCGAGGTCGCGGCGAGGTCGACGTTGTCGACCCCGACGCCCGCACGGGCCACGAGCTCGAGGCGGGGAGCCTTCGCGAGGAGGTCGGCGGTCACCTTCGTTCGGCTGCGCACGATGAGACCCCAGGCTTCCGCGAGGTGGCCGGGCAAGGAGGAGGGGTCCGCGCTCGCGTCGACCATTCGGCAGGGGCCGGCCCCGAGCCGGCCGAGGGCCTCCGGGTCGATCGGGTCCGCGACGACGACCAGCCGCTGCGTCGGCATCGCGCGACCGACCGGGGTCGCGCTGAAAACCCTTTGCGCTCCCCCCAAGGTCAGTGGACCTTGGGGACGGGGGTGGCATCGACCGCGCTCCGAACGATGTCCGTTCCGCGCACCCCGCGGATCCACGGCTCCGGCTTCACGATGACCCGATGCGCGAGCGCGGGGATCGCGAACCCCTTGACGTCGTCGGGAACGACGAAGTCCCGGCCCTCGAGCAGCGCCCGGGCCCGGGAAAGCTTCTGGAGCGCGAGCGAACCCCGCGGGGACGCCCCCACCTCGGCGCGCGCGTCGCGCCGGGTCGAGCGGACCAGCTCCACGATGTAGTCGGTGAGGCTCGAGTCGAGGGTGATCTCCTCCACGGCGCGCTGCAGCCCGAGGAAAGTGGTCGCGTCCGCGACCTTCGGGACGTCGACGTTCTCGACCTTGCGGATCCGGCGTCGTTCGAGGATCGTCCGCTCCTCCTCCGGCGTGGGGTAGCCGATCTGCAAGCGGATGAGGAATCGGTCCACCTGGGCCTCGGGAAGCGGGTAGGTGCCTTCGAGCTCGAGCGGGTTCTCCGTCGCGAGGACCAGGAACGGTCGCAGGAGCGGGTACGTCGACCGCTCGCTCGTCACCTGGTACTCCTGCATCGCCTCGAGCAGCGAGGACTGCACCTTGGGCGGCGCCCGATTGATCTCGTCCGCGAGCAGCACGTTCGTGAAGATGGGACCCTGGCGGAAGGAGAACCCACCCTTCTCGGCGTCCAGCACCTCCCCGCCCGTGATGTCGTGCGGAAGGAGGTCCGCGGTGAACTGCACGCGCTGGAAGCCGAGCCCGAGCGCGGCGGCGAACGACTTCGCGAGCAGGGTCTTTCCGAGGCCGGGCAGGTCCTCAAGCAGGATGTGACCGTCCGAGACCAGCGCGGTCAGCACCTGCTCGAGCGCGACGTCCCGACCCACGACCGCCGTGTGCACCGCTTCGCGGATCCGGTCGGCGAGCGCCCGGGCCTCGGTCGGGTTCACGATGTTCCCTCTCGCGAAGGACGGTTCGGAGGGTATATGGAGAACCCCCCGGAATCGGGGCGCGCCCAGAGTCCGGCGGCGCAGGATGTTCCCCGGCCGTAACGACCTCCCTCACGGTAGGCGCACGCCCTCTCCGGGGTCTGACCCCGGCCGGGGGTGTCGGACACCGGGGTTGTCCTCACGTCATCCTCGGCGGACGACCCGTCCGCGTTGAGTCGAGAGGGACCCTTCGTCGGTACCCGGGCGCAGCGATGCCGCGCCGAGAGAGGTACCCGCGGCTCCCGTATCAGCTTCTCGCCTCCTCCCGGTCGAAGACCGTCGGGCTCCCGACCAGGAAGGCGACGGCGGCCAGCGTGAGCGCGAGGAGGCCGCCGGCGACCCCGAGCGGGACCGCCCCGGCGGGCAGGAAGAGCGCGCTCGACCAGGCGATCCCGAGGGCGAGCGCGGGCAGCGTGATGGTCGGCAGCGCCCGGAGAGCCCCTCCGGCGGGTCGGGCGGGGTCGTCGGCCAGCCAGGCGAGGAACGAGAGGCCCGCGAGCCCCGCGAGAAGCTCGGTTCCGAAACCGACCGGGGCCGTCGCGGCCTCGATGGCGAGGGCGGTCAGCGCCGGGACGGGCGCGTACGGCGCGAGGACGCGGGAGGAACTCATCCGGAGTCCCGTGGCCACGAGGACCGCCGCGATCGCGAGAATCAGCCCGAATCCGTTGGGGAAGCCCGAGAGGTAGCCGAGGAACGCGGCGGAGACGAAGAGAAGACCGAGCGATACCGGGCGAACCGGCGGGCTTTCGGCCCGCGGAGACGGAACCGGGGTCATCCGGCCCTCCGGATGCGCGGCCGCCGGACGAAGTCGACGAACTGTCCGAGGGACCAATAGTCGTCCCAGTCGATGGTCGGGGCTTCCTGCCAGGCCCGAGCGATCCGATTGCGCCGTACGAGCCGGGCGATCCGGGCGGCCAACTCTTCGTCCTTCCCCGTGAGCCGGGACATCGTGGCGACGATCGGCAGGGGCGATGGGCTGAGCACCACGACGGGGAATCCTCGACGCCGCAGGTACGGGCTCAAATCGTTCGACGGGTCGTACGCGAGACTCGAGAAGACGACCGTAGTGAGACCGGGGGGGAACGACCGTCGGGCCGCCACGGCGCAGCGCTCCGCGGGGGCGGCGACCGTGGCGAGATGGGCTCGCTTGAGGGCCGTCTCGATGCGGATCCGATGGGTCCGTCCCGTGGCGAGCGGGACGACGTCCAGGAATTCGCCGAATATCCCGAGCCCGACCCGTGCCTTAATCGTCAGGAAGGAGTCACTGAGACCCAAGGCCGCCGCCCGGACGATCGAGAAGAGGCGCTCGTCCAAGGCCGGCCCAAGCGGCGTCGGTCGGGCGTCGAGAAGGATCAGGATATCCCCGGTCTTTTCGAGGTCGTACTCGTTCGCGAGCGGTCGACCCGCGCGGGCGGTGGCGCGCCAGTTGATCTGCCGAGGGGAGTCGTCCGGCCGCGCGAGGCGGATGCCGTGGAATTCTCCGCTCTCCCCGACCCGGCGGGAATGGGTCTCCCCCGGGAGGGGCGTGGTGCGTTCGAGATGGACCGCACCGATCCGCAGGAGCTCGGGCGGATAGCGCGTCACCACGAGAGGAGCGCCGGTCGAGACCGCCTCCCGTTCCACCAGACCCATCGGGTCCCGCCAGAGCACGATCGGCACGTCGATCTCGGCGATCGTCGGCTCCGGAGCGGTCCAGTTCGCGCGGAACCGCTGCTCGGTAAACGACCGGTCGAATTGAGGGTCCGACGCCTCGAGCAGGCTCGGGGGACGAGCGATCTCGATCAAGAGGTCGCGGGCATCAAGGCCCCGGTCCGGCGCGACCGTTCCCTCGAACCGTACCTCCTCTCCCGAGCCCTCGACCAATAGGTCGATCCGGACCGGCGGAGCGCTGCGGGGACCGGCGACCCCGGCCGCGACCGGCGCGAGCAAGAGCGGGAGGGCGAGGAACAGGGGGACCGGATTTCGGGTGATGACCGCAGTGAGGAGCAAGACGGCTCCGACCGCGAGCAGGAACGGGGCGAGCGGGCGCCATCGGAGCGGCCGAGAGGGGGGACCGCTCACGTCCGCCTCTCAAGGTCGCTCACGCGCTCCCCGAGATACGCCCGGAACTTTTCCGGACCCAGGGCTTGAAGGCGAACGAGTTCCTCGGGAGAACTGCTCGCGAGATGCCGTCCGTGTTCGGCCCGGTCGAGGTAGTCGAGCAGGGTGATGAGCTCCCTCCGGCCGTCCGCCCCGGCCGCGAGCGAAGCGCGGACGTGGCCCGGGTCCGGCGGCGGGCTCGGAGTGGGTCTTCCGGCGGGCCAGCGGGTCCGCTCCACGACCCCGACGAGCAGGAGCGCTCCCGCCGCGACCGAAACGGAAGCTTCCGGGAGAACGAGGGCCTCGTTCGTCCCCGCCACGACCGCACCGGCGGCCGCGAGGATCGCCACGACGCACAGGAGGACGGTCAGGCCCCGGCTCATGCGGGGAAATCCTGTCGGTCGAGGTCGTCGAGCGTCATCCGAACGGCCTCCCGGACCCGAGTGCCCGCTTCGGGCCCCATCGGGTGGGTGGAATACCGGGCCTCCTCGAACAGGCGGGTGAGCGTCCCCGCCGCCTCCGGCCGGACGCGGAAGCGGATCAGGTGAGCCGCGCGGATCTCCTCCGGAGTGCTGGTCTCGATGTCGCTGACCATCGGTCGCAATCGCTCGAGGAGCTCGGAGTAGAGGGCAAGGATGACGAGACGCGGGTCCCCACCGAGGTCGAGCTCCGCGGACGCGCGGCTCAAGGCCTCGTGCACGCCGACGGGTACCGTTGCGGTCGGGGCGCGTCGGGAGGGGCGGCGTTCGCGTCGGTCGGCGAGGTAGGCCCGGGCCTGGGGAACCAGGACGACGACCACCACCAGCGCTACCAAGCCCAGAACAACGATCGGAACCCAGCCGGGGAGGCTCGGGAAGAGCGAGAGATACCCTCCCGAACCGGGCGAACCTGTTCCCGTTGCGTTCGCGCCGGCCGACGAGTTCGAGCTCCCGGAGGTGGCCGTAGAATTCGTGCCGACCGGTCCTCCGACGCCGAGGAAGCGGGCCGCGAGGACGAAGACGATCCCGATCAGGACCGCTACGAGGACGGACACGGTGATCTTGCTCATCATCGGGTTCGAGCCCGAACTGACCCGCCAGAGCACCATGCTCGCGAGGACGAACAATAGGATTCCCGTCGACGCGGCACTGACCACCCACAGAGGGAGGATGACGAGGGGCGCCGGGCCGGGCGAGGCGGGAGGAGCGGTCGAGGCACTGACGAGGATGCTGGCCGCGGCCCCCGTCGCGAGGGCGGCCACGAGGACGACCAGGAGCACCCAGGAGACGCGCGCTGCGGGTGGGTTCGTCACGGTCGTCCGACCCCGACCGATGCGATGCCCGATGCGACCTTATACGCTTGGGGCGGAGGGCGGCGTGCTCTCTGCGCTTTCCTTTGGGGCCGGCGACAGGAAGTAGAAGCTACGTCGCTCGTGGTCGGTCGTGATGACGGCGAAGTCGTCGACCCGGTACCCCACATCGAAGGCGGCCCGGAACCCGTCCCGGACGGCGTGTCGCCACATTCGGAGGGCCGCGGGCTCGTGTTCCTGGACCGCCCGAAGGTCGAACGGGATCTCGAGGTGGGCGGGGCCGGTGCTGGGTTCGGCGACCGCGCTCGGCGTCCGCAGGCCCTTGTCGCCCACCTCGGTCTCCACAATCGCGGTCGAGCGTTCCCAACGCGCGCGCTCCTCCTCGGCGGTCGGGAACTTGCCTCCGACCCGCTCCTCGACCCGCGGGGACGTGATCTCCCAGCGCAGACGCAGCCGGTCGGTCTCCATGCCGCGGTTGATGGAGTCGGGCATCTGTCCGTAGTAGTGGATGAGGTAGCGGTCCGGGGTGCCGCCCAAGCGACGTACGTTGAGCCAGGCGTTACGGCTCTGCAGCGGGTCGAACGTCCAGCGGATCTGGGAGAGGCCGAGCTTGAGCACCTCTTCGCGTTGGAAGGCCTTGAGCCGGAATCCTAACTGGTGGTTTTGGTACTCGGGTCGGACCGCGGTGATGTGCGAGTAGTGGTAGAGGGTCGTCCCGTCCCAGCCGATCAGGGAGAGGGAGAACCCAGCGAGGTAGATGTCGGCGAACGCCCCGAGGACGAGGCCGCCGTTGTCCTGGAGGGCGCGCAGCAGAGTGACCGGCACCCCTTCGTCGCCCCAGACCGCCCGGTGCACGTCGAGCAGTTGGCGGAACTCCTCGGGCTTCTCGAGCTTGCGGAACCGGAACCCTTTGACCTCGCCACTGACGCCGGCCGCGCTCACGGGGGCGAGGACCGGCTCGCGGTACTTAACCCGGCCGAAGCGCCGGGGCCCGGCGTCTAGTGGCGGACCTTGAGCTCCGAGCGCTTCGCCTCGTAGCGGAGCTCGTCGTTGGGCGTCAAGTCCCAGAGGAGGTCTTCCAAGTCGGGGATGTTCCGCAGGAACTCCGCCTTGCTCTTCGTGAGCATCAGGTGCTCGAACTTGCGGCGGGCGATGAAGTAAGCCCCGACCATGTAGATGCCCACGATCACGATGATCGGTCCGATGATGACGAAGAGGAGGTTGTAGTTCGCGTTCGGGGTATTCGTCGCGCTGTTGATCACCGGGAACGGACCGATGCTCGAGAGCGGGGTGAAGAACCCGGCGGCGAGGACGGTGAGGAGGGCGCCGACCGCCAGAACGAAGATCGAGACCTCCGCCCGATACGTCCTCAGCCCGTGGCGGAAGCGGCGTTCGAACGGAACTTTCTCCTCGGCGGCCATTCCGGCGGCGGGAGGCGGTTTGGCTCAAAAGCGTATCTCGACCGCCGCCGGGCGGGGAGCGGGCGGTCGGTATCACTCGCCGCCGCGGGGCGGCTTCGCGTCGGGGAGCGATTCGGAGCTTCGGGTCCGACCGAACGCGAGGGGCTCTTCGGGGGTCGGGGGCTTCGGCCCGGCCGAGGGGGCCGGCACGTTTTCGAGGATCGGCCGCAGTCGACGGTAGACCAGCAACGCGCCGAAGAGCGCCACGAGCGCACCGACGTAGCCGGTCGCCTCTCCTCCGATGTACCCCACGCCGAGGAGGAAGAACCCGATGGAGCCGAACAACGCCCCCGCGAGGACCCCACCCCCGGTCCGGCCGCTCGAGGCCGACGGAGGGAGCGAGAGGAACGACCCCGCCACCTGGAGCGCCACCACGGCCATCGACTCGAGGAGCACGAGGGCGGTGCCGTCGATCGTGATCGTGGGGTTGCTCAGGTACTGGGACACGAGCGCGAGCGAGATGATCCCGCCGATCGCGGCGCGATAGCCCGTGACGTAGAACGGGCGCGCCGGCTCCGACCCCCAGTACTTGGTGCGAAGGAGCGCCCACTGCGCCGCTTCGTCCCCTCCGACGAGGAGCGCAAGGAAGAGGAGGGCGCTCAGGAGCGCCCCGTTCGCCATCGAGAGCTCGAACAGAACGAAGGCGATCGCGAGCGGGATCCCGACGAACAGGCCGGCGGTATAGGCGAAGAGCACCTTGCGCTCGTCAAAGCGAGTGACCGGTACCTGGGGCTCCGCGAACCGGCCGACCTCGAAGTAGAGGAACGCGCCCGAGAGGACGACCCCGACGATCGCGCCGATCGTGAGCGATGCGATGACCATGGTCAGTCGACCCGGCGCCCCGTTGCGAGGAACCCCGTGTGGCCGAGCATCTCGAAGGCGGGCCGGGTGCCCCCGTCCCCGACATGGAGACCACGCTCCAGGAGCTCGAGCGCCCGGACCTCGTCGAACCGCAGGTCTCTCAGCGCCCTTACGGTTCGTTCGAGCTGATTGTAGGTCGGAGTGTACGTCGCCACGAATCCTCCCGGCGCGAGCGCGAAGCGCGCCGACTCGAGCACCGCCCACGGTTCGGGCAGGTCCAGGACGACACTCGAAAGTCCGGTGGCATCCAGCCCTTCGGCCGCCACGTCCCGAAGACGGAAGGTGACACGGCCCTCGAGCCCGGCGCGTCGGACGTTCGCCCGGGCCGCTTCGAGGAAATCCTCGCGACGGTCGTAGGAGACGACCCGGCCGCTCGGACCCACCGCGAAGGCGAGCGCGATAGTGAGGGCCCCGCTCCCCGCCCCGGCCTCGGCGACCGTCGCTCCGGGACCGACCCCGGCGAGGAAAAGGAGCTGCGCCGCGTCCTTCGCGGTGACGATCTGCGCTCCTCGCCGAACCGAGCCGAGCAGGTCCGACAGCGAGGGCCGCAGGGCCCAGTACGTCGTCCCGAGCCAGGTGACGGCGCCCCCGGGGTTCTTTCCGAGCTCGCCCGAGAGGTCGAGCACCCCTTCCTCTCCGATCTTCTGCGGACCGCGGGCGAGCCGCACGAGGAGGGCCGGCGCTCCGGCCCGCTTGAGGGCTACCGTTTCGCCCTCTGCCCACGGCTCGCTCATGGTCCCGCCCGACGCCACGAATCCCCTCGCGTAATAACCCGGCGCTCGGGAGCCCCTTCGTCCGACCGGCGTCGGTCGAGAACGCTCTTATGGGGAAGATCGTTCGAGACGACCACCATGGTCGTCTACGAGGATCGGGTGCTGATCTCCGCTCCCCGGGACGTCGTCTGGCGACTTCTCAACGACCACCTGGACGACAAGAAGATCTCGACGATCCACCCTCTCGTCCAATCCCAGAACACGGTGAGCCGCACGGGTTCCGAGATCGTGGTCGACCGCGTGATCGACGTGCGACGCAAGATGATGAAGTCGCGCTGGAAGATCACCTACCTGCCTCCCGAGCGGGGACGATGGGAGGTCGTCGAGGGCGAGGGGCCCTGGGCCGTGGGAAGCTACGTCGACGTCATGTACGCGGACGTCCCCGGCGGCACGCAGGTCAGCGCCCGCGGGAATCTCACGATCAGCGTGCTGCCGTTCTTCCTCTCGCAGAAACGGACCATCGCTCGCGTCCTGAACGACGTCCACATCGAGGACCTTTCGTTCCTCAACCGCTACCGCTTTTAGTCGCGTTCCCACGGAGCGCCAGCGCCTTTAGATAGAACGAGCAATGGCCCCCGGCGTCGCGGGCATAGTGTAGTCTGGTTATCACATAGGCTTGCCAAGCCTATAACTCGGGTTCAAATCCCGGTGCCCGCACCTCCCCGCTCCGCCGGGATCCCGCCGGATCCGGAAGGCTTGGGCCCCCGTCCGCGTGGGTCCGTCCCTACCGGCGCTCGGGATGGTAGGCTTCCGACGCGAGACCCGGTACCTCGCCGCCCTTCCAGGTCGACCGGGGCCAACCGGAGGTGGTCGGCGAAGCGAGCCGGATCGCGATCCGAGAGAGCTCCGAGATCCACTCCGCCCGGAGGGCCTCGTCGAGCGGAACCTCCCGCACTTCCGCGATCTCGGGCGGTCGGGCCGCCGGTTCCCCGTCGGTGGACTCGAGGGCGAAGGCGAAGTAGACGTCGCTCTGGAGTTCGTCGACGACCTTGTGGCGGGTCAGGAGAAGCCGACCGACGCGCACGGCCAGGCCGGTCTCCTCCTCGAGTTCTCGTACCAGCGCCCCCTCGAGCGTCTCTCCCGGGTCGACGTAGCCGCTCGGGATCGTGAACCGGGTCCGGTACACCGCCCGGTTCACGAGGACCCGGCCGTGGCGGACCAGCACTCCGCCCACGCCCACCCGGGTGTGGGGTGCCGGCAGCGGGGGAAAAGGCGGGGTGGACACCGTTCGCCGAGAGGTGCGGGTGGCCTTCAGCCCTTCGAAGGGCGTGGGACCGGGGACTTCCCGCTCGCGTGGAACGGCGCGGAGGACTTCGCCTTGCGGGCGGAGTCTTCCGAGCTCACGAACTCGTTCGCGTGCACGACCCGGTCGAGCTTCTTCATGAACGCGCCCAAGCGGTCGCCCTTCACGCCGACGACCATCTTGTCCGCGCCGATGTCCGTGTAGATCCTCGACCCGACACATCCGAGCGATACGGCGACCGGGGCGCCCTGGTTCAGGATCGGCACGATCGCGCACATCGGTCGTCCGTTCATCGGCACGGCCCAGGTATCCGGACCGGAGCCGGCCGCCTCGGCCGCCAGCATGGCGCCGCGCGGGTTCGTGAACATGAGGACGGTGGTCGGAGCGAGCGACATCGACCCGAGCGGTCCGTAGGCGACGTACTTCGGCGCGGTCGCGTTGTGCGGGACCTTCGCCTCCTCGCCCGGATTGAGGTAGCCCTCCTTCTGCATCTCCCCGATCGTGGCCATTAGACGGCCGCCGACCGCGCCTTCGGGCGGGATCCCGAGGACGAACGCGCCGATTTCGCAGTCCTCGTGCTGCGGGAGCCCGGCGTAGAACGCCGAGCGGGTACCGAACGCGAAGAACGTGCAGACCGAGGGGACTCCGCCCGGGTGCTCCGGGATCCCCTTCGGCGGGTGGTCGAGGTAGGTGATCTGCACCGGAGGCATCTCGAGTCCCAACTCCCGCGTCAGCTGCTCGGCGACGGTACGAAGATCCTCAGTCATGGGTTCCTCGATGCGCCGAAACCGAGGGAGTATAGATGCTTGCTTGAGGGACGGGGCGGGACGACCTCTGGGAGCAGGGGGCGGGTCACCGCGATCTCATGTCAACGAGTAGGCAATCAGCTGGTCTCCCGCCGCAACGAAGAGGTTCCCGGGGGCCGCCGCGGGGGTGATGAAGTGGTCGACCGCGCCCAGGGAGAACCAGAACATCTGTGCTCCGGTCGAGAAGTTGAACCCCCTCAGCGACGCGTTATCCGTGTCGACCACCCAAACTACGTTCCCGGTCACGACCGGTGCGCCGCTGTCGAACCCCGCAGTCTGCCACGCCACCGAGAAGTTGGCCGCCCCGACGTCCACCTTGACGACCCCGTCCGTGCAGGCGACGAGGAGCGATTCCCCGACGTGGGCCGTGCCGGCGTAGGCTCCTCCGCAGATGCTCTTGTTGTAGAGCTGGCCTCCGATGCCCCCGAGATTGGTCCCGGACAGGAGATAGCCGACCCCCTCTTTGCCGGCCTGAAACACGTCCCCGTTCGGTAGGACCGTGGGAGCCTGCGAGCCGAGGTCGGTGTCGTCCTGATTCAGTTGGGCCCAGTTCGTGGGCGCGAAGTACCCCAGTTCCTGGAGCGACGGCGAGAGCTCGATGACGCTGTCGCCGTGGTCGAAGGTCGTCGACGAATCGCCGTTTCCGGTCGCGACGTAGAGGTCCCCGTTCGCCGCGACGGCGAGGCCGGCCGGACCCCAGATGCCCCCTTCTCGGTGGGTCGGCACCTGATAGGAGACCAGCCCGCCCGAGCCACCAATCGGAACTCCGACGACGTAGCCATGGTAGTTGGCACAGTCACCGAAGAGGCCGCCGTAGGGAATGTAGACCATGCTGTTCGCAAAGACGAGGGCTCCCCGTTCCTGCTGGGCGGTCGAAGTGGACCCCGGGGCGTCGGCCGGGACCTGGGACAGCACGGTTCCGTTGTCGATGTTGAGTCCGAAGAGCACATGCTCTGCCGGGTTGAGGAAGGCGACCACGTAGAGGGTGCGGGTGGCCAGGTCGATCACCGGCGTTCCCGTGATCCCGCTCGGGTTGATGTCGCCACAGGGCAGGGCGGAACCGGCCACGGGGCTGCCGAGATGCGTGTGCCAGAGCACGCCTCCGCTCGAGGCGTTGATGGAGTAGACCGTGTTGTCTTCCGTGGCCACGAACACGGAATTTCCGCACACAAGGGGCTCGGCGTACACCTGCCCGTCGAGAGCGGTGGGGCCGCTCCATTCGGAGTGGACCCCGGTGACCGCGGCCATCGGTTCGACTCCGGAGCGGACGTTGTCGCCATGGTACGTCGTCCAGTTGCCGTCGACCCCACCGGCGGAGGCTGACACCGCGGAGGAGGGGGACGAAGAGCAGCTCGCCGGTGGCGGGGGAGGGGACTTCTTCCCCGAACTCGACGCGGACGGGACGAGGACGATATACGAGGTGACCCCGGCCACCGCGACGAGGGCGATGATCAAGACGACGAGGATCAACCTCGTACTGTTCTTCATGACCGGGGTCCGCACCCGAGAGAACGAACTGCGGCGCTCCGAACCCCCATTCTCTCGCCTCTCATCCTCGTGAGGATCATGCTCGAATCTCCCTGTTGAAGGTTCCTATTTTCCGCGGGTTTTCCGAGGGCGCCCTCCGACGCGGAGGATTCTTCGAGCCGCCGCGGACCGGAGTTACGAGGATGCCTGCTCCTCGGCCAGCAACGAGTCGAGGAATCCGATCGGCGGCGTACCGAATCCGAGCAACGTGTCGTGGAACGCCTTGAGGGACCCGTGGTATTTCGTCGCGAGGTGGTGGGCCCGAGCGTCCAGGATCGCGAGCTTTCCCAAAGTGTAGCAGAAGTACTCGGGGTTGTAGGTCCCGCGGATCGCTTCGCGCTGCGCGTGTACCTCCTCGAGGTGCGCTTCGGTGCGGAGCAGCCGGGCCGCCTCCGCGACCGGCATCCCCTGGGTGTGCATGCCGATCGATGCGATGAGACGGCAGTCCCGGAGCAGCGCGTCGTGCAGCTGGGTCACCTCGGCCGATGTCGAATGCCCATCGAATCCGACCTCGAGGGCGACCTGCTCGCAGTAATGCGCCCAGCCCTCGATGAACGAGTACGAGAACCAGACCTTCCGGGCGAGGGTCTGACTGGTCTTGCGGAAATGAAGGGATTGTAAGTAGTGCCCCGGCCACACTTCGTGGACGGTGGTGTTCTTCAGCATCGCGTGGTTGAGCGTGCGCATCCAACCTTCGGCCTGCGCGGGGGTCCACGCCGGGTCGACCGAGGTGATCCAGTAGATCCCGTCCACCGGCTTCTCGAACGGTCCCGGCGGGTTCATCGCGGCGGTCCACAGGTCCCGCGCCCAGGGCGGCGTTTCGCGGACGTGACAATTTTCCGGCTCGGGGATGGTGACGAGCTCCTTCTCGCGGACGAACTCTCGGGTATCGTCGGTCAGGCGGCGGACGAGCGGGAGCAATTCGACGGCCGCGGGGTGATTCTCGTACAACCGGCCAATGAGCTGGTCGACCGAGACCCCCTCTTTCCGGGCAATCTCTGCCAAGCGGTCCTGATTGCGCTTCAGGTCCGCGCGACCGCGTTTCAGCACTTCGTCGACGGACGTCGTGAGTCCTTCCCGGACCCAGAGGAGCCGTTGGAACCGCTCCCCTCCGAGGGCGAAATCGTCGGTGGCCCGAGGCAAGCGTTCCGTGCGGAGCCATTCGGCGAACGCGCGGACCGCGGCGTCGGCTCCTTCGCGCGCCCGGTGCACTTGTTCCCGGAGCGCCGCGGAACCGGTCCCGGCGAACGATTCGCCTTCCTCGAAATGGGCGGGCAAACCCCGAGCGATCTGGATCGAGAGCGTGACGAACGGTCGAGGCAGTACGGCCTCGAGCCGATGCCGGGCGGTGTCGAGCAAGGCCGGGACCGACGTGAGGATCCGGACGATCCCCGCGACTCGGGCGGCCACGGGCGCGTAGTCGCGGGAGATGTAGTTCGTGAGGTCGGGTTGGAACACGTACGCCATCGGGTTCCGGTCGAGCTCGCGCGTCTCTTCGAGGTCGAAGAGGTTCCCTTCGAGCAGCAGTCGAAGGAGGTTCCGGTCGAGGCGACGGGAAACCGAGAGGTCGGACTCGGGGATCGTGTCGAGTCCACGCAGGAGCTCGTTCGCGGTCGCGGACCAGCGACCGGTGGCGTCGGTCGAAAGGTCGGGAAGCAGACCGTCGTACTCATGCAGACCGAGGTAGGCCGCCGTGGTCGGGCGAAGCACGAACAGGTGGGCGACGATCTGCTGTTCGATCGCCGATAGCCGGTCGGCGGGAGCTCCGTCCATCAACGCCCAACGTGGACCGGGGCCGCAAATAGGGCTTGCGGAGACCGGGACGAGGACTCGGCCACGAGCCGCTGACTCGAATCTTCGAGTGGAAATGCCTGGGTCCGCGGTCTAAATCGTTTGGGGCGTGATGAGGGACCGGTCGATTTCCGAAAGAGCGCTCCGGCCGACGAGCGTCATGGCGGTCGCGAGGTCCGACGCGAGGAGCGAGAGGTAGCGGTCCACCCCGGCCTCTCCGTTCGCGGCGAGCGCCCAAAGCACCGGCCGACCGACCCCCACCGCCCGCGCCCCGAATGCGAGCGCGATGAGGACGTCACTTCCTCTTCGAACCCCACCGTCGAGATAGACCTCGGCCCGGTCCCCGACGGTCGCGACGACCGCCGGGAGCGCGGCGAGGGCGGCCGGAGCTCGGTCGAGCTGGCGACCGCCGTGGTTCGACACGACGACCGCCCGCGCGCCGTGCTCGACGGACGCCGAGGCGTCCTCCGCGGTCAGGACACCTTTGATCACGACGGGGAGACGGGTCGCTTTGCGAAGTCGGTCGACGACCTCCCACGATTCGGCAGAGGGCCTCCCCAACGTGTACTTCTCGCCGACCGGTTCGGGCCCTCGGGAGGGAGGCAGCACGCCCGGTCCGCTTCCGACGGGGATCGACGCGTCGATCGCAAACCCGGTCTTGAGCTGTCCGTCGCGCACTCCGAGCACCGGCACATCCGCTGTCAAAACCACGGCCGTGAATCCCGCTTTCTCAGCCCGCCGAACGAGGCGTTCCGTCGCGCTCCACTCCGGTTGCAGGTAGAGCTGGAACCAGCGGGGTCCGTGCGGCCGAACGCGCGCGATCTCTTCGAGCGAACGAGAGGAAAGCGTGCTGAACATCGCGAGCAGACCGGCTCGACTGGCGGCCGCGGCGGTCCCGGCCTCCCCGTCGGGGTGGATAAGGCCCTGGTAGGCCGTGGGCGCGACGAACACGGGCGCCCGGACCGCCTCTCCCAGAAGTTGGGTCCTCAGGTCGACCTCGCGCACCCCGGCAAGGATTCGTGGCAGCAGCACCCAGCGGTCGAACGCCTGCCGGTTCGCGCGGTCGGTAA
>DATEQS010000008.1:0-5927 GCA_035272385.1 Thermoplasmata archaeon
CTGCACCGCCAGGGAAAGCGGTACGCGCCGTGGTACCGCTTCCATTGGCCGGCCCATTACTACTACGACCTTCTGGTCGGCCTCGACGTCCTGACCGCCCTCGGCTACGGGGACGACCCCCGGCTCGGCTTCGCGCTCGCGTACCTTCGGAAGAAGCAGCGACCCGACGGGCGCTGGAACCTCGACGCGGTCCACCCCGACATCGGAGGCGCCCCGGCGCGCTGGTATGCCGCCCACCCGAGCGCCCGGCCCAGCCCGCTTGCTTTCGAAGCCGTGGGGAAACCGAGCAAGATGATCACCCTCACCGCGCTCCGGGTCCTAGACCGCGTCGACCGGGCGAAGTCGTCGAGGGGGGGCTGACTGTGACGGACGACCCGTGGACGGCGGTGGACACGTACTTCGAAGAGAAGCTGCTCCTCTCCGACCCCGTCCTCGAAGAGGCCCTCCGTGCGAGCCGGGCCGCCGGACTTCCGAGCATCCAGGTCTCCCCCAGCCAGGGGAAGCTCCTCCACCTGCTCGCGAAGGCCCAGGGCGCCCGGACGATCCTCGAGTTGGGAACTCTCGCGGGCTACAGTACGATCTGGCTCGGGCGCGCGCTCCCGAAAGACGGACGGCTCCTGACGCTCGAGGTCGACCCGAAGCATGCTGAGGTCGCTCGGGCGAACGTCGCACGGGCCGGACTCGAGAGCAAGGTAGAAGTTCTTCTGGGCCCGGCGCTCGAGACGCTCCCGAAGCTGCTCTCCGAGCACCGGGATTCGTTCGACTTCGTCTTCCTGGACGCCGACAAACCGAACACGCGGGCGTACTTCGACTGGGCCGTCCGGCTCTCCCGGCCCGGTTCGCTCATTGTCGTCGACAATGTGGTTCGAAAGGGAGAGCTCGCGAACACGGCGAGCGACGACCCGAACGTCCGCGGAATGCGCGCCTTCCTGGAAGCGCTCGCTTCGGACCGCCGAGTCAGCGCCACCGGCATCCAGACGGTCGGCACGAAGGGGTACGATGGATTCGTCCTCGCTCGCGTGCTCGACGCACCCGAGGAGTGAATGCGGAAGGGGTCCGGGGGGCGCGAGCTATAGATATTACTCCGGGTTCCGCGTTTCCATGAAAGGCAGCACAGCCCACGGCGAGATCCTTGGAACTGCCCCGGCGACGGCCGCCGCCGAGTACTCGTTCCGGCAACGCTTCCGGGTCCCCGCGCCGGCAGCCTTCCGCTGGTGCATCGACTTCATCCCGTACGACTGGGCGAGTTCGGGGGGTCACGGGTCCCGGAAGGTCGTTTGGATGTCGTCGCGGACCGTCGTCCTCGACGACGAATTCCCGGCCTCGGGCAACCGTCGCATTCGCAAGGTCAAGCTCGTCCAGATCTATCCGAGGGCCAAGCACTGGGTCAGCACCCACATCGTGGGGCCGAATCACTACTCTCAGTTCCGCTACACGATCCTGCCGGACGGAGCGAAGGCCTCCTTCCTCCTCTTCGAGGGCCGGGACCTACGCTGGAGTGGGGCTCCCCTCTCGCCCGCGGCAAATCGGCAACTCACCGAACGCCTTCGAACCGAGGACGGCACACTCTGGAAGCGGTTCGCGGTCGAGATGGAACGCGATCTCGCTCCGCGCTGACCCGGGGACCTACGCTCCCCGAAGGTCCGCCCGGCTTCGAGGCGCTTCTCACTCCGGTTCACCGCGAGGACGGGCGAGCCATCGTCATCGTCGAGACCACCTCGGTGAAGCCCAAACGCACGAGAGCCGCACCGACCGCCCCCACCGGCTCGGGGACGATCGCGAGGCAGCTCCGGGGGGTGTGCGCTCGGAGCCACTCGGTCGCCGGGTCGAACGACCGCGCGAGCGTTTCGGGCTCCGGTTCGGGCGGACCGGCCAACGGGAAGTAGACCCCCATTTCGGTCCGCGGGATATAGTAGGCTCGGACCGCGGAGAGAGAGCCGTTCGGGGCCCGCTGAACCCAGGTTTGGTGCTGGCCCCGAATTCCCCGGACGAGCACTTCATTGTGGGAGAGCATCCGCTCCGTGGCGGGCAGGGCCGCGCGATAATCGGCGCTGCGGTTCCGGTCCAGTTGAGGAGCGAGCTCCTCGATCTCCCGTATCGATGCGACCCGGGTTTCCGTGGGGAGCGGGACGATGGTCGCCGGGAGTCCCGGCCGGGTGAACCATGCGAACCGGCCGACCTCTCGATACCCGGCGCGTTGGTAAACGCGGATCGCGGTATCGTTCTCGCTCTCGACATCGAGCACCAACCAGTCTCGGCCTCGACGGGCCGTCTCGACTTGCTGGAGCGCGAGGATGCGCGACGCGATGCCGCGACCACGGTACTCCGTCTCCGTGGCCATGCCTCCGACGTATCCGGCACGGGACAGCATGAATACGGTACCGGTTCCGACGACGCGCGTTCCGTGGACGGCGACATAGACCCGGACGAAGGGGCGACCGATCAACCGCGAGAGCCCGAGGAGCAGCCAAATCGACCAGCGGGACATCATCGCGAACATTGCCTCGGCGCTTTGGTCGAGTCCGGTCGATCGTTCCAGCTTCCCGATCCCGAGACGTATGACGTTGGTGAAGGTCGGGAGGTCGGCCCGTCGGAGCTGCCGGAATTCCAACGAATCCGCTCCTCCCGTCATCGACCTCGTCTCTGCCGCGTTTCGTAGAACCCCGCGCGACCGGCCACCGTATCGGACGCAGGATGTAATACGGCGGGTCCCGGTCCCGGACCGGGTCTTCGATTCGTAAAGTCCACATGCTCATTACGAACCGACATTAGGCCCTCCGAGGAAGCGGCTTGGCCCAAGCACCGGATAACAAGTCCGCCGTACTCGCCTCGCACGGCTTCCGCTCCCTACTCGGTTCGTCCCTCGCGTCGGCCGTGGGAGGCTCCGTCTCGGGGGTGGCGGTCAATTGGCTCGTCTACCACTACACGGGGAGCGCGCTGGACGTCGCCTATGTGGGACTCACGGGGATCGTACCGGGGATCGCCCTCGGCCTGTTCGCGGGGGTCTTCGCGGACCGATACGACCGGCGTCGGCTGATGATCACCGCGGACCTCGTTCGAATGACCGTCATGGCGATCCTTGCCACGGTCCTCTACCTCACCGGATTCTCGCTCCTTCTCGTCTTGGGGGTGATGACGCTCGTCTACTCGTTTTCGGCGCTGTTCACGCCGGCGAGCCAGGCGATCCTCCCCCGGATCGTGCCGACCGAGCGGCTCGAAGGGGCCAACGGGGTGCTCTACGCCGTGACACAGATGGGTTACACCGTCGGAGCCGGCGCCGGCGGACTCGCCGTGGTGCTCGCGGGGGCCGTAGCCGGGCTCAGCATCAACGCGGCCACGTACGCCCTCTCCGCGCTGCTGCTCTTCCAGATCGCCGTCGAGGCCGGACGCCCCCTTCGCCGGACGGAGCGCTCCGAACGTTCGTTCCGTAAGGAGTTCGGCGAGGGCATCGAGTACATGCGGACCCATCGACCGGTGCTCGAGGTCACCCTCGGCTTCCTTCCCGGCAACTTCCTCTTCACGATGGTGGCCAGTTTCTTCGTGGTCTACACGGCGGCCGTCTTCGGCAGCAACGCGGCCGTCTACGGGTACCTTGCAGCCGGGCTCGCCGGGGGGGCGGTGATCGGAGCCCTCGCGGTTCCTCGGATGCGAGCGCGCCGGTTCGCGGGTCTGCTCATGGGGGTGAGCGTAGTCGCGCAGGGGGGGGCCATCGCGCTGCTGGTCGTCGGTCGGACTTTGCCCGTCTCGCTTGTGGGGTCGGTGGGGATAGGGGTCTGTCTCGGGCTGATCAACACCGTCTACTTCTCGACGATGCAGGCGATCGTCCCGAACGAGCTCCTGGCCCGAGTGCTAAGCATCGACATGGTGGGGTCGTTCGTGGCGATCCCCGCCGGGCTGATCGTGGGAGGATTCCTGGCGGCATCGCACGGGATCCTGTTCGTCTTTTCGATCGCCGCGGTCGGAACGTTCGTGAACGGGCTCGTCTTGCTCGCCCTGCCGGGGGTCCGGTCACTCCGGTACGTGGCGGGAGAACCTTCCTGAGCGGACCCCTTTGAGAGGATGCTTTCACAAACCTTCGCGGCCCAACTACGCTTATATAGAAGAGCAATTCTGCCAAACACGGTGACAGTATGCTTCAGGGAACCCCGATTCTCGTCCTGAAAGAAGGTACGGAACGCGAGCGCGGAAAGGGCGCGACAGCGAACAACATCGCTGCGGCCCGAGCCGTCGCCGACGTGGTGCGAACGACCCTCGGTCCGCGCGGCATGGACAAGATGCTCGTCGACGGAATGGGGGACATCACGATCACCAACGACGGCGTCACGATCCTGAAGGAAGTCGACGTCGAGCACCCGGCGGCCAAGATGATCGTCGAGGTCGCCAAGACCCAGGACCAGCAGTGCGGCGACGGGACGACCACCGCGGTCGTCATCGCGGGAGAGTTGCTCAAGCGCTCCGAATACCTGCTCGAACAGCACGTTCATCCGACCGTCATCACCCGTGGGTTCCAGCTTGCCCTTCAAGAGGCCAAGCGCCTGCTCGAGGTCGAGATCGGAACGACCGTCAAGGTGGACGACGAAGGCATCCTCATCGACTGCGCGACGACCGCGATGGGCTCGAAGGGCGTCTTCGGGTCGCGCGAGGGCCTCGCCAAGATCGCCGTGGGCGCGGTCAAGAAGATCGCGGACACGCGCGGCGGCAAGGTCGTGGCCGACGTCGATCAGATCAAGGTCGAGAAGCGCCCGGGCGGCACGATCTCCGATACGGAGTTGATCGACGGGATCGTCCTCGACAAGGAACGGGCCCACCCCCGCATGCCGGGGGAAGTGGTCAACGCCAAGATCGCGCTCTTGAACAGCGCGCTCGAGATCAAGAAGACCGAGATCGAGAGCAAGATAAACATCAAGAACCCGGCCCAGATTCAGAGCTTCCTCGACGAGGAAGACAAGACCTTCCACAAGCTGGTCGACCAGATCAAGGCCGCCGGCGCGAACGTGGTCGTCTGCCAGAAGGGCATCGACGACGTCGTGCTGCACTACCTCGCGAAAGAGAAGATCTACGCGGTCAAGCAGGTCAAGGAGTCCGACCTCCAGAAGCTCGCCCGCGCCACGGGCGGGAAGATCGTCACAGGCGTCAAGGAGCTCTCGGCCTCGGACCTCGGGTCCGCGGCCAAGGTGGAGGAGCGCAAGGTCGGCGACGATGACCTGACGTTCATCTCCGGCTGCGCCAACCCCCGCTCAGTGTCGATCCTCATCCGGGGCGGCACGGAGCACGTGACCCAGGAAGTCGAGCGCTCGCTCCAGGACGCGCTCAAGGTCGTCGCGAGCGTCCTCGAGGACGGGGTCGTCTGCCCCGGTGGCGGCGCGACCGAGATCGACCTCGCGGTCAAGCTCCGCAAGTGGGCCGGCACCGTCGGCGGCCGCGAACAGCTCGCGGTCGAGGCGTTCGCCCAAGCTCTCGAGTGCATCCCGTGGGCCCTCGCCGAGAACGGTGGGTACGACTCGATCGACACCCTGATCCAGCTCCGTAGCGCCCACGAGGGGCCGAACGCGAACAAGAACATCGGCGTCAACCTCGCGGACGGCAAGGCCGCGGACATGTGGAAGCTCCACGTGGTCGAGCCTCTCCGGGTCAAGCGCCAAGCCCTCAGCTCCGCCACGGAAGTCGCCTCGATGGTGCTCCGGATCGACGACATCATCGCGTCGAAGAAGGGCGGCGGCGGGCCCCCCGGCGGACCCGGCGGCGGCCACGACCACTAGACCCTCTCCCCGAACCCTTTCTCGCGCCGACCCGCCCCTCGGGGGAGGTCGGCGCGGGTTCTTCTCCGAACTTCGCTCCCGGGCTCCCCCGCCCGAAGGTTTCTTAACGGGAGGCGGGTAGGCCGCTCGTCATGCGCACCAAACAGGTGGAGGGCGTGCTCCGACTCG
>DATEQS010000009.1:0-3194 GCA_035272385.1 Thermoplasmata archaeon
TGGCCAGGAGCGCGCTCGCGGGGACGAACCCGGGGACTGACGCGAGGTCGACGCGGCCGCGAGGTGGGCCACGGTAGCTCCCGAAATCGGGCGAGTGCTCGCGGATGAACGCGGGATATGGTCGCGGGGCGCCAAAATCGACCACGTAGCGCACCCCCGGGTCCCGTGGGATGCCCGCGCCGCATCCGCAGGCGCACTTGCGCGGGAAGCGGTTCCCGGTTACGATCCGTAACCGCGAAACCGCGGCGTTAGGCTCCTTCGGCGTAGGTCGCTCTGGCGTTTGGTAAGAGATGCTGTGTTGCATCGCGCGTCCCTGCCTTCGCGAGGGACGCGCGATGCACGGCGACAGCGCTCATTAGCCGACTTGGCTCGCGGGACTTCTAATATCAAAGGTGAAAGGCGAGGGTGGGTTACCGCTCGACAGCCTGCCTCAACGAAAGGAAATCACTATGGTCCGAAAAAGGACCGGCAGTCTTCTCGGCGCCATCTACGTGCTGGTGGGGGCGAGCCTCCTCGGGTCCGCCTTGTTCGCGCCCTGGTACTTCTACGACAACCAGTTCGGGAGATGGTCCGGCCCGAGTTACGGCATCGTTGGAGCCCGTGACACAACGTTCTTTCTAGCCTCGCTGCCCGGAGGTGAGCCGGTTCAGGTTTCTTGCCTCGGTGAGGCGGTCCCGAACTTCTGTCCGATTTCGTCCTCATATTCCGGCGCCGGGTTCAACAGTACCGGCACTGTCGCCGCCCTCACATTCGTGCTGGCGGCGGCGGGATTCGCGGTCGGTGCAATCGGCGGCATCCTCGGTGTGATCTTGCGGAGGACGCCGCGCAGTGTATTCCCAGAGCTGATGCTCACCCTCGTCGCCGTTGGGCTCGCGATCGCGGCGACGGCCGCTTTCGTGGTCCTCCTTCCCGGGGCGTTCGCGCACGACATCCCCGCGTCCCAGCAAGCCTTCGAGCCCGCCGGGCCATGGTCCTCGTTCTTCGGATCGGTGACCATCTACCCTGCCATCCCATGCCCCAATCCGGGGTGCCTCCCAATAACCGTCTCGTGGGGGCCGTCGATTGGGTGGTCGTTTTCGGTCGCTGCGATCGCCGTCCTTCTCGTGGGAGCGGTCATGATGATTCGGTTTCGGCACGACGATGCGGAATGCGTCCCGTCGGCCGCGTCGGCGGCCCCCACGCACGGATCGAACACGCGGAGCTCCACGACGTAGCGGACCTCGGGATCCCGTGGGATATTCAAGCCGCATCCGCACGAGCACTTCCGCGGGAAGCGGTTCCCGGTGACGGTTCTCAGTCGCGAAACAGTGGTTGTGTGTTCGGTCGGCGTTTGGCGTTCCGGCGTTGGATACGAGATGCGTTGCTGCATGGCACGTCCCTCGCTAAGGCAGAGACGGGCGATGCACGGGGGAGGGTCCAATTCTCCCTCTGTAGAGAGAATTTGAGCGGGGACGGGAAGGCAGCTACTGGCACCACGCGGATGGGGCTGATTAATATAAATACTTGCCACAGTTTCTATTGTTCGATGAAGATGTTATCCGAGCTCGTGCGGTCGGACGAGGCGAACAGCCTACCTAGGGTGTTCGTTCCGTTCGACGGCACCCGACGGGGCCGCCCCCCCACGTTCTACCGCCTTCGAGCAGACACCGAAAAGGACGTCGAGGCGGCCCGCCGGCACGGTCTCCCCCTCGTCCTGCTGACTCCCGAGTGGGTGACAGCGCATGGATACCCCGAGCACTTTCGGCCAGTGCTCTTCGTGTGGGAGGGTCTGGCCGGCAAGGTTTCCTCCTCGGCGTACAGCCGTGTGTTCGTTCGGGATCGAGACGCGCTGCGCGAGCCCGGCTTTGAGGAGTTCGTAACGTTTCTGCTCAAAGTCGACGCACTCGCGGCGCGTGCGGTCGTCCTCCGGAATCGGGGCAAGTACGACCCGTACGAGCTCTACCGCCGCGTTCGGAACGAAGGGATGGAGGAGCGGGCCACGAGAGTCAGGTTCCAGGAGTTCGTGCCTGGCCTTCCGATGGTCGGCGAACCATTCCCTCAGGCCGATATCGATTGGGCCGAGAAGAACGCACCGTTGCCACAGAGAGCTCCGTGACCGAGCCCGAGGTCGAGGTGGCCGTTGCCGCTCTCCGACGCCACGGAGTCCGGTATGTCGTGGTCGGGGGTCAGGCCATCGGGAAAGCGGTCCGCGCGACCGGGGACGTCGACGTGATGGTGACTACGACCGACTACCCAGGCTCGGTAGCGGCCCTCCGGACCGATGAGGACCTGGAGTTCCAAGGGGAAGATCAGGGCGTCGCCCGCTTCGCGATGCGCTCGATGGACGGCGAGCCTCTTGACGTGATCAACGCCGCTAAGTTCGGGGGATCACATGGAGGCGATGGATTCTTCGCCTTCCTCGAGGAGGAAGAGTCGGTCGAGCGGGACGGAATCCCGTACGCGAAGCCAGCGGTGGTGTGGTACACCCGATTGATGGTGGATCGGTGGCGACTCTACTCCGACAAGATCCTCCAGGACCTTCTCGGTGGCGTGGGGGCTGGCCGGATGCGGAGGGTCGTCGAGATTGCCCGACGGTTCGGAACGGAGGAGACGATCCGCGAGCGGGTCGAATACGTTCGAGGCGAGATGAAACGGCCCGACCTAGAATACGACCTTCGGGACGAGTAGCTGCCACCACAGCCAAGGACCGAGAGCGTCTTCCCAACGGACGCTACTCGAGACGCCATTCCGGGTTCAGAAAACTGGCCGAGAGCGGATCAACGGGGTCCGCTCGCCTGGGGGGAGTGCTCGGCTCTCCGGGCGGAAGAAAGGGTCGCCCCGGGTTTCCCCGGGGCGGAAGGGGTTAGTCTAGCTGGTCCAGGTCGTTTTCGGTGGAGGACCGAGCGACCTCGGAGTACGCGAACTCGGCGAGCCAAGCGAACGAGCGTTCTAGGGCGTCCAGCGGGGGGTCATCCGGGTCCCAAATCGGGTAGAGGCCTTCCGAACGGCAGATTCCCTGACGTGCGGGCTGATAACCGGGAGGTCGTCGGTTCAAATCCGACCGGGCCCATTTTACGTCAGAGAATCGCGCCGTTTTCAAAATGCCGTTTGCCGTTGGGGGTCTACCCCTACAGGGTCCATTGCGGCCCGAATGTGGGTGTCGAAAACCGCGAATCCCTCGGTCATCTCTTCCTGTCCCACCCCAATACGACGTG
>DATEQS010000010.1:0-113039 GCA_035272385.1 Thermoplasmata archaeon
GGGCTGCCCCGCAGGACCGCACACTAAGGGAAAGTCAACGGACAAGAGCTTTTTACCGAGCGTCATCGAGGGTTCCGGTAGGGCGTTCCGGATGACGAGCGGGACGACTCGAGTTCGCAGGCGGCCTCGTCGTTCGGGCTCGGTCGGACACATCCGCCACAACCGGGTGGTCTGGGACCGGATCAGTCCGTGGTACGACCGTCGCTTCTCGCGTGTCCTGGGGGGAGCGTCGGCCGCGTCGTGGGGCTTGTTCCGGATCCCCGAGAGCGAGCTTCGTCTTCTGGGGCCCACCCGGGGGAAGTCGGTTCTCGAGCTGGGATGCGGCGCGGCCCGGTGGTCGATCGCGCTCGCCCGTCGCGGCGCTCGACCGACCGGCCTCGACCTTTCTGCGACCCAACTCGCGCGCGCGCGGGAGTTGCAACGAAAGGCCCGGCTCCGATTCCCTCTGGTGCGAGGGAGCGCGGAGCGCCTCCCGTTCCGGGACGCGACGTTCGACCTGGTCTTCTGCGACTGGGGAGCGATGACGTTCACCGACCCGGAACGATCGGTGCCTGAGGCCGCCCGGGTGCTTCGGAAGGGCGGGCGGTTCGTCTTCGCGACCGCGAGTCCGTTCCGCTATGTGACGCTCGACCTCACGGCCGACCGGCAGACCCGTCGATTGGTCCGACCGTACCTCGGGCAACATCGTCTCGAGTTCGGACGCATGGAGGCGGTGGAGTTCCATCCGCCGTACGGAATCTGGATTGACCTCTTCCGAACGAACGGGCTGCGCGTAGAACGGCTCATGGAGACACGCCCACCTCCCGGTCGCAAGTCGAAATACCTGTCCCGGGCAGACGCCGCCTGGGGTCGGTCTTGGCCGCTCGAGGTGATCTGGACGCTCGAGAAGGAGTGACCCGAGCTCTCCGGGTTAGTCCCGGCTCGTCCGCGGCTTCTGCTCCAACACGTACAGTACCCGGATACGAAACCCTCCCGGGTCCTCCGCGCCTTCCCAGGTTCGAACACAGCGGAACTTGCCCGCTCGCAGTCGCCGGGCATAAGCCCCAGAGAAAAAGTGCATCACGGCGCCATCGGGAGTGAGGTCGAAGGTGTCCGGCCCGACCGCCACGCCCTTTCCGTACCACGGGTCGGCGACGGTGCGAACCGAGTAGGCGTGGAGGCCGCGGGGCACGAGCGCGCGATGCACCCGGTCGAAGAAACGCTGATGTTCGTCCGCGGAGAACTCGAGACTGTAGAACAGGTTCGAGAAAACGACGTCGACGGATTCCTTCGGCAATTGTGAGAGGAAGCGAAGGGCTTCCCCGTGGGCTGCATTCACCCCAGACCTCCGGGCGATTGCGGTGCCGACGCGCGAGACGTCGATGCCCACGGCCGAAAAGCCCCGAGCGCGGAGCGCGCGGAGGTCGCGTCCGTATCCCGAACCGAGCTCGACCCACGTCTTCCCCAGCGGGAGTCGTCCCGAAGAGGAAAGGACCCACTTGAGGAACGGGCTCATGCCCTTGCCGAAGAGGCTCGCGTCCGAGCGATACCGGGCATTCCAGTAGCGAGCCTGCCTTCGGGGTGCGTTGGTCGACGCGACGTGAGCGGACCGTCGACGGCGGGACGCGGTCACGGACGGATCACGTCGAGGAATCGAGGCGGCCTACTTAGCGTTCGAAGAGGTCGATCGGGCGTGACGCCCGCGCTCGGACAGCGTCGCGCGAGCGAGCGAGTTTATGACCGCCCACCCTTTCGCACGTCCGTGGAATCGTATTTTCGGACCATCGAGTCCGAGGTCGACCGTGCCTACACGATCGCGGAAAGGGCCCGACATGTCGGGTTCGACCCCGAGATCACTCCCGAGATCCCGCGCGCGCAGGACATGGCGATGCGCGTCGAGAAGCTCCTCGCCCACCTCGGTGTCGAGGGCATCTCGACCGAGATCCGCGCGCTCGCCGCGACCCTTCCCCGCGAAGAGGTCGCCCTCACCATCGCGCGCCGGATCGCGCGCGACCCGGCTCGCGGGGATTCGACGGCCGCCCGGGTAGAGACGGCTCTGCGGGTCGGCCTCGCGATCCTGACCGAGGGGATCCTCGTCGCTCCGCTCGAGGGGCTCGCGGAGGTCCACATCCGCGAGGGGCGCGACCGCGCCCCCTACATCGAGTTGTACTACGCGGGTCCGATCCGGGCCGCGGGGGGTACAGCACAGGCGCTCAGCGTGTTGCTCGCCGACGTCGTCCGCCGCGACCTCGGCCTCGCCGCCTTCCACCCGGACCCGGACGAGATCGGTCGGTACAAGGAGGAGATTCCACTCTACAAGTATCATCAACACCTCCAGTACGTCCCGACGCCCGAGGAGATCGACCTCGTCGTCCGCCACGTTCCCGTGGCGATCTCGGGCGAAGCGACCGAAGGCGACGCGGAGGTCAGCGCCTTCCGCAACCTCCCCCGGGTTCCCACGAACGGGATTCGCGGGGGCGCGTGCCTGGTCATCGCCGAAGGGCTGTGTCAGAAGGCGGCGAAGCTGCAGAAGATCGTCGAGAAGCTCGGACTCGATGGTTGGGAGTTCCTCTCCGAAGTGGGTCATCACACGACCGATGACGAGGACGCTCGGACCCCGAAGTACCTCCAGGACTCGGTCGGGGGCCGGCCGGTGCTCGCGCACCCGAACCATCCCGGGGGGTTCCGGCTCGTCTACGGCCGGGCCCGCACGACGGGGCTCGCCGCGTGCGCGATCAATCCGGCCACGATGGTGCTGCTCCAGAACTTCATCGCCATCGGGACCCAGGTGAAGCTCGAATACCCCGGGAAGGCGACCGCGATGGGGGTCTGCGACACCATCGAGGGCCCGATCATCGAGCTCGATGACGGGACGGTCACGGCGGTGCATGATCTCGCCCGGGCCGAGGAGCTTCGTTCGAGGGTCCGGCGGATCGTCGACCTCGGGGAGATCCTGGTCTCGTTCGGGGAGTTCCTCGAGAACAATCGACCCCTCGTTCCGGGCGGATACACGCTCGACTGGCATCTCGAAGAGCTCCGGGCCGTCGGCGCCCCGGAGTCGGAAGGGCTCGGAGTCGCCTCCTACGAGGACGCGATGCGGGTCTCCCAATCGTACCGGGTCCCGCTCCACCCGCGATGGCTCCTCTTCTGGCACGACCTCACGCCGGCCGAGGTGCGGGCGCTCGGGGAGTTCGTCGAACGGACCGGTCGATGGGTCGACGGCGCGCTCGTTCTCCCCGCGGACCCGTTGTGGCGGGAGGCCCTTGTACGGTTGGGGTTCCTCTTCTCCCCGGCCGAGGGAGACAACCTTCGCGGAGAGCCCGACGCGTCGGCGGCGCTGGTCGGGGGTCTCGGACTCGCGCCCGAAGGAGAGGTTCTGGCCCGTCGGACGCCGCTCGACCCGGTCGAGGAGGACACTCTCGCGTATGTGAGCCGTCTCGCCGGGGTTCTCGTCCCGGCCCGAGGACCGTCGCGGGTCGGTGGCCGGGTCGGCCGTCCGGAAAAGGCCTATCACCGGAGCATGCAACCCAACGTCCATGGTCTCTTCCCGGTCGGGAACGCCGGAGGCCCCAGCCGCTCGCTGCCCGAAGCGGCGCGTCGCACGATGCGCGAGGGCGTGAAGGTCGACCTCGGGATCCGCCTTTGCCCGACGTGCGGTCGCTCGACGGTATGGACCCGCTGCCCGTGCGGGGCCCACACCGAGCCGACCGGGCGCACCACCTCCGAGGCGCTGCCGATCGCTCGCCTCTGGAGCGATGCGCTCGAGCGCATGCACATCGGAAAACCCCCGGTGGTGAAGGGCGTCAAGGGGCTCACCTCCCCGGGCAAGGTGCCCGAGGCGATCGAGAAGGGGATCCTCCGGGCCTCGCACGCGATCTCCGTCTACCAGGACGGCACCGCTCGCTTCGACCTCACCGACCTCCCGCTGACGCACTTTCGTCCCGCCGAGATCGGCACCGACGTCGCGACCCTACAGCGGCTCGGCTACGTCCGGGATTGGACGGGAGCGCCGCTCACCGACGGGGAACAGCTGGTGGAGCTCGCGCCGCAGGACCTCATCGTCGCCCGCTCGTGCGGGACGTATCTCACGCGTCTTGCCCAGTTCGTGGACGATGAACTGGTCCGGCTCTACGAAGCCGAGCCGTACTACCGCGCGGAACGGCCGGACCAGCTGGTCGGCCACATCGTCGTCGCGCTCGCCCCCCACACCTCGGGCGGGGTGGCGGGTCGGCTCATCGGGTTCACGGACGCCGAGGCGTGCTTCGCGCATCCCGTCTTCCACGCGGCCAAGCGCCGGAACTGCGACGGGGACGAGGATTCGGTGACGCTTCTCCTCGATGCGCTCCTCAACTTCTCCCGGTCCTACCTACCCGAGAGCCGCGGGGCGCTCATGGACAAACCGCTCGTCCTGACGACGCGCCTCGAGGCGACCGAGGTCGACAAAGAGGCGCACAACGTCGACGTGTCGAGCCACTACCCCCTCGCCCTCTACCGGGCGGCGGTCGAACGCAAGAACCCGAAGGAGATCGAGCCGCTGCTCGACCTCGTGGGCCATCGCCTCGGCAGCGCTCGGGCGCTATCCGGATACGGTTTCACGCACGATACCCACCGCATCGCGGGCGGGCCGCCGCGTTCCGCCTACCGCGAGGGCCGGCCGATGGCCGAGCTCGTCGAACGGTCGATCGTGCTCGCGGCACAGATCCGGGCGGTCGACCTGGCGGAGGCGGTCACGCTCGTCCTGAACGCCCATTTCCTCCCCGACGTGATGGGGAACCTGAAGAGCTACGGCACGCAGAAGTTCCGCTGCAAGTCGTGCGACACTTCCTATCGACGGCCCCCGCTCTCGGGTCGATGCGTCACGGAGCGCGCAGGAACCCGGTGCGACGGCGAGCTTCTGTCCACGGTCTACGAAGCTTCGGTGCGCAAGTACCTCCCGCTCTCGCAGCGACTCGGGGCGATGGACGGGATCACGCCGTACGTCCGACAGCGGATCCAGCTGCTCGTCGACTCGGTCGCGACGCTCTTCCCCGGGTCCACCGCGCAAACGACCCTCGACCGGTTCCGGCCGGAAATACCGGCCGCTCCGGCCGACCCGCCGCCGGGATTCTCCGCGTCGTGAAACCCCCAGTGGCCGCGGGCCCGGAATCCGGAACGTCCAAATAGCCGGCGTTGCGTGGAAGGTCGGCGGGCTTGTGGGGTAGTCTGGACTATCCTGCTGGCCTTCGAAGCCAGCGACCTGGGTTCGAAATCGCGGGACTACTCTTCCGCGGCGGAACTCCCAGCAAGCCCGTCTCCCGCCGGCGCGGCGGCCTAGCGGAAGTACTCGGGGGATCGCGGGGGCTCGCTCCGCTTCTCCTCGTCAGGCTTGGCGGCTTCCACGATATCGATCGCGAGGATCGCGGGGACCGGAACGATGCGGATCCGTCCCTTCTCCTCCCCACCCGAGCCGTCGAGCTCGATGGCGAGGGCGTTGTCGCCGCTGATGGAGACCAGCCCGCGGAACGTGCCCGTCGAGACGATGGCGGCGTTCTCGGTGCCCGCCGAGCGCACTGTGACCCTCGAACCCGGTGTCAGGCTGATCGCCGGCCGCTTGGTTCCGCTCGCCGGCGTGTTCATCGGCCCCCTCCGCGCTCGCGCGCGACCGCCCGCGTTGCGGCAACGACCTTCGGCGGAGTCTCGAGCGCCTTCTTCTCGACGAGCGTCTGCAAATGATTCACCGTCTCCCGGTAGCGGCGGAGGGCGTTCTGGGCGTTCGCCTCCGTGAAATCCCAGGCGCGGGCCAGGTTCCCGTAGCGGAGCCGGTACCCTTTGCGCCCCTTCCCGTCGGCGGCACCCCCCGCCTCCTCCAGCAGGTCGAGCGCCTTGAGCTTGTTGACGTGGCGGTAGACCGTCGGCTTCGACGTCTTGAGCACCGCCGTCAGCTCGTCCACGTACCATGCGCGGCTCGGGTCCTTGAGCAGGCAATCGCGAACGAGGCGGAAGGCGAGGCTCTGCGCGACCGGCCCTTCGGAGCCGCGCCCCTCCTCGCCTTCGGGCAGGTACCCCACGAGGCGCAGGAATTCGCGCAGCACTTCGTCCAGGTCGGAGATCGGAGTAAGGGGAGTACTGTAACGCAACGCGAGTTCGAATGGCATGCGGTCCGGTTGCCAAAGCCGCTCATCGGATAAAAAAGAAGGCGTGGCGCGGCCGGACACGACGCGAAACCGTTAGTTCCCGCATCGTGCTCGACCGGGACGATGCCGCCGTTCGAGCTCGTTACCCCATCCACCGTGGAAGCCGCGATCGCGGAGCTCCGGACCGGAGCCCCGGGCGAGGTCGCGGTCCTCGCCGGAGGCACGGACCTCATGTTCGACCTCGACGGAGCGAAGGCGGCGCCGCGCCGGGTGGTCTCGCTGCGTCGTCTCCCGTGGCGGACCGCCGACTGGAACGGTCCGATCCTGACGGTGGGGAGCACGCTTCCGCTCCGGTCGCTCGAACGGGACCCCGAGCTGGCAAGGCAGCACCCCGGTTTCCTCCAAGCGATCCGGGCGGTCGGCAGCGTGCAGCTACGCCACCGCGCCACCCTCGGCGGGAACCTCGGACGGGCCGCCCCCGCCTCCGACCTCATCCCGATCCTCCTCGCGCTGGATGCCGAGGTCGACCTGGTCGGGCCATCGGGTTCGCGTTCGCTTCCCGTCGATGAGTTCGTGCTCGGGGCGCGACGCACCGCGCTCGCCTCGGGCGAGCTGATCCGCTCCGTCCGGTTCCCGGAACCGAGGCCGTCGACCTATCTCTGGCAGCGGGTGCGGCCGGCGAACGACATCTCCCAGATCGCCGTCGCGACCGCCTATTCCCCTTCGGAGGGTTGTTGGCGCCTCGCCGTCGGCGGGATCCCGCCGCGCGCGCTGCGGCTCCCTGAGGCGGAGGCGATCCTTCGCTCCTCGGCTCCGGCGGACGCCGAGATTCGCAGCGCCGCCGACCGGGCGGCGCGTCATCTCGTGATCACTACGGACCGGCGCGCTTCCGAGGAGTACCGGAGGCACCTTGTCGGGACGCTCCTGGAACGGGCGGTGCGGAGCACCGCGGCCGCCCCGAAGGGGGGCCCATGACCTCCCCACCTTTCGCGCTCACGGTCAACGGCCGGCCGCGACCGCTCGAAAACGTACCAGCATCGGAGCGTCTGCTCGACACCGTCCGCTGGCGCCTCGGACTCAAGGGCACGAAGGAGGGGTGCCGCAGCGGCGACTGCGGGGCCTGCACCGTTCTCGTGGACGGAGTCTCGACGCTCTCGTGTCTCACCCTCACCCACGAGGTCGAAGGGTCGTCCCTCACGACCATCGAGGGGATGGCCGACGACCCGATCGGCCGCACGGTTCAGGAGGCCTTCGAACGGGCGGGGGCGCTCCAGTGCGGCTACTGTACTCCGGGGTTCGTGGTCGCTCTGGTCGGTCTCCTTCGCGAGCGCGGCCAAGCCGCACCGGTCGAGGAGCTTCTCGCGGACCTGGGCGGCAATCTCTGTCGATGCACCGGCTACGTATCGATCGCCCGCGCGGTGTCGCTCCTCCAGAAGGAGGCTCCGTGATCGCGCATCCCCGGCCCGACGCTCGCACCAAGCTCGACGGCTCGGCGGTCTTCGCTCTCGACCTCGACGTTCCGGGAATGCTCTGGGCGGCGCTCGTTCCCTCTCCGGTCGCCCATGGTCGCCTTCGCTCGGTCGACCTTTCGCCGGCCCGCGCCCTCCCGGGAGTCGTCGCGATCGCGGCCGCCGACCTCGCCCCGCTCCTTCCCGGTAAGTCCGGGGACCCGGAGCGCCCGGTCTTTCCGAGCGAGACCGTGGTCTACCGCAACCAGCCGGTGGCCGCGGTGGCGGCCCCGACCCGGGAACTCGCCCGCCAAGCGGCGCGGGCGGTTCGGGTGGACGTCGAACCGCTCCCCGTGGTCTCCGACCTCGAGCAGGTCTTCCCCGAGTGGCCGGGCTCGAAGGCCGAGGGGTCGGCGCACGTCGCGGCCCACGTGCGCGCCCGAGAGGGAGACATCGACGCGGTGTTCCGCTCGGCGGAGACGGTCGTCGCGGAGACCTACCGGACCTCGAGCGTACACCAGGTCGCCCTCGAGCCGCACGCCTGCCTCGCGGAGGTGACCGGGGACGTCTGGCGGGTCCGCACCTGCACGCAGACCCCGTTCGGCACGCGCGAGGATGTGGCGTCGCTGCTCGGTCTCCCCGAGGAGTCGGTCGTGATCGACGGGACCTGGGTCGGGGGCGGTTTCGGAGGCAAGGGCGCGGCGCTGCTCGAGCCGTATGCGCTCCTGCTCTCGAAAGCCTCGGGACATCCCGTGAAACTCGCCCTCGGGTACCGGGAAGAGTTCCTGCTGGGACGCACGACCCTTCCCTCGGTGATCCGCATGGAGACCGCGGTCACGGGCGCTCGGATCGTCGGTCGCCGCGTCCGCCTGCTGTTGGATGTCGGGACCTCACTTCCCGGCCGAGACTTTGCGACCGGTTATTCGATCGGTTTTCTGCTCGGGCCGTACTCCACGCCGGCGTTCGAGGTCGAGGGGTATGCGGTGCGCACCAACAAGCCCCCGTTCGGACCGCATCGGGCTCCGTTCGCGCCGCAATGCGCGTTCGTTCTCGAGTCACATCTCGACCACGTCGCCCGCGAAGTGGGCCTCGACCCGCTCGCGTTCCGGGCCGCCCATCTCTGGAAGGAGGGCGATACGACGCCCATGGGCCAGCGGGTCGGTCCCTTCGGCCTCCCCACGCTGTTCGAGAAGGCCCGGGCGACCGCGGCTCGATGGAGGGCCGAAGTCGGTCCGGACAGCGGAATCGGAGTGGCCGTGGGATTCTGGTCAACCGGGACCGGCGCGGGAGGCGAGGTCCGGCTTCGCCTCTCTCCGACCGGCCTCACGGTCGTCCAGGGAGAGCGGGAGATCGGCAGCGGCAGCGTCCTCGCGGGCGTCGCCTCGGTCGCCGTCCGGTGCACCGGTCTCCCGCGAGACCGGGTCACGGTAGCGTACGAAGACACGTCGCGAGCACCGTTCGACTCGGGGGTATTCGGAAGCCGGACCACCGCGACCCTCGGACGCGCGGTGGACGAGGCCGTTCGCGCGCTCTTCGACGACCTCGGAAAGCGGCTCGGAGGTTCGGGTGCGGTCCATCTGCGGGTCGAGTCCGGAGAAATCGTCGCCGAACAGGGGTCGACACGGAAGGCGATCCGGGATCTCTGGAACGACGCGGAACGCTTAGACGGAGCGATCGTCGCGAGCGGCCGGCATTACGGAAAGGGAGGCACCCTCGACGAAAAGAAGGTGGAAGCCGGCACGTTCTACCCCTACACGGATTTCACGGGGGCGGCGCACGCAGCGCAGGTCAAGGTCGATCGGGCGACGGGCACGGTGCGAGTGACCCGGTACGCCGCGTTCCACGATGTCGGCACGGTCATCGACCCCGCGACCGCTCCCGCGCAGGTAGAGGGAGGGGTCGTGATGGGTCTCGGAACGGCGCTCACGGAGGAGGCGATGTGGTCGGAGGACGGTCGACTCCTGAACCCGGGTCTCCTCGATTACCGGATCCCGACCTTCGGGGAGGTCCCGCCGATCGAAGTAACGCTCATCGAGGGGTTCCCGGGAGCGGGGGCGTTCGGCTCCAAAGGTCTCGGCGAGCCACCGATGATCCCGGTGCCGGCCGCGGTCGCGCTCGCGGTCCGCGACGCGACGGGAGCGCACGTCACCGAGCTCCCGCTCTCATCGGAACGGGTGGCGCGAGCGCTTAAACTCCTCTGACCGTGCGGTCCGTCATGCCTCTCGCCCTCGAGGAGATTCGGGGACTTCTCTCCCGGTATCCGTCTCCGCCGGTCGTCGGGACCGTCGGTTCTCACTCCGCGATCGACATCGCGGACGGTGCCGTCACCGAGGGCCTTTCGAGCCTGGTCCTCGTGGAGGCCGGCCGGGACGCGACGTACGCTCGCTACTTCCGAACGGTGCGCTCACCGGACGGCACGCGAACGCGCGGGTGCGTGGACGCCGTGTGGACGTTCTCCAAGTTCGCGGAGATCGCCTCCCCCGCCGCCCAGGAGCGCCTGCGCGCGGCGGGCGTCCTGCTGGTCCCGAATCGGGCGTTCAGCTCCTACCTGCCGCTCTCGACGATCGAGGACGAGTTCCGCGTCCCGATCGTCGGGTCGCGCCGCCTCTTGCGGATCGAAGAACGAAGCGAGCGCGACAATTACTACACCCTCCTCGAGAAGGCCGGAATCCCCGCCCCGCGTCGCATCCCCAGCCCGGAGGCGATCGACCGCCTCGCGATCGTGAAGCTCCCCCACGCGACCCGCCGGCTCGAGCGAGGCTTCTTCACCGTGACCAGCCCCGAGGAGTACCGGACGAAGGTGGAGCGGCTCGTCGCGCGCGGCACGGTCGCCCGGGATGACCTGGCGACCGCGCGGATCGAGGAGTATGTCCTCGGCCCGGTGTTCAACTTCAACTTCTTCTTCTCCCCGCTGCTTCCGCGCGCGGACGGGCTCGAACTCCTCGGGGTCGACGAGCGGCGCGAAAGCAATCTGGACGGCCTCGTCCGCCTACCGGCGGCCCAACAGCTCGAGCTCAGCGACTCCGACCGGATCCCGGACTACACGGTGGTGGGGCACGGAACGCTTACGGTCCGCGAGTCGATTCTGGAAGAGGTGTTCCGTATGGGCGAGAAGTTCGTGGACGCGGCTCGCGAACACTACCCGCCGGGGATCCTCGGGCCGTTCTGTCTGCAGACCTGCATCGACCGCACCGGGCACCCGACGGTCTTCGACGTCGCGGCGCGGATCGGTGGCGGGACCAACGTCCACCTCGCCCTCGGGCATCCGTACGGGAACGCGCTCTACCGAACCCCGATGAGCAGCGGTCGCCGGGTCGCCCTCGAGATCCGACGAGCGTCCGAAGAGGGACGCCTGGCGGAGATCGTGACATGACGGACTCCGTTCCCGCCCCGGCGGCGCCGCTCCGTCGGACGGCGCTCTACGACTTCCATCGCCGGCACGGGGGCCACATGGTCCCGTTCGCGGGCTGGGAGATGCCGCTCTACTACACGAGCATCCTCGCCGAGCACCGCGCGGTCCGGGAGGGGGTCGGGGTCTTCGACGTATCCCACATGGGGATCATGACGGTCGAGGGCGCTCACGCCGCGGACCTCCTCGGTCGGCGCACGACCGCGAACGTCGCCGCGCTCGTTCCCGCGCAGGTCCGCTACACGTTCCTGCTCGAGGCGACGGGCTTCATCGTGGACGACCTGCTCATCAGCCGGGTCGATACGGGCGATGAGCTCACCCGCTCGTTCGTCGTCGTGCCGAACGCGAGCCGGGCGGACGAGATCGAGGAGATCCTCCGCCAGCACCGGGGGCCGGACACGACGATCGGCCGGTACAACGGACCGGTCGCTCTGCTCGCGGTCCAAGGACCGAAGTCGCGCGAGGTCCTCGAGTCGCTCTACCCCTGGGACCTCTCGGGACTCCCGTTCTATCACGTGCGGTTCTTCCCGAAGAAGGAGGGGGCCGGTCCGCGGTCCGGCCGGCTCGGTCTTCACCTGCCCGACGCGCTCGGCGAATACCTGATGGTGAGTCGTACCGGCTACACCGGAGAGCTCGGATTCGAGGTCTTCGTCCCCGCCGCGGAAGCGGACGCACTCGCCGAACGACTTCTCGCGGCGGGCGTCGTGCCGGTCGGCCTGGGGGCGCGCGACACCCTTCGTCTCGAGAAGGGGTACCTTCTCTCGGGACAGGAGTTCCACCGGGACCACACGCCGCTCGAGGCCGCCCAGGACCGGTTCGTGGACTTCGACCATGTGTTCGTCGGGGGCCCCGCGCTCGAAAAGGAACGCACGGAGGGTCTCAAGCGTCGGCTGGTCGGGATCGAGGTCGCGGAAGCCGGCGCGATCCCGCGCCACGGCACCCCGATTCGCTCGAACGGGAAGCCCGTGACCGAAGCGACCAGCGGAGGCCATTCGCCCACCTTGGGAAAGGGGATCGCCCTCGCGTATCTGCCGCTCGACCTCACGTCCCCGGGGACGGCGTTGGCCCTCGAGATTCGCGGTCGCGAAGCGGCCGGCCGGGTCGTCCCGCTCCCCTTCCTCAAGTCCTCTCGGCCGCGCACGTAAATACTCGGACCACCCCATCTACTCGAGCGAACACGATGGCGGCCGAAGCCGGGTCCGGTCGCCCGTTCGTCGGCCGGGTGGAGACGGTCGAAGCGCTTCACCGTCGGTTTGAGGACGCACGGGCGGGCACGGGTGGAGTCACCCTCCTCGTGGGGGGGACAGGGGTCGGGAAGTCGGCGCTGATCGCGGAGCTGGTCCGGGACATCCGAACCCGCGGGATCCGCGTGATGGTCGGCCGGGCCCAGGCGCTCGACGACCCGCCTCCGTTCTCGCTCATCCGCTCCGCGGTCCAGAGCGCGCACGACGACCCGGCCCTTCGGTCGGAGGACGCCTCCCCGATCGGCGGCGACCAATTCCTCATCGGCTTCGCCCCGCGCCTCGGCGAAGCGGCCTTCCCCACTCCCGTCGGCATCGAAGAGCGGCTCCTCGAAGTCCTCGGCGAGACCGACGAACGGGGCGATATGTCGCGCGAGCGGGTCCTGACCGGGATCGCGGAAGAGTTCCTCGAGTTCACCCGTCGCGGCCCCACGGTGCTCATCCTCGAGGACCTGCACCGGGCGGACGAGTCGTCGCTCAGCGCGGTCGAGTTCCTCGCGAACCAGCTCCAGAACCGCCCCCTCTGGATCCTCGCGACCAGCCGTCCGTACTCCTCGCTCTCGGAATCGGGCCGGGCGCGACTCGAGGGGTTCGAGACCGCCACCCGGGCCCGGCGGATCGTCCTCCGCCCGATGACGTCCGGAGAGGTCGCCGACTATCTGCGAATGAGCGACCCGTCGAGGGAGTTCTCTCCCGAGGAGGTCGCTCGGCGCTACTCCGAGACCGGCGGGAACCCGCTCCTCCTCCAGCAGCTCGACCGCCGGATGGCCTCCGCGGGCGAGCCCCGCGGTCGACCGGGAGCGGGCCTTCCTCCGCTCGACGAGGAGGCGAATCGAACGCTCGACGTCGCGGCCGTCCTCGGCCCGGAGTTCACCTTCGGCATCCTGCTGCGGGCGAGCGGCGAGGACGAGGAACGCCTTGCCGAGGCCGTCGACCGTCTCGTCGGCCAAGGTCTCCTCTTCGAGCGGCCGGGGGAACTCCTCGCGTTCCCCGAGGACCGGCTTCGCGACGAGGCCTACGCGCACCTCACCGAAAGTCGACGCCGTCTCCTCCACCGACGCGCCGGCGAAGCCCTCGAAGCGATGGGCAGCGCCGACCTCACCACGATCTACGCGCTCGCCCGTCACTTCTACCTCGGTCGGGTCGACGAGAAATCGGTCCACTACAATCGCATCGCGGCCGAGATCGCCGACCGCGCGCTCGCCCCGGACGTCGCCCGGGACCACCTTTCGCGCGCGCTCGAAAGCCAACGCGACCTGCATCCGGAGGACCGCGACGGAGAGTCGGAGATCGTCCTCGAGCTCTCGCGCACGACGAACGAGCTCGGTCGCCTGCAGGAGGCGGAAGGAATCCTGCGCGACTTCCTCGACCGGGGCAAGGACGACCCGCGCCTCTCCCCGCGCGGCCGCGCGACCCTCGAGATCTACCTCGCCCGAGTCTTGAGCGACCGGGGCGATTGGCGGGCCGCAGCCGAGGTCGCGCAGAAGGTCCTTTCTTCGGCGGGTCTCGAAGGCCAACTGCTCGTCCGTCTCGGTGCCCACCGCCTGCTCGGCGAGGCGCTCTTCTACGAAGGGCGCTACCCCGAGGCCCTCGCCCAGCACACGGAGGAGATCCGGCTCGCGCGCGAGGCCGGCAACGAGCGGGCGACCGCCCTCGGCCAGGCGCGGCGTGCGAGCGTTCTCGCGATGATGGGCCAGTCGGACAGTGCGCTCGTGGAGGCCCGGGAGGCCGCGGCCAGCCTCGAACGCGTGGGACCCGCGCGCGAATCGGCCCAGGCGCACCTCTTCCTCGGGGTCCTGATCGCCAACAGCAAGTCCCCCGTCCCCCGCCACGAGGAGTCGATCGCCGAGTTCGCGGAAGCGATCCGGCTCGCCGAGAAGGCTCAGGACCCCCGGCGCGTCGGCTGGGCGCTGTTCAACACCGCGGACATCCTGCGCGAGGCCGGACAGTTCGAGGAAGCCGTTGAGAAGGTCCAGCGGGCCCGAGACATCCTCGGGCGGATCGGGGACCGGTTCGGGCTGATCCAGTCGATCATCGTTCGGGGAAAGATCGCGATCGACCGCGGCGAGTACGACCTCGCGGAGTCGGACCTCCTCGAAGCGTACCGACTGGTCCGGGAGCTGAACGCCCCGGCGGACGAGGTCGACGTGGTGCTCCGTCTCGCTCAGCTCTCCTACGCTCGCGGCGACCGCGCGAGCGCCCGGCGACGTGTCGCCGAGCTCGAGCGTCAGAACCTACCCGCGCTACGGGTCGACATCGCGGGGGATTTCGAGCGCCTGAAGCACGCGCTCGCGGCGCGCGAGGTCGACGGCGACCTACCCTGAGCTTTCCTCGGTCGACCCCGACGGCCCTCCCACCCCGTGTCCCGGCAGAGCCGCGACCTTGAGGCGGGCTGACTACGTACGTAAATAGTCGGGTCCGCCCATCTCCTCCGGCGGAAACGATGGCGGCCGAAACCGGGTCCGTCCGTTCTTTCGTCGGCCGCTCGGAGGTCGTCGCCGCGCTTCACCGTCGCTTCGAAGACGCGCGAGCGGGGGCGGGCGGAGTGACCCTCCTCGTCGGGGACACGGGGGTCGGAAAGTCGGCCCTGATCGACGACCTCGTCCGGGACATCCGGGCCCACGGGATGACCGTGCTGGTCGGCCGAGCCCTCGCGCTCGACGACCCCCCTCCGTATTCCTTCATTCGTTCCGCGATCGAGAGCGGGCACGACGATTCCGTGCCGGGGTCGGGCGAAGCGGCCCCCCTCGGTTCGGACCAGGTTCTCCTCGGCTTCGCCCCCGGTATCGGCGTCACGGCCTTCCCGCCTCCCGTCAGCATCGAACAGCGGCTTCTCGAGGCCCTCGGAGGGACCGGCGAGAGGAGCGACATGTCGCGGGAACGGGTCCTCACGGGGATCGCCGACCAGTTCCTCAAGTTCACCGAACGCGGCCCCATCGCGCTCGTCCTCGAAGACCTCCACCGCGCGGACGAACCGTCCCTCGCCGCCATCGAGTTCGTCGCGAACGAACTGCAAAACCGACCGCTTTGGATCCTCGCGACCAGTCGTCCGTACGCTTCGCTCTCGGAATCGGGACGGGCTCGGCTCGAGGGATTCGAGAGGGCGACCCGGGCCCGGCAGATCGTCCTGCGGCCGATGACATCGGGAGAGGTCGCCGACTATCTTCGGATGACCGACCCGTCCCGGGAGTTTTCCCCCTCGGAGGTCGCGCGGCGCCATTCCGAGACCGGCGGGAACCCGCTCCTTTTGGAGCAGCTCGACCGTCGGACCGTCTCGACCGCGGAAGTGCGAAGCCCTCCGGGAGCGAACCTTCCTCCCTTGGACCCGGAAGCGCAGCGAACGCTCGACGTCGCCGCCGTGCTCGGAACCGAGTTTCCCTTCGGTCTCCTCGTTCGGGCGAGCGGCGAGGAGGATGAAGAGCGACTCACGGAGACCGTCGATCGTCTGGTCGGGCAGGGCTTGCTCATCGAGCGACCGGGAGAACTCCTCGCGTTCCCCGAGGACCGTCTCCGGGAGGAGGCGTACGGTCGCCTCCCCGAGAGACGCCGGCGTCTCCTGCACTGGACCGCCGGCGAGAGCCTCGAGGCGATGGGCACCGGGGGTCTCGCCACGATCTACGCCCTTTCGCGTCACTTCTACCTCGGTCAGGCGGGAAGAAAATCGGTCCAGTACAATCGCCTCGCGGCCGAGATCGCCGAACGCGCACTGGCCCCGGACGTCGCTCGGGATCATCTCTCCCGCGCCCTGGAAAGTCAGCGCTCCCTGCACTCCGAGGACCACGACGGGGAGTCCCAGCTGGTCCTCGAGCTGGCTCGCACCACCGAAGAGCTCGGCCATCTCAAGGAGGCCGAAGGGATCCTTCGCGAATTCCTCGACCGGGAGAAGGACCCCCCGGCGCTCTCGGCCCGCCGTCGGGCGACCCTCGAGATATTCCTCGCCCGCGTTCTCACCGACCGGGGCGACATGTCCGCCGCGGCGGAGCTCGCGAACAAGGTGCTCGGCTCCCCGGGGCTCGAGGACCAGCCGCTCGTCCAGGTCGGAGCCCACCACCAGCTCGGGCAGGCGCTCTACTACGAGGGGCACTATCCAGAAGCCCTCGCCCAACACACGGAGGAGATCCGGCTCGCGAAAGAGCTCGGGAATGCGTTGATCCTCCTGCGCGCTCGGATCTGGCGGGTGGCCGCCCTGGCGATGATGGGCCCCACGGAGGAAGCCGTCGCCGAAGCGCGCGAGGTCACGGCCGCGCGCGATAGACTGGGGTCCGTTCGGGAATCCGCGCAGGCGCACCTCTTCCTCGGGGATATGCTGGCCGACGCTCGGTGCACCCCGGCCCAGCGCCAGGAGGCGATTGCCGAGTACGCGCAGGCGATCGCGTTCGCGGAGAAGGCTCAGGACCCCCGCCGGATTGGCTGGGCGCTCTACAAAACCTCGGAGCTAAAGCGCGAGACCGGACGGGTCGAGGAAGCGGTCGAGAACGTTCAGCAGGCCTGCGAAATCTTCGGCCGGATTGGGGACCAAGTTGGCCTGAGCGTCTCGATCAAGGTCCGGGGCCAGATTGCGATGGACCGGGGTGCCTACGAGCTCGCAGAGACCGACCTCCTCGAAGCGCGCCGACTGCTTCGGGGTCTCAATCATGCGTTGGAGGAGATTGACGTGACCCTTCGGCTTGCCCAGCTTTCCGAGGCTCGCGGGGACCCCGCGAGCGCTCGGCGCCACGTCGCCAAGCTCGAGCGTCAGAACCTCTCCGCGCTTCGGCCCGACCTGACGGTGGACTTCGAGCGTCTCAAGACGGGGCTCGGGGAGAAGGGGAATGAGGATGCCGTCCCGTAAGCCCCCCACGATCGATTTGAACGGGCTCGCTCGTCGGGCCCTACGGGAAGACCGCACGTCCCGGGACCGCACGACGCACTTCCTGCTCCCGGGCCCCCTTCCGGCGGAGGCCCGGGTGATCGCGCAAGCGACGGGGGTCCTCTCCGGGATGGCTGCGGTCCGAGCGATTGCCCGAGCGCAGGGCCTCACGATCGTCCGCGCCCATCGAGATGGGAGCCGGGTCCGACCGGGAACGGTCGTGCTCCGCCTCCGGGGGGATGCGCGGCGGATCTTGGCCGCCGAACGGACGATCCTCAACTTCGTGATGCATGCGAGCGGGGTCGCGACCGAGACCCGGCGCGCGGTCGATGGGGCGCGGGGGTCTCGGCGACCCCTCGAGGTCTGGGCCACGCGAAAGACGCTGCCGGGACTGCGGGACCTCGAGAAAGCGGCGGTCGTGGACGGAGGCGGACGTCCGCACCGCCGGGACCTCTCGGACGCGGTCCTCATCAAGAACAACCATCTCGCGCTTCTCCCACTCACCGAAGCGGTGGCGCGGGCGCGCGCCCGGGCGAGGGTCGGAGAGCGGGTCCAGGTGGAGGTTCGCAGCGGGGCCCAGGCGATCGCCGCCGCGCGCGCCGGGGCGGATGCGCTCCTCCTCGACAACGTTTCGCCCGGTCGAGCCCGCGCGATCGTGGCGGGTCTCGAACGGGCGGGCCTGCGGCGCGGGCGCTGGGTCGAGCTCTCGGGCGGGATCACCCCCGAGCGGGTCGCCCGGTACCGCTCGGTCGGCGCGGATGCCGTGAGCCTGGGAGGACTCACCCACTCGGCCCCGGCCCTCCCGTTTCACCTCACGTTGCGGGCGACCCGCTTAAGACGCCGCGCGGCCTAGAAACCGCCGTTGTCGATGACGCTCGCGGAGGAGGTCCTCCACCTCAAGGGGGAACGGGACGCGGTGCTGCTGGCGCACAACTACCAGCGGCCCGAGGTCCAGGATGTCGCCGACTTCGTCGGCGACTCGCTCTACCTTTCCCGCAAGGCGATGGAGTCCGACCGCCCGGTCATCGTCTTCGCCGGCGTCCGGTTCATGGCGGAGACCGCGAAGATCCTCAACCCGAGTCGCACCGTACTGCTCCCGGACCTGAAGGCGGGATGCGGCCTCGCCGACTCGATCACGGCCGAGCAGCTGCGCGACTGGAAGAAGGCCCATCCGGGCGCGGTGGTGGTCGCGTACATCAACACCTCCGCCGACGTGAAGGCCGAGGCGGACGTCTGCTGCACGAGCTCGAACGCGGTGAAGATCGTGGAACAGGTCCCCCGGGACCGGGAGATCCTCTTCCTGCCCGACATGTTCCTCGGCGACTACGTGCGCCGGCGGACCGGCCGGGCGATGCATCTGTGGGTCGGAGACTGTCCCGTGCACGCGAAGCTCCGCCCCGAGGACCTCGAACGCGCCCGCTCCGAGCATCCCGGGGCCCCCGTGATCGCTCACCCGGAGTGCGGCTGCGCGACGCAGGCGATGTCGAACGTCGACCGGATCCTCTCGACGGACGGGATGGTCCGTTTCGCCGAGGAAACCCACGCGCCCGAGGTGCTCGTCGCGACGGAGGTCGGGATCCTCCACCGCATGGCGAAATTGAACCCGACGACGAAGTTCATCCCGATCGATGCGGGCGCGATCTGTCCGTACATGAAGGAGATCTCCCTCGAGGACGTTCGGGATTCTCTCGCGCTTGACCGATACCGCATCGAGGTCCCGCCCGAGACGGCTGCCAAGGCGCGCTTGGCCCTCGAGCGAATGGTCGCGGCGTGATGCCCCGCTAAAGGCGAGGGAAGATCGGCGCGAGATGGTGCACGAACAAGTAGTAGGCCGACCCGAACAGCGCGAGCGCGGACAGGAAGACGACCCCGATCGCGAGCCAGGAGGGTTTCCGGGTCAGGTAGAAGTGCGGGCTGAGCGGATTCAGCCGGGTCGATAGGAAGGACGTCCCCGAAAAGAACAGGACGACCCCGAATAGGGCCGTGAGAAGGACCGTGAACTGGCTCAGATAGAGTCCGAGCACGACGAATACGATCGCGACCGGGACCGCGGCGTTCGAGCGCTTCTGTTCGGTCTCCGCCGCCCGACTCGGCGCGGGAACGGCGGGACGGTGATAGACGGATCGGTAGGCCCGGTCCCCGGACACGAGCGTGAGGGGCCGGCCGGTCGTAGATGAACCCCACCCTCCAACGGAAAGGCCTGCCGGTTGGACCTAGACATAAAAAGGGGGGACCCGCTCGCTCGGTACGGTGAACGAGAATCCGATCCGGCGCCCGACCCCCTCCACTCCCGCCCGGCCCGTGGCGCCCGCACCCCTTTCCGACGCCCGGCGCCTCCCCGAGCCGCCGGCCCTGCGAACGAGTCCCCTCGGGGGCGCCCGAGCCTGTTCGAGCTGCTCCAACCCGATCGGGACCACCTCCACCCCTCCCCGCTGTTGGGGATGCGGCCGTCCCCTCTGCGCGGACTGCTACTGGCGCCACGGGCTGACCCCGACGGCGCACCGGTGCACGAGCTGCCTCATGCAGCCCGCTTCTTCGCGGACGGCGATCTCGGGGGGGCACTTGACGTCCCCGACGGGTTCCGTTTCGGGCCGGGCCCTGCACCACTGACTCCCTCCTCCGAGCGGGCGTTCACCACATCCTTCGGCATCGCGCCGGCCCGCCGGGCGAATCCGAGCGCCACGAGGCGTGTGGGGTCGTCCTCCGCCGCTCCGAGCGTCGTCGGCACGTGGAGCAAGACCCCCTCCTCGCGGGCCCGTCGGCTCGCGGTCGAGTCGAGCCGCTCCGGACCCGGACCGACCTCGATCGCTGCGGAGTTCCGCCGGGTCTCCTCGACCCATCGTTTCAGCACGGCGGCGTCCGACGCAACAGAGGAGCCGATGTGGGCGAAGAGGGCCGTGGGGCGGGAGCCGGCCCGCGGTCCCGGGACCTCGGAAGGGAGAGAGACCGGCATCACGATCCGGAAGTCGAACGCGGTCGTCTCGAGCTCCTTCGGCACGGCGCCCGGGCCGATCTCGAGCGCCCGCGCGATTCGCAGTCCCGGGGAGCGGATTTCCGAGAGCCGCGCTCGGGTCACCTCCGGCAAGAGCCAACCAGTGCCGTCGGCCCGGACCCCTCCGACCACGACCCCGATGTAGGCGTAGCGCCGTTTCCGGGCCTCGCCTACAATCCGGTCCACTTCGTCCGGGCGAGCGTCCGGCGCGAGGTGGACATGCAGGTCGCCTCGAAGGTCGGACTCGGTCACCAGTAGGGGGAACGTTCCTCGAGCAGCCGCCTCGATCTCGCCCCGGTCCTCCCGAAGCTCCGGCGGGATGAAGGCGAGTCCGAGTGACGCGTAAACTTCCTCCTCGGTGGCCCCGGCGATCCGGTCGTCCCCGTGGAAGACCCCGTACTCGTTGACCTTGAGGCCGCGGTCCCGGGCGAGGGACCGCAGGCGCACGTTGTGGTCTTTCGAGCCCGTGAAGTACTGGAGCGCGGCCCCGAACTCCTCGGGTCGCACGACGCGCAGGTCCACCTGGAATCCGCCGGTGAGCAACACCGTCTCCTTGGTCTCGCCCCGCATCTTCACTTCGGCCACGAGAGGGTGATTCGAGAACACTTCGAACGCCCGCGGCGGGTCCTTCGACGTGACCAGGATATCGAGGTCGCCGACGGTCTCGCGGGCCCGACGGAAACTCCCTCCGACCTCGACTCGTTCGGCGTCGGCCGCCGTCCGCAACGCGTTCACGAGGGCGCGCGCGACCGGGTAGACGTCCTCGATCGGACGGCGCGCCGCTCCGGGCCCAGCCGCGGCCGCGACGAGCGCCGAACGGATCTGCCCAATCTTCTTTTCGCCGAAGCCCTTCACGCCGGTGAGACGGCCCGCGGCGATCGCGTCCCGGAGCTCGGCCGGTCCTTCGATCCCCAGCTCGACCCAGAACCGTCGGGCGGTCTTGGGACCGAGTCCGGAAAGACGCATCAGCTCCACGAGGCCGGGCGGGATCTCTCGCTTCAGCCGCTCGAAGTACGAGACCGAGCCGGTCCGCAGATACTCCTCGATCTTCTCCGCGATCGCTTCGCCCACGCCCGGGATCGAACGGAGTTCGTGTCGCGCGGAGACGGCGCCCAGGTCCTCGGTCAGGCTCTCGATCGACCGCGCGGCGCGGCGGTATGCCTCGGGCTTGAACTTCTCGCCCAGCAGGTCGAGCAGGTCCGCGATCGTCCGAAAGATCTCGACCGCCTCGGCATTCGACGTCATCCGTTACTTCCCCGAGCTTGGGTCCGGCGAGGGTCTCGGCCCGGGTCTCCTCACGGGGAAATCCCCGCCCCGAGGTCCAACCAAGTACGACGTCCGATCGGTCGGAACCCCATTCGTCCGTACAGTTGCCGGGCCTCGCGTCGGTCCTCCCGGACATAGAGACCGACCTTCGCTCGGGCCTCGCGGGCGCTCGCGAGCGCGCTCGCGACGAGCGCCCGACCCACGCCTCGACCGCGGACCCCCGGGTCGACGAAGACGCCCCCCAGGAACCACACCTCCGTCAGACGGACCGCCGCACGGACCGCCCCGACGAGCCGTCCTTGGTCGAACGCCCCCCAGATCCAATCCTCTCCGGGGTCGAGCGCCGGATACTCCCCCGCCACCGGGTCCGTCTGCTGCTCCGAGAACGAGACCAGCGCCGGATGGTCGAGTCGCTCGAGGCGGCGGACCTGGATCGACGAGGGCGCTCCCCCACCCTCCGGTGGCTCGATGGCCTGGTCGCTCGCCAGCAGCAGGACCGAGAGCGGTCGTGCGGGACCCCGTGCTTTGACCACCGCGTCTTGGAAAGTCTCGGGGACGATGGCGACCAGAGGGCGGGCCGGCAGAGCATCGACGAGGGACCGAGCCCGAGGGTCGGAGCCGACCCAGTGGACGACGGTGGCCGTCGGGTGGCCGAGCCAGATGAGCAGGTAACCTACCGTCTGGTTGCCATCCAGGGCGGAAACGAACCGGACTCGGTAGGGAGCGTGGTCGAGGTCCCATCGGGCGTACGCGTGGCCGAACGGGTCCAAGACCGCGGCCCGCTCGAGCCATTCCCGGTCGATCGTCGGTCGGAGCTCCATAGGCTAGCTCCGGGGGCCACAGACTTCCCGCCTAGTTAGGCGTGCGGTTTCCCTTCGGCGGCGCGAACGGTAAATGCCGCGCTCGGGTCCGGCTGCGCTGTGCGGGCCCACCATCCGAGTGCGGAGTTTCCGAGCCACCTCGAGGAACTCTACGCGCGGTTCCCGTTCGACCGGTCGCTCGCGGACGACCCGATCTCGGAGGTGCGCCCGCTAGCGTGGGACCCCCAGCGGGCCGAGATCGCGGGGGTCTTCGCCTCCACGCTCGCGATCGGCAACACGACGGCGATTCGCGGCGCGATTGTCCGTCTGGCCGAGCTGGCCGGCGGGGACGTCCGCTGGCTCGTCACCCCCGGCCACGCCCGCGAAAGGGCCCGCCGCCTGGCCCCGTTCCGGCACCGTTGGATCCGGGGCGACCAGCTCGATTACCTGGCGAGCGTCTTGGAACGGTACTACCAACGTCACCCCTCCCTCGAGGTGGCATTCGTCGACGGCCTCGCCACCGGTAGTTTCGCCGGTGGGCTCGACGGGCTTTCCCGCGTCCTTCGAGGGGAGGCGGTCCGTCCGCCCCTCGGTCCGACCCCTCGAGGGTATCGAGCCCTCTTCCCGAGCCCGCGTGACGCCGCGGGCAGTCCGTGCAAGCGTCTCACCCTGTTCGTCCGCTGGATGGTCCGCGACCGGTACCCGGACCTCGGGGTCTGGCACCGCGTACCGACCGGAGAGCTTCGGATCCCGCTGGACCAGCACGTTCACTGGATCGCCTACCACCTCGGGCTCACGGGTCGCCGCACGCGCTCGTGGGCGGCCGTCGAGGAAGTGAGCGAGGCCCTGCGTCGGATCGACCCGCTCGACCCGACGAAGTACGACTTCGTCCTCTGCCACACGGGGATCTCGGGAGATTGCCCGAAGGAACGAGACATCTCGATCTGCGGCCCGTGCTCGGTGCGACCGGACTGTCTTCTCTGGCGGGGACGGACGGTGGTGGCGTGAGCGCGCCCGCCGGCGCTCTCCCGATCGACCCCGGCCTCCTCGCGCGCTACCGCTCCGCCGGCGCGAAGATCCGCTGGCGACCGGTTCCGTCGAAGACGAAAGCCTCGCCGGCTCGGAGCGTTCGCATCGCGCATCTCCACGACGAGGAGGCCCGGGTCGAGGTCTCGGACCGGGGGAAGCGCGTCCGGGTCGCGGTCGACTCGGGTCCGGTAGGGGCGCTCGTGCTCCTCCTCGAGATTGACCGCCGAGGTCCGCCGGCCGCCCTGGGAGCGGCGGAGGCGGGGCGAGACCCGAACTTTCCTTCCGGTGCGATTGTCGCCGCGTGGGGGAGCGAGACCGTCCCCGCGGATTCGAAGCCCGGGTTCGCGGACCTGGTCGATCTCGCGCGCTATGCCCTGACCTAGCCGACGGAATGCTTATATTACCTAATTATTACGCGACCTAATAGTTAGGAGTCCTCATGGTCGCTACGGCTGCCCTGGCTCACCGAGAGGCGTCGCGCCCCGACGCGGAGCAGCTCGTCGCCTCCGTCCACGAGGTCATGCGGTCCATCCTCCATCGGATTCACCCCACGCTCGAGGCCGAAGGGATCTCGATGGGACAGTTCTGGGCCCTCCATCTGGTCTCGAGCCTCCGGGCGGCGTCCGTGAGCACCGTGGCCCGACACCTTTCCGTCTCCGCCCCCACCGTGTGCGCGAACGTCGACCAACTCGAAGCCGCCGGTCTCGTGACCCGGCACCGGTCCGAACGCGACCGGCGGGCGGTCGACCTCTCGCTGACTCCCAAGGGCCGCAAAGTCGAGTCGCGCGTGTGGGCACGGATCGGCCGAGTGATGGCCGATGCGGCCGAGGAGCTGCCCCCCGAGGACGTCGCGACAGCCGTCCGGGTCTTCCGGGAACTGAGCCGCCGGCTGGATGCGTGGGATGTCCCCTCTCGGGAGGGGTCGTGAGCGTCTCCGAGCGCAGCCTGACGGCCGCGGGCACTCCGTACAACCCTCGCGCGGCTCGAGGGGCGATCATCGTTCTCGCGGTCATGGCGCTCATGGTCACGTACGTCGAGACGATGGTGCTGCCCGCCTTCCGGGCGTTCATCACGTTCTTCGATAACGCTCCGACGACCACGGTCGTCTGGATCGTTTCGGCCTATCTGCTCGTCGGAACCGTCGCGACGCCCATCTTCGGCAAGCTCGGCGACAAGTACGGCAAGAAGCGGATGCTGATCTTCGTGATGTCGCTCTATGCCGTCGCGGTGAGCGTCGCCGGGTTCACGCCCAACATCGGGACGGCGCTCGGCGTCAGCACGGCGAACCAGATCTACATCCTGATCGGCGTCCGGGCGTTCCAAGGGGTGGGATTGGGGATGTTCCCGCTCGCCTTCGCCATGCTCCCCGAGGTCTTCCCGGCCTCTCGGGTCGGCCAGGCCCAAGGGATCATCGGAGGGATGTTCGCCACGGGCGCCGCCCTGGGGCTGGTCGGGGGCGGCTACATCGCCTACCAGTTCGGTTGGCAGCTCACGTACCACACCGTTACCCCGCTCGCCATCCTCGTCGTGATCCTCGCCTTCTTCTACCTGCGGGAGTCGCCGCATCTCTCGCCGAAGCCGATCGACATCCCCGGGATCACGAGTCTCGGGCTCGCCCTCGCGATGACGATGTTCGGACTTACCGAGGGAGTCTATTGGGGTTGGACCAGCTTCTCCGCGGTCTCCTTCGGCGGCCTTCCGTGGGGCGTTCCGGAGTTCTTCCTGCTCGCGCTCGCGTCCATCGCCTTCTTCCTCTACTGGGAGCCGCGCGCGCCGACGCCGGTCGTCTCGTTCAAGGCGCTCAAGGAGCGGAACATCTGGATCTCGAACGTGAACGGGGTGATCGTCGGCGTCGGGATGTTCTTGATCTTCGTCACCCTCACGATCCTCGTCGAGGATCCCTTCGCCCCGGGATTCGGTTACACCGAGTTCCAGATGGGACTGGTCGCCTTCCCCTCGGCGCTCGGGATGCTGGCGTTCGCCCCGGTGTGGGGCCGCTTGGTCGCCGCGAAGGGGCCGAAGCCCGTGATGCTCCTGGGCTTCTCGATCATGGGTCTCGGGGCGCTCGCCCTCGCTCTGTTCCACTCCTCGATCCTCGAGCTGATGGTCTTCGCCATTCCGGCCCTGGTCGGGAATGTGGCGGTCCTCATCGCGATGTCGAACATCATCGTGCTCTCGGTCTCGCCGAAGGAGCTTGGGATCCAGACCGGGATGAATCAGACCTTCCGAAACCTCGGCAGCGCGGTCGGGCCCGTGCTCGCAGCGACCGTGACGGCGAGCTTCACCGTCCAGGTCCTCGTCGCGCCGCCGGCGCCGATCACGGCGACCGTCCCGGCGATCTCCGGGTTCGTCGTACTTTTCGCGATCACCGCGGCCGTGTCCGTGATCGGGTTGATCCTATCGCTCGGCCTTCGGAACTACCGGTTCCGCGCGGACGGGACTCGCTTCGAAGCCTCGGCCGCGCAGCCGGCCGCGATGCCCCCCGGGGAACCGGCGCCCGCCGTGAGCGCCGACCGCTCGTCGTAGACGCGGACGCTCGCGCGCCGCCGCGAGCTCCTACGAGCAACCGCTCGTGGAACCGCAGACCGTGCACGCGTAGCACGTGCCCGAGCGGACCATGATGCCGCCGCAGACCGCGCACGAAGGCGCGTCCTCGCTCACGCCGCCCGACGCACCGGGGAACGCATCCAGGGCGCGAGTCTCGAACTTCACCGTGGTCGGTCGGGAGGCGGTGAGCTTGCCCCCGGCCGTCGGGGCCGGGGGATGACCGTTGCCGTTTCCCTCCGCGGGACCTTCGAGACCAATCGTGCGTCGTTCGTCCTCGGTGAGGAACTCGAAGGCGAGCCAGCGGGCCACGTAGTCGGGGATCGACTTCGCAAAGCGGATCCTCGGGTTGTTCGTGGCGCCCGCGGGCTCGAACCGGAGGTGCGCGAGCTTGCGGACGAGGTCCTTGAGCGGCACCCCGTGCTGGAGCGCCATCGACATCGCGAGCCCGAGCGAGTCCATGAGACCGTTGACGGTGGAGCCTTCCTTCGTCACCCGGAAGAAGATCTCTCCGGGACGGCCGTCGGGGTACAGGCCGACCGTCACGTACCCGTCGTGGCCCCCTACCTCGAAGTGGTGGGTGATCGCCTTCCGCTCGTTGGGGAGGCGCTCGCGGGCCGGTCCGCGCGGTCCGACCGGCGCTCCCGCCCGTCCCTTGCCCGTCTCGAACGGCTGGGACGCCTTGCAGCCGTCCCGATAGAGCGCGACCGACTTGATGCCGAGCTTCCAGGCCTCGAGGTAGATCTTCTCGATCTCCTCGATGGTCGCCTCGTTCGGGAGGTTGATCGTCTTGGACGCTCCGCCCGAGAGGAACGGCTGGACCGCCCCGAGCATCTTGAGATGCCCCATGGGCAGGATCGTACGGACGCCGCCCGCGGGGGCGAGCGCGCAGTCGAAGACCGGAAGGTCCTCCACGTCGAGACCCGGGGCGCCTTCGATCGTGCCGGTCTTCTCGATGTGGTCGGTGACGGCCCGGATCTCCTCGGGAGAGTAGCCGAGGGCGTGGAGCCCTCCGGGCACGGTCCGGTTGACCATCCGCAGGATACCGCCCCCGACCAGGTTCTTCACCTTGACGAGGGAGAGCTCGGGTTCGAGGCCGAGGGTATCGCAACCCATCAGCAGGCCGATCGTACCGGTGGGCGCGATGACCGAGATCTGGGCGTTACGGTAGCCCCAGAGCTCGCCGGCCTTCACCGTGTCGTGCCAACGGTCGACCGCGGCCTGAGCGAACGCCGTCAGGCGCGGGTCGTTGTGCGGGATCTCCTCGCTGGCCTTCGCGTGCTTGCCCATCACGCGCAGCATCGGGGCCCGGTTCCGGTCGAAACCGGTGAACGGGCCGACCCGCTTCGCGATCTCGCTCGACATGTGGTAGCCCTCGGCCGAGAGGAACGCGGAGACCGAGGCGGCGAGCGTGCGCCCGGCGTCCGAATCGTAGGCGAGTCCGTAGTGCATGAGGAGGGCGCCGAGGTTCGCGTAGCCGAGTCCGAGGGGCCGGTAGTCGTGCGAGTTCTGCGCGATCGGAGCGGTCGGGTAGCTCGAGGCGTCGACGATGATCTCCATCGCGAGGACCATCGTCCGCACGGCCTGACGGAACAGTTCGATGTCGAACTGACCTTTCGAGTCCAGGAATTTCATCAGGTTGATGGACGCGAGATTGCACGCCGAGTCGTCGAGGAACAGGTACTCGCTGCACGGGTTGGAGGCATTGATCCGGCCGGAGTTCGGGCACGTGTGCCAGTCGTTCGTCACGTCATCGAACTGGACTCCGGGGTCGCCGCAGCGCCACGCCGCGTAGGCGAGCTTCCGCCAGAGCTCGCGAGCGGGGTAGGTGTTGGCGACCGAATGATCGGTACGGTTGGTGGTCTTCCAGTCCTTGTCACGGATGACCGCCTCCATGAACGAGTCCGGGACGCGGACGGAATGGTTCGCGTTCTGGTAGGCGATCGACGCGTAGGCGGAGTCGGGGTCGGTTCCGTCGAAATTGGCGGAGTATCCTTCCCGGATCAGGGCCGCGGCCTTGTCCTCCTCGCGGACCTTGCAGTCGATGAAGTCGACGACGTCCGGATGGTCCATGTTGAGGATGACCATCTTCGCGGCGCGACGGGTCGTCCCGCCGGATTTGATGACGCCGGCGAGGGCGTCGAACGCCCGCATGAACGAAACGGGGCCCGAGGCGATCCCGCCCCCGGCGAGCTTCTCGTGGCTGCCGCGGAGCGGTGAGAGATTCGTTCCGGTTCCGCTTCCGCCCTTGAAGAGTCGGCCCTCGCTCGTCGCGAGGGCGAGGATCGAGTCCATGTCGTCGCTGATCGACTGGATGAAGCACGCCGAGCATTGGGGGGGCTCGCGGACCCCGACGTTGAACCAGACGGGGCTGTTGAACGCCGCCATCTGCTGGACCATGAGGTACGAAAGGCTCTCCTCGAACGTCGTCGCCTCGTCCGGGGTGTCGAGGTAACCCAGGTCGAGACCCCGTTCCGCCATGAAGTAGCAGACGCGTCGGATCATCCCGTCGATCGAGTTCTCGCGCCGACCCTGAAGGACCCGGAAGTACTTCGACGCGGCGATGTTGACGCTCGTCTCGGACCACGAGGTCGGGGCGTGGATCCCCTTCTGCTCGAAGATGGCCTTACCTTCGGCGTTCTTGATCGCGGCGTCGTGGGTCCGCCACTGGACCGTGTCGAAGGCGGTCTTGCCGCGGGGAACCAGACGGGGGATAGGGATCGGTTCTCGCCCGATTCGGGTCGCGGGTCGAGCGACCGATTCGTCCGACGCGGGCCCGGCGCGCTTCTTGGCTACTGCCATTGCAAATTACTCCTGAAGGGTCGATGGGGTTGCCCGACCGATTGGTAATAACACCACGCAGGAACCTAACCCGTTCGCGGCCGGTCGCTGAAACAGTCCAGTCGAGGGGCCGTTTCGCTGCGGTCGCCGACGGTCGAGGACGCGTAGGGTGTCGCGCGGGACACCGTGAAAACCCTCCGGGAGCGAGCCAAGAGTGACCCGCTATAAGTTTGCTTGGTCCGACAAATCTTCGAACCGTCGGGAAACCGCGTCGTCCGAAGCGCACAGGCCGTTACTGGGTAAGACGGGTTGCGATTTTCCTACCACGGCCCGGTTCTAAGTACGGGAACCGACCCGATTCGCTCGATGATCGAGGGAGTTCGCCCGACGCCGTTCCCTCGAATCGTCGTGTTCTTCCGGCGACACCCGGTCCTTCTCTTCCTCTGCTTCACGCCGGGAATCCCCGAGTACCTGTCGGGGTCGACCCCGACCGCCGCGCTTGTCTACGCGCCGGGTGGATTCCTCCTGTTTCTCGCCCTCAACCTCGGGCTCTACGGGCCGGGTGTTCTCCTGGTCCGAGAAGCGTTTGTTCGGTGGAAACCCGGCTGGGCCGGGATCCTCCTTCTCGGCAGCGCCTACGCACTCCTCGAGGAAGGGACCGCCCTCAGCACGCTCTTCAACCCCCACGCGTCGGTGGTCGGCCAGTTCGGTTCCTACGGGCGGTTCGACGGAGTGAACTGGGTCTGGTCGCTCGGCGTGCTGGGCGTCCATATCGTCTACAGTGTCGGTCTCCCGATCCTTCTTCTGGGTCTCGCTCTTCCCGAGACCCGGGGCCGTCCGCTCCTGTCGAATCGCCAGATCCCGATCGCCCTCGTCGTCTACGCCCTCGACATCTTCGCCCTCGCCTTCGGCATCGGGTACTGGCGGACCGCGCCCGGACTGATCGTCGCGGCGGCCGTTCTGGCGGGCCTCCTCTACGCAGCGACGCGCGTTCTTCCCAAGGGATCTTTGGACCCCACGGGCGACCGCCCTCGCCTCGGGGTCCGTTGGTACTTCGTGCTCGGCTTCGTCTTCTACCCGATCCTGCTCGTCGTCCCCGGCTTGGGCGCCTCGGCCGCCGCCTGGCCGCCGGCCGTGATGGCGGTCGAACTCTTCTTCGCCGGGCTCCTTCTCCTCTACGTCCGACGGGTGATCGGCCGTACCGGCAACGAGGCCGCGCTTACGTTGCTGGCCCTCGGGGCACTTCTGCCGATCGTCGCGATCGGGCTCTTCTCCCAGATCTTCCTACCGGTCGAGATCGTCCCCGACATCCTGTTCGGGCTGTTCTTCTACACGCTCTGGACGCGCTACCGCCCCGCGCCGCCCGCCGGTGCGACCTAGGTCGACCCCGACGAAACCGGCCGCGGTTCCGGCGGAGGAAGAAGGAGCCGCATCGTGCACGGCATGAGGGCGCCGCAATCGCCGCAGTAGAGTCCCTCTTCGGCGACCCAGAGGAACGCGCCGCAGCGCTCGCATTTGCGGGGGTCGTCGGGGTCGTTGCGGCAGACCATCGCGGGACGTCTCCGCGGAGAGCGACTAGGTGCTCCTATTTGGAATCGCGGGGACCGGCGCTGTGGGTTTTCGAGGAATGGCGGAAAAAAGAGTTTGGGGAACCTTCCCGAAGGAAGGCCCCCAAGAAAGGGTGACGCCGTTCAGGCGTTCTTCATCTTGGCGCGGGAAATGAACCCCTTCTTGTCGAGGAAGTACATGTAACCGTCCTGGCGGACGATCTTCTCCGTGCCAACACGGCCCTTCCTGCCGGACTTGTTCAACTTCGTCGGTGTCTTCCAGAGATACCCATCCTTGCCGAGATAGTACAGGTAACCCTTCTCTCGCTTGATCTGCTCCTTGCCCACCTTTTCCGCCATGTTGGCGACCTCGACCGGGGAGGGAGGAGCCCCCTATTTAGAAGTACTGACGGAGTGTCGGCGGAGAAATCGGGTTTCCCTGACGGAAAACGGAGGCCGGAATCGCGTCGAACCGGTATCCCAACTGGTCGGCCGACCGCAGCGAGAACACCGCGAAATCGGCGGGGCGGCCCGGTGCGATCGTCCCGGCGTCCTCGAGGCCGCTCGCGTGCGCGGCGTTCACCGTCGCCGCCGTCAACGCTTCCGCCGGCGAGAGGTGCGCAGAGTGAACGGCGGTCGCGAGCACGAGCGGCATCGACTCGACCCAGGAGTTCGGGGAGCAGTCGGTACCGAGGGCGACCGGCACTCCGGCGTCGACCATCTCTCGCCCCGGGCTGCGCACTCCGGGAGCGGCGGCGAGAGCCGTCAGAGGAAGGAGCACCGCCGTCACGCCGGCCTTCGCGAGGAGAGCACGGTCCTCTTTCCGCGCCGCGAGCAGGTGCTCGGCCGATACCGCACGAAGGCGCGAGGCGAGCCGGGCCCCGCCCGACAGGACGAACTCCTCGGCGTGGACCTTGACGCCGAGCCCGAGAGCGAGCGCCGCGCGCAGGAGCCGCTCGGACTGGCGGACGGAGAAGAATCCGGGCTCGCAGAAGACGTCGCAGTAGCGGGCGAGCCGCTCCCGCGCGACGCGGGGAAGGGCGTCGTGGATCAACCGGTCGACGTAGGCATCGGGCCGGGAGCGGTACTCGGGCGCGACCGCGTGCGCTCCAAGGAAGGTCGGCACGAGGCGAAGTCCGGTGCGACGAGCAAGTCGGGGGATGAGGCGGAGAAGGCGCAGCTCGCCCTGCGTCGTGAGAGCGTAGCCGGATTTCACCTCGACCGAGGTCGCCCCCCAACCGCTCATCCGTCGGAGCCGGGCGCCGGTGGCGGCGAGGAGGTCCTCGTCCGAGGCCCGGCGAGTGGCTCGCACGGTCGAGTAGAGGCCGCCGCCGGCGCGGGCGATCTCGGCGTATCCCATTCCTCGGACCTTGAGCGGGAGCTCGAAGGCCCGGTCGCCGGCAAAGAGGACGTGCGTGTGCGCGTCGACGAACCCGGGCACGACGGTGCCGCCGCGCGCCGAAACGCGCCGGCCGCCGGGCCGGAGGCGAACGGTCCTCGATAGGTTCCGTTCGCGCCCCACCCAGACGAACCGTCCGTCGGCGACAGCGAACGCCGCGTCGGAGACAACGCCGACGTCCTCGGCCTGCGCCCCCACCCGCGGAACGGGCCCTTCGGAAAGGGTGGCGAGCTCGCCGATGTCGGAGACCAGGAGGTCGGCGTGGATCATGGCTGGTAGATCAGGTGGTCGAGCAGGTCCCGGGCCGCAAGAGAGCCGGGATAGAGGATGCGCGCCTCCGATTCGAGCGGCTCGAGATCCTTGTAACGTGCCGAGAAGTGCGTCAGGAATAACGTCGATACCTCGGCGGCGTTCGCGAGCTCGGCGGCCTGTCGGGCCGACGAGTGCCCCCACTCGTTCGCTTCGGCCTCGAGATCCTGGGCCACCGTCGCCTCGTGGATGAGCACGGTCGCCCGATAGGCGAGGCGACGTACCTCCTCCGACGGTGCGGTGTCCCCGGAATAGACCACCGAACGGCCCGGACGAGAGGGCCCCATCACGTCCGAGGGGTGCACGACGGTCGACCCGACGCGGACCGGGTCTCCGGCCTCGAGGGTCGCGAAATCCCGGCCGCGGATCCCCATCGATCGGGCCTTCTCCCCGTCGAACCGTCCTCGCTTCGGCCCCTCCTCGATACGGTAGGCGAGCGCCGGGACCGGGTGGATTGCCGCCGCCGCGCTCACCGAGTAACCCTCGAGCTCGACCGTGGACCCGGGGGTCATCGCGTGGACCGTGACCGGGAAGCGGAGCGTGAAGTACCCCATCTTGAGGACCCGTCCGACCATCTCCTCGGCGTCCGGGGGGCCGTAGATGTCGAGCGGCTCGGTGCGGTGGTTCAGGCTCATGCTCTGGATGAGACCGGGCAGGCCGAGGAAATGGTCGCCGTGGAAGTGGGTCAAAAAGACCCGTCGGACGCGCATGAACGAGGCGGACGATTGGAAGAACTGACGCTGCGTGCCCTCGCCGCAGTCGAGGAGGAGGAGCTCTTTCTCCGTGTCGAGCGCGATCGCGCTCGCCGACCGCTCCTTGGTCGGCCAGGAGCCCGCGGTCCCGAGGAACGTGAGACGCATCAATCCGCGGCACCTTGTCCCGGGTAAAAGGTCAATGGGGCCGGGTCCCCCGGGGGCGGGCATGCCTCTTCGGGGCAAAAAGGGAAAAGGGGTGCGTCGGTTCGTCGGTCGATGGTGGACTGGGACCGAGTCGAAGAACTCCGGTCCAAGGACTGGGATTGGGACCAGATCGCCGACGACCCGAAGGTCGGATTCCACCCCGATAAATCGGTACAGGAACCCGGGCGCGCCCTCCGAGGGCTGTATCACCGGCAACGATCGCGACAGCGCCGCCGCAACGAGACGCCCGCGGCCGCTTCGGTCCCGTCGAAGAAGGACGTCGAGAAGACGGAGCGGAAGTGGACGCTGCCACGGATCGGGTACCTGCTCGTTCCCATTTTCGCGATCTGGTTCACGATCGCCTACCTCGTTCCCTCGCCGGTCGGCCTCGTCCTGCCCGCAATCCCGTACCTCGCCCTCGCTCTGGTCGTCGCGGTGTTCCTCCTGCTATTCGGTCTCTTCCGATATTCGGGGGCGCGCTGGTCGAAGGTGTACCGGTCGACGCTAGTCACCGGCGTGGTTCTCGGCCTGGTGATCACGGGCGTGATTGCGCTCGGAGGCATTCTCTTCTTCGGCTGCCCGTACCTGCCCCCGGCATCCTCCGGGACAACGCAACCGGCTCCCGGCTGGATCTCGGTAGGCGCGTCGCCCTGGCACGATGGCGGCCTGCCGGTGGTCTACTTCTACGGCGCGACGTGGTGTCCGTACTGTTCCGCCAGCAGTTGGGCGATCTGGAAAGCACTCAGCGGGTTCGGAACCGTGAGCCCCGTGTCGTACCTCTACTCTGCCGAGGACAATATTCCCGAGGTCGACCTCTCCAGCGCCCAGGTAACCTCTTCCACCCCGGCCATCACCTTCACTCCGGTAGTGGATACATCGGGGGTCGTGCAGACGTTCCCTGGGACCACCAACTGCGTCGAGCAGGCGTACAACAGCGCCTACTCGGGCGGCGCGATTCCGTTCGTGGTCATCAACGGCGTGTATGTCCACGGGGGTACGAGCTTGATCTCACCGGGCGACGTCTCCTCGTACACGACCTCCCAGATGCAAACGGACGTCGGGAGTGCGACCGGGGCGCCCTGGACCACCGTTCAGGTGCAGACCTGGTGGATGATGGCATTCATGGCGAAGTCGGCCGGGGCGACGCCCTCGGATCTCGCGCAGCAGCCGTACTACTCCGGGTGGGGCAACACGGCCGTATGGGGCAGCAATACGCAAAGCTCCGTGGCGAGCGACCTCGCCCAGATCAAATAGGTCCGGGATGCGCACGCGCAGTATTCGCTCAGTCATCTACTTCGCCGCCGGGCTCGGTCTCATCGTCTCGATCTTCACCTACCTCGAGACGGTCGAGGCCTCCTTGCAGTCACTGTGTTCGGTCAATTCGTACGTTTCGTGCGGCGTCGTCGCGAACAGCGGGAAGACGACCTTGTTCGGGGTCCCGGATTCGTACATCGGCATCGGTGGATTCATCCTCATCCTGATCGTGGCGGCGGTCGCCGAGTCGCGTCGCCGAGAGCTCCGGTGGCCGTATCTCCTGCTCTTCCTCACCACCGGGGGGGTCGCGCTCTCCTTTTACTTCGGGTACGTGGAGGTCGCCGAGATCAACGCGATCTGCCCGGTCTGTCTTGCGGCGTACGTCTTCGGTTTCATCACTTGGGGGGCCACGATCGCGCTCCTCCAGAAGGTCCGCGCGAAGGCGCGCTCCCAGCGGCCGGAAACGCCGGACGAAACCCCCCCTCCAGAGGCCGCTCCCAACCCCCCGCCCGCGGAGTAGATTCCTCGCCGGTGGAGGGGACGCCGTCCGGCGGGCTTGGGGTTTTATACCCGACCTTGTTCGGCCCGCCCGGGTCACCCCATGGCAGCAGATCCGTATGCGACGCTCGCGGCCGGTATCGCCATCGCCGGTGGGCTGATCGGAACCGGCATGGCCCAGTCCGGCATCGGGGCGGCCGGCATGGGTATCATCGCGGAGAAGCCGGAGAAGTTCGGCCAGGTGCTCTTCTTCTTCGTCATTCCCGAGACGCTCTGGATCATCGGATTCGTGCTCGGGATCATCCTTCTGCTCGGGGTCATCTCGTAGGCGCTCCGCTCACATCCATGAGCCTCGAGAGCCTCGTCGACGAGATTCGCCGTCGCGGTGAGGCCGACCTCGCCGCGCTGAACGCTCGACGGGACGGCGAGGCCGCGAAGGTCGCCGCGGAGAAGGACCGCCGACTCCAGGAGCTCCGCTCCGAGAGCGTCCGGGCGACCGAGGCCGAGGTCGCCCGCGAGCGTGCCCAGCGTCTCGCCGCCGCGAAGCTCCAGGCACGAAAGCTCCTCTACGAAGCCCGGGAAAAGCGACTCACGAGCGCGATCGGGGAGACGCGGGCGCTCCTCCAGGAGTATACCCGCTCTACGGAGTACCCGGCGGTGCTGAAACGGATGATGGTCGTGGCCACCGACTCCCTCGGGAAGCAGCTGCGCGTCTCGGGCCGGGCGGAGGACGCCTCCCTCCTCGCCAAGGTCGCCGGGAAAAGCTTCGACACCACGCCGCAATCGATCGTGGGCGGACTGGTCGCCGAGACCCCCGACGGGAGCCGACGCTTGAACCTCTCGTTCGACGAGCTCCTTCGGTTGCGCGAGGACCGGGTCCGCGAGATCCTCGCCTAGGGCGGCGCGATGGCCGCTTCTCCGTACGCGAGCGCCCTCGGTCGCCTGAAACCGGAGTTCACCGCGTTCCTCCCCAAGGAGACGTACCCCCTCCTCCTCGCCACGAAGGAACCGAACGAGTTCGCGAAGGTCCTCGAGACGACCCCCTACGCCGCCGACATCGCCCGGGTGAGGGCGACCCACTCCGGAGCGAGCCTGGTCGAGCTCGCGATCAACCGCACGTTCGTGCGACGCAATCGCCACGCGTTCGAGGCGACCCCGTTCGCCGGCCGCTCGGTGGTTGTGGCGTACCTCGGCCGCTGGGACATCCAGAACATCGAGATGATCCTCAGCGCGAAGGTCGAGGGACGAAGCGTGACCGAGACCGAGGACCACCTCGTCTCGAGCCGCGAGATCCCCGCGGGACTCTACGCGGGCGCGATGAACCTCGACGACTTCCGTATCCTCCTCGGCCAGACGACGGTCGAAGCGACCGTCACCTCGCTCGTGAAGTACGGCTACGGGGCGACGATCCTGCCGTTCCTCGAGACGTTCGAGCGGACCCACAACATCTTCCCGATCCTGCACGCGCTCGACAAGGAGTACTTCCGCAACGTGCTCGCCCAGACCCGGTTCTTCCAGGGCGACGAATGGGTAGTGCGCGGCCTCCTGCAGAGCGAGATCGATGCGCGCAACGCCCTCCTCTTGCTCAAGGGAAAGGACTACGGGCTCCCGATCGACGAGGTGCTCACCCGCTGGCTCGACGGCGGCACCCTCACAGCGGCCCAGGCCCCCGACCTCTACTCGGCGCGCACCGTTCCCGACCTCGCCGAGCGCCTCGCGCCCCGGTTCCCCTCGATCGGGGAGGGCGGCCCGGAGTTCTCCTCCGGCAGCACCCTCACGAGCTACGAAGTAGCGATCGAACGCGAGCGTGCCTCCTCCGAGCTCAAACGCCTGAGGACCTACCCGCTCTCGCTCAGCGTGATCTTCGCCTACCTGCTGCGCAACGAGCTCGAGCGCAACGACCTTCGCCGCGCCGTGTTCGGCCGGCTGTACGGGCTCAGCGTCGAACGACTGACGCCGCTGCTCGTTTCGCCGCGCCTCTAAGGAACGGGGTCGCGCCCTCGGCGGGCGGGCTCACTCCGATGGGGTACGGACGATCGGTCCCGCGGGGAGCGTTCCCTCCGGTTCGAGGGAGGAGACAGTGTGGGTCCGTGGAGCCCCGAACGGCTTGAAGACCTTGCCGTTGCCGCTGTAGAATTTCGAGAAGTACTCGACGAAGATCAGCCGCGCCCCCTGGATCCCCGGCTCGAAGACGCCGAGGATGACGTTGAACGACTGGCCGACGATGATGATCACGACGCCCGCGAGGATCCCGACGATGGTCCCCCCGAGGACGAGGCCGCTGCCGATCGTGTTGATCACGAGCGCCAGGATGACGCTCGCGAGCAGAATCCCGACGAGCCGCGTGTAGGAGAGAATGTGGCTCACGACCTCGATGAGCCCCATCATGCCCATCTGGATGCCCTCCCCGAAGAGGAGCATCGCGAGGCCAGCGCCGATGAGCGCGTACCACAGGATGACGATCGGGTCGGCGGAGATCGAGTCCGCCTTGTGGATGACGGCGAGTCCGAAGAACGCGATCCCGATCGCGAAGAGGATCCCTCCCGATTTGGCGATGACGCCGCGCGAGTGGTGGTGGAAGTACTCCTTGAGCGCGCCCATCAGGAAGCCGAAGACGACCATGCCGAGGCCGATGAACCCGGCGAAGAGGAGGTACGTCGGTACGCTCGTCTTCGAGGCCGGGTCCGGGCCGACGTAACCGAGGAGCTGGTGGAGCAGCTGGTAGCCGAAGAACTCGTCCGTGAAGAGACCGAGGCCGATCGCGAGCGCGCAACCGGGTAAGAGCGCGTAGGCGAGCTGCTGCATCCCTTTCGGGCCCATGATCATCTTCACGAAGTTGCGGCCGAACTTCGGGAGGTACCGGGCGCCGGGGAACCCGGCGATCATCCACAGCGAGATCAACAGGATCGTGAGGCCGTAGCCCCAGTCGGCCAGCATGAAGCCGAAGAAGAGCGGGAAGGCGACCGAGAAGACGAGGGTCGGGTCCCACTCGGTCGCCTGGGGAAGGGAGTAGAACCGGACGAAGAACTCGAACCGTCGGACACCGCGCGGGTTCGACATCATCGTGGGCGGCTCCTCCGAGGTCGACACCCGGTAGAGGAACGTCCGGTTCCCGCTCTCTCGCTGCACCACCGCCTCGAGCCGCGCGACGTCCCGTTCGGGGACCCAGGCCTCGAGCGCGAAGGCGGCGCGGCTCGCGCCGAGCTTCGTGACGACCTCGGCCTTCCGGTTCTCGATCTCGAGCGCTTCGCCGATCGCGCTGACGAGCGGATACCATTCTCGGGAGATCGCGGCGAGCCGGGCGGCAATCTCGGTGCGACGCCCGATGATCTGCGCGGAGCGAACGCGAAGGGCCGTCAGCTCCTCCGCGACCGTCCCTTTGAGTCGCGGCACCGCCACGAGGCGGACCCCGCGGGCCTGCGACAGCCGGGAGAGGGCGTCCGCGCCCGCGGGCCGCAGGAGGATTAGGAACCGCAGGGTCTCTCCGGAGGGTCCGACCAGCAGCTGGCCGTCCGCCTCCTTCGGGAGCGCCGCCACGAATGCCGCGTACTCGTCCGCGGGAGCCTCTCCGTAGAACGTGAGGAAGTTGCGGGAATCCAGGTACTCGAGACGGTCCCGGTAGAACGAAAGGTGCTCGAGCAGCTCGACCGTGTCGACAATTCCCTTCTGCTCGGTCACCAACCGGTCGTCCTCGCGCTTCAGCTCTCCGACTTCGGGGTCGATGGTGACCGTCTTCGCGGCCACGAGGATCTCCGCGACCGAATTGAACCGGCGAGGAGCGCCGGCCGGGACGCGAGGGAGAGCGCTCAATAGGCCCCGGAATCTCAGGGTCTCGTCACCCGCTTCGCGCAGCGACTCGGGTCCCCGCTCGGGGCCGAGCTCGGCCGTCGCCTCGGGGGAGAGCGGCTCGACCTGGGCCACGCGGAGGTCGTGGAGGACGGTGAGGGTCCTCTCCTCGTCCTCCTTGAGGCCGATCAGGCCGACCTTTGCCATCTTGACCGGGCGCAGCGCCACGCTCGACTCCTTCCTAGTCCTTCCCGAACGACCCGAGGACCACGCTCAGGATCGCGTCCTTCTTGTCCACGGGCCGGCGACCCTCGCCGCGAGCGGCCTGCCCGGCGGCGGTCCGTCCCTCGGTGACGATGGCCTCGGCCTCGGTCGAGGTCTCGGCCCGAGCGCGTTCGACCCGTTCCGTTCGCTGCCGGTCCGCCTCGAGCTGGGCCGCTTTGACCGCGGCCTCGGCTTCGGCGCGCCGACGCTGGAGGGTGGTCTCGGTGTCCTGACGGGCGGCGCTCAAGCGCGCGTCCCACTCGGTCTCAGTCGCCTTCACTCGTTTCAACGCCTCGACCGAGCCGGGGGCCCCCGCTCCGTACTTCTCTGTGGCCATCGTTAGAACCCTCCCAAGAACCGCAGGACGATGAGCAGGAGGACGGCCAGTGCCACGAACTTGACCGCGAGACTGAGCGACCACACGATGGCGAAACGACGGACCGCGACGTTAGGCGGCGCTCGCACTGCTGCCCTCCTGTTCCATCTTCCGCTTGACGGTCTTGAGCATGCTGAACGAGTCGCGCTCCATCTCGTCGAATCGGAACTTGATGTAGCGGACGATGCCCTGGAGGCGGGGGATCAGGATGTTCTCGATCGCGCTCGCCCGGCGCTTCGTCTTTTCGATCTCCTTGAGGAGACGTCGCAGCGCGTTCTCCTTCTCGGCGATGTCGAGGACGACCTGGTAGATCCCCTGGAAGCGGCGGACCGATTCCTCGATCGAGGTCGGCAGGTCGAGGAGGTCGGCGGTCGGGGTCGGCTGGTAACCGCCGCGGTCGACGCGCGGCGTACGGACCCCCATGACGTTCTTGGTCGTGACGGCGACCGGCGCGATGTCCCGCAGCAGCATCGAGATGTTCTCGAGGCGGGTGGGTCCCTCCATCATCTCGGCGAGCCGGACGGACTCGTAGCCCCGCCCGATCCGGGCCTTGAGGTCCCCGCGCAGCTTCATCGCCTCGCGGGAGAGGGCGAAGAACTCCACGATCAGCGCCGAGCGCTTTAGCTTGAGGAGGTTGAGCCCCTTCTTCGCGACCACGATCCGCCGGCGCGTGCGCAGCAGCTCGAGGCGGGTCGGTCGGACGGTCTCGGCCGGCATCGTCCTTTGCGCTCGCCTACGCGGAAGGGGCCGCTCGCTTCGGCTTGTATTTCTCGATGAATTCCGGCCGGATCCGCTTGAGCTCCGAATCCGGGAAGTCCGCGAGGATGTCCCACGCGAGCGCGAGGCTCTCGTCGATCGTCCGGTCCTCGTCCGGGCGCTGGTTCACGAACTCGGCCTCGAAGCGGTCGGCCGCCCTGAGGTAGAGCCGGTCGGTGGCGCTGAGCGCCTCCTCCCCGACGATCGCGGAGAGCGCGCGTTGGTCCTTCCCCGTCGCGTAGGCCGCGAAGAGCTGGTCGGAGACCCCGCGGTGGTCTTCCCGCGTCCGTCCCTTGCCGATCCCCTGGCCCATCAGGCGAGAGAGCGACGGCAGGATGTCGATCGGCGGGTAGACCCCGCGGCGCTGCAGGTCCCGACTGACGTAGACCTGGCCTTCGGTGATGTAGCCGGTGAGGTCGGGGATCGGGTGCGTCACGTCGTCCGCGGGCATCGTGAGGATCGGGAGCTGAGTGATCGACCCCTTGCGGCCGTGGATCTTCCCGGCCCGCTCGTAGATGGTCGCGAGGTCGGTGTACAGGTACCCCGGATAACCCCGACGCCCCGGCACCTCTTCCCGGGCGGCGGCGACCTCCCGCAGCGCCTCGCAGTAGTTCGTCATGTCCGTGAGGACGACCAGGATGTGGAGGTCGCGCTCGTAGGCCAGGAACTCCGCCGCGGTGAGGGCCATCCGCGGCGTCACGACCCGCTCCATGGAGGGGTCGGAGGAGAGGTTCAGGAAGACGACGGCCCGCTCGAGCGCCCCGGTCGACTCGAACTCCTTGAGGAAGAAGTTCGCCTCTTCGCTCGTGATCCCCATCGCGGCGAACACGACCGCGAACCCCTCGGAGGAGTCGCGGAGCTTCGCCTGGCGGACGATCTGAGCGGCGATCTGGTTGTGCGGAAGGCCGGCGCCCGAGAAGATCGGGAGCTTCTGTCCGCGGACGAGCGTGTTGTTGACATCGATCGTGGAGATCCCGGTCTGGATGAACTCGCTCGGCTCCTCGCGCGAGTACGGGTTCATCGCGTTCCCGACGATCTCGAGGCGGGTCTCGCTCACGATCCGCGGACCGCCGTCCCGTGGCTCGCCGAGGCCGTTGAAGACGCGGCCGAGCATCTCGTCCGAGACGGGCAGGGTCGCGACCTCGCCCAGGAACTTCACGCTCGTCTGCTCGAGGTTGATACCCATCGTCGGGCCGAAGACCTGGACGATCGCGAGGCCTTTCCTCGAGTCAAGGACCTGGCCCTGGCGGCGCTCTCCTGTCGGGAGCTGGATCTCGACGATCTCCCCGTACGCCGCGTTCGCGATGTCCCGAACGAACAGGAGCGGTCCCGCGACCCGGTCGATCGTCTTGTAGTCCACCGGGACGGCCCTCGACGGCCGCGCCGGGCGGGACTCCTTCGCTGCCATCAGGTCCCTCCGGCCGCGGCGGTGACAGCGCCGACCGCCAGATCGGTCTCGCGCTCGATCTCGCCGAACTGTTTCTCGGCTTCCGCCTCGGGGATCCACTTCATGCGGGAAAGCTTGGTGCGCACGGGGAGCTTCTGAAGCTCGGCGACGGTCGCGCCCTTGCCGATGGCCTCCTGTTCGAGATCGCCAAACCGAAGGATCGTCCGGAGCATCCGGGCCTGCTTCTGAATCGAAGTGTAGGTATCGACCTCGTCGTAGGCGCTCTGCTGGAGGTAGTCCTCCCGAAGCATCCGCGCGACATCCAGGACCGCCTTCTCCCGCTCGGGGAGGGCGTCGACTCCGACAAGCTGGACGATCTCCTGGAGCTCGGACTCCTTCTGCAGCGTCTCGACGGCCTTCCGGCGGAGGGCCGTGAAATCCTTCGACAACGAGGCGGCGTACCACGGTTCGAGGTCGTCGGTGTAGAGCGAGTAGCTCTGGAGCCAGTTGACGGACGGGAAGTGCCGGCGCGAGGCGAGGGAGGCATCGAGCGCCCAGAAGACCCGCACGACCCGCAGCGTGTTCTGACTGACGGGCTCGGACGTATCTCCACCGGGCGGCGAGACCGCGCCCACGACCGTGACCGAGCCGGTCCGCCCCTCGGGGGAGAGGGTGACGACGCGCCCGGCGCGCTCGTAGAACTCGGCGATGCGGCGGCCGAGGTAGGCCGGGTAACCTTCCTCCCCGGGCATCTCTTCGAGACGGCCCGAAATCTCGCGCATCGCTTCCGCCCACCGGCTGGTCGAGTCGGCCATGAGCGCGACGTCGTACCCCATGTCCCGGTAATACTCCGCGATCGTGATCCCGGTGTAGACGCTCGCTTCGCGAGCGGCGACCGGCATGTTGGAGGTGTTCGCGATGAGGATCGTCCGCTCCATGAGCGGGCGCCCCGACTTCGGGTCCAGGAGCTTCGGGAACGTAGCGAGCACTTCGGTCATCTCGTTGCCGCGCTCGCCGCACCCGACGTAGACAACGATCTCCGAGTCGGCCCACTTGGCCAGCTGCTGCTGGATCACCGTTTTTCCGGATCCGAAGGGTCCCGGGACGCACGCGGTTCCGCCCTTCGCAACCGGGTAGAACGTGTCGATGACCCGCTGGCCCGTGATGAGCGGGATGTCGGGAGGGAGTTTCTGAGCGACCGGGCGCGGAATCCGGACGACCCATCTGTGGGTCAGGGTGAGGGGGACCGTGCCCGCACCGGTCTTGAGCGAACCGATCCGGTCGCGGATGGTGTATTTTCCGCTCTTGAGATCGGTGAGGGTGCCGCTGAGCCCGGGTGGAACGAGGATCTTGTGCAGAATGAGCTGGGTCTCTTGGACCGTGCCAAGGATGGTTCCGGGGGTTACCTCGCTGCCGGCCTTTGCGGTGGCGGTGAACTCCCAGACGACCTTTTCGTCGAGGGGTGGGGCCAGCGTGCCGCGGGTGATGAAGTCCCCGACGCTCTTCTGAATGACATCGAGCGGGCGTTGGACGCCGTCGTAGATCGACTTCAGCAGCCCGGGACCGAGTTCCACGCTGAGGGCTTGCCCGGTGGTCTCGACCGGGTCGCCCGGTCGGATCCCAGTCGTGTCCTCGTAGACCTGGACCGTCGCCGTCCCACCCACGAGACGGATGATTTCCCCCACGAGACCGAGGGTCCCGACGCGGACCACGTCGTACATCTTCGCGTCCACGAGCCCCTCGGCGATGACGACCGGACCGGAGACTCGCGCGACGGACCCTGCCATGCTCTTTCCTCCGTTAGCCGGCGACCGAGAGGGTGACACCGAGGACACGCTTCGCGAGCTGCTCGATGCTCTCGACCTCGAACTCTCCGGACGGGGTCGGAACGAAAACGACCAGCGGCGCGAGCGACGCGTCGGCGGCCGTCCGCTGCGCGTCCGAAAGCCGGGCCCGGATCGATTGGGTGGCAATGACGAGCGCAAACCCTCCGCTCATCGCGCGCTGAAACTCGGCGACCGAGTTCTCCGGGGTCACCTCGATGACGTCCTTCAAGCCGATCAAGCGGAACCCGATCGCGAGCTCCCGCTCCCCAACCACGACGGTACGCCCCGGCTCCTTCGTCGGTTCGGGCACGATAGCGTCGGCGGGGTTCCGGGCTATTTAACGACTGCCGGCACGCGACTGACGGCGGCGCCGGCCCTCCGTCCGGAGGACCCGGACCCGGTATGCCAGACCCCGGTCCGTCGGGGTGTCCCCTCGTACGGAAGAAGGATCGCGGGCGGGGAGGGACATCCTCGACGGGGCTACTTGTAGACCGAAAAGTGCACGTGATTCTCGTCGTCGGTGATGAGGATGCACTCGCCCTCGCACTCGAAGAGGCAGGCCTCGCACACGATGCATTCGGGGCCGTTGACCGCGAGGGACTTCTCGCCCCGGAACTGGAACTTCGCCCCGATTACCGGATCGTCCACGACATCGGGCAGCTGGTCTCGAGGACGCAGTTCGAAGACGTTGACCGGACACACGTCGCGGCAGTGGGCGCAGCCCGTGCACTTGGCGATGTCGATATCGACCTGGACCATCGCGGGCCTCTCCGCCGGCTCGAACGAGGCGGCCTATTAGGGTTTCGCGGACGGGGATCCGGTTTCCTTCGGTGCGTGACGAGGATGCCGTCCGCGACCGAGCTCCCGCTCGCCGATGAACGGATTCATCGCGAGGTACCGGGCCCCTCCCATCTCTTCCCGGACCGCTTCGGGGATCTCGATGCGCCCGTCGTCGGTCTGATAGTTCTCGAGGATCGCGATCACGAGACGGGGGAGCGCGACCCCCGAGGCGTTGAGGGTGTGCAGCGGCTCGGGACGGGACGATTGGTGGCGGCGCCAGCGGATATTCGCGCGAACCGCTTGATACGCCTCGAAGTTCGAGATGGAGCTCACCTCGAGCCAGCGCTTTCCGCCGGGCGCCCAGAGCTCCAGGTCGTAGCACTTCGCGGCCTTCTCCGAGAGGTCGCCCGTGCACAGGCTCACGGTACGGAACGGTAGGTCGAGCCGACGGAGGACCTCCTCGGCTTCGGCCCGCAGCTCCTCGAGCGCATCGTACGAGGACTCGGGCGTGGTGAACTGGACGAGCTCGACCTTGTCGAACTGGTGGACCCGGGCGATCCCGCGCGTCTCGACCCCGTGACTGCCCGCCTCCCGGCGGAAGCACGGCGTGTACGCGAACAACTTGACCGGCAGGTCCTCCGCGAGCAGGACCTCATCACGGAAGAGATTCGTGACCGGCACCTCGGCGGTCGGTACGAGCCAGAGGTCGTCGGGCTTCACTTGATAGGAGTCCTCCGCGAACTTGGGGAGCTGACCGGTACCGACCATCGATTCGCTCCGCACGAGGATCGGCGGGGCGACCTCGAGGTAGCCTCGGGAACGGTGCAGGTCCCGCATGAACCGGAGGAGGGCGTACTCCAGCCGGGCGAGGTCGCCCCATAGGACGTAGAACCCCTCGCCCGCGACCTTCACCCCACGCTCCTCGTCGAGTAGGTTCAGGTCGTGACCGACCTCGAAATGGGGTCGCGGAGAAGTCGGTGCCGGGCGGTGCGGCTCGAAACGCGCCACCTCGACGTTGTCCGCCGCGTCCTTCCCTCGGGGAACGCTCGCGTGCGGGTTCTGGGGAAGGAGGAGGAGCCGCTCGCGCATCTCCGCATCGAGCGCGTTCGCGCGCACCTCGATCTCGTGGATCCGGTCGCGAAGGTCGCCGAGCCGGGCGCGCTCGGGGTCGTCGGTGGGGGCGGAGGCCTGTGTCGTTTCGGCGAGCTTCCGGGCCCCGCGATTCCGCTCGGCGCGCAGACGGTTCTCCTCTTCACCGAGCCTTCGTCGTTCCTGGTCGAGCGCGAGAAGACGGTCGACCTCGGAGGGGTCGTGCCCGCGGGCCGAAAGCCCGGCCCGCAGCGCGTCGGGCGATTCCCGCACGTAACTGATCGGGTACATCGGCGGCCGGCAGAATTCGGGTCCGCACCATAACCCTTCGCGTACGCCCCTTCCCGCCGCCCGGCCGGGGATTCCGACCAAGCGCAATCTTTACCGGCCGGGAGGGCGTCCGGTCCGGCAAGGACACGGATGAGCGACATCTTGCTCGGGACGAGCGGCTGGGATTACCCGGAGTGGGCGGGTCGCGTCTACCCACGCCGCGGAGCGAGCGACAAGCTCCGCTACTACGCCGGCCTCTTCCCGATCGTGGAGGTGAACTCGACGTTCTACCGACTCCCTCCTCCCTCGGTGCCGGCATCCTGGGTCAAGCGGACCCCGGCCGGGTTCCGCTTCGCCGCGAAGTTCCCCCAAACGATCACGCACGACCTGCGGCTCGTCCGTACGGAGGAGGAGCTCGCCCGGTTCCTCGCGGTCCTGAAACCGATCCGGGACGCGGGGAAATTCGCCGCCGCGCTCCTCCAGCTCCCCCCGTCATTGCCGTTCGAGCTCACGACCGTCCGCCGCTTCTACGAAACGCTCCCGCGCGACCTGCCCGTCGCGGTGGAATTCCGCGAGCGTTCCTGGCTCGTACCGGAATCGATCGAGCTGTTGCGGGAGTTCGGACTGGCCCACGTCACCGTGGACGGCCCGCACCTCCCGGTCGCGCTCGAGGTGACCGCGCCGTTCGCCTACATCCGCTGGCACGGGCACGGGAGCCCGCTCTGGTACGATTACACGTACTCCGCCGCGGAGCTCACCGAGTGGGTGCCGCGGGTCCGGTCCCTGACCGAGAAGGTCGCCACCGTCTACGGGTTCTTCAACAACCACTTCCGCGGGGACGCGGCGGTGAACTGCCGAACCCTCTCCGAGGAGCTCGGCCTCTCACCACCGGTACGCCGCGGCCGTCTCGACGCGTAGCGCTCCGGCGGACTACTCGGAATCGTTCGGACCTTCTGGACGGGGTGAGCTCGAGAGCGCCGCGAGGGTGGACACGCTGGCGGCGGGCGACAGGACGGTGGTTGTCGGGCCCCCGCCGCACGAGACGTCCGAGGACATGTTCGTGCCGAGCACGTTCCCGGTGAGGGCGTTGACCGTGGCGTTGAACTCCGCTCCGGTCCCGGTGGGCGATTCCGTCAGGGCGCAGGTGCTGTAGGTGATGGACCACTCGGGCCCGATTCCCTTGCCGAGGAACGAGAGCCCGCCGATCAGGCCGAGCTCGGCCGATGCGTTCGGGTGAGCGAGGAGGAATGCCTTGGCATCCGCTTGGACCGCCTCCGCGGCCCGAGAGCTATCGATGACGTTCCCCGGGATCGCGGAGAAAAACTGGGCGTAGATCGAGCACTCGAAGCCGGACAGGGTTGCCAGAACTATCCCGTGGCCGTTGATCACCGAGACGATGGCGAGCGTGTTCGCGGCATTCCGGTAGCCGAACTCCCACGCGGGCGACGCCCCGAGGGACCGGTTGCCGGTGTATCCCGGCAACGTCAGGCTCGCGATGCTGGTCTGCGGGGTGTACGTGCAACCGGAGGTGAGATTGCCGAGCGCGGTCGCGTTCGCCGGAAACGATTCGGAGGTGGCCGTAACCAGGCCGGCGGCGAAGATGGGAGTCCAGCCGCCCCCCGCGAATCCCGCGGCCGCTCCGTTCGCGACGGGGAGGGCGCCGGAGTACGTGAGCACCGCCGCGGCGCTTCCCGACCCCGTGAGGTTGGGCAGTACGATGACCACGACCAGCAGTACCGCAATGACGACCGCGACGGCCACTCCGAGGTAGAGCATCCTTCGGCTCCGTCGTGGGGGTGAGGGCGGAGGGGGTGCCGGGGACGAGGGGGTCGACACGGTGGGCTCTCTTCGTAAGATACGCCGGCCGTGCGCGATAAGTCTTGTTCCCGGCCGAGGCGACGGACCGCGCTTCGTTTCGTAGTGGGCGCCCGACAATCGCGAAGACCCGTGAAACCCCTCGTTCTCGGGCCCGTTTCAACGCCCCCCGAGCCGCCGCTTTAGAGCGGCCCGGCGAATGTTTTCGTGGATCGATCGATGATGGTCGACGTTCTTCTCACCGAGCCCGCGTTCGCTCCGGACGACCTCCTCGTCGAGGAGACCTTCCGGCCCGAGCCGAGGCCGCCGTTCCCGACCTCCCCGCCGGCCCGCCCGAAGCTCGCCCCGCACCCCCGGCGAACCCGCGTCGTACCCCTCCTTCCTTCGGAGCCGGCGCTCTTTCCCTGGCTCGCGCGTCGGTTCGCGCCCGGCGAGGCGACCGTCTGGACCGGCCCTTCCGTCGCGGTCGAGCCGGTCCTCGAGCTCCTCTATGCCGGCAGCGCGCTCGCCCGGGGCCGGATCTCGCTGCTCGAGGGAGCGAACCGGTTCCATCCGTACCGCGTCGGCGAGCTCGGCCGTGCGTTCGGGGTCGATGCGACCGAGACGTTGCGCCGGATTCGACTCGCCCGCGCGTTCACCGCCTACCAGATGGTGGCTCTCGTGGACGGATGGGCTCGGGAGGTCCGTCGCCACCGACCGACCCTGCTCGTCGGTCATAGCCTGCCGACCCTCTTCGCGGACGTAGTGATCCCCGACGACGAGCGCTCCGCGCTCCTCGGCCACGTCGCGCGGACCCTCGCCGTGCTCGCTCGCGAGGTCCGCGTGCCGCTCCTCCTCACGCTCGACCCGGACGGGTTCGAGCGGTTCCGTGCGCTCGCCGACGAGGGACCGCCCTGGTCCGACCTCGTCACGTTCGTCCGGGGTCCCGGGACCCTTCGGCTGCGCGCGCTGAGGGACGATGCCCGGGTCGCCCTCGTACCGCGTCCGGCCGGTCAGACCGGCATGGAAGAGTTCGGCGGAGAGTTCGCCGAGGAGGTGATCGCGTGGGACGTACCGCACCGACCTACCGCCAGGCGCTCGAGGAACGGATGAAACGCTGGGACGAGTTCGCCCGGCTGCTCACGAACCCGGAGGAGCGCGCCGCGTTCGAGATGGTCCGAACGGGGGCTCGCCGGTACGTCGCGCAGGCGACGTACGTCGGAAGCCCGGACCTCCTCGAATCGATCCTCCTCTCCGTCCTCACCGACCTCGCGGTCCGGGTCCGGGCCGAGGCCCCGGCACCGACCGCCCGTCGCTGACGATGGCGGTGGCGACGCCGCCGTCGAGGCCGGACGGCTGGCTCCTCGACATCACCGAGAGCGACGACGGCCGTTCGGTCGTCCTCTGGATGAAAGAGCGACGGACCGGTCGTGTGCGACGAACCGCCGTCGAGTACCGTCCTCCTTTCCTGGTCACAGGAACGCGGCCCGACCTCTCTCTGCTCGCCCGGCGCCTCCGGGACCACCCCGACGTCGAATCGGTCTCGCTCGGGTCCGGCCGCCCGTCGCTCTTCGACCGCCGGAACCGCCCCGTCCTCTCGGTCGTTCCCCAGCGGAACCCCGCGCGTCGCACCCTCGCGAAGAGCGTCGATGCGCTCGGAGGATACGAACGGTTCTCGCTCTACGACGTCGACCTCGGCCCTCCGCAGCTCTACCACCTCGCGCACGCGCTCTACCCGTTCGCGCCCGTGGTCGGCCGGGCGCCGGCGCTCCGGGCGACCGAGCCTCCCGAGACGATCGACTACGCGTCCCCGCCGTTGCGCATCGCCCAGCTCGAGGTCCATCTCGCCGGGGAGCGTCGAGGCCGCATCCCACCCCCGGACGGACGGATCGGAGCGGTCCGTCTCGGCGACGCGACGCTCGAAGGCCCCGAGGAGGACCTCCTGCGCGCGCTCGTGGACGAGCTCGCGCGCAGCGACCCGGACGTCCTCCTCACGGAGGGCGGCGACTCGTTCGACCTCCCGTGGCTCTACCGACGCGCCGCGGCGTGCGGCCTCTCGCCCGAAGAGTTCCCCCTCGGACGCGAGCGGGTGCCGTTCCGACCGAGCCGCCCGGCCCGCTCGTTCGAGTCGTACGGCCGCGTGCTCTACCGGTCCGCGTCGTACCCGCTCCCCGGGCGGTTCCACGTCGACCGGGAGAACTCGTTCCTCTACGACGACGCCGAGATCGCCGGTCTCGTCGACGCGGCCCGCCTCTCGCGCCTCTCGCTCGCGACGGTCGTCCGCCAGTCACCGGGAACGTGCTTCACCGCGATGGAGATGGCGCACGCGCTCGAGCTCGGGGCGCACGTACCCTGGAAGAAGAACCGGCCCGAGGGGTTCCGGCGCGCCGACCATCTGGTCGCCGCCGATCGCGGCGGGGTGATCTTCCTCCCGCCGGTCGGCGTCCACGACCACGTGGACGAGTTCGACTTCGCGAGCCTCTTTCCGAACATCATGGTCACAAAGAACCTCTCGGCGGAGACGCTCGAATGCCGCTGCTGCCCGGAGAGCCCGCTCCGCGCCCCCGGCCTCGGCTATCGCTCGTGCACGCGGCGGGTCGGGCTCATTCCCCGCACCCTCGCGCCGCTCATCGAGCGCCGCCTCGCCTACAAGGCCGCGCTGAAGCGCCCGGGCGTCGCCCCCGAGGAGGCGACCCGCCTGAAGCGGCGGGTCAAGATGCTGAAATGGATCCTCGTCACCGCGTTCGGCTACCAGGGGTACCGCAACGCCCGGTTCGGTCGGATCGAGTGCCACGAGGCGATCAACGCCTACGCGCGCGAGCTCATCGCCCGGCTCGTGCCCGAGTCGGAACGCGCGGGCTATTCGGTCGTTCACGGGATCGTCGATTCGCTCTGGCTGCGGCCCCACGACCCGGACCACCCTCCGGACCCGGAGGCGTTCGCCCTTCGGATGAGCCAACAGTTCGGACTTCCACTGGGATACGAGGGGCGGTACCGCTGGATCGTCTTCCTACCGGCGGTGACGCACGGTCTCGGGGTCCCGAACCGCTACTACGGCTACTACGAGCACGGGGAGTTCAAGCTCCGCGGGATCGGTGCCCGTCGGCACGATACGACCGGGCTCGTCCGGCGGTTCGAGGCCGAGGTCCTCGCGCTCTTCCGCACGGCCCGGGACGCGGAGGGGGTCCGGGCCCTTCTCCCTCGGGCCCTCGCGCGCGCCGACCTCTTCGCGGCCGAGGTTCGCGCGGGGTCGTGGCCCGTCGACGAGCTCCTGATCACGCACCGGATCGGACAGGCGCCCGAGGCGTTCGTCACGTTCACCGATTCGGTGGCCGCGCTGCGGCAACTGAAGGAGGCGGGAGCGCTCCGGGGGCCCGGAGAGAAGGTACGGTTCGTCATCCTCGACCGGCGGAGCCGCTCGTTCCTTGAGCGGGTGCGGCCGGCGGAGCTCCTCGAGGGGAACGAACGGTACGACGCCGGAGCCTACCTCGAGCTCCTCGCTCGGTCCGCGGAGACCCTGCTCGCTCCGCTCGGGGTCGACCGGGACGGGCTGCGCGCCCGCTGGGGCGCGGAACCCGCGCCCGAGCGCGACGAGTACCGCTCACCGGAATCGCTCGGACAGTCGCGGCTCGAGGTCGGCGCGGCCGCGAGGAGATATTAGTACCCGAATCGGTGGAGCGGCCGTGGTGACCCGCGCCCGTCGTTCGCCCCGCAAGAATCCCGTCCATCGCGCCCCGCCCGCGGCCTCCGACGCGCCGACCCCCTCCATGCGTGCGGCCTCGATCCGGGAGATCCTGCGTCACGGGGAAGTGCGGGACCTCGGCCCCCTCTTCGTCGCGTTGAGCGACCCGGTGCCGGGGGTCCGTGAAACGGCCGCCGTGGCGCTCGGGATCCTGAAGGACCCGCGGGCGGGCACGACCCTCGCGACCGCCGTCAATGACCCGGAACCGACGGTCCGGGCCGCCGTGGTCGGGGCACTCGGCGCGATCGGCCGGACCGAGAGCCGGGGCGCATTGGAACGCGCACTCGACGACCCGGTTACCGAGGTGCGGACCAAGGCCGCGCTCGCGCTCGCCGCGCTGGGCGACGCCCGGTCGGTCTCCGCGCTCGACCGTAAGACCGACGACCCCGCGACCGCAGTGCGCCAGGCGGTCGCGCTGGCGCTCGGTCGTATCGCGCCGGAGGAGGCGTTCGGTCCCCTCGAACGCATGCTCCACGACCCGGTCGATCGGGTCCGCCGCGAGGCCGTGCTCGGGATCGGACGGTCGCCGAACCCCGAGCGGCTTTCGGTCGTCCGGGCAACTCTCCACGACCCCGCTCGTCGGGTCCGAGTCGCGGCCGCTGTCGTCCTCGGTCGCCACCGGGACCGCGCCAGCGTGCCGCTGCTCCTCCATCTTCTCGGGAGCCAAGAGACCTGGGAGAAACCCGCCGTCCTCGTCGCGCTGGGTCGGATCGGGGACCCGGCGGCCGCCCCCGCGCTGGCCGTCTGGGCCGAACACCCGGCGCACTGGATTCGCGTCTGTGCCGTCCACGCTCTCGGCGAGCTCGCGGCCCCGGAATCCCGGTCGGTCGCGCAGCGTCACCTTCGCGACCCGTACTGGTCGGTCCGCGGAGCGGCGGCCGTCGCGCTCGGCACCGTCGGCACGTCGGACGACCTCGCCGCCCTTCTCGAAGGTCTGCGGGACGAGCATCCCTGGGCGCGACGCGGCGCCACGTACGCCCTCGGACGGCTCGGGCTGACCGAGGCGGCCCCCCGTCTGCGTGACGGGCTTCGCGACCCGGCCCCCGAGGTCCGGCTCGCCGCGGTCTGGGCGCTCGGGAACCTCCGGGACGACGGAGCGCGCGACGACTTGGTCCGTCTCCTCTATCAGACCCGGCCCACCGGAAACGGGGAGGTTGGACCCGAGGCCGTCGGGGAAGGACGGTCCGCCCCGGACGCGGAGAGCCGCCTCTTCGACGCCGTCGTCCAGGCGCTCGGTCGGCTTTCGCAGGACCTACCGGACCCCCTCATCCAGCGTTCGCTCGTGGATGCCCGAGACCGCCTCAGCGAGGAGGAGCTCGACCGCCTTGCTCGCCTCCCGCTCCCCGAGGTCCGGACCGACCTGCCGACGCCGACCCTTCGCACGCTCTTCGAGATCGCCCTCCCGTCCTCGGCGGGCGACGAGGACGTCGGATGATCCGGGACGTCCGGCGCGCGGACGCTTCGCGCCTGTTCGACCTGATGGAGAAGGAGTTTCCCGAGGAGTCCGCTCTCCTCGGGAATCGTCCCGAGGAGTTCGAAGAGGTGGTCCGACGCGTCTTCCGGTGGGACCGACGTTTGATCCTCGGCCTCCTTCGGCTCTTGGGCCGACCGATCTTCCGCTTCTTGGTGGTGGAGGTCGACGGTCAATTGGTCGCGACGACGCTCGTCACCTTCCCTCGGGTCTCCGCCTACGTCAGCAACGTCGTGGTCGACCCCGCGCACCGGCGCCGGGGGTACGCGAAGCGTCTCCTCGAAGAGGCGCGGCAGACGGCGAAGCGGGCGGGCCGGCAGTACGTCGCGCTGGACGTCCTCGACACCAACACCGGCGCGCGAACCCTCTACGAGTCGATGGGGTATCGACCGCTCCGGGCGAAGAGCCATATGGTCCTCGATCCGACCGGCCCGCTCGCAACGTCTCGCGTCGCGAATCCGGCAATTCGCCCTTTTCGTCGGACGGATGCGAGAGCGCTGGCCGCCCTGGTCCGTGACCAGACCCCGGCGGCGGTCGAGGCCGTGCTCCCCACGGGGGAACGGGCGTTCGCCAGCTCGGGATTCACGAACCGGATCCTGGCCTCTGAAGAGGCCGCGTGGGTCATCGACCGCGGCGCCGGCCCCGAAGGGCACGTCGCGTCGACCGTTTCCGCGGCGACCACCGCGGCCCACATGACCGCCCCCGTACTCTCGGAATCGCTGGACGTCGCTCTCGGGGAAGCTCTCGTGCGGACGGCCGCGGCCTGGTGCGCGGTCCGTCAAGCTCCCCGGATCCTGAGCTTGGTCGCCGACCAGAACACGGGCGGACGCGCCGCCCTCGAGGCCGTGGGGTTCCGGCATGCGCTCTCGACGCATACGCTCTTCCGACCCGTCGACTGACCGCTCCTCGACGGAGCGGGGCGTCGACGTCTATCTTCTCCCCGCCGTCGTCGGGGGCGGACTCGGGGACATCGAAGAGGTCCTGGCGGCGGGGCGATATCTTTCGACGGCCGGGTTCCCGCTCATCCTGTACCGGGAGGCGGGACGTCCGCTTCCTCCGAGCGTGGACGGCCCGTGGGAATGGCCGCCGGTGGAACGGCGAAACCGGATCCGTCGAAGGTCGCGCGCCGCGCTCACCGTCGCCCCTTCTTGGGGAGTGAGCGCCGGGCCGAGCCGGCCGATTCGCTTCGGCCGAGGAGGACCGTGGGAGGTCGAGGCCCAGCTCATCGAACGCGAGTACGGCCCAGAGCGGACCCTGCACGTGAGCCTGGAGGAGTTCGCGCGGACCCTGCCGAGCACGGCCGAAACCCGCGAGCGATTTCGCGAGGGAGGAGTTCCGGCCCGCGCCCTCGGTTCGAGGGTCCGTAAAGCACGGTACGCAAAGGAAGTGGAGGCGTTCCGGTCCGCGTTCCGCGCGTTCCGAGGGTTCGACCGGCCGAACGTCCTGCACCTCTTCGCGACGTTCCGCCCGGACCCCGCGTTCGGGCGCGAGTTCCCCGAGGCGGTCCAGACCGGCCCCCTCCGTTCGGGCCGTGCGGAATCCGCGCGGTCGCGGTCGCGAGGATCGCGGCCCCGAGAGTGGGTCTGGTACGCGAGCCCGTCGAGCGCCGAACGGATCGCCCCCGCGGTCCTCGAGGGTCTTCGGGACGTCCGGCCGCGGGTGCGTCTCTACGTTCGTTCGCCCCGTCCGTGGCCCAGCGTAAAGGAAATGTCGGGGATCCGGATGGTCACCGCACCGCTCGCACCGCGAGCCTGGCGCGCGCGCTTCCGCGAGGCCGAGCTCCGGATCGTCACCGGGAGTCGAACGCTCCTCGAAGCGATGGAGGTCGGCGGACCGTTCCTCTACTTCAACGGGGTCCTGGGCCGCGGAGCGGGCCGACGGCGGCACCGACCCGAGAAGATCATCGCGTGGCTGGAACTCGCTCGGCGCGCGGGCGTAGCGCGCGCGCTTCGGGCCGACCTCGCGGACTTCTCCCGAGGCCGACGGGTCGCGGAGGTCGTCCGCCGGGCGGCCGACCGGGCGGACGGATGGCGTCGTTTCCCCGAGGCCCTCGCGCCCCGCGGATTCGCGGCCGGGCGCCAGGACGCGGGGCGAGTCCTCGTGACGGTCGCCCGCGAACTATCGCGACCGGACGCTCGCGCCTCCCGGATCGTGGCCCGCTGGCGCCGTTCGAATCCTTAATCGGGACCGTCCTCACATCCCCGGTCGACATGGCTTCCGACGAGACGACACCTCCGGCCGTCGCCCGCGCGTTGGTCGGCAGCGCGCTCGGCGTGCGCCGGGGCGAGCACGTGGTCGTCGCGAGCTGGAACCACACGCTCCCGTGGGCGACCGCCTGCGTCACCGAGGCGCGTCGCATCGGGGCGCGGGCGCTCCTTCTCCTCGAGGACGAGGGAGCGTTCTGGCGCAGCGTCGACGGCTCTGCGTCCTCGCGACGTTGGGCCGGGTTGTCGCGACCGGTGCGCTCGACGCTCGAGCGGGCGGATGCGCTCGTCTATTTTCCCGGCCCGGCCGACCGACCCCGGCTTCACGCGTTGCCGCCTCACTTGCTCGCGCCGTTTCTCGGGGCCGACGATGAGTGGCTCGCTGCGGCGCGGGGGGCCCGTCTCCGGGGAGTCCGGTGCCTGCTCGGATACGCCTCGGACGCGCAAGCCGACCATTGGGGGGTCCCGGGGGCGATGTGGCGGAGCCAGCTGATCCGCGGGATCACCGACGTCGATTACGGCGCGCTCCGAAGGGACGGACGTCGTGCGGCGCGTCTCCTTCTCGAAGGTCGCGAGCTTCGCCTCACCGCCGCGAACGGGACCGACCTCAAGCTCCGCCTCCGGGGTCGCAGGCCGTGGGTGGACGACGGCTCGGTCGACGCGGACGACCGCCGGCGCGGTCGGGTGATGTCGGCCGCCCCCGCGGGGTCCGTGGTGGTCGCGGTCGACGAGACGTCGGCGGAAGGCATGGCGGTCGCCAACCGGCCCAGCTACCTCACCCCCGGCCGCGTCGAGGGAGGCCAGTGGGAGGTCCAGGGGGGCCGGCTGCGCAATTACTGGTACACGGAGGGCGGAGAGGCGTTCGAGACCGAATTCGCCCGGGCGCCGCGAGGCCGGGAGACGGTCGCGCTGTTCGCGCTCGGTCTCAATTCGTCGCTCCCACCCGGCGTTCCCCAGGCGGAGGACCAGGAGGCCGGCACCGTCACCCTCGCGGTCGGGGGCAACACGCTCTACGGGGGCCGGAATCGATGCCGGTTCCTTTCCTGGATCACGATCGGGGAGGCGACGGTCGCCGTTGACGGGGCGCCGCTCTGCGACCGCGGCAAAGTCCTCTAGGTCGGACCCGCGGGCCCGCCGCGGGTTCTTCGACCGACCCGCGGCCCGGCTCGCGCGGTCGCTTCTCGGGGCGACCTTCACGACCCGCGCGGGAAGGAGTGTCCGCCAGGTGCGCATCGTGGAGACCGAGGCGTACGTGCGCGGCGACCCAGCGAGCCACGCGTTCCGAGGGCCGACGCGTCGCAATCGTTCGATGTTCGGTCCGCCCGGGACCCTCTACGTCTATCGGATCCACCAGGTCGTCTGCGCGAACTTGGTCGCCCGACGGGGGGAGGCCGTGCTCCTCCGGGCCGGGGCCGCGGAGGGCGAGGAGCCGGTGCGCGCGTCGGGTCCCGGCCGTCTCTGTCGGTTCCTCGGGATCGTTCTCGCGGACGATGGGCAGGACGTCGTTCAAGGAGGAAGGTTCGAGATCCGAGTTCCGCGCGCTCGGAGCGGCCGGGTCCGCGTCGGACCCCGGATCGGGATCCGAAAGGCCATCGACCGTCCCTTGCGCTTCGCGCTCGAGAGCGAGCCCGCCGTCTCCCGACCCCGGCTCGGCGGTTCTACTTCAGCTTCTTCCAGTCGTAGGTGCGACGGTGAGCCGTATTCCCGAACCCGCACGAGGAGCAGACGTTCTTCTGCCGGTGATAGGAGTGCCGGCCGCAGCGACGGCAGATGATGTGGACAATCTTGCCCCCACGTCGTGACGGCGTTCCCTTTCCCATGGTTCGTCTTCCTACGGTGAGATGTAGATAATCGAGTCGCCGCGCACCAGCGTGAGACCCGAGCGGGCCGTCACCACGTCCTTCACGACCTCCTCGGCGGAGGAGAGCACGAGGTTCAGGTGCTGGTCGAACGCATCGAGCGTCCCCCGGAACGAGCGTCCGCCCTTGAGCTCCACAAGGACCCGCTTGTGCAGGCTTTGCTGCAGGGCGTCGAGCGGCTTCATGGCGAGGAAGCGGAGCAGACCGGGTGAGCTTCTTAACGGTTGGGGCCGAAGTTTCTCCGCTGTCCGGACCGGGCCGTCATCTGGAGGAGGGAGAGGAGAACGAGCCCGTCCGCGCGGGAGGCGGGAGTCGGGTCGACCTCCGCCACGAGTGCCCGCAGCGAGGGAACCAGAGTGCGGGGAACGGCCCGAGCCCGGAGGGACCGGAACCGTCCGGGCATCGCCGCCGGGAAGAGCATCTCGAAGTACATCCGCTCAAAATCGCCGACGGCCTCGTGGCGCGCGACGAGGGCCGCCGGGTGGTGTTCGAGGTCGGACCGCACACGACGGGCGCGTTCCCGCGCCGTTGTATCCAGATACACTGTGAGGTCCGGAATCCCGAGGGATCCTCGATCGAGCAGGGAGCGCGCGGTCCGCTTGAGCGTCCGCAGGACCGACCCGGGAGCCTCCCCGAGCTCCACGAGCCCACGGGTGTAGGTCACGGGTCCGAGGAAGCCGGTGTCGGCGAGGACGGTGCAACCGCGAGCGCACGCTCGCCGCGCTTCTCGGAAACGGCGGGCCTCTTCCGCGAGGAGGGTTCCCTCGAGGAGCAGGAGCTCGCGAGAAGAACCGTACTCGAGGGACGGAGCCGGCTCGAGACGATCGAACGCTTCGGGCAGCGCTTGCCAGCCGAGCCGGCGAGCGGCGGCCCGGACGAGGGTCGTTTTCCCGGACGCCGAGCGACCTTCGAGTGCGATCAACGGGCCCCGGCCGGCCATCTTTCTTCCGTTCGCCACTCCGTCCCCCACCCAAAACCGTGCCGTCCGCTTCCCCGTGTCCTTTTCTCACCCCGGATTCATCCCCGGCCGGTGCCCGAGACTCCGCCGCCCTCTTCCGTGCGTCCCCGCCACCCGGCTCGCGTCCTCGAGGTGGAGACCCTCGCCGAGATTGCTCGCGAGGTCGAGCGAACGGAGAGCGACCCCGAGGGGGTCGGGATCATGACGCGCAAGGGCCGGATCTATCCGGTTCGCCTCGACGGCATCTCGCTCAAGGCCGCCCCTCTGCTGAAACAGGAGACGCTCTCGGTCGGGGGAGACTCCGCGCACGCGCGGGGGATCGCGGACCACTCGGTCGCGACGACGGCCGTCGTCCTCCTCGCCACGTGGGGTCAATACCAACGCCTTCTCCCGAAACTCCGTCGTCAACCGTTTCACCTTTCCGAAGCGGCCGACGAGATCGACCACGCTCTGCGTTCCTACGTCACCCATTCCCCGCGAACGATCCACGGACCCCACCGCGCGTTCGTGGTCGGAGACCACCCTCGGGTGATGGGCGTCCTCAACGTGACGCCGGATTCTTTCTCCGACGGCGGGCTCCACCTCGACCCGGCCGAAGCGCTCGCGCACGCCGAGCGGATGGTCGCCGACGGCGCCGACTTCATCGATGTCGGCGGTGAGTCGACCCGACCGGGAGCGACCCCCGTCTCGCCCGACGTCGAGTGGGCCCGGATCGCGCCCGTGCTCTCGGGTCTCGCCGGCCGGATCTCGGTGCCGGTCTCGGTCGACACGCGTCATCCCGAGGTCGCCCAGAAGGCGGTCGACGTCGGCGCGGACCTCGTCAACGACGTCGAAGGCCTTCGCTCGGACGCGATGCGCCGGACGGTCGGCAAGAGCGGAGCCGCCGTGATCGCGATGCACATGCGCGGGACCCCCACAACGATGCAGACGAACCTGGTGTACTCCGACGTACGCGCGGAAGTGTTCTCGACCCTCGCCGCCGCGACCGACCTCGCGATCGCCGAGGGGGTCCCCGCCGAGAAGATCTTCATCGACCCCGGGCTCGGGTTCGGGAAATCCGCCGAGCAGTCGCTCGAGCTCCTCGTCCGCGTAGGAGAGTTCCGCAGCCTCGGTTACCCGGTCGTGATCGGGGCGTCCCGCAAATCGTTCCTCGGTTGGGCGCTCGGAACGGACGACCCCGCTTCCCGGTTCGAGGCGGGACTCGCCGCGGCCGTGGTGGCCGCCGAACGGGGAGTCTCGGTGGTGCGGACCCACGATGTCGGAGCGACGGTGCGCGCCCTCGCGCTCGTCCGGGCGGCCCAGAAGTTCGCAAACGCAGCTCCCGCCGCCGCGCACGACCTTATCGGGTCCGAGCCCGACGGATAATTAATTCCCGGAAAGCGGCGTCCCGTCGTCCGCGACGTCGGTCTCGAGGATGAGGGAACCGACGTAGTCGCACTTCTGGCAGTGGTAGACCTGGCCGATGATCGAGCCGGCGACCATCGAGATCCGGATCGAGCCGCACTTCGGGCAGAGGAGAACGGTCTTACCCCGCTTCGGGCGGCGACGCACCGTCGTCCTCCGTGTCGTCCTCGGAGTCGTCGTCCTCCCCCGGCTTTTTCGGGGGCTCCTCGGTCTCTTCCTCTTCGTCGGTCTCCGGTTCGTCGGACGGCGGTTCGGGAGTCCCCGGCGTTTCCTCGCTCGAGAGGACCTTATCCGAGGACGCTTCGGCGCCGTTCGTTTCGATCGGCGGCTCGAGGATCACGGCATCGCGTACCGTGTCGCCCTCGTCCAGACGGATCACCCGGACCCCGAGCGTGTTGCGGGCCTGGGAACGGATCCCCTTCACGGCCATCCGGATGGTGATCCCGTGCTGGGTGGTGACGAGCACCTCGGAGGCGTCGGTCGTGGGGAGGACGGCGACGACCGAGCCGTTCCGGCCTCCGGTCTTGATCGTCCGCACCCCTTTCGCTCCGCGTCGGGTCCGACGGTAATCGACGGTCGGGCTGCGCTTTCCGTAACCGGTGGTGGTGAGGGAGAGCAGCATCGGGAATCGGTCGCTGACGATCGCCATCGCGACCACGCGGTCCTCCTTCGCCGCGGAGAGACGGACGCCGATGACCCCGTAGGTGGCGCGGCCCATCGGGCGCACTTCCGAGAGCGGGAAGCGTACGAGCTGTCCCCCGAGGGTCGCGAGCACGACCTCGGTCGCCTCGCTCGTCACGAGGACGACGTCCACGAGCTCGTCCCCCTCCTCGAGCAGGACCGCCTGGATCCCGTTCGTGCGGATGTTCTGGTACTGGTCGAGGGTGGTCCGCTTCACGAGGCCCCGACGGGTCGCGAACACGAGCGAGCCTTCGGTGGCGATGTCGCGCAGCGGGAGCAGGGTCTGGACCCGTTCCCCGTCCTTGAGCTTCGGAAGGAGGTTGATCACCGCCTTCCCCTTCGAGTGGCGGCTCCCTTCGGGCAGCTCGTAAGCTTTGAGCCGGTAGACCCGGCCGAGGTTCGTGAGGAAGAGGACGTCGTCGTGGGTCCGGGTGACGAACGTGCGAATGACGAAGTCCTCTTCCTTCGTCTCCATCTGGATCAGTCCGCGGCCGCCGCGCCGCTGGCGCCGGTACTGGTCGAGCGGCAAGCGCTTCACGTAGCCGTCCCGGGTGACGAGCACGACCACGTCCGTGTCGGGGATCAGGTCCTCGAGCGTGCGCTCCGTGAACGCGGGGACGATCCGCGTGCGCCGCGGGTCGCCGAAGCGTTTCTTCAGGTCGGCGAGCTCGTCGGCGACGAGCTGGTCGAGGAGCTTCGGCGAGGCGAGGATCGCTTTGAGGTGCTTCGCAAGCGCCTCCTTCTCCGCCTTCTCCTTCTCGACCGCCTCGCGCTCGAGCGCGGTGAGGCGGGCGAGCCGCATGTCGAGGATCGCCTTCGCCTGCTCGCTCGAGAGCAGGAACTTCCCCATCAGGTTCGCTTCCGCGACCGGCACGTCCTTCGAGCGGCGGATGATCCGGATCACCTCGTCGATGTGGTCGATCGCCGTAAGGAACCCTTCGAGCAGATGGAGGCGTTCCTCGGTCTTCCGAAGGTCGAACTTCGTCCGCCGGGTGAGGATCGTCCGGCGGTGGTCGAGGTGCAGGGCGAGCAGCTCGAGGAGGGCGAGGACCCTCGGGTGGCCGTCCACGAGGCAGAGGTTGATGACGCCGAAGCTCGTCTCGAGCGGGGTGTGCTCGTAGAGCCGGTTGAGGACGATCTCGGCGGGGGCGTCCCGGCGGAGTTCGAGCACGACGCTCGTGCCGTGCCGGTCGGACTCGTCCCGCAGGTCGGTGATCCCGTCGATGCGCTTTCCCTTCACGAGGTCGGCGATCAGCTCGAGGAGGGCCGCCTTGTTGACCTCGTAGGGGGTCTCGGTGATGACGATCTCGTCCTTGCCGCCGCGTTCCCGGATCTCGGCGGAGCCGCGGATGTGAAGCATGCCGCGTCCGGTCTCGTAGGCCTCCCGGACCCCCTCGGTCGAGAGATAACCGCCCGTCGGGAAGTCCGGGCCCGGCAGGACCTTCATCACGTCGTCCAGCGACGCGTCGGGATGCGAGAGGAGCAGCAGGAGGGCGTCCGCGACCTCGCCCAGGTTGTGCGGGGGCATGTTGGTCGCCATGCCGACCGCGATCCCGGCGGAGCCGTTGATCAAGAGATTGGGGACCTTGGACGGCAGGAGGAGCGGTTCCTTGAGGGTGCCGTCGAAGTTGTCGATCCACTCGACCGTCTCCTTCTCGATGTCGAGGAGGAGCTCTTCCGCGATCGCGGAAAGGCGGGCCTCGGTGTAGCGCATCGCGGCCGGGGAGTCGCCGTCGATCGAACCGAAGTTCCCCTGACCATCGATGAGCGGATAGCGAAGGCTGAACGACTGCGCCATTCGGACGAGCGCGTCGTAGACGGCCATGTCGCCGTGCGGGTGGTACTTCCCCAGCACGTCTCCGACCGTGCGCGCGGATTTGCGGAACGGGTGATCGTGGGTCGCGCCCGATTCCCACATCGACCAGAGGATCCGTCGGTGGACGGGCTTCAGCCCGTCGCCGGCGAGGGGGAGCGCGCGCCCGACGATCACGCTCATCGCGTAATCGATGTAGGAGCGGTGCATCTCCACCTCGAGCGTCCGGTCGTGGATCCGGTCGACCGGGGTCTCGGGAACGGCCGGGGGAGGCGTGCTCATCGATTCCCTCCCTCGCTCGGGCCGAGCTGTTCGGCGAGGACCCGGTCCGCCGCCTCGAGGAACGCGGCGCGGCTGCCGGCCGGGATCGTGGCGCCGCTCGCCACGCGGTGGCCTCCGCCCTCTCCTCCCACGGTCCCCGCCGCGATGCGGCAGGCCGCGGAAAGGTCGAGGCCTCGGTCGACCTGGCGGAGGGTCCCCCGGGCGCTCAGTTTGGTCGGGCCCGGACCGCCTTCGGAGAAGACGAAGACCGGGTGGTCGGGAGGGAGCAGATAGTTCATCGCGAGGCCCGCTTGAGTGCCCGCGAGCGTGGTCTCGGGGCTCTCGAACCACCGAAGGAATCGCATCGAGTTAACGCCGTCGTTCTCGACCCGCAGGAGGCCCCGGAGGATGCCCGAGCGCCACTCGCTCTCCGCCGCCCGGACCCGCTCGGCCGCGCGGGCGTCGCCGAGAGCGTAGGCGACCCCGACCCCCGGAGCGCCCGCGCGTCCCGACGCGTTCTGTAGGTTCGAGACCTCCTCTGCGTCGAGGCCGAGGGACGGCACGAACCACCGCTCCTGGTCGAGGACGTTCGCGGCCTCGGGGGCGACCCCGCTCGCCGACATCCGCTCCTTGAGCGCCGCGACCAGGCGGCGGTTCTCCTCCTCGGTCAGTTTGGAAGGGCGTCGACCGGGGTCCAGTCCGAGGCTATGGAGGAACTCGGAGACCGCCGGCGGGCGTCCCGATAGGTTGCGCACGAACGGGTCGATGCTGCCCGAGAGCGCCTCGCCGACGCTCGGGCCGAAGAGGGCGACCCCGGGCCGCCGGACGACGAGCGAGCGCCGGAGGGCTTCCTGGACGAGCACGCCGTTCAGTCCCCGGAACCCCCCGACGTGCTGCCGGTCGGCGATCGCCCCGGAGAGGCCCCATGCGGCGTTGTCCCAGTTCAGGGGGTCGAGGAACACGGTGTAGAGCCAGGTCAGGGTCGCGGCGCACAGCTCGTTCATCCCGTCGACCCCCCAGTCGAGCGGATTGACGAACGCCACGTGGTCCGGGAGCGGCGGGGGGTTCGGGACCCCCGGGTACTTGTGGTGGTCGAGCACGACCACGGGGGCGCGGTGCTGCGAGAAAAGGTCGAGCCAGCTCGCTCCTGTGTCCACGACGAGGACCGGGCCGGTCGTGGCGTGGAGGAGGGCCGCGACGCGGTCGCGTTCGACCCCGACGAGCGGCGTCGCCTGGGCCGGATAGCCGAGACGGTCGAGCGCGCGGACGGCGCACGACGCGGCCGCGATCCCGTCGCCGTCGTAATGGTAGATGATCCGCCAGCGGCGGGGGTGGGCGAGGAGCAGAGCGCGCGCGCGTTCGAACTCTTCGGTGTAGTGGGGGTCGGAAACGAATCCGTCCGGGCCCGAGGGCATCACTCCACCTGGAGTGCGGCCGCGGCGGCGGTGTACCGCCACGTTTCGGGGATCCGCTTGCGTTGCCGGTAGTACCGGGCGAGGCGGCGGATCCGAGACTCCATCAGCGAGAGGCCGCGTTGGTTCGAGAGGTCCTTCGGGTGAGTCTCGAGGTGACGTTGCATGTGGACGACCCGCTTCAGCAGCGCTTGGAGGTCGTCCGGGATCTCGGGGGAGATGCCGCTCTCCCGGAGCAGGACGCCGAGGCGCTTTCCGGTCACCGCCCGCGCGGACGGTACACCGTAGGAGTCCCGGAGGTTCAGGCCCACCTGGGCCGCCGAGAGTCCGGTCTTCGAAAGCTGGACCGCTTGAGCGACCAGCTCCTCCTGGGTCGTGGTAACCCACTCGGGTTTTGTGAGGGGATAGGGCCGATGCGAACCGGCGCGTCCCTTGTGCCCGGAGTGGATCCGCGACATGGATTCGCGGGGACACCCGACCGCTACTTAACCCTTCTCGCGCGGAGCGCGTTCACCGAGGAGGAAACGGCCGTTCTCTCGTCAGCGGATGCGGTCCTTTTGATGGGACGAATCGACCAGGTACCGCTTGCCTTCCGACGTGATCCGATAGGCCGCGGGAGGCGGGGGCCGTCGGGGGCCCGGCCCGGAGCTTTCGATTTTGCCTTCGACCATCCCGTTGCGGACGAGCAGACCCAGCACGAGGGGGATCTTGACCTGGTCGAGCTTGACCGCCCAGAAATCGGAAAGGAGTCGTTCGATCTCCTTGAGCTCGAGCGATTGGCGGTCGTCCCGGCCCTCGTGGATCGATTCGACGCGGTTGAGCTGCTGCAGGATCGCGATCAGCGTCGCGCGGGTCGGGTCGGTTTGTGTGTCGTCCGACGGCATGTGGCGTACGATTACGCGGTCGCCCTCTACTTAAACGGTTCCGCTCGCGCGGGTCGGGTTCTACTCGACGCGCCCGGTCCGGCCGAGACGGGCGACCAGGAACGCCTTCCCCTCGGTGGTGATCGTGTAGCGGACCGTGACGACGCGGCCCCGTTCCCAGGAGTACTCGGGCGTGTCGACGAGCCGGGCCAAACCGTTCCCGAGGAGAACCTGCACCGCCTTTTCGACCTCGGGGGCGGTGACCTGGGGGAGCGGGCCGCGGCCGAGCAGGTGGTGGAGCTCCTCGACCTCGAGGCCGGGGTCCTGCGTATCTTCCATTTCGGAGCGATTGAGCTGCTTCAGGATCTCGAGCAGTTCGCTCCCGAGCTCGTTCGCCGCATCGGTCGGGGAGAGCGCCATCGGCGTGGCAAATTCCTTGGGGAGCATTTGAACGTATCCTTCGAGCGGACCGGAAGTCGGGGCGCCGGTCTTTTAGGTCCGCTCGACAGGTACCCTTGAGCTCATGGCGTGCACCTGCCGCAACCCCGCGCGTTGCCCCATCTGCAATACGCCCGTGCGCGTCCCGCTCACGAACCTCGAGAACGCCGCGGGGGCGGCGATCCTCGTCGAGCGGTTCGCCCGCCGGGACACGTCGACCTCGCGGGAGGGGCTCCGAAGTCTCATCCAGGGATGGGCCAGCTGCCCGGCGTGCGGGCATACGATCAATTTCGAGCACTCGCGCCAATGCTTCGCCTCGGCGTTGAGCACGGCCGGAGTGCCGATGGCCGAGCGCGAGGCGATCCTGTCCAAGATCACTTTCCCCGAGGGCTGACGGGGAACTACCCGAATGCCCGAGCCCGACGAATTCGTCGTCACGCCGTACGAAGTCCGGGGGCGGATCGACTACGCCCGCCTGCGCGAGCTGTTCGGCACGCAGGAGCTCACGGCCGAGCTCCTCGCGAAGCTACATCACCTCACCGGCGGCGACCTCCACCCGCTCCTGACCCGAGGCATCTACTACTCGCACCGCGACCTTGCCCCGATCTTGGACGGGTTCGCGAACGGGAAGCCGTTCTTCCTTTACTCCGGACGGGGACCGTCCGGGCCCCTGCACACGTCCCACCTCGTTCCGTTCGACCTGTGCCAGTGGCTGCAGCGCCGGCTCGGAGTACCGATGTACATCCAGATCACGGACGACGAGAAGTACTGGGCCCGTTCGGGGCTCACGCGGGAGGAGACGGCCTCCTGGGGGCTCGAGAACCTCTACGACATCCTCGCCCTCGGGTTCGACCCGAAACGAACCCACGTCTTCTTCGATTCGCGCTCGATCGCCGCGCTCTACCCGCTCGCCATCCGCGTCGCGCGGAAGATCCCGTACTCGACCGTCAAGGCCGTCTTCGGTTTCGAACCGAGCACCAACATCGGTCTCGTGTTCTATACGGCGCTGCAAACCGTCCCGTGCTTCTGGCCATCCTGGGCCGAAGGTCACTCGGTCCCCTGCCTCATCCCGTGCGGGATCGACCAGGACCCGCACTTCCGGGTCACCCGGGACATCGCGGAGGGCCTCGGCTATCCGAAACCCTCGCTGATCCACAGCCAGATGGTCACCGGCCTCCTCGGGGACGCCGCGATGTCGACCTCGGGCGACCGGCCCGACAACGCCCTCTTCCTGAACGACCCTCCCGAGACGGTCGACCGCAAGGTCCGCAACGCGTTCACCGGCGGGCGTGCCACCGTCGAGGAGCAGCGCCGCTTGGGGGCGACCCCCGAGGTCTGCTCGATCTGGGCGCTTTGGCGCAGCCGATTCGCGGAATCGGAGGAGAAGTTCCAAGAGGTGACCGCCGGCTGCCGGTCCGGCGCCCTGCTCTGCGGGGAGTGCAAGGGCCAGCTGCTCGAGCGGGTCCACAAATTCTACCGGTATCACCACGAGGCCCGCGAGCGGGTCAAGAGCTGGGCCGAGTCGACGATCGTGACCGCGGCCCCGAAGCCGATCTAGGCTACCCGACCTCGGGCCGGGGCGGGGACCGACGGGGTCCTTCCGGGGGGCGGCGCGGGTCGTTCGGGAAGGGGGTCTCGGCCTCTTGCGACCCGTCCTGGACCGCGGTGACCAATCGGAGCATCGGCCGGAACAGCGAGCGGGAGGCCCGTTCCGGGTCCAGCGTGTAGGCGCGCTCGTAGGCGGCGACTGCCTCCTCCTCGTCCCCGAGGCTCAGGAGGGAGAGCGCGAGGTCGAGCCAGCTCTTCGCTTCGCGGGCTCCCTCGCGCTCGCCCGTCTCCTGGAGGTGATCGTCCTCATCGGGAGCGGCCTCGGGCGGGGCGACCGGTCGTGGGAGGGCGGGGCCCTCGGGATCAGGAACCTCGACGGCGGGAGCGACCTCCCGCGAGAGCACCAGGGCCCGTTCGAACGCCACGGACGCCGACGGTTCGTCCCCGGACTCGGCGAGGGCGACCCCGAGCCGGTGCCAGGCGACGAGGTCGCTCGGGGAGAGCGCGACCGCCCGCCGGTACGCCTGGGCGGCCGAGGCCCACTCGTCCCGAAGCGAACGCGCCACGCCGAGATGGAACCACGCCTCGGAGTTCTCGGGGGCGAGCGCGATCGCCCGGCTGAGGGCGCCCTCGGCCTCGGTGGCCCGTCCGAGGTGGGCGAGCGCGATCCCGTAGTAGGCCCATGCGGCGGGGTCGGCGGGGTTTTCCCCGACGACCTCTCGAAAGGCCGTCGCGGCGCTCTCGTATTCGCGCCGGAGGAAGAAGTGTACGGCGATATCGAAGCGATGGGTCACACCCGGTACCCGGCCGCGCAAACGCGGAGGGGACGGAAAAGCCTGCCGTCCCAACCGCAGGCGGCGTTTTCGCCCTCGACCGAGCGATGCCGGCGCACGGGCGCGGCTTTATATGCCACCCCCGGCGTCAGCCGCTCGAGGAATCCCAGAGCCCAGCCCGATTCGAGCGTCTCGCCCGTCCTATTTCTGTGACGAGTGTTCGCGAGAGTAGGGTTGTGCCCCGGCTCCTCAAGAAAACGCGAAACGCGAAAGAAGGCGACCCGAGATGGTAGACAAACCCCTGACAAAAGTGCGAGACCTGACGCCGAACTCGAAGCAAGTGAACGTGCTGGCCAAAGTGATCAACGTTGGCGAGGCCAAAGAGGTCATGGGCAAGTTCGGCGACCCGAGGAAGGTCTGCGAGGCCGTTGTCGGCGACGACACGGCGACGATCATCCTCTCGTTGTGGAACGAGCAGATCGGATCCATCGCGAAGGATGAGGTCATCCTCGTGGACAACGGATACGTTTCCCTCGTGCGTGGCCACATGCGCCTGAACGTCGGACGCTACGGGAACCTGTCGAAGTCAACCGAGGCGATTCCCGAAGTCAACCAGACGCTCGACATGAGCCAGCAAGAGTTCGAGAGCGAGCGCCGCTCGTTCGGTGGCGGTGGCGGAGGCTACCGTGACCGCGGAGGCGGCGGTGGTGGCGGCGGCGGATACGGCGGCGGCCGCTATGGTGGCGGCGGCGGTGGCGGCAGTGGTGGCGGCGGGGGCGGAGGGCGCGAGCGCTCCGACTCCTACAAGCGCTACTAGGCTAAGCCCCGACTCCGGCCCGATTTGCGCTAACCCTTTCCCCCGCCCTTCCGGGCGGGGGCCCTTCGCGGGGTTTGATTAAATAGCCCCACCGGTTCTTCCCTCGAAGCCATGCCCGAGGATCTCCACGAACTGACGCTCTACGTCCAATCGAAGAAAGCGGTCACGACCTTCTTCCGCCCCTCCACCGCCCAGAGCCAAGAGGCTGCCATGAGCGGCATGGGCGCAGGCCCATCGGCCTCGTCGTCCTCGGGGGACGCGGTCGGCGAATCGGTCTTCTTCCTATCGGACGACCAGGCGCGGTGCCAGGCGATGGTGGAGGAGATCGCCGCCCAGCGGGGGTACCACCTTCGAGTGATCGACATCGAGCGGGTCGGTCGCATCGAGCGCCTCGTGGCCGAGCACCTCCGCGGCGTGCAGAAGTTCCCGGTCCTCATCTCGCCCCTCGGCCGTCGCCTCGAAGGGGTCGAGACGTTTACCGAGGACGAGCTGGCGGCCATCATGCCGGCCGATCTCAAGAGCGTCCGCGCGTTCTCCTATCTCAAGGTCCGCGGCGGCGACCTCGACAAGATCAAACGGCTCCTCGAGACCCTTCCCGAGGTCAAGGAGCTCCACTTCCTGACGGGCGACTGGGACATCCTGGTCGTGCTCGACTTCGAGCCGACCACGGCGAACAAGCGGCGGGTCCTCGAATTCGTGACCGACCGGATCCGGGGCATCCCCGAGGTCATCGACACCTCGACGATCATCCCCGAGTACTCGCTGACGAAGTTCCCGCTGTAGTCGGTCCCGGATTCCCTCGCGCGCCGCGCGCCCGCGCGCGCTCTCGGCGCGGCACGACGGAGGAGGTCCCCGCCGGTCGTTTCCCGGCCGCCGCTCCCGGTTCCGGGGTCCCGTAGAGCGCGTCCACGGTGAGGGGGTGTTCCTCGAGCCACGCAACTCCTTCGACGTACGCGGCGAACGCCTCGAGGCTCGTGAAGAGCGGAATGCCGAGCTCGACCGCCCGACGCCGAAGGACGTACTCGTCCTCGAGCATCCGCTCGAACTTCTCCTGCGTGAGCGAGAGCGGCACGTCGAGGAGAAGGTCGATGTCGCCCCGGTCGAGGGCCTCGAGGACGTTCGGATGTCGGTCGGGCTCGGACACCTTATGGAGGGTCCGGATCCCCACGACCCCCCGACCGCTGAGGAACGCCTGCGTATCCTCCGTCGCGGTAATCCCGATGCCGAGGGAGCGAAGTCGTTGGGCGGTGGGCAGGAGCTGTTCCTTGAGCGTCGGCCCTCCGACCGATAGGAATGCGGTCCCCGGTCGGGGGACGAGCTTCACGCCGGTCGCCACGAGCGCCTTCACGAGAGCGTCCGAGAAGGTCGGTCCGAAGCAGGCGACCTCGCCGGTCGACTGCATCTCGACCCCGAGAAGGGGGTCGGAGCCGGAGAGCTGCAGGAAAGAGAACTGAGGGACCTTCACGCCCCACCGACCCGCCGGGAGCGGAACGACCCCTTCCCGCGAGAGGGGCTTCCCGAGCATCGCCCGCGCCGCCTCGCGGAGGAGGGGCACACCGGTCGCCTTCGCGAGGAACGGGAGCGACCGGCTCGCTCGGAGGTTGAGCTCGATGACCTGGTAGCCCTGGTCCTTCACGAGGAACTGCACGTTGAACGGACCGCGAATGTGCAGCGTGCGGGCGAGCTGTCCCGCGGCGCGGAGGAGCTGGTCCTGGACCTCGGGCGACGTGTGACGCGGGGGGAGGCAGAAGATCGCATCCCCCGAGTGGACCCCCGCGCGTTCGACGTGCTCTAGGATCCCCGCGACCAGCACCCGCTTCCCATCCGAAACCCCATCGAGCTCGACCTCGTCGGCGCCCTCGACGAACTTCGTGATCACGACGGGATGCTCGGGCGAGACGCGCGCCGCCTCCGACAGGAAGCGACCGAGGTCGTTCCGACCGGCGATGACGCGCATCGCTTGGCCGCTCAGGACGTACGACGGACGGACGAGGACGGGGTAACCGACCTCGTCGGCGAACGTGCTCGCCTCTTCGAGCGTCGTGAACGCTCGCCAGGCCGGCTGCGGGATCGCGAGCGTCTCGAGCAGCCGAGCGAAGCGAGCGCGATCCTCCGCCGTGTCGATCGACTCGGGCGGGGTCCCGAGGATCGGGATCCCGCACATGTGGAGCAGCGGGGTCAGGTTCTGGGCGAGCTGGCTGCCGACGCAGGTGACGACCCCTCCGAACGCCTCGAAGTCGAAGATATCACGGACGCGCTCGAGCGTGATCTCTTCGAAGTAGAGCCGGTCGGAGCGGTCGTAGTCGGTCGAAACGGTCTCGGGGTTCGAATTGAGGACCGCGACCCCGGGGACCTCTTCCGCCTTCAACCCATCCACGAGGTTCATGGTCGACCAGTCGAACTCGACGCTCGAGCCGATCCGGTACGGACCGGCCCCGATGACGAGCACGGAGTCGCTCGGCATCGGAGCGACGTCGTCGGCATGGGCCCGGTACGTCAGGTAGAGGTAGTTGGTCCGTGCGGGCCACTCCCCGGCGAGGGTATCGATCATCTGCACGCGCGGCCGGACCCCGGCCGCGAGTCGACGTCGACGGACCTCCTCCTCGTCGAGCCGCGCGAGGCGGGCGAGGGCGCGGTCGGAGAGCCCGAGCTCCTTGGCCCGACGCAGGAGCGACGGCGAAAGGCCGGAACCCCCGGCCGCCGCGATCGCCCGGTCGACCGACTCGATCTCCCCGAGGGCATCGACGAACCAGCGGTCGATGTAGGAAAGGCGGCTCACCTCCTCCGGCGAGATCCCGACCCGCAACGCCTCGAGGACCCGGAACAGGATCTCGGGCGTCGGGGTCGCGAGGTCCGCACGCACCTCTTCCGCGCGTCGCGGTTCGGCGGGGGGGACGAGGTCCGCGCGGGGGTCCCCCATGCGGACGGCCTTCGAGAGCGCTTCGGGGAACGACGCGCCGATCCCCATCACCTCGCCGACCGACTTCATGGCCGGGCCGAGCCGACGGTCGGCGCGCTCGAACTTGTCGAGGTCCCAGCGCGGCAGCTTCACGACCACGTAGTCGAGCGACGGCTCGAACGCCGCGGTCGTGACCCCCGTGATACGGTTCTTGAGCTCGGGCAAGGTGTAGCCGAGCGCCAGCTTCGCGGCGACGTAGGCGAGCGGGTAGCCGGTCGCCTTGCTCGCGAGGGCGCTCGAGCGCGAGAGGCGAGCGTTCACCTCGATCGCGTAGTACTCCTCGCTCCCGGGGTCGAGGCAGAATTGGATGTTGCATTCGCCGACGATCCCGCACGCTTCGGCCGCCCGCAACGCGGCCTGGCGGAGCATCTGGTACTCGAAGTCGGTAAGCGTCTGGCTCGGGGCGATGACGACGTTATCCCCGGTGTGGACGCGCATCCCGAGGACGTTCTCCATGTTGCAGACCGTGAGCGTATTCCCCCGAGCGTCGCGGACGACCTCGTACTCGAGCTGCTTGAACTCGCCCACGTACCGTTCGAGAAGGAGCTGACCGACGGGGCTCGCCCGCAACCCGCGGACGACGACGTCGCGGAGCTCCTCTTTGGTCCGGGCGACCCCTCCTCCTCGGCCGCCGAGGGTGAAGGCGACCCGGACCATAACCGGGAACCCGAGCGCCTCCACCGCCTCGAGCGCCTCTGGGTAGGAGTAGACCGCCCGGCTCGGCAAGGTCGGGACGCGCGCCTTCGCCATCGTCCGCACGAACTTCGCGCGGTCCTCGGTCGCGCGGATCCCCGCGAGGGGGGTCCCGAGGACCTTGGTTCCGGTCCGACGAAGGACCCCCCGGTCGGAGAGCTGAACGCCGCAGTTGAGCGCGGTCTGGCCCCCGAACGCGAGCAGGATCCCGTCGGGCCGTTCGGCCTCGAGAATCGGCGCCACGAACTCGGGCGTCACGGGCTGGAAGTAGACGCGGCCCCGCTTCGGAGGGTCCGTCTGCAGGGTGGCGATGTTCGGGTTGACGACGACCGCGTAGACCCCCTCCTCGTCCAGGGCCTTCAGGCACTGGCTGCCGGAGTAGTCGAACTCGCCGGCCTCGCCGATCTTGAGCGCCCCGCTCCCGAGCAGGACGACCTTCGAGGGCAGCGAGACCGTCATGCGCGCCGCTTCACCTTCCCCACGAAACGGTCGAAGACGAATCCGGCCTCCTGGGGACCGGGGTGCCCTTCGGGGTGACCCTGCAGCGCGAGAACGCGTCCGGACCGGTCGCGGAACCCCTCGAGCGTCCCGTCGTCGGGGTTGGTCGCCCAGAGGTCGAGGCCGGTGCCGCGGAGCGACCGCAGGTCGACCGCGTAGCCGTGGTTCTCGCTCACGATGAGGGCGCGACCGTCGGCAAAGCAGAGCGTCTTGTTCTGCCCGCGGTGGCCGTACTTGAGCTTGAACGTCGTGCCGCCGCGCGCGAGCGCGAGGAGCTGGTGGCCGAGGCAAATCCCGAGCGTCGGCAGCGCTCGGGTCGACGGTCGGCGGAGCTCGGAGACGGTCGCCTCGAGCTCGGCCGGGTCCCCGGGTCCGTTCCCGACGACCAGGCCAGCGACCGGCCGCCCCTCCCATTTCGTCGGGACCGTCTCGTCGAACGGCAGTCGGAGAATGCCCATCCCCCGGTCCAGCAGGGCCCGCAGGATGCTCGCCTTCACCCCACAGTCCAGGACCGCCACGAGCGGCGCGCGCGCGGGACCGAGGAGCTTCGCTCGCTTCGGGGCGACGGCCGTCATGAACTTCTCCTCGGCATAGGCGGGCGCGTTCGCGATCGCCCTACGGAGATCCTCGTCGCTCGGGAGGTCGTCCGAGTCCCCGACGTGGAGAACCCCACGGAGGACCCCGCCCGAGCGGAGGTGCTGGGTGAGGAGTCGCGTATCGACGCCCCGAACCCCGGGGACCCCCTCGTCCGCGAGCCATTCTTCGAGGGAGCGGTGGCTCGACCAGTGGTTGGGCGCGGTCGTGCCCCGCACCACCACGCCGCGGACTTGGACCTCCCCGCTTTCGAGAGACGGAAGGCCCCAGCGGTCCCGGGTGTCCGTCCGCGGCACCCCGTAATTCCCAATCAGAGGGTAGGTGAACGTCAGGACCTGTCCCCGGAACGACGGGTCGGTGAGCGACTCCGGGTACCCCACCATCCCGGTGGTGAACACGACCTCGCCGACGTGCCGGGTGGGCGCCCCGAACCCCTCCCCTTCGAAGCGAGTACCGTCCTCGAGAAAAAGGGTCCCCTGGAGGCCGGCGGTTCCGGGGCGATTCGGCACGGGCGTTGGCAACCCGAGCGGCCCCGAGGAAGGGATTCGGCCTTAACGCTTACCGTCGCCCCGGAACGGAAACCACTCCGGGCCGCCCGGCGAGGCATCAAATCCCCCCGCCGGCTGCTCGACCGGATAGAATGCCCGGGTTCCCTCGGCTTCAGGACCGCTACGACGTTATCGTGGTCGGGGGCGGGCACGCCGGCCTCCAGGCGGCGGTCAAGGCGGCGCTCCTCCAGCACTCGGTGGCCCTGCTCGACCGCGGGCCGAAGTACTCCCGTTCGTACTACGCTCCCCGCATGGCCAACATCCCCGGTTTCCCCGAGGGGGTGTCAGGGCACCGTCTCCTGGACCAGCAGATCGCCGCCGTCCGAAAGCTCGACGACCGGGTGGGATACTTCACCCCCGCCACCGTGAGGTCCGTCGAGAAGACCCCCGAAGGGTTCGCCGTCACGTTCGAGTGGCTCAAGCAGACCCAGGTTGCGCGGGGGCGGGTCGTCATCCTCGCGATGGGCGTCGTCGACCGGATACCGATCGTCGGAGGGAAGATCGACCCGATCTTCCCCTGGGCGAACCAGGCGATCGTCGATTTCTGCCTCCTGTGCGACGGACACGACCTCGTGGGGAGGTCCGTAGCGGTGCTCGGTCACGACGCGTTCGCCGCTCGCACCGCGCTCGACATCCTCCACTTCCGACCGAAGTCCGTCGAACTTCTCACGCACGGGCGGCCCCTCTTGGACGGGGTCCCCGAACCCGACCGCTCCACCCTCGCGGCGGCGCTAAAGGAACACGGGATCCCCCACGTCACGGCCGAGGTGGTCGGGTTCGACGGGATCCGAGAGAAGCTCTTCGGGGTCCAGTTCGCAGACGGGAGCCACCGGACCTACGAGCGGGGGTTCAGCGGCCTCGGCTGGTACGATATGCACGACGCGATCCCACGCTCGCTCGGGTGTCGGTTCGACACGGACGGGTACGTCGTCACGGACGAGGACTGTCGCGCGATTGCGGACGCTACCGGCGAGCCCATCCCGGGTCTGTACTGCGTCGGCGACCAGCGGAACGGCTGGAACCAGATCCCCGAAGCCTGGGCCACCGCCGAGCGGGCGGTCATCCACGCGTGGGCGTCGTACCTGTAGGTTCCCTCACGGGAGGGGTGGGGGCGTCGCGATGGTGAGGTGGTGGGCGAGCTCCGGCAGGTCCTTCGCGATCGCGGACGCCCCAGCCGCGAGGAAGCGGTCCTCGGTCATGGTCGAATGGGCGGCCTCGGCCTCGGTCGGGTCGGGCATCACCGCGTAGAAGCGTACGCCCGCGGCCCGGGCGCACTCCGCGTCGAGCAGGTGGTCCCCGACGAAGAGAGCCCGATCGATCGGCACCCCCATCTCCTTGAGGAGCAAGAGCAGGGCCTCCGGCGACGGCTTCGTCGGTCCCGCGGTGCTGCGGCTCCTGAGGTAACCGAAGAACGGGGCGAGCTGCGTGCGGACGAGGGCCTGTCGGGCGAAGATCTCCGAGCTCCGGGTCAGGAGCCCGATACGGAACCCTTTCAGGGAGAGGATCTTCAGAAGCTCCGGGGCGCCCGGTCGAGGAATCGTTCTCGGCAAGGCCTCGAGCTCGATCGCATCGATGCTCCGCTGGTAGTCGGCCTCGAACCGGTAGAGGACCCCGTCCGGCGCGCCCGCGTTCCTAAGCTCCTCGCGAGCGGCTTCGACGATCCGATGGATCGGTTCTTGCACCGAGAGATGACCGGGCATGACGCCGTAGTGCTCCGCGAGTCGGATCACCTCCGAGCGCATCCTCCCGAAATCGTGGTGCGAGAGGACGAGCGTTCCATCGAGGTCGAACACGATCCCGAGCAGCGGCTCCAAGAACTTCGGCTGGGACCCTAGGGGTGGCATCTCCCCTCCGTGGCTGGGAAGCGAACGCGCGCCGAGATACGTTAAGTGTTTGCTTCGAGCGGAAAGGTCGGCGCCGGCCGTCAGGGCGCCAGGTGGTACGCGAGTCCGTACCAGGTGCCCTGTTCCTTGTCGAACGTCGTCCCACATTGGAAGCAGAAGAACACCCGGGCCGGGGGTTCCTTCGGCTCGACCTCCATCGAGCCTCCGCAGATGGGGCAGCAGAGCTTCTCCCGGACCTCGGGGAGACCGTGCCAGGCGTCGCGCTTCCGGTCGTAGACCACCCCGTCGTGGCCGCAGACGAACATCGGGAACGGAACGTTCGGGGTGGGGGGTCCGCTCATGACCCGACCGCAGACAGGACAGAACATCGAACGACCGTAGCGCATCCCCGAACGAAGAACCTAGCGCTGCTCAGCGCGCGGCCTTGGGCCGCTCGAGGGTGACGATCGACTCCCTCAGCTCGAAGCTCCGTCGCTGGCCGCTGCGCCGGCGTCGGGCCACTTCGACCGAGACGATCCGGAACCCCAGCGACGCGCCGAGCCGAGCGAGGAGGAGGTCCCCCGGCACGTAGGCCCCCGCGAGGAGCGAATCCCCGACCACCACGACGAACCGTCCTCCCGGTACGAGAGCCCGGAAGACCCCGTCGAGCACGGGGCTCAGGTCGGAGAAGTATCGGTGGACGACCGCGTGCATGTCGTCCCGACGGTACGTTCCCTTCCGCGCCAGGTTCTCGCGGATCCGGGGCAGGATCTCGGCGAGCCAAGGCTCGGCGACCCGGCTCGTGTCGAGGTACGGCGCGGTCTCCCGTCGAGGAAGGTTATCGCACGCCACTTGGGCTCCCCGTAGCGCCGCGAGGTCGGCATACGAATGGGCGTATCCGAGCCAGGCGAGGTCGACCTTGTAGTTCATCACGTAATCCATGCCGTTCACGTACGGCGGGCTCGTGATGGCCAGCTCGACCGAGCGGGGCGACCAACCTCCGTTGCGAGCGTCGCGAAGCGTGACTTCGGCGGGCGGACCCCAGTGCGAGCGTTCCGCGGAGAGGCCTTCGAGGTCGGCCGCCATCTCGTGCGCCGCCGCGCCGAACCGCTCGAACGGGGTCACCGGGTCGCCCGACGGTATCCGCTTCCCATAGCCCAGACACGGGGACCGATGGAGGCGGCTCGAGGGGATCAGGATGCGGCCGAACGCGAGTCGGAGCGCGTCGGAAAGCGGTCCCCCTTCCGACGGCAGCGCGTCCCGAAGACGCGTAAGGTCCCGGAGGGCCTTGGGGGCGAACTGACGACGGGTCTCTCGGAGGAACGGGAGCGCCCCCGCGCTCCGCCGCTCCGCCCGCTTCAGGACGCGGTCGGCCCCACGGACGAGCGCGCGGGGGTCGAGTTCGAAGTTCGTCTTGACGCGGGCGGCGAGGACGGCAGGGGCGAGGAGTTCGGTGCCGATGGCACGGATCCCGGCCCGACGCCCCTCGACGAGGGTCGTGCCGCTGCCGGCGAACGGGTCGAGCACGGTGGCTCCGCGACGGAGGTCGGCGGCCGCGAGGACCCCGGCAACGAACTCCGCGGAATATCCCTGAACGTAGGGCCACCAGCGGTGGACCGGGATCGCCTCGTTCGACCGGAACGTGATCGGTCCCGCGTAGCGTCCCAGCGCCAGGCCATTCTCCCGCTCGAATCGCTCGACGAAGGCCGCAGGGTCGACGAAGTCGTCGCGTTCCGAGAGGCGTTCGAAGTCCCGGAGAACGAAGAGCCCCCGTCCCATCCGCAGGACGTCGCCCCGGCTACGGAGCGTGTCCAGGACCTCGGCGACACGGTCCGGTCGGTCGTCCAAGCGCGAGGCGATCTGGCGAACGGTGGCGCCTATCGCGCCGGTCTCGCCCAGCACGTAGCGCACGGCCCCGGTGAGGTCGCTCCCATCCGAGGTCGCCACGGGTTCGGGAGACCGTGGCAGGGTAATAACGGAACGATGCAAGATCACGCCGTCTTGGGCCGAGGCCGCCCGTTCTCCGCCGGGATCTTGGCCGCCGACTCGAGCGTCTTCAGGATCTCCCGCCGTCGTCGACGTCGTTCCTCCCGGAGCGCGTCGGCCCACGCGGTCTTGCGGACCTCCTCGTCCAGGCCGACCAGGACCAGGTCGAGGTCGTGGAGGTCCCCGAGGTCCTTTTGAAGACGGGCCAAGGAGCTCGAGAACCCCCGCTCGTGCCGAGGGTCGAGCGCGACCGCGAGGTCGGTGAACTGCCGCGCGCGGCGGATGCGGATCCGAAGCCGGTGGAGCCGTTCCATCGACGGGCTGCGGAGCGCCTTCCGGTGGGCCCTCCTCAGGTTCTCGTGAGTGCGAACATGGGCGAGCACGACGGCGCGATGCGGGTCACGAAACGACCCAGAGCGGGGGAGGCTCCGAAGTCTCTCGGCCACGTCGTCCAGCAGCCGTGCCTGCCGCTCTGAACGAAGGAACGCCCGCAGCAGCTCGCGACCGGTGCGAGCGTCGTCCTGGACCCGGGTACGGTACCGGTCGAGTCGCTCGAGGTCGCGGCGGGAGGTGGTCTTCCCGGCGAATCGCTGGAGGAGCGAGAGGGAGATGTCGCGGTCCCGGATCCGACCGACGAGGCGCGAAAGCCGCTTGATCCGTACGTCGAGCGGGTGAAGGAGCTCGCGTTCCGCGCTCGGGAGCAGGGCTTCCCACAGGGCGAGACCCGTCCGCAGCCGCCGCATCTGTCGGTGCAGGCGGTGGAGGCTCTCGGGGGAGGGATGGGCCGAGGCGACGACATGGTCGACCGCCGTTGTTGCCTCTTCGAGGATCCCTGCGATCTCGCGGGCGACGCGCTCGGGTCGCACCGTACGCCCTCCGCTTACCCGGACCATCTGGCTCTCCTCGTGGGGCAGACCGGGCCCTCCACGTAAATCATTCGGAAGGAACGACCTGTCCGCCGGATTCCACGCGAGTCCTATTAGAGATGAAAGGCTCACGGCGAACATGCCCCGTCGTCCGCCTGCGGACCTCGAGCGGGACCCCCCGACCCGCCGGGCCGCGTCGACGATAGGAGTGATGGACATCGGGTCGAACACGGCCCGGTGCGTCGTATTCGACACCTCCCGCGCTGGGTCCGTGCGGGCGGTCTACCAGACCAAGGACGCGCCTCGTCTCGGCTCGGAGACGGGTGCGGATAGTAGCCTCTCTCCCGAGGCGATGGTCCGGGGCGTCGCCACGGTACGTCGCTTCGCTCGTGCCGTCCGGGCGCTCAAGGTTCCGAAGACCCTAGCGGTGGCGACCAGCGCCGTGCGGGATGCCCCGAACGGACCGGAGTTCGTCCGGGACGTGGCGAGGTCGACCGGAGTATCGCTTCGGACCCTCTCGGGGACCGAGGAGGCTCGCTACGCCTACCTCGGGATCGCCAGCGCCTGGGAGCTCTCGAACGACCTCGTCTGCGACCTGGGGGGCGGCTCGCTCCAGCTCGCCGAGGTCCGGGGCGGCTCGCTCCACAACTCCGTCAGCCTTCCGCTCGGTGTCCTGCGGCTCTCTCAGCGGTTCTTCGACCACGACCCCCCGAAGCGGCGGGAGGTCGACTCCCTGCGCGAACACGTGCGCGGAACGCTCGCCTCGGTGCTCGAAGCGTTCGGCGGGGGACCGTACCGGATCTTCGGCATCGGCGGCACCGTGCGTTCCCTGGCCCGAGCATCGATCGAGTTCCGAGAGTACCCGGTCCGACGCGTTCACGGTTACCTCCTCTACGAGAACGACATCGACGCGTTGGAAGAGCTCCTGAGCGAAATGCCGGCCGTCCGTCGTCGGGCGGTCACGGGGATCGGGGGGGACCGAGCGGACGTTGTCCTGGCAGGGATCGCCGTCTTCTCAGAGCTCCTGCGGGCCGTGAAGGCCGAGGGGATCGTCGTCTCTGGGACGGGGATCCGGGAAGGGATCGCTCTCGAGTCGATAGGAGCGAAGCTGCCCGCCCCCGCCGAGACCCTCGCTCAGCGTTCGACGGTCGCGGCGTCGGAGTCGTTCGCCTTTGACCTCAAGCACGGTCTCGAGGTCGCCGAGACCGCCACCGCCCTCTTTCAGCTCCTGGCGGACCGGTTCGAAGGGGGTCGGAGCGAGGCGCTGGCGCTCCGCGTGGCCGCGTGGATGCACGACGCCGGGGTCGCGATCGACCTGTGGAACCACGCTCGCCACTCCTCCTACCTGATCCAGAACTACCCGATCTGGGGACTCGACCAGCGCGAAGTGCTCCTCGCTGCGATGGCCGCCTACCTGCACGAGGGGAAGAACGCGGTACCCTCCGAATGGAAGAAGGGATTCCTTCCGATCATCGGGCCCTCCGACCTCGAGAAGGCGGTCCGTCTCGGCGCGATTCTCGGGGTCGCCGAAATGCTCGCCCCCGTCCAACCAAAGTTCGGGCTCGCCTCCGACGGGAAAGTTCTCGCGGTGAGCTTTTCTGCTACGAGAGATACGCCTCTCCCCCCCCGCTGGGCCGAGAAGGTTCGAAAGCCGATGGAACGCGTGTTCGAGCTCGAGGTACGCTATCGCGATGCCTGAGACCCCGTCCCCGAACCACGGCTTTCCCGGCCGACTCCTCGTCTTCGAAGGCCTGGACGGTAGCGGAAAGTCGACCCAGGCCGCCCTCCTCGGGAAATGGCTCCAGTCGAAGGGTTACCGCGTCTTCTTCACGGAATGGAACTCGTCGGAGCTCGTTTCGAGCACCATTCGACGTGGCAAGAAGAAAGGCCTTCTCACCCCCACCACGTTCTCGCTGCTGCACGCGGTGGATTTTGCCGACCGCTTCGAGCGGAAGATCCTGCCGCCATTGCGGGCGGGCTACCTCGTGGTCTGCGACCGCTACGCCTACACCGCGTTCGTCCGGGACGCGGCCCGCGGCTGCGACCCGGCATGGGTCCGAACGATCTATTCGTTCGCCCCTCGGCCGGACCGCGTCTTCTACTTCCGAGTGCCGGTCGCGGTGACCCTGAGGCGCAAGCTCGCCTCCCGGCTCAAGATGAACTACTACGAGGCCGGCATGGACCTTGGGCTATCGGACGACCTCGTCGAGAGCTATACCCGGTTCCAGGGTCGGCTGAAGCACGAGTACGACCGACTCTCGAAGTTCGACGATTTCCGAATCATCGACGCGACGCGCTCGGTCGAAGCGATCCAGGCCCAACTGAGGGCCGACCTCAAGCCGATGCTCACGAAGTTCCCAACGGGGGTGCGACTGACCCATGACGGATAGGACGTACGGGACCCGGCTCCCCCGGATGCCCGAAGAGACGCTCGTGGGCAAGCTCATCGTCGTGGAGGGGGCAGACGGTTCGGGACGGACAACCGAGGTCAACCTGTTGCGGGAGTGGCTCGAGGTCGAAGGCCATGCCGTGGTCGACACGGGCCTACGCCGGTCCGACCTCGTGAGCGACGAGATCGACCGGGCGAAGCAGGGGCATACGCTCGCGCCCACGACGATGGCGCTCCTCTACGCCGCGGACTTCGCCGACCAGCTCGAGAACAAGATCATCCCCGCCCTCGCGGCGGGCAGCACAGTCCTCGCCGACCGGTACATCTACACGCTGATGGCGCGGGCGATCGTCCGGGGCGCCTCCCGCGAGTACGCTCGCCACCTCTACGGGTTCGCCGTCCGTCCGGACCTCATCGTCTTCCTGGACGCCCGTCCCGAGATCCTGCTCCACCGCTCGATCGGGAAGTACGGTTCCCTCGACTACTGGGAGTCGGGGATGGACCTCTGCCTCTCCCGGGACCTCTTCGAGAGCTTCTTCCTCTACCAAGAGCTCCTCTCGAAGGAGTTCGCGTGGATGGCGACCGACTACGGGTTCCACTACGTCGACGCGAACCGCATGCCCGAGCAGGTCCACGCGGACTTCCAGCGCCTGGTCGCCCCGCTCTATGGGGCTCGGTCGGTCGCTCCGCGTCGCCCGTCCCGAGGACGCCCCCGGTCGGTCAGTCGCGTTCCGCGGCGAGCTGCTTCCGCGTAAGCAGCCAGACGAGGCGACCCGCGCCCGGGCGGACCGCGTTCGAGAACTCGAGGCAGACGGCGCCTCCCTTCGTGAGATGAACGACGGAGAGGCCCTCGCCCGTGAGCGCCTCGCCCACAAACTCCGCGAGGGTCGGCTCGTGGCCTACCAGTACCACGGTCTCCCGAGGCCGCGCGGAACGGCGGATCCGGTCGAAGATCGGGGTCGCCATGTTCCCGGGGGCGAGCTCTTCCCAGGTCTCCGGCGAAGGCGCCTTCGCCAGCTCCCGGCGGATCAGCTCGGCCGTCTGGAGCGCCCGGTCAGCAGAACTGGATGCGAGACGGTCGGCGGACCGAACGACGTTGGCAAGGCCTCGGGCCGCCCGTCGGGTCTCCGTCTCCCCCTTTCGGGTCAGAGGCCGAAGGTCGTCGTCGGGCCAGCGAGCCGGGTCCCGGACCTCGGCCGGCCCATGGCGCACGGCGATGACGCGAATGCGATTCGTTCGAGCCTGCTTGCGCGGCACGGGTCCGTGAGGGACCAGAGGGGAGGCGTCGAGGTAGAAAATCTCTCCGCCTACTACGGAGAGGGCACCGGATATACGGAAACGCGGCCGGAGTCCGTTCCCTCGCCCTCGACCCTCGGTACCCATCGGTCGAGGGTGACCTGGGCGATGTCCTGTGCATAGGCGACCGTGCGACCGATCGATTCGAGGACTCGCGTGACGGCCGCGGCCGTCGCCGGGGGCATCGTACCGACCCCGACCGCCGGAAGGAGACGGTCCGATAGGGCGCGGCCCGAGGCCTGGAGCGCGTCCCCGAGGTCCAGGAGGTCGTTGGCGGCGGCCCCATCCCTCGCTTCCAGAACCCCCTCGAGGTGTTCCATCGCTTGCCGGTGGAACTGCCGTAGTGACGTCACCGGACCTGCCCCGTTCGGGAGGTCCACGAGGCGTCGACCGACCTCTCCGAGAACGACCGCGTGGTCGGCGATCCGTTCCAGACTGCGGGCGGTCGTCCAAAGACCGAGCCACCCGGGTCCCGGACCGGCGACCCCCAGTCGGATCGCGGCGACCCGTTCGACGTACCAGGCGTCCCGGTCTATCTCATCGTCCCGGTGCTCCCAATACCCGTCTTCCAGGAACGGAAGATGGGACCAGCTATCGACCGCTTCGCGGTGGAAATCTACCACAAGACGTCCCATGCGAGCGATCCTCTGGTCGAGGGGGATTGGGCTCTCGAACGCGAGGTCGCGCAAGCGCAGGACCCCCGCGTCGTCCGAGGTAACCTCCGGCTGACGGGTTCGTCGGCAGAACGTGCGGACGACCTCGCGGGTTCCCGCCGAGATGTTCGGGCGCTGGCGAACCGCGAACTCGCGCGCTCCGGCGAGGTAGGCCCCCAGGAGTCGACGGAACAGGTGTTCGGGCCGTTCTCCCCGACCGACATCGAGGACGGCTACAGCGAACGTATCGATGGTAGGCGGGGTTTCGCGGCGGCGACCGGGGGGGACTCGAGCGGCGGAGGTCGGGCTGGCTCGTTCACCGATCGGAGGAGAGGGAGGTCTTGCCAGGGAGCCGGAGACTCCTCCGCTCGCTCCCGCGCTGCCCCCGGGGGGGTTCTTGGTCTTCATCGGTTCGAAGAAGCAACCCAGTGCATATATAGAGTTTGAATTTAGACTATAGTTAATGCTATAGCTATGGTACATCGCCGTTCCCGCGTTCGCCCCGAGGCGGCGGCGGAGCGGCCCGTCCTCGCCGAATCCGGGGGCTCGGGGGCGTCTCCTCGGCAGGCCCGTGCCGAAAGAATACTCCATAAGAGAGGGGGACATTCCCCCCTTGCGTGGCCGTGAGCTCCCCCCGCCGGTTCACTCGATATCGCCTCACGGAGGGCGAGGTCGCGGGCCGTCGCATGTGGATGGTCCCTCGTGCGGGGCTTTGCCTCTCCGTCTTCGTCCTGGTGGGGGACCCGAAGAACCCGAACCTGGTCGTCCTCGGTCGTCCCTCGCCGTCCGCCCCGTGGACGGAGATCGGGAACCTTGAGCCGACATCCCTCGAGGCCCTCCAAGAACACTGGGTGCTGCCCGCCTCCCACCTCGTCGAGTTCGAAAGCCCCCGGGCGGCGGCCGAGCGGGTCGTCCACGAACAGCTCGGCCTCGAACTCCTTGAGCTGCGGGGTCCCGAGGTCTTCTCCGAGGCGTATCCCTCACGGACGAACCCCGAGACCGGGAACCACTGGGACCTCCACTTCCTCTTCCGGGGCGACTGGCCCCACGGTCGGGAACTGCATTCACCGGCGTTCAAGGAGCTTCGGCTGATCGACACCCGGACCGTCGGCGCTGCGAACCTCGGTCGGGGCCACGGGGACATCCTGATGCTGGCGGGCTACCCGCTCGGCGCTCGTATGGCCTGAGCCCGCACCCTGGGACGTCCTCACGGGCCGACAAGCGAAGCTCTTCGTCGTGCCGTCGACCTTGGCTCGATGGATCCCCTCTAGTTGGGGGTCTCGCCACCTCCCGTTCCCGTCGAACTGTTAAGGTCGGTCGGTGGAATGGGATGCCATGGAACCCCGACGCGAGTGCGGTCGATGTCATCTCGCCCTGGCCGCGGAGGACCCGGCGTACCATTGCGCGAGCGAGTGCACGTTCTGTCCGACGTGCTTTCGCCAACTGAAATTCCGGTGCCCGAACTGCTCGGGTGAGCTGGTCCGTCGACCCCGCTCGGGCCCGTACCCCGGTTCGACGCGACGGCCCATCCCCCCGCCTGACCTTCGGGTCACCATCCGAAGGGCAGGGCGGGAGGACCTGGAGGCGCTTACCCCGCTCTTCGATGCGTACCGACAATTCTACGAACAGCCGACCGACCTGCCGGCCTCTCGTCGGTTCCTTTCGGACCGACTCTCCCACGACGAGTCCGTGGTGCTGGTGGCCGAGGAGAACGGGCTCGCTGTCGGCTTCATCCAGCTGTATCCGTTGTTCTCCTCGATCTCCCTCGGGCGGACCTTCATCCTCAACGACCTCTTCGTACGCCCGGCGGCTCGTCGAAAAGGGGTCGGCGCTCGGCTCCTTGAGGCGGCCCGGTCGTACGGCGACGAGGCCGGGGCCCACTACCTCGAGCTCTCGACCGCGGTCGACAACCCCGCGCAGCGGCTCTACGAGGCGTGCGGCTGGGCACTCGACCGCGAGTTCCTATACTACGAACTGCCGCTCCGGGCGAAGCCCGACGGTTCGTGACGGGAGGGATCCGGCGACCGCCGGGTTACCGTCAGTTCCGTGAGGGCGACTTTCGGGCCCTGCCTCCGAACCGCTGGTCGATGAGCTCGCAGAGACACGCGAGAAGTCGCCGAACCTCGTTCGCCGACCTAGGGGGCGTAGCTCAAGTGCGAGGTGAGCGCGTTCCCACCGATGTAGAGCGTCGCGATCGCCGACCCGAGCGCGAACAGAAGGAAGATGAGGAACAGCCCGAAGAGGACCTTCACCTCAGCCGACATCGCGGCGCTGGGTTTGGAATCGGGCGACGGCCCGCCGGGTGTCGACTCGGGCGAAATGAGCGGGGAAATCACGTACCGGTCGATCCACAGCGTCACCGGGAAGGTGAAGATCGCCATGCACCCCATCGAGACATAGAGGAGGAACATCGCCAGGGGCTCCTTGGTGAGCCCGAGGTTGTACGCGTTGGCACCGTAGTAGATGCTCAGCAGCCCGGTCATGGCCGCGAGGAGGCCAATGTACTGGGTCCTCCATCGGAAGCCGAGACAAACGGCATAGCCGATGAGAACGACCCCAAGAAGCAGGTAGGGGTCGAAGAAGAGGATGTTGTAGCTCCCCGGAAGGGGCCACACGATCTCTCCCCACAACCCGATCGTCGCAATGATGACTCCGAGACCTCCGAGCGGCACGGCTTGCGACCTCAGGTGCTCGAACGTGCGTCGCGGACCGTACCTCAGAAAGGTGACGTAGCCAACGAGTCCCGAGTAGAACAGCGCCGCCGAGACAAAGGCCAGGCTAAACAGCTGGAACGCTAAGGTATCTACAAACGTCATCGTGTTACTCTCGTGCGGTGTCGAGCCGCGAAAGCGGATAACTCCGTGCTACGATTTAGCAATGCCGCTTGCCAGGCCGACCCTTGCGGAAAGGCGCTCTACGCCCCAGGGGAGCGCCATTTCGCGGGCGCCTGGCACGGCCCCTCTTGGCAAGTGGGCCGGGACGGATTCGAACCGTCGATCTCCGCGTTGTAAGCGCGACGTCATCACCGCTAGACTACCGGCCCTGCGTCCGAAGGAGACCGCTCCTCGGTCATGGGGCTGTCGGTCGGAGCGTGCTCACGGTGGCGGACATGGACCGCCAGACCTCGCGTGAGCTCGGTCATCAGCCGGCCGGGGAGGGCCGCCTCGCCGACCGCGGCCAAGCGCCCGTCCCGTACGAGGACCACGGCATCGCCCGTGCGGATTCGCTCATCCGCGTGACGGACCCCCGGGACAAATAGGTCCCCTTCGAGAGGAACGCCCGGGTTGACCTCGACCGCGAGCGGAGGGTCCGGCCAGAGCCGTCGCGCTCCCGCTACCGTGAGGTGGAACAGTCCGCGCTCCTCCCGCCAGGTGGCGAGGTCATTCCGTCCGTCCGTCACGCGCTGGAACCACGGCCGGCCACTCAATCGCACCGGGGGCACGAAGAGCCGGCGGGCCGCCTCGGGGCCGAACTGGACCCCCGCGAGCGCCTCGAGCTCCTCGCGCACCACCGCGAGAGGCCCTCCCGCCACAGGGGTCTCGTCGGCGAGAGCGCGTCCCACCGCGGCCCTCAGCGCGGCGACCGCCTCGTGCGTCGTGGTTCGGTCGTCGGCCAGGGTCCATTGAACCGTATCCGACGGCGGGAGGTCCGGGGACAGGAACGAGTACTCCTGAGGGTCGAGGTGCACCACCACCGACCGATATTTCCCGCTGGCCCGTAGATGGGCGAGCCCGGCCCGGACCAGGACGCGTTCGCTCTCCTCCCAGTCTCCCGTGACGGGGATGTCGTAGTGACGGGCCGGAGGGACATCCTCGAGCTCGCGAGGAACGAGACCGATCGGGGAGCTGACGGAGACGAGATGGACCCGCTCGAGCGCGGAGAGCCCCTCGAGAGCGCCCCAGAACCTACGGTGGCTCCGGGAGCGACGGTACGGCTTCGTCTTCGAGCATGGGACCAGCAGGAGGACCGTTTTGGAGGGAGGCGGACGATATCGCTCGAGGAGGCGGGCCCGGAACCGGACCATCTCGGGACGTCGATGGGACTCGAGGAGGACGTAGTCGCGAGAACCGGAGAACGCGACCGGGGTCCGTTCCTCGAGGAGACCGTGAAGCTCCCGGTCGGCGTAGCGGAGCATCTCGGCGAGCGCCGGCTCGGCCACGAGACGGGATTCCACCAGTTCTCGGAGGCGCCCGGCCCGGGCGGCCGCGACGGCCTCGGCGGTGGCCCGACGGCACGCGGTCACCGCGTGCGTGGATAGAGGGCCGGCCGGGTCCGACGAGCACGCCGGGCAGTCGCACGCCCGCTCGGGCGGAGCGGGAGCCGGCGTTCGAGGGCCGAGCACCGGGTCGAGGAAGATGCCCTGGGACGCCGCGAGGAGAGCTTCGGTCGTGTCGACGAGGTCGACTCCGAGGTACATCAGGAGGGGGATCCGGTGCGGGAGCGCAAGCCGTGGGGTCCAGAGCAGGGGTGCCGCTCCGAACCGGGTCCGCACGTCCCGGATCGCTCGAACGAACGGCAGGCCCTCGGCCCATAGCGAGCGTGCGTTGCCGAGGACGATCAGCTCCGGCCGCTCCGCCGGCGCGACCGCGGCGGCGTCCGGGGTAAAGGGGGGATGGGCCAGGATCGCCCCGGGTCCGATCGGGTAGATACCCGTACCCTCGCCGCTGACCTCGGGCGATAGGATGGGGGTTTCGAACGCGTACCGGGCGACCGTGTCCGCAATCTCGAAACCGCGTCTTCCGACCGGTGCTGAGAGGGCGCGGAGCGAGAGACCTGGCCCGACCTCCCCTTCGACACGGCTCTCGAGGAGCGCCGGGGTCACGACCGAAACGGGACCGAGGTTCGCTCCCCCGAGCAGGGAGAGCCCCTCCAGCCGTTCCACCGTTCGGGGCATCTGGGTCGTTCCCGCCGATGTGGTCCGTGGTCGGGTCGTTCTATCCCTCGGACTTCGAGGCCTTGCGACGGCCGCGCGGGGACGGCGTGGGGGCTGGGAAGAACTCCTCCCACCGCGTCACCATGGCCTCGCGGCGACCGGCCCCCGCTTCCGACCTTCCCCGTCGGCCAAACAGGGGGTCGTGGGTGTCCCGGACGTCCCGGAGGAACCCCGCCGGGTCCGCGCTGGCCTTTTCGAACCCGTACAGGATGAGCTGTCGAAGGAACGACGAGCGGCCCCGCCATCCAATTCGGCGGCGCACGGCGGGGTTCAGGTGGCGCTTGGCCAGGCGCCACACCTCGTTCGTCGTCCGGTAGTCACGGGCCGATAGTCCGATCATCACCTGGGGCATATCGATCGAGTAGGGCGGACTCCCAACGGGTTATTGAGCTATTTCATTCGGCGCAACCTTGGGTTTTAGCTAGAGAACCAACGCCGGGCCTAGCGGAAGGAGTACGGCGAGCGCTACTCCCGCTAGGTAGAACGCGCTCAACGCGAAATGCCGTTCGAATGGCACTCGCGCCTGCGAGGGGTTCCGTGCGAGGTCTCGATCGGTGACTGCGACAAGAACCGCCATCGCGACCAGGGCGACGAAATAGACGACCGTGAGATGGAGGGCTAGCCCGAAGGCGGCGAGAAGGACGAGCGCGGTCGCGTGCAAGACCGGGACCAGTCGCACCGACGCCGGCACCCCCCATCGGACCGGCACGGAGAAGAGGCCGAGCGCGCGGTCGCTCTCTACGTCCCCGAGACTGTGGATGGTCTCGAAGGCGGTACCCCACGCAAGCAGACCCCCGACCGCGAGGAGTACCGCCAGGGGCAGGGTGCCCGTGACGGCGATGTAGACGGCGGCGGGCGTGATCGCCTGGACGAGGCCTAGGAACGCCGTCGTGAACGAGGTGACCCTCTTCGTGTAGCTATAGCCCAGGACGAGAACCAGGGCGACCGGCGCGAGCACGAAAGCGAGGGGGTTGAGCAGGTAGGCCGCGAGGACGAGGACCACGGCGTTCGCTGCGCAGAAGCCGAGCGCGAACCCAGACGAGAGGCGTCCCGTCACCAGCGCCCGGTCCTGGGTGCGTGGGTTCGCCGCGTCCAGCCGTCGGTCCGTCCAGCGGTTGAACGAGTGGCCCGCGTTGCGCGCCGCGACGAACGCGACCACGATCCACAGGAGGGTCCAGAGGCTGGGTCTCCCGTTCGAGGCGAGCAGCAGGAAGGCGAGCGCGAACGCGAGGTTGAGACCCAGGGTCTGGATCTCGAGGAACCGACCGAGGCTCCGGGCCGGGCCCGGATTCGGGGCGGGGTCCGCCGTCACGGCTTCGGCCGACCGAGCAGCCGAGCGAGGACCGGGTTCTCTCGCATCGCCGCTTCCGCGGCGGCGACAGCGGCCGCGTCCGACCGGATCTCCTCGGGCCAGGGTCGCGGGAAGCCGTCCTCGCTTCGCTTACGGGTCGCGTCGATCCCCACCTTCGCCCCGAGGTTCGGAACGGGGTTCGAGATCGACAGTTGGTCGACCGGGCCCTGCGAGAGCTCGAAGTCTCGACCCGGGTCGGCCTGCAGGCCGACGCGGTAGAGGACCTCGGAGAGGTCGTGCACGTCCACGTCCTCGTCCACTACGACGAGGTAGCGCACGAACATCATCTGCCCGAGGCCCCACAGAGCGTGCATCACCTTGCGAGGGTGGTCGGGGTAGGCCTTGCGAATCGAGACGATTCCGACGTTGATGAACAGGCCCTCCATCGGGAGGTTCATGTCGACGATCTCCGGGAGGACCATACGGATCACCGGCCGGAAGATCCGCTCGACGGCCTTCCCGAGGACGGCGTCCTCGGTCGGAGGCTTCCCGGTGACGGTCGTGAGGTAGATGGGCTGGTTCCGGTGGGTCACGCGCGTGACGTGGAAGACCGGGAACGGCTCCGGGGCCGAGTAGTACCCCGTGTGGTCTCCGAACGGACCCTCGACCGCACGCTCGGTGGGGTCGACGTACCCTTCGAGGACGACCTCGGCGTTCGCGGGGACCTCAAGGTCGACCGAGCGGGCCGGAACGAGCTCGACCGGTTCGCCCCGCAGGAACCCGGCAAAGACGAAGTTCGATATCCCCTCGGGAACCGGCGCAAGCCCTGAGAAGACCGTAGCGGGGTCCGCGCCGATCACGGCGGCGATGGGCATTCTCTCGCCTCGGGCGGCCCACTTCCGGTAGTTGTTCGCCCCTACCCGGTGGACCTGGAAGTGCATGCCGAGCGTGTCGGGGCCGTACTGCTGCAGCCGGTAAATCCCCGTGTGGGGCTCGCCGGTCTCCGGGTCCTTCGTGATGACGACCGGGAAGGTGACCGTCCGTCCTCCGTCCTTCGGCCAGCACTTCAAGATCGGGAGACGACCGAGGTCAACCTCCGTCTCCTCGACCTCTTGGCATGGCGCGGACCGTACCCGTTTGGGGGCGAGCGAACGCAGGGTCGAGAGCGCATCGATCGTGCCCGAGAGGTCCCGGACGGCTCCGAGGACTCCGGCGGGCGGCCGGAGGTGGACGAGTCGCTCGACCCGTTCCGCCACTTGTTCCACGGTCTCCGCGCCGAGGGCGGCGGCGATCCGCCGGGGCGACCCAAGAAGGTTCGTGACGACGGGCATGGACGCCCCCGGCACGTTCTCGAACAGGAGCGCAGGTCCGTCGGCCCGGAGCACCCGCTGAGTGACCTCGGTGATCTCGAGGTCCCTCGACACTGGTCGCGTCACCCGGACCAGGTCGCCGCGCGACTCGAGCTCCTTGAGGAACTCCCCGAGGGACCGGAACGTCACGAGGGTCGGCGAATCGCCCGAGTTATTAAACGAGGGGGAGGGGGTCAAGGTTCATATCGGAACCCCCGGTCGGCCCGGGGATGCAGACCGTCACGCTCGAGTTCCGCACCGAGGACCTCGCGCTCCTCGGGCTGATTCCCCCGGGGTTGTTCGAGAAGTACGAGGAGGTCGAGCTCCTCGAGACCCTTCGGCTCGAACAGGGCTGGCGCCTCCAGCTGCTGAGGGTCCGACGCCGAGGTCCCCTCAAGACCGCCTCCGAGCTCGAGCGCGAATCCCGCCGCATCCGGGCGATCTACGGCCTCGAGAGCTTCGAGCTGGTCGAGCGACGGCCCCGTACCCACGATTACATCCTGCTCGTCCGCCAGCGGAACCCCGAACGCCTCCGACGACTTCTTTCGCTCGCCGGTGGGGAGATCTCCCCGACCGCTCCGTTCCGCATCAACGCGGAGAAGGTCGTCGCGACGTTCCACGGCCAAGAGCGTGCGTTGCGTCGCGTTCTCAAACGCCTCGACCGCGAGGAGTTCCCGTATCGTGTGGTGCGGGCCTCGGGACGTCCGTACGCCCCGGACGAAGGGACGACGCCGCTCACGCCGCTCCAGTCGCGGCTCCTGGCCCGGGCGTGGGTCATGGGCTACTACGCGGTGCCCCGACGGATCACGCTGACGCGCCTGGCCCAGCAGACCGGCCGAAGCGCTCCCGCGCTCGGAAAGGTCCTCCGTCGGGCCGAAGGTCACATCGTCGCCCGCTGGCTGGCCATGGAAGGAACCGTGCCCGACTCCGAGCCGTCCGAGGGAACTCCCGCGCGGGAACCGTAAAGAGACGGCAGAGCTCGCGAGAGGCGTGCCGCGTCGGTCACGCACGGTCCGTGTGGAACGGGTCCCCGGAGTGAGCGTGGTCCCCCTCCCGGTTCGAGCCACCCGCGGGTCGGCGTGCTTCGACCTCGCGAGCGCGGAGGCCGTCGAGCTCGAACGGGGGCGGGTCACACTCGTTCGGACCGGGCTCAAGATGCGATGCCCTCCCGGGACGTTCCTCGAGGTCCGGCCCCGTAGCGGGCTCAGCAGCAAAGGGGTCCTGATGGCGAACGCCCCCGGTACGGTCGATTCCGATTACTCGGGAGAGGTCCGCGTTCCCATGACCTACTTGTTCGAAGGCCGTTACCGGATCGAGGCCGGCGACCGGATCGGACAGGTCCGGCTCGTCGCCGACGAGCCCGCCACCTTCCGCCTCGGGAAGGTCGACCCGGTCCGCTCCCGGGCCGGTGGGTTCGGCAGCACGGGCCGCTAGCGGAACTCCGAGAGCAGCCGCTGCACCCGCTTCGGTTCGGGCCGCGGAGGAGCGTGGCCTTTCTCGATCTCGGTCTGGACCTCGACCAGCATCTCGTGCATCCGCCGCTCCCGGGCGAACGCCGAACGGTGAAGCCCGACGTCCCGAGTACCCTCTGCGACGAGGACGATCGCGCGGCCGGTCCGGACGCGGCCGGTGCGTCCGCGTCGTTGGATCGTACGGATCACGTCCGGGACCGGTTCGTAAAAGACGACGAGGTCGGTCGCGGGGATGTCGAGACCCTCTTCGGCCACGGACGTCGCGACGAGGCAGTTCCGCTCGCCCGACCGGAAGCGGTCGAGAATGGACCCCTGCTCGCGCTGAGAGAGGCCTATGTCATTGCCGTGACTCGCCTGACCGACGAACCGGGCGGCTCGCACGCCGGGGTCGTGGAGACGTTCGATCTCCTCCACAACGTGGTCGACGGTGCCGCGGTACTGGGAGAAGACGATCACCCGCGCGTTCGGGTTGCGGTGGAGCTCGTCCCGAACGATCTCCACGGTCTTCGCTAGCTTCGGATGCTCTACCGTGAGGGATTCGAGGCGGCGAACGACCTCCTCGACGTCGGGGTCCCCCAAGAACGCCCGGAGCGACGCCGTCCACCGTCGTCCTTCACCGGGCCGCTGCCGGGCGAGAAACTCCCGGAGGGAATCGACCCCCTGCGTCTCGATCAGCTCGAGCGCGTGGAGCCCTTTCATGGCCGCCGCCTGGGTGGTTCGGGCCTTCCAGACCCATCCCGAGGCGGACCCCGATTGGGCTTCCTCCGCCCCGATCTGCCGGTTCAGGCGGCTGCCCAGGTCGAGCAGGACCCGCCGGCTCGCCTCCCCGGGCGGCAACAGGTCGAGCTTGCGCAGGACGTCGACCTGGCGCTGGACCGCCGCACGGAGGAGGATGGCCAGGTGCCGGACCTCGGGCGGCACCGGCACCTCCACGGTCTCCACTCCGATCCCGTGGATGTACGGCGCGACATCGGGGCTCAGCTCGGTGCGGTACTCGAACTGCTCGATCCCGAGGTTCGCCCAGACCTCCCGAATCCGCCGCCGGCTGCCGCCCGGGGAAGCGGTCATCGCGAGCACCCGTGCGTTGGGTCCGTCGCGGTTCGCCTTCGCGATCGCCACGTACGGATAATCGCCGACCGCCCGGTGGGCCTCGTCGAACACGATGAGCGAGAACGAGTCCAGCGGGAACTCGCCGGCGGCGAGGTCGTTCCCGATCACTTGGGGGGTCGCGGCCACCACCTGAGGAGGTCGCAGGAGCGCGGCTCGGCGTTCCGGCGCGATGGCTCCGGTGAGCGTCAGCGGTTCGGGGGCGAGCAGCGTGCGGGCGACGCTCGCGGCGTGCTGTACGACGAGCGGTCGGGTGGGCGCGAGGAGCAGCACCGATTCGGTCGGCGCTCGGAGAAGGTACTCGGCGATGACCCGGAGCGCGATCGCGGTCTTCCCGAGGCCCGTGGGAAGGACCACCAACGTGTTCCGACCGACCGCGACCTCGGCGATGCGCCCCTGATAGACCCGGTCTTCGAGAAGGCCGGGCCGGACCCGAGGATGCTCGACGGTGGCCATCTACGGCGCGCTCCACCCGCCCACCGGCCAGCCCTTTATTAGGGGCGGTCTACGCCGGGTGATGGTCCCTCTCTGGGTCGAGCTCCTCCTCGTAGCCGCTTCGGTCGCCGTGCTCCTGTACCAGGGGTTCGCGCTGCTCCTCGCCGCCCAGATGCCCCGACTGGACCCCTCGCCGCCGACCTCCTCCCCCGAGGCCCTGCCCCGGGTCAGCGTGGTGATCGCCGCGCGCAACGAGGAGCTCGACCTGCCGGCCACGTTGGACGACCTCCTGGCGCAGGACTACCCGAACCTGGAGATCATCGTGGTTGAGGACAGCTCGACCGACCGGACCGGGGAAGTGATCGACGGCCGTGCCCCTCGGGTGCAGCGGGTGAACCCTCCGCCGTTGCCCGCCGGGTGGGTGGGGAAGAACTGGGCGTGTTGGAACGGGGCCCGGGCCGCGACGGGGGAATGGATCCTCTTCGAGGATGCTGACGTCCGGACCCACCCGGCGGCGGTCCGGACCACGCTCGAATGGGCGCAGCGAGAGCATGCCGACCTCGCGACCATTGGGCCGGCGGTCGAGATGCGGAGCTTCTGGGAGCGGCTGGTCCTCCCGTTCTACATCCAGGTGGTCCTCACGTACTTCCGCGCCCCGCACGTGAGCCGGCCCCGTTCGAAGAGCGCGATCGCGAACGGGCAGTTCTGGCTCACTCCCCGAACGACGTACTATGCGGTCGGTGGCCACGAAGCCGTCCGGTCGATCGTCCTCGAGGACATCGCCATCGCCCGGCGATATCGAGCCGCCGGCCGCGCGCTGAGGTTCGCGTGGGCTCCCACCCTGGCCCAGACCCGGATGTACCGGAATCGCCCCGAGATGTTCGAGGGCCTCCTCAAGAACGTCCACGGGACCGAGTTCTCGGCCGTGCGCCTCGCCGGGTCGATCGCGGGGCTGGTCGGTTTCTTTCTGCTGCCGCTCGCCCTCCTCCCGTTCGGGCTCCTGGTGGGTTCCCTCGGGCTGACCCTGATGGGCGGGGTCCTCTACCTCGCGCTGTTCGGCAAGCACGTGGTCTTCGCCCGTGCGCTCGGTGCTCCGGCGGCCTACGGGCTCCTATTTCCCGCCGCGGTGGGGTACTATGTGGTGCTTCTCGTGACGTCGTTGAGCCGGGGACTTCGGCGAAAGACGGTGGCTTGGAAGGGCCGCTCCTACTCGATGGGGCCGTAACGGCCCTGGCGTTTCGGGGGATGCCCGAGCGGAATCGCGGTGGAAGGGTGCCGGACGGTTACGCGTCGGAGTTCCGTTCGATGGCCGGGGCTTTCGCGGCAGGGGGCGTGTCGGACCGCTTCAGGTACTCGGGGGGCACCCGGTCGACGAGGTAGACGGTCTTCCCGGCCTTCATGATGACGAGGCCGTCCTCTCGGGCACGCTTCGCGTCCACTTCGAGGATGACCGGTTCGGGAGTCCGCACGGCACCGGCGGCGTGAGCGTCTTCCGCGGTCTTCGACAGGTGGACCTTCTTCCGGTCCGACGGCTTCAGACCGACCTCGAGGACGATCGACACTTCCTCGGCCGTGACCGGGTAGTAGAGGAAGTCAGGGATGTTCTCGGTGGGCAGGTCGAGGTCGAGGTCGACGGTGTGCCCGTAGGTCGCACGGATCCGGTCGTCCCGGACCTCGTAGCGGCCTTTCGCATCGGTCTCGGCGATCGCGACGAGATGCTGGGGACGCAGCCAGTGGTACGCGGGGTGTTTCTGCGAGATCGCCCGGACCATCTGGGGGAGGGGGACCCAACCCTGGGGGTCGATCGGGAGCTGGTAGCGGTCCGGGAAGTGCCGGAGGATCCCGGTCACGATCCGACCGAGGTGGTCGAGCTCCCGGTCGTTCATCAGGAACCGCCCAGGCTGGCCGCAGACGGGGCAGCTCTCCGCCCGGAAGTACCCGTGCTGTGCGCACTCCTTCAGCATCGCCCCGGTTCTCGTCAGGCCTTGACCTTGTCCGCCTTCTTCTCGAAATCCGCGAGAAGGTCCCCGTAGAGGTCCGTGAGGTCCTTCAGCACCCGCTTCAGGACCTGCTGGGGTTTCTCTCCTTTCGTCTTCACGTAGAGCGTGGGCCGGTCGAGGTACGGGTGCCCGAGGTAGTATCGCGCCTCGACGACCTTCTCCTCCTTCTGGAGCGCCTCCACGAGCGGGATGAGCAGGGTCTCCTCACCCTTCGGGAACTCGACCCGGAGGAGGTCGTGCTCCTTTTCGACGACGCGAAGCTCCATCGGTGACCCCGGAGGCCCAGCCACTTGCGAGCGCTTCTTAAAGATGGCGGGAGCGAACGTGGAGCGTCCGCCGCTGACGTCTCCCGCCGACGCCCATAATATAACGTTCATCGACTCCTCCGAAACGCAACCATGCGGTTCCTCGTGGTCGGCGGCGGGGCCCGAGAGCATTCGATCGCGCTCGCCCTCCACCGGGCGGGCTCCGAGCTCCTGGTGGCGAGCTCGAACGCGAACCCCGGTCTCGAACGGATCGCCCAGCGGTCGGTCCGGGTCGACCCGACGGACGCCCCCCGGGTCGTCGCCTTCGCGAAGGACGCGCGGGCCGAAGCCGCGGTGATCGGACCGGAAGCCCCGCTCGCTGCAGGGGTCGCGGATGCGCTTCGCGCCGCGGGGGTCCCGACGGTCGGTCCCGACCGGGCCGCCGCCCAGATCGAGACCTCCAAGCTGTTCTGCCGCGAGCTCCTCCAGCGACATGGGGTCGCCGGTCAGCCGCACTTCGTCGCTCCAGCGACCCCCGACGAGGTCGACCGGGCCGTGGCCGGGTTCCCGGGCCCGTTCGTCGTGAAGCCAAGCGGGCTCACCGCCGGCAAAGGGGTCCGGGTCCAAGGATCCGACTTCACCGAGGTGAAGGAGGGGGCGGACTACGCGAAGTCGATCCTCGCCCAAGGCCAGCGGGTCCTCATCGAGGAGAAGCTCGAGGGCGAGGAGTTCAGTCAGATGGCCTTCGTGACCGACTCCGGCGTGTACCCGATGCCGGCGGTTCAGGACTTCAAGCGGGCGCTCGAGGGGGACCACGGCCGGAACACGGGTGGCATGGGGTCGTACTCCCAGCGGGACCACCTATTGCCGTTCCTTTCGGCGGCCGACCGGGACCTCGCGGTAGGGCTCATCGAGAAGACCGCCTCCGTCCTTCGCGCGGAGGGTCTCCCGTACCGCGGGATCCTCTACGGTGGGTTCATGCTGACCGCGAACGGTCCCCGCCTCGTCGAGTTCAACGCCCGTCTCGGAGACCCCGAAGGGATCAACGCGCTCGCGCTCTACGAGCCGGGGGACTTCGCCGCGCTCCTCTACGGGGTCGCCACCGGCTCGGTCGACCCGAACCTGGTCCGGTTCCGGCTCCGAGCGACGGTCGTGAAGTACATCGTGCCCCCCGGGTACGGGGACAAACCGACGACCGGGGGCTTGGTCGCGGTCGACACCGGCGCCATCGAGGCGGCCGGGGTCCATCTCGTCTACGGCAGCGTGGACGCGGCCGGTCCAGGCGTCGTGCGTCTGAGCTCCTCGCGCGGTCTCGCGCTGGTCGGCGAAGCGAGCGCAATCTACGAGGCCGGGAGCCGAGTCGAGGCAGCGCTGGCCTTCGTCAAGGGCGAGTACTACCTCCGCCACGACATCGGGACGAAGGCGGACCTCAGCCGCCGGGTGGAGCACATGCGCAAGTTGCTTGCCCCCAACGCCAAGCCCTCCCCCATCCCGCTCTCGGTCGCGTCGCCCGAGGCGCCTCCGTCGAGCGCGGGGTCCCCGGACCAGGTCATCGGCTGAGGGGCGGCCAGCGAAGCGTCAAATACCGCACCTCCGCTTTCTCGGACCTCGGACCATGTTCTGTCCTTCCTGCAAGCGATTGATGCGCCCCGACCGCGCCGCGGGCGTCTGGCTCTGCTCCGAGTGCGGCAAGAAGGTCCCTCTGGGCCGAGGGGTCGAGGTCCGCCAGACGGACGCGAGCGGGCGGGGGAAGGTCGCGGTCGTGGAGACGCGGCACGTCACGCTGCCGAAGACGGCGGAGACCTGTCCCAAGTGCTCGAACGGCGAAGCGTACTGGGTGCTCCGCCAGACGCGCGGCTCGGACGAGCCCGAGACGCGGATCTTCGAGTGCACGAAGTGCGGCCACAAGTGGCGGGAGTACTCGTGAGCGCCCCGTCGTTCGACGCCGTCGCCCGTGTGTTCGCCCCCGACGCGCTCGGGGCCACCGTTCGACTCCGGGGCTGGGTCCTCCGGACCCGATCGTCGGGCGGGATCCTCTTCCTGGTCCTGAGGGACCGAACGGGGGTCGTCCAGGTGACGGGCCGTCGCGACGCGCTCGGGGACGAGGTGTTCACCGCGGCCGAGCACGTACAGATCGAAGGCGCGGTGTCGGTCGAAGGGACGGTCGCCGAGGACCGGCGGGCTCCGGACGGGCGCGAGGTCCGAGCGAGCCGGATCGCGGTGATCGATTCCGGCGAGCCGTTCCCTATCTTCTCTGGCCAGACCGAGGAGTTCCTGCTGGACCAGCGCCACCTCGCGATCCGTTCGCAGGAGAACGTGGCCATCTTCCGTGTGAAGGCGGAGCTCCTGCGCGCGTTCCGCGAGTTCCTCGACCGCGAGGACGTCCTCGAGATGACCCCGCCGATCCTATCGGGAAACGCCGCAGAGGGCGGCGCCGAGGCGTTCCAGTTCGACTACTTCGGCCGCCCGGGGTATCTCTCCCAGACCGCCCAGCTCTACCTCGAGGCGCTCCTCTTCCCGAGCGAGCGGGTCTACGGGCTCACCCCGTCGTTCCGGGCCGAGAAGTCGCGGACCCCACGGCACCTCACCGAGTTCCTGAACCTTGAGATCGAGCTCGCGTGGTGCGACCTAGACGGCCTCATCGACTTCATCGAGCGGATGATGGTGGCCGTGCTGCACGCGGTGGCGGAACGTCGCCCCAAGGAGCTCAAAGCGCTCGGCCGGCCCCCCGAAGAGCTGCTCGCGATCCGAGCCCCGTTCGAACGGGTCCGCTACTCGGAGGCGATCGACCGGCTCTCCAAGCTCGGCTTCCCCGTTCAGTTCGGAAGCGACCTCGGCACCGCCGAGGAGCGTGCGCTCACGCTCGAGAGCACGTCGCCCCTCTTCGTCACGCACTACCCTCGCGAGTTGAAGGCATTCTACATGCTCCGTTCTCCGGACGACCCGCGGACCGTGGAAGCGACCGACCTCCTCGGCCCCGAAGGATACGGAGAGATCGTCGGCGCTTCCTGCCGCGAGACCGACATCGATCGGCTGAAGGAGCGGATCGGTCAGATCGGCGCGAAGACCGAGGAGTACGAGTGGTACCTTGACCTTCGACGTCACGGTAACATCCCCCACGCCGGCTTCGGTCTCGGGGTGGAACGGGTCCTCCGCTGGATGCTCCGTCGAGAGCACATCCGCGACACGACTCCGTTCCCGCGCACCCCGTCCCGCCACACTCCGTGATGAGCGGAAGCGTCCCGCCGACGTTTTCGGCCGTAGCCGTGGGCAACGTTCAAGAGCGACCGCGCGTGTACCGATGTACACTCCCCCGACGGAGAACCTAGAGTGGCACCAGAGCAGGAAGCGGTCCGGGGAGGAGAGCGCTCGGGTCCCTCGGCCGAGAAGCCGTCGGGCGCCGTTTCGGTCGACCGGGTCACGCATCAGGACGTTCCGGCGATCTGCAGCCTCTACCGCAAGGTCTGGGACCCGGCACCCCCGGGGGTGCCCGGCGAGCTCGTGAAGGCGTGGCAGCCGACACCGCTCGAGTTCACGAGCTGGATGGGAGGAGTGACCTACTTCGCGGCGCGGAAGGACGGTCACTTGGTGGGCGTGGTCGGCTGCGAGTTCCACCACGGGACCTGTCGGATGGTGCATCTCGTGGTCGACCCGGAGGTCCGACGCCACGGCGTGGCGAGCGCGCTCGTCGCGGCCGCGATCGAGTGGGCGAAGAAGGGGAACGTCGCATCGATCTGGGTCGATTCCCTCCACGGCCTGGGGCCGGCGACGGCGCTCTTCCAGCGACTCGGGTTCACGCTCGTGGGCGTGCTCCACCAGCACGAGTGGGGCGAGGACGTCAACTTCTGGGAACGGCTGGTCTAAGGCGACAGCATCGAGCGGGAGCCGGGCCGGTTCGGTGGCATGCCGTGCCGTTGCTGGAGACCTCGCAGTCGGCGGATCCCGTCTTCGGGGCGCCCACGGAAGAACTCTCGGGCACCGCGCGCGAGCTCGATCGCCTCGAGCTCGGTCGCGACCCCGTGCGCCCGTTCGCTGAGCAGGTAGTCACCGTACTCGGAGATGTACTGGGGTAGGCCCGCCTTGAGCCGGGTCACGGCCTGGAGCCGGATCGCCCGGATCTGCTGCTTCAGCGCGGCGAGCTTGCCGGCGCGGAGCTCGCTCTCCAGGTCGTCCGCGACCTCGGTCGAGTCCTGCGGCGGCTCGATCCCGAGCGCCTGCATGTCGTGGAGGAGAGCGATGACCCGCTCGAGCTCTTCCCGAGCCTGGTCGAGGTGGCGTTCCTTGAGCGTCACGACCCGGTCGACTTGCTGGAACGAGGAGAGCGCCTGGGCGATGTCACCGGTCCGGGCCGAGTGCAGCGCGTCCTCGATCTGGTCCCGTTCGAGACGGCTATCGACCGCGTAGGCCTCGAGGCGCGTGAGGCGGGCCTTGGTCCGCTTCTCCCACTCCTCGAACGCCCCGACGACCCGCTTCTGGGCGATTCGCTCGATCCCTCGGACGACCTCCGCCCACGGCTCCGGGTTGGAGGCCGTCCGCGCGGACTCCTCGGCCCACGCGGGGAGTCGAGGGAGCTGGACCCCGAGGGCCTGGACCCCCTCCGCCCATTGGTTGAGGCGGGTGAGCCGACGTGCGAGTTCGGCGGCGAACGGGTTCGGCCCCTCGGTGGTGCCGGCCCGCGCGGAGCGTGGAGGGGCCGTGCGCCGGGGTGGGGGCTCGTCCATCGGGGCCGGAGAGGCCCCGCTCGTTGCGGGAGAAGGCACGGACGGTTCGGTGGGCGCGACGGCCGCCGCCAGGGACGGGTCGACCAGGAGACTGTGGCACGAGGGACAAACGATGTTCTCCGCGGGGACCGTCACCCCGCATTTCGGACAAATCACGTCTTCTTCGGCCATCCGAGCGATGATATACAGGCCCGCGAGGTCTTAAAACGCAAGTTGCCCAGGTCCTCCCTGCCCCTCACGGAGTTCTGATGTCATGAGGGCGTCCTCTTCTCGAGAACCACAGAGGATCCCCTCACCGGGCGGGGGTGTGGGAGAGCGCGAGGTTCAACTGGGTCGGCCGGCGCGACGGTGGGCGAAGAACCGCTCGACGACGTTGAGGTGGCGGAGCATGGCCGTCTTCTTCGCCTGGTGCGACTGCATGCGCCGAAGGATGCTGTCGAGGGCGCTGACCGCCACTCCGACGTGGGGACCCTTGTTCAGCATGACGCACTCGGCGCGGACCCCCATCGCGGCGTCTGTCACCTCGGCGCGCGTCGGGAGCCCGGTCTTCGTGAGTCCCTCCAGGACCTGGGTAGCCCAGATCGCGGGGAGGTGGGCCGCCTCGCAAAGCCAGAGGATTTCCTCCTGAACCTCGGCGAGCCGCTCGTAGCCGACCTCGACCGCGAGGTCGCCGCGGGCGATCATCACGCCAACCGGGGGTTGACGGATGGCCGCGAGAAGGATCCCGGGAAGCTCCTCGAACGCCGTTCGGGTCTCGACCTTGAGGACGATGCCCATCCGCGGGCGGCCGAGGTGAGAGAGCTCGTCCCGGAGGCGGGCAATGTCCGACGAGGTGTGGATAAACGAATACCCCACCAGGTCGGCGTGGCGAACGATGAACCGAAGGTCCACGCGGTCCTTCGGAGTGATTGCCGGGATATCGACCTCCGTGTCGGGGAGGTTGATCCCTTTGTCAGCCGCGAGCCACGCCCCCAGCGGGGGCGCATGGGTGACGTCGACCTGGAGGCGTTCCGCGCTCGCCGACCGCACGATGCCTCCGATACGTCCGTCGTCGAACCAGATCATGTCGTCGTGGCGCACGAACCGCAGCGCTTCCGGCGCCGTGCACGCGATGTGGGCGGGCCGGACGACCTGGCCATCGGCGTCCCGTCGGGCGTCCTCGCCGGGGTCCGGGCGCGCGGTGACCGTGATGCGGTCCCCCACGCGCAGGCGGATACGCATCTCCACCGGCGCGACCGGGCCGACCGAGGCCAGGTCCTCCTGTCCGGTCGTCAGGGTCGCGGCGAGCCGCGTCCCCGACGTGATGTAGCAGGTCTTCCCCATCTCGGCCCGGTACCGGGTCCCGGCGCGCTCGACCAGGCGGAGCGAGCGACGGGCGCCCCGAGCGTCGATGAAGTCGACGAGCTCCCGGAGACGGCGGCGGCGCAACCAGCTTCTCGGAACGGTCACGGTGTCCGGACCGAGGGATTCGGATCGAGAGGTCGAGCGAGGAGCGAGCCAGACCGAGGCGGGGATCGTCACGTGTCCGAGGGCGTCGCGCTTGGGCCGCAATTTCACGACGGCCGGCCCGGGACGGATCGTTCCGGTCCGGATCTTCGGACCCGCGAGGTCCATCTCGATGCGGCAGTGACGACCGACCGCGCGTTCGGCCCGATGAAGGTGCGCGATCATCCGGCCCCATTCCGCGGGCCCCTCGTGGGCGCAGTTGATTCGGGCGCAGTCCATCCCTCCCTCGACCAGGTTCCGGACAAGGCCGTAGTCCGTCGCGGCCTCGGCGGGCATGGTGACCATGATGCGCACGCCCCGTCCGGGTCGCGTTGGGCCGAGGAGCGTCCGAGCGTTCCGCGCGAGGATCCTCCGGCCCCGTTCCGGGTCCGGGACTGCCGGAGCCGGACGGACGGCCGGGGGCCGGCCCCGTATCCGGTCGAGCCCACTGAGCACGGCATCGAGGTTGTAGAGGACGTGACTTTCGGACCGGCCGAGCGACGACAGGCCCCAGTGAGAGAGGCGGGTCTGGTCCCGACGGAGGTCGAACCGACGGAAGGCGAGGTAGTGGAGCAGGTTGCGCGCGCTGTCCCGCTGCTTCCCGTACGGGGCGAGGTCGACCGCCCGCTCGAGCTCGATCAGGCTCGCCCGAAGGCGTTCGAGCCGTGTCGCGAGCAGCCCCAGCGAGCTGGCCGCCGGGGAAATAGTGCTGGTGCGCGCGACCATCGCCACGGACCCCAACCGAGCGTGGTAGAAAGTGTCGACGGTGGGCGAACCAGACCGAAGAGAACAGGCTTACCGGTGGCCGATGAACTTACGGACCTTCTGGGGGACGAACTCCTCGATTCCCTCGAGCCGTGACCCGTCGGCCCGGGCGAGCAGGGGCAGCACGTCGTTCGGACCGACCCACCGGTCGACGAGCCCCTGCTGCGCGCTCGCTCGGTTCACGTCCACGACGGTCACCGTTCTCCGCTGGCGACGGGCGGCCCTGAGCACCATGTCAACGCAGAGAAGCTGCTGACGGGGAAGGTGCCACGGACGATCCTCCGTCAGCGACGGGTCGGCCTCACCTATCGCCGGTGGAACATCCCCCGGCGGATGCGATGAGCGAGATATGGGAACGCGCCCCCCGAACGGCAAGACCGTATCCACGACACGGTCGAACACGGTGGTCTTTCCCTTCTGCAATGAGACGACACCAGAATCCGGTTCGCCGGCGACGAAGAGCTCGCCATCACCGGTGGGGGACATCGTTTGAGAATGGGCCTGAGGACCTTAAGCCTCGCGACCGCGCGCTTTCTCCACACCCTTGATCCGAGAACGCGGTCACGCGCCCCGTCCTGAAGCGGATCGGCACCTCACAACTGCCGGCCCCCGAAGGTCGTCCTCCGGTCGGTTCTCGAAATGCCCTGCTCAAGGGGATTGCAGGATCCAGACGGGAGGATGCAGGGGGTGAGATTTGAACTCACGGACTCCTACGAGACTAGGACCTCAACCTAGCGCCTTTGACCAAGCTGGGCCACCCCTGCACGGGCCTCCCGCGCGTAATGGGTTTTGGCGATAACCTTTACGAGCGCGGCCCGCCCCGGCGAGCCGGCCGGGCGGAGGCCGCAAAAGGCCTTGTACGGGGAGGGGGTGCCAGCCCTCCCATGACCGACCACGGACCGACCGGCGCGACCGTGTTTATCGGCCAGAAACCGACCATGACCTACGTATTCCAGGTCGTGAGCCAGCTCAATTCGGGAGCCGGCCCGGTCGTCGTAAAGGCCCGCGGGAACGCGATCGGGAAGGCGGTCGACGTGGTCGAAGTGGTCCGGCGCCGCTTCCTGGAGGGCCAGGTGAGCGTAGGCACGATCCTGATCGACACCGAACGGCTCGTGAACCGCGAGGGACGGGACGCCAACGTCTCGTCAATCGCGATCCCGCTCAGCCGAACGGGCCCGGCCCCGGGGGGCTTGGCGGCGCCCGCGTCCCCTCAGCCCCCGCCCGAACCGCATCCCCACTAGGGGTCTCGGGCAACCGCCGGACCACCCAGGTCCCGGCCCAGAGGTCCCCGAGACGCTGACGTTCGGAGGTCGCGGCGATGAGCACGACCGCTCCCACTCCGAGCAGGGCAATCCCTCCGAGGACGAACGAGAGGACGCCCACGAGCGCGAGGATCCCGACCGGCAACGCGACCCCTCCGAGAGTGAGGGTGGTTGACGTCCCGGCCTTCAGGCCGAACGCCAGGGCGATCGCGACCCCGATGCCGACCACGGTGAGAAGCGGGAGCACGGTCGTGTTGCGGACCAGGGAGGAGAGGCCGCTCGGCGTCGCGAGGGTGCGTTCTCGAACCTCCAGGCCGAGGAGCCGCTTCCCGAGGGTAGTTCCCCAGAACGTCTCCGCGAGAACGAAGTAGAGGAACGCCCAGGCGATGAACCCGAAGATGGCGGCGTTGAACGCCACGTTCGAGAGCGCGTCCGCAAACCCGCCGGGCATCGTCAGGAGCAGGGCGGCCCATACCGCGACCGCCGGTAGGGTCACCACCGCTAGGTCGACCAGGAACGCCGAGATCCGGGCCCCCACGGTGGCAAACCGACCAACGCCGATGTCCCGGGCGATCCAGACGAGCCAGCGGGCGGTCCGCCACGACCGGAACCCTTCTCGCCCGTCCCCGGTCCCGACTCGGGCGCTCGCGTCCAGGTTCGCTTGGTCCGCCACGACCCAGCCGGGGACCCGGAGGTCCTGCCAGGGGCGGTCCTCGGCCGCCGGACCCAGGCCGAGCAGTCCCCGTGCCTGCTCCACGGCGGCGCGGCTCGCGGCGGCGGAGTCGTGAAGCGATTCGGAGAGCCGCCCGTCGAGACCGGCGCGGAACGCCCGTGCGAGCCGGGTGATCGGCGGGAGCACGATGGGTAGAACAGGAGTCCCCACCGGGGTCCAGTCCCGGCCTAGTGCCCGATGGCCCAGGTACGCCGCGACGAAGGCAAGGATCCCCGAGATGTATACGAGGTCGAGAATCCCCGCCCCCCCAATTGTGTACAGACCCGAGGGCCCGGTACCGTAGAGCGGGGGCTGCCGAAGGAGGTCCGCCCCGAGGAGCACCCCGAACGTGCTGCCGAGGAAGGCTGTAGGGATCGCGAACCCTTCCTCCTTCGGGAAGACCCGTCGGGCGAGCCCCGCCGCGGCCAACCCGGCACCCACAGGGGGAATCAGGAAGAACGGGAACGACTCGGTGATCCCGACACCCGGGATGGCGCTCGAAGCGACGAACGTGAGCACGAGGACCGCCGAGGTGAGCGCCACGAGGAACGCCACGCGCCGAGCGAGCGGGTCGTCGGACGCGAGGGCGACCCCCCCAACAACCGCCGAGAAGGCCGTCGCCCCGGCCAGGACTACCAGCTCGTTCCCGACGTAATCCGAGAGGCCGAGCGCCGAGCCGGTGGCATGCGAGAGGCCTGCGGTGACGGGCAGGACCAGCAGGAAGAGCAGCCCGCCCTCCACCGCGAGCAGGACCAGGAGCCGGGATAGTGACCGGGAACGGGGCGGTGCGACCCGACCGAAGGCGAGCAACCCGACCAGGAGCGGGAAGATCGCCCCGGCGAAGCTCACCGTGACCCAGTCGGTGGAGACCGGAGCGATGGGAAGGAGCCCGAACGTCGCGAGGATGGCTCCGGGCAGGAGGAGCCAGAACGACTTCCGCCCGAACCCGATGCTCTCGGCGAACGGTCCTCGCTCCCAGGCGACCAGGAACAGGACCACCCATAGAAGCCCGGGGAGGGCCAGAGAGACAGTGTCCGCGACGATGTCGCTCGTAAGCTGGAAGAGGTCAACCACAGTTCACTCGTTTTCCCGGATCAGGGGGTCTCCCGAGGGGCCCGGGGGGCCTAAACGTTTTGTCGGGTATCCGGCATCGGAACCGCATGACTGCATCCCGTCAAGAGAAGGATTCGCTGGGTCCGCGGGACGTTCCCGAATCGGCGTACTGGGGCATCCAGAGCCTCCGAGGAAAGGAGAACTTCCCGGTGAGCGGTCTCCACGCCTCCAAGCACCTCATCCGGTCGTACGCCTGGCTCAAGCTCGCGTGCTGTCGCGCGAACTTGGAGAAGGGGGGCCTCGACGCCGAGCGCGGGAAGTTCATCGCGCAGGCGGCCGAGGAGATGGCCGCCGGCAAGTTCGATGGCGAGTTCATCGTCGACGTCTTCCAGGCCGGGGCGGGGACCTCGACCAACATGAACGTGAACGAGGTCCTGGCGAACCGTGCGCTCGAGCTCGCGGGAAAGTCCCGCGGCAACTACGAGTACATGAGCCCGAACGACCACGTGAACCGGGGCCAGTCGACGAACGACACCTACCCAGCCGCGGCCCAGGTCGCGGTGATGTTCGCGCTCAAGGACCTGAGGGTCTCGGTCACGACCCTCATCGAGAGCCTGCGTCGCAAGGGTCAGGAGTTCGTCCGGTTCCCGAAGTCGGGACGGACGCACCTCAAGGACGCACCGCCGATCTCGCTGGGGTCGGAGTTCCTCGCGTACGCGACCGTGCTGGAACGGGTCCTCGAGCTTCTCCCGAGCGTCGAGAGCGCCCTCGCGGAGATTCCCCTGGGCGGGAGCGCGGTCGGTACGGGCCTCAACTCCGTCGTCGGCTTCCGCGCCCGCTCCGTCCAAGAGTACGCGCGGCTCACCGGCCTCCCGCTCCGGGTCGCCCGGGACCCGTTCGAGACGATGCAGAGCCGGTTCCCGCTCGGCGCCGCGTCGGGCTGGCTCCGGACGCTCGCGCTCGAGCTGATCCGCATCGCGAACGACCTCCGCCTCCTCTGCAGCGGGCCTGCGACGGGGTTCGACGAGATCCGTCTGCCCGAGATCCAGCCCGGCTCGTCCATCATGCCGGGAAAGGTCAACCCCTCGGCCGCCGAGGCCCTCGACCAGATCGCTTTCCACGTCGTCGGCGCGGACACGGCCACGATGCTCGCGGTCCAGGGGGGCCAGCTCGAGATCAACGTGATGATGCCGCTCGCCGCGTTCGAGGTGATCTTCTCATCCGAGATCCTGACGAACTACCTGCCCGTCTTCGCTCGGACGTGCGTCGACGGCATCACCGCGAACCCGGCGCGCCTCGAGCAGTACATGGTCCGGTCCGCGGCGATCGCGACCATTCTCACGCCCAAGCTCGGCTACATGAAGGTCGCCGAGGTGATCCACGAAGCCGAGCGGACGAGCCGACCGGTGAAGGAGATCCTGGTCGAGCGCAAGCTCCTGACGAAGGACGAGGTCGAGGCCCTGCTCGGGAACGCCGCGCTCCTCAAGCTCACCCAACCCGTGCCCTAGGGAGAGTCGGCCCACCCACCGGGTTAAGTCCCCTCGGTCTGTCCGCGAGCGCACGCCATGGCGACCATCGAGGAGACGGCCGTCGCCCTGGGCAACCAGACCTCGGACGAGTTCCGCAAGGCCGCGGAGGTGCTCGGAAAGGTCGGCCTGACCCAGTACGAGGCCCGCGCCTACATCGCGCTCGTCGCCCGGGGCCTCGGGGACGCCGCCACCCTCGCCACGGCGGCCGGGATCCCGCGCACGAGCGCCTACAAGGTCCTCGAGTCGCTCGCCGAGAAGGGGTACGCCAAACCGACGGGCGGCAAGCCGATCCTGTTCCGTCCGACCCCGCCGCTCGACGTCGCGGAGACGCTGAAGGGCGCGATCCAGGAGGTCTTCGAAAAGCTCGCGACCCTCCACCGCGTCGTGGCCGAGCACGGAGAGCCGCAGCTCGTCTACCTGCTCTCGGGCCGGGAGAAGGTCCTCCAGAAGATCGGGGAGCTTCTCGACCAGTCGACCGGGGCGTTCATCCTGACGACCCCCCAGCTCGCCGACTTGAGGGACGAGCTCGGGAAGAAGATCCAGCACGCCGTGAAGCGCGGGGTCCGCGTGACGTTCATCACCACCCCGCTCCAGCGCATCCCGGAGGGGGTGGAGTTCGTCCCGCGGGAGAACCTCCGCGCGACGGAAGCCCTCTCGGACGGGGCGCACGCCCTGCTCGCGGCCCCCGGCCTGGAGGCGTGCGGCTTCACCGACAACCCGATCCTGATCGCGCACCTGAAGCAGTTCCTCGAGATGGTCCTCGAGAAGGGGCCCGACGAACCGACTCCGTGACGAGACCCTCGGGCCTCGAACACCGGGTCCGACGACCTCCTCCGGCTGAGCGGGTCCGCCGCCGCTTGGCGGCGGTCGCGGGGGACCGGGTGGCTCGCGAGATGCCGAGCGGCTACCACCGGCTCGGCCGGGTACTCGTCATCCAACGACCCGAGGCGCTCGCCCCGTACGACTCCCTCCTCGGCACCGCCTGGCAGGAGGAGCTGGGTGTCGAGACGGTCCTGGTCAAGTTCGGCCCGATCGAAGGGGAGCTCCGGATCCCCCGGGTCCGATGCGTGGCCGGGGGGCGGACCGAGACCGAGGTCGTCGAGCACGGGGTGCGTTGGCGGTTCGACGCGGCCCGGATCATGTTCGCCGCCGGGAACCGGACCGAACGGATCCGAGCCGGTCGACTGGTACGCCCGGGGGAAGCCGTCGTCGACCTCTTCGCGGGGATCGGGTACTTTGCGATCCCCGCCGCGCTCCTCGGCCGGGCCGGGTCCGTCTGGGCCGTGGAGAAGAACCCGCTCTCGGTGCGCTACCTCCGGGAGAACGCGGTCCTGAACGGAGTCGAGGAGCGGGTCCGCGTCGTTCCCGGGGACAACCGAACGGTCTCCCTTCCCGAAGGAGCATTCGACCGCGCGTTCCTCGGCTACCTACCGAGCGCGGTGCCGTGGGTGCCTCGCGCGGTCGCGCTCCTCCGACCGACCGGCGGCTGGTTACACGTCCACACGGTGGCGGAAGTCCGAGCCCCGCTCTCCGAAGCCGCGGCGGCCGTGGAACGCTCGGCCGAGGCGGCTGGGGCCCGTCCCCTCGAGCCCAGCCGGGTGCGGGTCGTGAAGCCGTACAGCCCGGGTCGTAACCACGTCGTAGTGGATGCCCGACTCGTCCAACGTTAGGCGGTCCGCGGGGCTGGCGCACGCGCCCCGAGGGTCTTGATCGTGGCCGGGAACGCCGTCGCGAACCGTTCGATGTCCCCGGGGGGGTTCGAGAACGAGACGCGGACGAACCGCCCTCCGCTCTTGGGCGAAAGGTAGTTGCCGGCCCGCACGAAGACGCCGTGGCGTCGGAGCATCTCGTCCTGCACTGAGTCCGGGCTGACCCCGGTCGGAGCGATGTCGATGACCATCATGTTCGCCCGGGAGGGGTAGACGGGAAGGGTGGCCCCCGAGACCCCCGCGACGACCTCGCGGATACGGGCCCCGTTCGCGCGCGTTTGGCGGACGACGGCGCCGATCCATTGGGGTTTCGTGCGGAGCGCGGCGAGCGCCGCGGCCTGGGAGAGGACGTTGACCCCGAGGTCGTTCGTGTTGAACCGCGTGATCGTCTTGAGAAGCTCGGGACGCGCGAGGAGGCCTCCGAGCCGTAGGCCGGCGAGCCCGCAGTTCTTCGATACCGACCAAACGGTCACGGTCTCCTCTGGGGCGAACTCGGCGGCGAGCGCGTGTCCGTCCGAGAAGTCCCGGTACGTCACGTCGTTGAGCAGGAGGAGGTGGCGGTCGTGGGCGATCTCGGCGATCGCTCGGACCTCGTCGCGCGGGTATCCCGAACCGAGCGGGTTCAGCGGGTCGATGAGCAGGATCATGCGCGTCCGGGGACCGACCGCCTCCTGGACCCGGTCCGCGGTGAGCCGGTAGGGGGGAGCGTAGATGTCGAGGTTCTTCGGGACGGCCCCGCTGAGCTCGACGAACCGGTGGATGATGAGGTAGCTCGGGTCCGAGGCGATGACCTCGTCCCCGGAGGAGAGCAGGGCGCGGGTGGTCATGTACAGCGCCTCCGTGCCGCCGCCCGTGAGGAACGGGTTGAGCCCGGGCATGCCGAAGTCCTTCGCGATTACGTCCAGGAGCTCGGGGTCCCCCGTCGCGAGCGGGTAGCCTTCGTACCGACGGTCACGGACCGCAGCTTCGAGGGCGGTGCGGATGATCTCGTTGGGGACGAGGTGGTTCGTGTTCTGGCTCATCCAGGCAATCTCGTGATGGTGCGCATGCGCGTATCGGAACGCGTCGGAAGCGGGGGTCGACACGATGGAAAGACGGGGGCCCCGAGCTTAACGGCTTTCGTTTGACGGGTTCGACGGCCCGCCGGCCTCGGCGAGGAACGTCGTGACGATGCCGGCCGATTGGAGGCGGGCCGTCATGCGGGGGAATCCGTTCTGAGCGAGGAGCGTCAGGAACGCGGCTCGGTCCGGGAGCGAACGCAGCGACTGGGGCAGGTACCGGTACGGCCCCGCGCTGCCCACTGCGCCGCCGAGCCAGGGGACCACCCGGTCGAAGTACGCGTGGAAGAGGCGGCCGACCATCGGTGAGACCGGCTCGGTGATCTCGAGGGTCAGAAAGACCCCTCCCGGTCGGAGGACCCGCCGCACTTCCCGGAAGGCGACGGAGAGGTCGGAGAGGTTGCGGGCCAGAAAGGCGTTCGTCACGACGTCGAAGGCCCCGTCCGCGAACGGGAGCTGGAGCGCCGTCGCCCGGGCAAAGTCGAGACGAGCCCGCTCGGGCCGGCCCGCGGAAACGCGTGTGGCGTTGTCGAGCATCGCGCGCGTGAAATCGGCGCCGACCACCCCGGTCGCCTTGTAGTGACGCGCCAGGAGGCGGGCCAGCTCCCCGGTCCCGCATCCGAGGTCCAAGACCCGGTGAAGCGGACCCGGTCGGCGGAACCGGTCGAGGTCCCACAGGGCGCGCGGCCGCCACAGGAGGTCGTTGCCGAGCGACGCGACGTGGTCGAACCATTCGTAGCCCCTCGCGATATGCGTGAACATCCGACGCACGTCCCGCTCGAAGCTAGGGAGCGAACGGTCGGGGAGCGGCGAGCCATCCGGCGCACTCGGGCCCCCAGTCTCTGCGGACACCATCGGGTCGGCCACCCGGGCGGCCGCCATAACCCTGGGGGTCAGCCGTCGGTCCCGATGGACTTCTCGAGCTGCTCCAACCGCTCGGCGAAATCCGGCCGGAAGTTCGCCACTCCGCTCGCGCGGGCCTCGGTCAGCCACCGTCGCGCCTCGGCCCGCTCGCCCTTCTCGGCGGCGAGGTGGGCCAGTCGGAACAGCATCTCCGCGACCTCGGCCGGCATCTGGAGCTCCCGGGCCTTCGCGAGCGCGACCTGGTAGTGGCCCTCGGCCGTGGGGTAGTCCCGCTCGGCCTCGGCGATCATCCCTTCGGACATCACGAGCTGCTGGTCGCCGAGCAGGTCCCCAATCGGTCCTAGCACCTGATGGGCCCGGGCGAGGGGCGCCCGCGCAAGTTCGGGGTGGTGGCGCTCCGCTTGCCACTGGGAGAGGTTCAGGTTGCAGTACCCGATCCAAATCGGCGAGCGGGAACGGTCGGCCGCCTCAATCGCCTTCGTTAGGTCTCGGATCGCGTCCTCGGGACGCCCGGTGTGATACTCCATGACGGCCTGGTTCATCAGCACCCGCGCGCGGGCGCCGAACTCTCCGGCCGTCTCGAACAGCGCGGCGGCGCGGCCGTAGAGCTCGAGCGCCGGGTCGATCTGGGTGGTGCCGACCGGATAGAGGGTATTCGCGAGGTCCACGAGCGAGTGGCCCAGCTCAAGGGGAGTTCCCTCGCGCTCGGCGATCTCGACGGCTGCACGCTGGTGGAATACCGCCCGGTCGAACTCTCCCCGTCGCCAGCCCACGATCCCGAGGACCCGATGGCCGGCCAGGAGGTCGCGTGGAGTGCCGACCTTCTCGAGCCGCTCGAGCGCTTCGGTCGCGAGGGCCTCGGCCGACTCGAATTCGTTCCGGGTCGCCCGGGTCTGCGCGAGGCCGAGAAGCGCCCGCCCGAGCTCGAGGTCGGCGCCGCCCACGCTCCGGGCCAGGGTGACCGCTTCCGTGAGGAACTGCTCGGAGCGAGGAAGCACTCCGATCTCCTCCAAGAGCCGGCCAATCTCGGTCAGCAGGCGGACCTCCACCCGTGGGTCGCGGTCGGGTCGACGCCGTTCGGCCTCGAGGGCGCGGGCAACGTGTTGTACCGCCGTCTGGAATGCGAAATCGCGAGCCTCCGCGCGGGCCGCCTTCATGTTGTACTCGACCGCTTTCGCGTCCTCACGGCCCAGGTAGAAGTGACGGGCGAGCTCGGAATCGCTGGTGCCCGCCTTCCCTTCTAGGGCGCGGCCCACGCGTGCGTGGAGGATGCGCCTTCGCGTCTCCGTGAGGCTGGCGTACATGTCCCGACGGACCGCCTCGCTCACGAACTCGTAGACCTCCCCGCCCTTCTCGCGGACGAGACCGTCATGGACGAGGTGGTCGAGGCTCTCGGTGACCCCTTCCTCTCCGCTGCCCGCGACCGCCGAGAGGTTGGTGAATTGGAACTCCTTGCCGAGCACCACGGCATAGGTGAGCACCCGACGCTCGCGGTCCCCGAGCGTCTTGACCCGGTCGAGGAGCATCTCGGTAACCCCGTGGACCGCGCAGTCGCGGTCGTTCGTGGGCGTGAAGTACCCTGTGGCCACCCGCACCAGCTGTTCGACAAAGAGCGGGTTCCCGTCGGTCTGGGCGAGCCACCGACGAACGTCATCCTGGTTCGGGGCACGCCCCCCGTGGATCCATCGAACGAACTCCTCCATTTCGGCGATGTTCAACCCTCGAACGGGAATCGTGAGGATGCCGGGGACCCCCGAGAGCGTTTCGATCGCCTCCCGGGTCCGCTCCGGAATCTCGGTGGACTCGGCGTGTGTGGCAGCGAACGCGATACGCGTCGTCGAAAGCTGGCTCACGAACTGGCTGAGGAACTCGAGGGTCGAGCTGTCCGCGAAGTGAAGGTCGTCGATCGCGATCAGGAGCGGGCACTTCTGCGCCCGTTCGAGGAGATGTCGTTCCAGGCGCGCGAACAGCTCTTCGCGGCTCGTACCGAGCCCTTCGGGCTGGGTGACACCGGTGGGGGCCAGCGTCTCTTCGAGGTCGTCGGACAAACGGACCGTCTCGGGTACCTCCGGCGGGCTCACCGCGGGTGCAAAACTGAGGGCGGCCCGGGCCAGCGCCCACGCCGGTGGCGAGGTCGGAGCCCCGGGCATCCTCTCGGAAGCAAGGAGTGCCCGAAGCAACGAGAACGCGGGCGGGAGCTCCTCCGGGAGCGCCCGGCCCGAGAGGACCGTGCATCCCTTCTTCGTGGCGAGTTCGATGAGCCCGTTCAAGATTTGGGTCTTGCCGACGCCCCCGGGTCCGGTCAGCAGGAGGCCTCCGCCCGCTCCGCCGAGCGTTCGGGTGAGAAGGCGCTCCGCTTCCTCGCGGATCTCCTCTCGTCCGAAGATCGGAGGCCGGGATGTGAATCGGGAGCCTCGGGTCGCCATCATGGATGAAATCAGCCCGTCCGGACTTATAATGCTCGTTCGTCGCGCGGCTTGCCCGGGTCCGCGCCAGGCAGGTCGTTCTCTCGGGAAGGGGCCGACGACACAAGTCCCAGTTGCTGGCCTAGCTCGAGGAATTGGGTCTCGAGGTGAGGTCGGAGCTGCACGAGGCCTAGGTCCACGGCCGCCGCGTAGGCGCGTCGGGCCCCCACCAGGTCCCGGGTCTTGTAGCGAAGGCGAGCGAGGTAGAAGGCGGTCTCCGCTTCATCGGCTGGGAGCTGGAACCGGCGGTACATGTCGACGGCCTGTTCGTAGGCCCGTTCCGCTTCGTCCCACAAGCCCCGCCGTTCGGCGATCAGGCCCCGATTGAGCTCTACCCACCCCAGCCCGAGCTCGTCCGGATTGTGTTCGAGCGCCCGACCGACCTGCTCGTTGTCTCTCTCGGCGTCCTCGATCTGGCCCAGGGCGAGCCGCATCTCGGCCCCCGCCGCGAGCGCCCGACCGGCCTCTCGGCTGTCATGCACGCGCTCGGCCGCTTCCTGGGCCTTTTCTAGGTACTCGAGACCGTCCTGGGGGCGAGTTTCGCCGAGCGTTACGCCCCAGTTGAGGTACGCCCGCGAGAGCTCGGACCAGTCATCCGTACGAAGGAGCTGCATCACCGCGCGGTCGTACCACGCCAACGCGATGTCCTTCACTTCGGGGCCGAGAGAGGCAAACGCGTTGCCGATGTCGATGGCGAGGCTGCCCAGGCTGCGGGCGTCGTCGGACGGCTCTAACGAGTCGAGCGCTCGCATGCACCCTTCGAGCGAGTCCCGGTATGCTCCCCGTCGGAACGCGACCCGTGCCAGGAGTCGGTGGGCGAGCGCACTCCCGAGCCGGTCGTCGGCCTCCCCGAACAAGTGCAGCGCCTCCGTGCCGCGAGTGACGGCCATGTCCAGGTCGAGGCTCTCCCGAGCGACATCGCCGCGGGAGAGCAAGAGTCGAGCCCGAATCCGGGGGGACCCGGTCCCGAGCCGTTCCAGGGCCTCCGTGAACCGCTGGTCCGCGCTGTGGAAGTTGCCGAGCGAGTAGTAGAGGTTCCCCAAGGTTTCGGCGACCTCCACTCGCTCGCTCCGTCGGTCTCCGGGGAGCGAGGCCAGGTCGAGGAGGACGCGTTCCAGGTGGTGGGCCGCGACCTCGGGTTCGCCCGCCGTCCGTGCCGCCTCGGCAGCCTGTCGGTTGTATTCGTAGGACTTCGCAGGGACCTTTCCCAGGAAGTAGTGCCGTCCGAGCTCGGCGAGCACCGATAGGGTCGGTTCGGGGTGCGTCCGTTCGAGCACCTCGGCGATCTTTCGGTGGAGGACCCGAAGGCGGCTCTCGGTGAGCGACCGATAGATGCGCGCCCGGAACTCC
>DATEQS010000011.1:0-7093 GCA_035272385.1 Thermoplasmata archaeon
TCCGACCGGAACCTCTCCACCGCGCGCTCGTCGACCTCGATCCCGAGGCCGGGCTTCGACGGGATCGGGAATTCCCCTCGGTCGATCGAGTACCCTCGGACCAGCGAGCGCTTCCAGTCGGGCCAGCTCGCCTCGAAACTCTCCTGGAGGAAGAACGTCGGCAGGGCGGCATCCATCTGCAGGGTCGCCGCGGTCTGGACCGGACCGAAGGCGTTGTGGTACGCCACGGGGGCTCCGTGGGCGGCCGCCACTCCCGCGATCTCCCGCCCGTAGGTGAACCCGCCGGAGTTGGTGATGTCGGGTTGAAGGATATCGACCAGGCCCCGACGCAGGAAGCTCTCGAAATCCGCGGGGGTCAGGAGGCGCTCCCCGAGGGCGACGGGGGTGCGGACGAACTTCCGGAACTCGGCGAGAGCGTCGCACAGTTCCGGCAGAACCGGCTCCTCCATGAACCGGGGATGGAACGCGTCGAGCGCCCGACCCGCCCGGACCGCTGCCTCGGGATAGAATCGTCCGTGATACTCAATCAGAAGGTCGACCTGATCCCCGACCGCCTCCCGGACCGCGGCGACGCGGGCGACCGCTTCGCGGAGCCCCTCGGTCGAAAGCGTGCGGTATTGGTCTGCGAACGGGTCGAACTTGAGCGCCGTGAACCCGGACCGGACCATTTCGCGGGCCTTGGTCGCGAACTCTTCGGGCCGGATAGCGTCCGAATACCAGCCGTTCGAGTAAGCGCGGACCCGGTCCCTCAGTCGCCCGCCGAGCAGGGTGGAGATCGGAACCCCCAGTTCCCGCCCGACCAGGTCATGGCAGGCGATGTCGACCGCGGAAAGCGCGCTCGTCGCCTCCATCGAGCGGGAGCGGTAGAACGAGTACCGCTCGAACTCGCGGAGACGCGAGGCGTGGTCTGCGAGGTCGTGACCTTCGTAGAACCGCGCCACCTCCCGAACGCTCTCGCGCACCGGGTGGGTCATCAACGTCGTGGGGGCTTCTCCCCAGCCGACGGCGCCGTTAGACGTGGTGACCTTGACAAGGATCACGGTCGAACTCCACGGGGAAGAGAGCTCGTCCGCGGGCGCTGCGACCTCGATCGGCTCCACGGTCCGGATCTTCATCGTGTATCCTCAACGCGGAACGGTAGCGAGCTTTAGACGCTTGTCCGTGGCCGAATCGTCCCCAGCCCGCTCTACCTAGGGAGGGTTCGGTCGAGCGGCCCAACCGTCGGCAGCCCTCAGATGCGGGCCCGGAAGGAGGCCCTCGACCACGTCACGGACCCGACCTTCGCCATCGACGAAGAAGGTCACCCGCTTCGCGACCCCCAAAAATCCGAGGACGCCGTACTTCCGGGCGACCTCCTTGGTCCGATCCCCGACCATCGGGAACTTGGAACCACACTTCTCGGCGAACGCGGCCTGAGTCTCGGCGGAATCCACGCTCACTCCAATGACCTCGATTCCGGAGTGTTGCAACTGTTCGTAACGCTCAGAGAACCCGCGGGTTTCCACGGTGCATCCCGAAGTGTTCGCTTTCGGAAAGAAGTAGAGGATCACGGGCCGGCCCCGAAACGAGGAGAACGGGCGCGTCGTTCCGTCCGCGAGGACGACCGGAAAGTCGGGGGCAAGGTCGCCGACCGCGAGCATGTGGGGTCGAAGCCCGGAGCCTATTTCACGAGGCCGAGCCGGGTCAACTCCTCGTCGCTGATGGCCGGGGCCGAACCGTATCCGAGGATCTCCTCGAATCGCTCGGGTGTGGGAAGTGGGATGACGCAGGTGACCACCCAGGGCCACCCCAGAACAAAGCGCACCGCCGCCTGGGCCAGGGTGCGTCGACGGCCTTCGGTCAGGAATCTCAACCGCAAGATCGGCTCGAACTCGCGATGCAGGCGTCGAAGGTCGACCGGCCGATCCTCGGGGCCGCCGGGAGTCCCTACGGCCGCGAAGCGGCTGCCGTCGAGACGCCCGTCCGAGAAGGGGTCGCGGGCGATGATGCCCGTTCCCATGTTCGGGTCGGTTCGCTCGAACAAGGAGGCGAGGCCTTGTTCGAGAAGGGAGAACTCTCCCGAGAAAAGGGCCGGGGTGTGGTCGGTCCTGGGAAGCACCGTACCCCCGGCCGGTACTCGGACCGCCCACAAGAGGTCAGGGTCGGTCCCCGACGTGGGACCCAGCCTCTCCGAGTCTTCGCGCCCTTCGAAGGAGTCGCCCGCTTCGGTATCCCATTCCAAGATGGAGATCGGAGTTCCCCTGAGACGGCGTCGGCTTTGCTTGACGGACGCTTCGAGAGCCTTGGTCAGAGTTTCCCCGGAGGTCGGCTCGTCCTCGGGAGGGCGTTCCCGCGCTAAGGACTCGATCGACCTCCCGACAATGACCGAGAGCTCAGGGTCCGGGACAGGGAAGGCGGTCGCGATGAGAGTCTCGGCTCTCTCGGGGAACCGAGCCCTCGCCACGTCGAAGTTCGTGACTCCGTGCTCCCGGGCCCGTCGAAGCAGAGCGACGATCCGAGCGTCCGCCGCCGGTGGGGCGACGGCAGGAGGGTCGACCGATATCGTTAGGGCCGAAAGCGACCGGGAGGTGCCCCGGAGCGCACGACGTTCGATCAGAATCGCCCCTGGAAGAGTCATCGCGGACCGCCCGGTCCTAGGGAGCGACGGTACTCAACCGTTCCGACCGTGGGCGACCCGGCATGCCTTATCTCCGGTGACCGCTAACGGAACGATGACGTCGCAACCCCCCTCCCGCCTTCCGCTCTCCGAGCGGCTTCGTCCGACCCGGTTGGACGACATAGTGGGGAATCCGAGGGCTCGCTACGAACTCCGTGCCTGGGCGACCCAGTGGCAGGAGGGAAGAACTCCGAATCGCCGGGCCGCCGTGCTCTCCGGACCGCCGGGCGTCGGGAAGACCACCGCGGCCCTCGCCTTGGCGAACGAATTCGGCTGGACGCTCGTTGAGATGAACGCCTCCGATGCGCGCAACGAAACGGCGGTCGAGCAGGTCGCCGGTCGGGCCTCGGTGAGCCACACGCTGGCCGAACCCCTTGCGGGCAAGGGGGTCCGCCATGCGCTCATCCTGCTGGACGAGGCGGATTGTCTCACGGGACGTATCGCGCAATCGGCTCGCCCCCGCCCGACGCCGATGGCGCTCTCGGAGTTCCTGCGGGGGCGCTACGGCACGATCGATTCGTTGAACGCGGCGTGGGGCCTCGTGGCGAAAGGGAAGCCGCGGGCGTTCGAGGATTGGACCGCGGTTCCGCGATCCCCGGGAAACGCGGGTTGGGCCCGGCTCCCAGCGACTCGTCGGGACATCGACGAATGGAAGACGAGCGGTCGTTCGACGGACCTCTCGGACCACGGCGGACTGGGCGCGATCACCCGATTGGCCCGATCGACCCATCAACCGATCGTCCTCACGGTCAACGACGACCGGACCCTGACCCGATACTCGCCTGTCTTCCGCACCCAGGTTCTCCGGATCCGGTTCTATCCCGTTCGGGATGCCGAGCTCACGACCTTCGTCCAACGCGTAGCTCGGTCGGAACGGATCGTTCTGCATCCGGGCGCCCTCGAATCTATTGTGCACCGAGCGCACGGGGACGTGCGGGCAGCCTTGAACGACTTGGATGCGATCGCCCCCCTCCCGCCGGGCCCCTGGCAGCTTTCGGTCCTGGGATTCCGCGACCTAGCGGCGGACTTCGTCGCGTTGACGGAAGAGGCACTGTCGAGTCCCCGGTACTATCGGAACGTGGAGATCCAGGATCGTCTCGACGCGACTCCCGACGACCTGCTGCCCTGGATCGAGGAGAACCTGCCGGGGTTCGCGCCCGACGCGAGCCACCGGGATGCGGGTTTCCGGGCCCTTGCCGTAGCGGAACAGTTCCTCGCCCGCGCCCGGCGCACGCGGGCGTACGGGCTCTGGAGTTACGCTTCCGAAGTGATGACCGGCGGCGTTTCGTTCGCCCTTCACGACGGGCCCAGCTCGGGAGGACGAGGAGGAGTGGCGTTCCCCCAGTTCCTCGGCGAGATGGGACGCTCCCGTGGGCTACGCGCGACCCGAGACGCGCTCGCGCAGAAGGCCGGTCACCGGTTCCACCTATCGAGGGCCAAATCCCGCGAGCTCCTCCTGCCGTTCCTCGAAGGGGTCTACTCCGCCGCGACGGCCCGAGGGGCTCCGGGAGACCTTCGACGGACGGCCATCGCGATCTCCCGCGAACTTGAGCTGACCGCGGAGGAGGTCGCCTTCATCTTGAGGATCGAACCCGACTCGCGCGCGGTCACCGAGCTTATGGGCGGGGCGACCGCCGCTTTGGGTGCCGAACCCGAGGCCGAAGAGGACCCTGCGGAGTCGCGCTCGCGACCTCGGGAGGGCGGGAGCGATGCCGCAAAGCCGGTCCAACGCCAGCTCTCCGACTTTGGGGCGTGACCGCCCCGAGAACGATCGACCCTATTCGAGCCGGGCGTGGACGGAGATCAGGACGTTCCCCTTCAGGGCACCCGAAATGGGGCATCCCTGGCCTGCGGCCTGCGCGGCCAGTTGGAAATCGGGCGCGCTGATTCCGGGAACCTTGCCGCTGACCTCGAGCTCCATCGTGGTCACCTTCCAGGCGTCCCCGACCTTATCGAACGTCGCGGTCGCGGAAACGCTGAGGCGCTCGGGCGGCTTCTGCATCCGGCCGAGGCCCCCGGAGAGCGCCATCGAAAAACAGGCGGCGTGCGCCGCGGCGAGAAGTTCTTCGGGGCTCGTCTTGCCCCCCGAAGCTTCCGTTCGAGCCGACCAGGAAACGGCCATTTCGCCGAAGCCGCCGCTCGTTCCCTTGACGGTCCCGTGACCGTGCACGAGGTCGTTTTCCCAGACTGCGGTCGCCGTTCGTTTCGCTGCCATCGCGGACCAATTTTCCCGGCCGATTTAACCTCGCGCTCCGGCATTCCCGACGTTCGGGCAACGCTTTCCGTAGGGACGCTCTCCAGCGCCCGTGGCCACCGCGCTTCCCGACCTTCCGCGGTTCCTCGTTCTCAGCCCGCTTTCGACCGTACGGGTCGAGATACGTCTCGCCTCGCCGGCATGCGAGATCGACGTCGAGCTCGACAACCCCGGGCCCGGGCGCTCCTTCGTCTTGTTGATCGGTCACAAGGACGGCCCGTTCGTTCAACGCGTCCGCCTCGCGGGCAAGGCGCGCATTTACTTCGACCCGCAATCCCCCGGCGATTACGTGCTCCTGGTCGCGAACCCCCAAAAGGAGCCGATCGTTCTACGGTTGAGGGCCCGGGACGTTGACGTCCTGAAAGTCCGCGGGTCGTCGGCTTCGGAAGGGAAGCGTTCAAAGGCTACGCGGTCCCGGGGACCCCCCTCCGCCCCTCGAGCCGCGACGAAGGCACGGACCGGCGGCACCCGGAGGACCCGCTCGCGCTGACGCGCTCGGGAGAGGGTCGACGATGTCCAGAGGAGAGTTGAACGGCCCTCGAGTCTCCGGACGACCGGAGGCGGTACGGTGACGGATTTCCTGGTCTACGTCGCGATCTTCGTGACAGTGTTCGCGCTCGTCGACCCGGTGGGAGCCCTCCCGTTCTTTGTGGCGCTCACGGAAGGCTTTGACGAAGTCGACCGCGGGATCGTCATCCGTCGGGCCGTGACGGTCCTCGGCACCGTGCTCATGGTGTTCGCCCTCGTCGGCCGGTTCTTGTTCAGCGCGTTCGGGCTCACGCTGGCCGCGTTCGAGATCGCGGGCGGGATTCTCTTGTTCATCGTGGCGTTCGACATGCTTCACGGGGAGGTCACCCGGACCAAGCTCACCAGCGAGGACCGAGAGGAAGCGATCGCGCGACGGGACGAAATCGCCGTCGTCCCGCTCGGGATCCCGCTCTTGGCGGGGCCCGGAGCGATCTCGACGGTGATGATCTACGAGGGCAGCGACGCCAACGACCCGTACGCGGTGCTCGCGGTGTTCGTCGCCATCGCGATCACGACCGCTGCGACGTACTTCATCCTTCGTTATGGTCAGCGGATCTTCCGCTACCTCGGCAAGACCGGGATCATGGCCATGACCCGGGTGCTCGGATTGCTGCTCGCCGCGGTGGGAGTCCAGTTCGTGATCAACGGGATTTTCGGGGCGTTCGGCCACCCTTAGCCCGCGACGACTTTCCCGCCCGGCGGAGGGGCGGGCTTGCCACCTTGGAGCTTGACGGGCGGAGGCGCCCGAGGACGGCCCCCGAAGGGCTCTTCGGATTCCGGTCGGCGGCCCAGGCTTTCTCGCCCGCCGGTACCGCGACCGCGAGGTCGTTTTCGGAGGGCGGGAAGGCGCACTCGAAATCGTCGGTGTAGGCGCAATAGGGGTTGAACGCCCGGTTGAAGTCGACCTCGTACACGTCGGCTTCGTTGAGCTCCAGCGTGAGGTATCGACCCGGACCGTAGCTCTCCTTGCCGCTCGACAAGTCACGGAAGGGGACGAACACGGAAGTCCCGACCCCCTCCCCCGCATGGTACAGGCGGAGGTGGAAGGATTCCCGGCCGATCGAGAACTCGAGGTCGCCGATGTACCGCATCACCGCCTGGTTGTCCCGATTGGTTCTCAGGTAGATCTCCTCGGGGGAGGGCCGCCGTTTGAGCGTGGCCCGGACGACGAATTTCGGGTCGGGGGGAAAGTAGCGCAGTTCGTGGAACGGCACGCGTCCGACCACGAACGGGGACTCCGGGTCCCGGATCATGAATTCGTTCTTCATCGCCCGCTCGGTCTCGAGCTCCTTGTGCCATTCTCGGGGGGCGATCATCGCTGCGGCCGACAATCGCGCCCGCTTAACGGTTCTCCCCGGGTCCCCTGGGGCTTCGCGAGAGGTCGAGGACCATCCGTTCCTCGTCGAAGTACTTCCCCGCCCGCCGGATCACCCGGGGGAGATGGCCGCACACCGAAAAACCGAAGCGTCGATAGAGCCGGACCGCCATCTCGTTCTTCGACCACACGGAGAGAAAGACGACCTCGAACCGCGACCGAGCCAGGGTGAGGCACCGCTCCAGGAGAACGGTTCCGATCCCCTGACCGCGATGGTCACGATGGACGAACATCCCGAGTTCTCCCACATGGGACTGTTCGGACGGAGCGCCGGGGCGCG
>DATEQS010000012.1:0-5332 GCA_035272385.1 Thermoplasmata archaeon
CTCTCCGATGAGCTGGTCCATCCGCAGGACCGTGAGCGCGGCGATCTGGGCTTCGTGCGGGTCATAGATGCCGCACGGGATATCGCAGTGGGCGTAGGCGGTCGCGGGCGGATTTACGGCGTCCCGGGCCCGAAGAGCCCAATCGCGGAGTCGAGGGAAAGCGGACATATCCCGCGATACCTCGGGCGGAGGATAAGGTTGCCGGACGCGAATGATGCGACTGCGCTGGGCCGGTGGGCCCGATTCGCCCGCCGCCTGAGAAGCCGACGATTCCGGGTCGCCGATTGGTCGATGGAGCCGACCCTTGTTCCCGATGATCGACTCTACGTCGACCCGGGGGCGTATCGACACCGTTCTCCCGTCCGGGGGGATCTCGTGGTCGCCCGGGAAACCGAGTCACCGCACCGATTCTTCGTGAAACGAGTAGGATTCGTTTCCGGCGAATTGGCTCTCCCCGATGGTCCAAGGGTCCCCCCCGGATTCGTCTATCTCTTGGGGGATAACCTCGCGCTGAGCCGCGATAGCCGGCGGTACGGTCCGGTGCCCATCGGGTCGCTCGTCGGACGCGCGTACCGGCTCTACCTGCCGGCCGAGCGACGGCGCAAGCTCTGAACCCCCGATCGCCCGACGGAAAGATTTATGCGATAGGGCAATTCCCCACATCGATGGTCGCCACCACCAGCGTCTGGGTCGTGATCGTGATCGTGATCGCCGCCGCCGTGGGGGGAGTCGGGTTCTTCGCGGGGTACGAATATCGAGGCTCCCCGGCGGCCTCTCCCGCGACAGTCGAGAACTCGACGCTCTCCGTGCTGGGAGCCGGAACTCTCGACACGCTCTTCCCTCAAGTAGCGAGCCAGCTCGCCAACGAAACGCCCGGGATTACCGCCCCCTCCGCCGCTCAAACCTACGAGGGGTCGATCGACATCACGACCGCTATCACGTCCCTCGGGGCGAAAGCCGACGTCGCCGCGGTCGCGGACTTCCGGCTGATCCCCCACATGTTGGAGTCCTCGTACGCGAACTACGAGGTCGTTTTCGGCACCACCCCCGAGGTGCTCGCCTACAACCCGAGCATCGTCGCGTTCAGTGGAATCAACTCCTCCAACTGGGCTTCAAAACTGATCACCGACGTCACCACGCCCGGCAACGCGCCCCTCGGGATCTGGAATGCTTCGACCGACCCGAACGGCTACAACGAGATCTTCAGCATGATGCTCCAGGGAATGCTCTACGACGGCGGCAACATCTCCGCCGTGTACAGCCACTTCTACAACGGGGCCCCGGGAAGTTTCGCGGTCGGCAACTCGAACACCAAGATCGAGCACGAATCCCAAGCCGCCTCCCTCGTCTCGACGGGCGTGGTCTCGGCCGTCATCACCTACCGGTCCTACGCGATCGTGAACCACATGTCGTACGTCTCGTTCAACCCGATCGTGGGACTTTCCGCCAATAATTCGACGGCGCTCTCGGATTACGCCAAGCTTTCCACGACGATCTTGACCTCGACGGGAGGCACGGCGAAGGTCGCCCCCGCCCCGGTGCTGTTCGCCGTCACCGTACCTTCGAACGCCCCGAACCCGGACCTGGGTGCGGCATTCATCCACCTGCTCCTGTCTCCGCAAGGGGCGGCGATCCTCGCCGAAGGAGGTGCATTCACCCCGATCTTCCCCGGATGGACGGACCATCCGTCGGCGGTCCCATCGGTGCTCGCCCCGGACGTCACCGGCCTGCCGTCCTGGGCCGTCTCGATGCTGGCATGAGCACGGGGGCCACCCTCCCTCTCCGACACCGCCCGCGCACCGGGCCGTACTGGCTCGCGCTCCAGCTGGTGCTCTCCGGCTCGCTGCTCCTGCTCTTCCTGTTGCCGATCGTTGCCCTGTTCACCTACGCCCCCCCGGGACGGATTCTAGCAGCCGCGAACAACCCGGCCGTCACCGCGGCGCTCTGGCTCACGTTCTTCGCCTCGGGCATCGCGGTGCTCGCCGCGGTCCTCTTCGCGATCCCGCTCGGCTATCTCCTCGCGCGTCGACCGTTCCGGGGCCGCAGCGTCGTCGAGTCGGTGGTCGCGCTGCCCGTCGTGGTCCCCCACCTCCTGGTCGGGGTGGGATTGTTCTTTCTGATCCTGCCCGGGAGCCCGCTCTACCGGTTCACGACCGCGATCGGGTTCCCCATCTACGACACGATCTGGGGCGTCGTCCTGGTGATGGTCTTCGTCAGTGCCCCCTACACGGTCCTCGCCGCAGACCTCTCCTTCCGCGCGGTCGACGGCCGCGTCCTGGAAGCCGCCCGGTCGCTCGGCGCGGGTCCCGCGACCGTGTTCCTGACGGTCACGTTCCCGCTCGCGCTGCGGGGGATCGTCGCCGGTCTTCTCCTCACCTGGGCGCGGGCGGTGAGCGAGATCGGAGGGATCCTCATCCTCGCCTACGCGGTCTACCCCGCCGGACCGTACAATGGTCCGGTCACGTCGACCCTCTCTGTCTACGTGTACAACCTCTTCCAGACGGGGGACCTTGCCGACGCCGCCGCGGTGAGCTCGCTCTTCCTCCTGATCGCGTTCGTGCTGTTCTTCCTCGTTCGTCTCGGCGAGCGTTCCGGCTGGGTCCCGTGGCGTCGAGGGGAGCTGCTCCCGTGAACGGCTGGTCGGTCGAGGGGCTCGAGTCATCGGTGGACGGCTTCTCTCTCGGCCCGATCGACCTCTCGCTCGCCCCGGGGCGCGTGGTCGCCGTGCTCGGGAGCTCCGGGGCCGGCAAGACGACCCTGCTCCGTACGCTCGGGGGGTTCCTGCCGGCGCGGGCGGGCCGGATCCTGCGCGATGGCGTCGACCTCACCGACCGGCCCCCCGAGGAGCGAGGGCTGGGCTACGTGCCGCAAGGCCTCGGCCTGTTCCCGCACCGCACGGTCGAGCGCAACGTGAGCTACCCGCTCGAGGTCCGCGGGCGCACCGACGCGCTCGTGCGCGCCCGCGCCCTCCTCGCCCGGTTCCGCCTGACGGAGCTCGCCCATCGCCATCCGGCGCGGCTGAGCGGCGGGGAACTCGAACGGGTGGCGCTCGCCCGGGCCCTCGCCGCCGAGCCGGCACTCATCCTCTGGGACGAGCCCTGGCAGGCGCTCGACGTCGAGGCCCGTTACGAGCTCGGCCGGGTGTTCGAAGAGTTGCGGGAGACCGAAGAGGTCCCGGTCGTGGTCGTCACTCACGACCCGTCGCTCGCCTTTTCCGTCGCCGATTCGTTCCTCGTCTTGAGCGCGGGGCGCGTCGGTCTCCGGGGCGATGCGACGACCCTGCTCACGAACCCCTCGGACTCGTTCACGGCAAGATTCGTGGGGTTCGAGAACGTTTACGACCGCCCGTCGCTCGAACCCGGCCGCTCGGGGTCGCTCGCGGCCTGGCTATTGGCGCGGGCCGGGCCCGGAGGCATCGCGTTCGCGCGGCCGACACTCCGGGGCCGAGGTGATCCTCCGGGAGTCTGGGAGGGCGTAGTGCGCAGCGCCCGCCCGACCCCGGAGGGGCTCGCCCTGACCGTCCGGGTCGACGATCTGTCCGTCGCGCTCCGGCTTTCCCCACCCCTCGAGACCCCACTCCCTTCCGTCGGGCTGAGGGTGCGGTTCGACGTAGAGGAGATGAGCCTGCATCCACTGGGGGTGTCCCCTTCTCCTTCCGGGAACTCAGCATGACCCGTCGAGCGAGCACTGTCACCAACACCGACGTCGCCTTGCTCCGTTCGCTCGTTCAGGAGCGCTCCATCGTCAGCGCGAGCCGCCGGGTCGGGATCTCTCGAGACCGCGCGGTCTACCGGATCGCGCGGCTCGAGCGCGCCTTCGGCGGACCGGTCGTTCGGGGGGTGCGCGGGGGCACCGGACATGGCGGGACAACCCTGACCTCCCTGGGGGACCGGATCGTTCGGGGCGGTTTCGACTCGGTCGAACTCCTCGACGCGCGCCCCGTCACGCCCCTCACCTCCCCGAACTTGCTCCGAGGCGTTTATCGTCGGACACCGACACCCGAAGTGCGGGTCGGCCGCTCCCTCCACCTACGGGTCGCGTTTCCGGCCGAAGACGGCGAAACCGTTTCCGTGCTCCTCGACCCCGAGGCCGTGGTGGTGGCGCGTCGCCGCTTCCCGTCGAGCGCGCGAAACGTCCTGCGGGCGACCGTGGAGCAGGTCCGAAGCGAGCGCGGGGACCTCGGCGTCACGCTGTCCGTTCGATGTTCCGGCGCCCGACTTCGGATCGCGATGACCGAGGAACCGGTGCGTCAGCTGGGGCTTCGTCCGGGCGTGACCGTCTGGCTCTACGTAAAGGCGACCGCGCTACGACGGGTCGGAGAGGGCGTGCTCGCTAGTCGCGGATCCCTTCCGTCGTGAGCGAGAAGACCGCTTCCCCTTCGGGGAGGTTCGGCGAGTCGATGAGACGCGCGATGCGCTTTGGGGGCTTCGACTTCCGTAGGTAGACGCGGTACGTCGCCGCGTGCGCGACGATGTTCCCGCCGATCGGTCGGGTCGGGTCGCCGAACAGGATGTCCGGCCGGGCCGAGACCTGGTTCGTCACCACGATGGAAGCGTTGTAGGTGTCCGCGAAGCGCAGAAGCTCGTGCAGGTGGCGGTTCAAGTGCTGCTGCCGGGGCGCGAGCTCGGCGCGCCCCAGGTACTCCGAGCGGAAGTGCGCGGTGAGCGAGTCGACCACGAGCAGTCGGATCGGCTTCTCCCGAGCGAGCTCCTGGGCCTTCTGGACGAGGAGCATCTGGTGGTTCGAGTTGAACGCCCGCGCGACGTGGATGTGCTTGAGCGCCTCCTCCGGGTCGAGGCCGACGCCCTTCGCCATGTCGACTATGCGCTCGGGCCGGAACGTGCTCTCGGTGTCGATGTAGACGACCTCGCCGAGGAGGCCGCCCTGGGCGGGCGGCAGCTGCACGTCCACCGCAACCTGGTGGCCGATCTGGGTCTTCCCGGTCCCAAACTCTCCGGAAAATTCGGTGATCGCCTGGGTCTCGACTCCACCGCCCAGCAGCTCGTCGAGCGCTTTGGAGTTGGTCGTGATCCGGCCCAGCCTCTTGCGACGTTCGAGGAGCGTCGTGCCGCTCTCGAACCCTCCTACGTCCGCCTTCCGGCGCGCCTCGCCAATGATCTTCTGGGCGATCGCGACCCCGATCTCGGCGGCCTCGGCGACATCGCCGGGCGAAGCGACGGCGAGCTCCATTAGGTCGGTGTAACCGTTCTCGCGGAGTTTCTCGGCGGTGATGCCCCCGATACCGGGGAGGTCTTCGAGCGCGATCGCCTGCTTCGGAGGCTGCGGCGCTTCCTCCGAACCGGCGGGTTTACTGGGGGTCTTGGACGGCACG
>DATEQS010000013.1:0-31211 GCA_035272385.1 Thermoplasmata archaeon
GCCCCTACCCTCGCCAAACAGTTCGCCCACGCCGGGGTCGGCGACGTACCGGTCCTGTTCTACACGACGTACGAGCGGACCGAGGACGTCCGCAAAGCCTTCGACGATTTCGGCTGGGACCCCGGGGAGATCAAGATCGTCAACCTCGCCGACGAGTACTTCGAACGCGTCCTCGTCCGCGGTCTGGAAGTCGCGACCGCACGCGAGGGCGGGATATCCCTGAGCGACCTCGCCGCCACCCAGCCCGAGGATCGGGTCCTTACCCCGTTCAGCCTTCGGAACCGGATGCTCTCGGACCTCGCCAAGATTGACTCTCCCTTCCGGCTGGTCGTGGACTCGGTCGATTTCTTCCTCGAGGTCATGGAACCGCACGAGCTGACGACGGTCGCGCGCCAGATCCGGCATCGATGCCAGACGATCGGGGGGCACGCGCTCCTCGCCGCCCACTCGATCGCGCACGAACGCTCGGTGTTCTCACTCCTTCAGGACCTCGCGGACCTCGTTGTCGAGTTGAAGGCCGAGCCGAAACTCGACCACTACGAGCACACGCTCTTCCTCGAGAAGGTGGGCAACCGACCGGACCTCAAGCACATCTGGAACGCGGAACTCGGCGAGAGCGGCTGGCACGTCTCGGAACGGACGGCCCCGTCGCGATAGCGACCTACCCGCCCGTTAGCTAACCTTTATCGGCCAACCCCGGCTGCTTCGCAAGAGGTCGGTACCCCGTGGAAGACGTCGTCATACGCACGCTCGAAAAGGTGGAGCTCCGGGACCCGATCCTCATCGAAGGACTTCCCGGGGTCGGGAACGTCGGAAAGCTGGCCGCCGACTACCTCCGGGACCAACTGAAGGCGAAGCCGCTCGCCACCATCTACTCGAAATTCTTCCCGCCTCAGGTCTACGTCAGCGAAGAGGGGATCATTCGGCTCGTTTCGAACGACATCCACTACTGGAAGGGGACGGGCACCGCCACTCGGGACATCCTCGTGCTCGGGGGGGATTATCAGGGCATTAGCCCCGAGGGCCAGTACGAGATCACGCAACGCGTCCTCGACTACTGCCACGGCCTGGGGGTTCGCGAGGTGTTCACGCTCGCGGGATTCGCCCAAGGAAGGGTCGTCGACGAACCCCGAGTGCTCGGGGCCGCGACCAACACGCAGCAGGTCGAGGCGATGAAAAAGTTCGGCGTCGTCTTCTCCCGGAACGACCCGGGGGGTGGCCTCATCGGCGCGAGCGGGCTCTTCCTCGGGCTGGGTCGCCTCTTCGGGATGGAGGGCGTCTGCCTCATGGGCGAGACGAGCGGCTACTTCGTCGACCCCCGCAGCGCGGAATCGGTCCTGAAGGTCCTGGCCAAGGTCCTTCGCATCGAGATCGACTTCACCGCCCTCGAGACGAAGGCGCACGAGGTCGACCGGATCGCGCAGAAGATCCACGAAGCGGAGGCCCACTCGACCGAAGGGACCCCGACCTCCGGACCAACCCCGCGCGAAGACCTCGGATACATCGGCTGAACGACCGGTCGATGACCGAGCCGGCCCGAGCTGCGCCGTCGGTCGACGTGCACCGGCGCGAACGGATCCGCGACCGCCTGAGAGGGGCGGCGTATGCCGACGGCTTCGTTCCGTTCGACCGGTTCATGGATATCGCTCTCTACGGCGACGGGGTCGGATTCTATTCGAGAGAGGACTCGCCATTCGGACGAGAGGGGGACTATTACACCGCGGCGCACGCCAGCCCCCTCTTTGGGCGAGCCATCGCGGAACGCATCCGGACGGTTGCGAGCGGGATGCCCGCCGGAGCTCCGTTCCGGGTCCTGGAGGTCGGGCCGGGCGATGGGACCCTGGGCGAGACCGTCCTCACGGCCCTCGGGCTCGACGCCGGACTGCGCCGACGCCTTGAGTATGTCCTCGTGGAACGATCCCCGACACTCGGCGCTCGGGCGTTCGAGAGAATCTCCGCGGCAGGTCACTCCGTCGGGATTCCGGTCTCGGCCACCGGAGCAATCGGCGCCGAGGGACCCTTTCGAGGTGTCGTGGTGGCGAATGAGGTGCTCGACGCACAACCCGCGCGCCGGCTTCTCTGGAACGGAGAGGAATGGCAAGAGCTCGGGGTCCGTCTGGCGGACGACGGATTCGTCGTCTCCGCGGCTCCACTGCTTCGCCCGGTGCCGGCTCCCGCGCTCCCTCGGCCCACGGAGGGGGGCGTCATTCTCGAGGTTTCCCCCATGGCGGAGGGGCTCGTGCGCGAGGTAGCCGATCATCTCGTGGCCGGGCTTTTCCTCATGATCGACTACGGCATGGAAGAGGCCGAGCTCCTTGCCGCCCATCCGTCGGGGACGTTAGCGGCCGTCCGGCGGCATCGCCCCACCGGGGATCCGATCGCGGACCCCGGGGAATCCGACCTGTCAGTTTTCGTGAACTTCACTCGTATACGCGCGGCCGCGAAGGCGGCCGGCCTCATCGAGATTGCCTTCCGTCGCCAGGCCGAGGCGTTGGGGACGTGGGGATTTCCCCAACTGCTCGAAGAGGCGATCCGCTCCGCGTCCTCGTCGGAAATAGAGGTCCGGGTCCGTCTCGCCGCAAAGAACCTGCTCTTTGGTTTCGACCGGTTCTATGCGCTCGAGCTGACCCCACCGAGCGACGAACGCGGCGCGCCGAACGTCACGTAACGGGTCGGGTCGCGGACGTTTCGAGCGGTTCGGCCACCTTCGCATCGACGAGGAGCCGGGCCGTCTCGGGGGGCAGGGAGAGAACGTCGTCGGCCTTCAGGTCGATCGTCTCGGAGCCCACCTCGATCGGTCGCGAATCCTTGAGCACCCGGACGTAGACGAGCGACGGACGAGCGTGGGCGACGGGAGGCGAAACGGTCGCCCGGACGGCGGCGCTCGCTGCGGACGCGGGCGGTGCCTCGGACGGACGCGGGGGGGCTGCAGGGGTCGCGGCCGGAGTGGGTTCGATGTAGGCAGCCGCCGAACGTCGGTGTTCGAGCAGGACGGAGAGCACCTGGTCGAACGTCGCCCGCTCCTCGGGAAGGGCGTTCGGGAGGTCGCGGGTCCCGCCGATGCTCGCCTGGAACGCCGCGTTCAGGACCTTCTGAACTCGGCCTTCCACGACGTCCCGGGCGACCTGGATGGCGCGCTGGTAGGTCTGCCGGGAGATGTCCCCTTTTCGACCGGAGGGGTTCTCCCGCAGCTCCGTCTCGTAGGACCGCTTCAGGTCGGCGAGGTAGGCCGTCGTCAAGGTGTAGAAATCCGGTGGAAGTTTCGCGAGCCCCCGAACGGCGAGCTCGTTGCGTCGCCATTCGAGCAGCTGCGTGAAATGGTCGGGCATCGGGTTCTCGCGGGAAAGGTCCGACAACCGAAGGACTATACGATATGTGCGGTCTGGTTGGGCCCTCCGACCGAATTGGTCGGGGTGGGGACGCGGTTCGGTGACCACGGGTCGAGATCCGGCCGCGATCTTTGACGAGTTCTGGGAGCTCTGGGGCCACCTCCAGAGCGACAGCCGAACGCCGGGAACGGTCGTAGTGGTCGAGGGAGAGCGCGACCGCCGCTCTCTTCGTCGGCTCGGTATCCCGGGGACGATCGTTCTCGTGCACCGCGGGCGGACCATCTCCGAGACGGCGCAGCTCCTCGCGGCCTCCGCCCGGAGGGTGATCGTCCTCACCGACTGGGACACGGAGGGCGGGCATCTGGCCCAGCGGCTCAAGCAGTTCCTCGGCAGCGGCCGGTCCGGTCCGGACCTCGAGTACCGGAGACGGCTGGCCCGGATACTTCGAGGGGAGCTCGTCCACGTCGAGGGGTTGTACGGCTGGGCCCGACGGACGGGAGAGAAGGGGAACCGCTCCCTCGCGACCTTGCTCGAGGTCGCCGAAGCGGAGGCCGAACCCCTTACGGAATGACCTTGCGCTGGGTGCGTCGAGTATCCCGGCGGTTGCGGGCCCTCGACGGGCGGAATCGCTCGGTGCCCTTCCCTTTCCAGCGCAGCCCCCGGCTTTCGGTGCCGGAGCTCGTGAGCCCGCGGAAGACCCGGCCCTTGTGGACCGGCGCGGCGATCCAGGCGATCTTGGGGTCCGCGAGTATTTCCGGATGATCCGGGTCGACCAGGATGATCTCGAAGAACTTCTGCTTCCCGTCCTCCCCGACCCAGTAGGAGTTGAGGACCTCGAGGTTGGGGTAGTGCTTCGCCGCCCGCTCCTCGGCGATGCGGCGCAGGCTCTTCGAGAGCGTCATCTTGGCGATCCCCTTGTGCTTGGGCCGGCGCCCGGCGATGATCGCGCGCTTGCGCTGACCGCCACGGCGCACGCGAACGCGCACGACCACGAACCCGCCCTTCGCGCGGAACCCGACCGCGCGAGCGCGGTCGAGACGCGTCGGGTGTTCGATCCGGGTGACCGTGTGTTCCCGCCTCCAGGTGAGGAGACGTTCGTGCCGGAGCGCCGAACCCTCCTCCCCGAGGGTTTGCTGGAACGACCGGGCCATGTACCGGTAGGCAGAGGTCGCCATGGAATGCGGCGCGGGGGACCCGGGTCCTAATTATAAAGCTGCCGGCGGAAGGCGGGCGTCAGGCCCCGCCGTTCTTCGCGGAGGCGACCCAAGGAAGCCGGGACTCCGCCGGCCGAACGACCTTCGCGGTCGCGTGGCTCTCGGTGGCGATCGCGCGTTCGAGATGGCTCGAGATCTCCCGTACGAGCCGGTCCATGCGCTGCCGCTCGTCCGCCGGAACCTCGGTCGGCACTTGCCAGACGAGGGCGGCCCCTCCGCTGGTCGGATAGAGACGGAACTCGAGCGCGGAGGCCGCGGGAGGGAGCGCGGGGTTCATCCGGTCGAGGCGCCCTTTGACCCGGCTCTCGGTCGGTTCGGACCCTTCGGTTCGCTCGACGGTATACCCGATCGTTCCGAGGTAGTCGGCGAGATACGTCGCGAACCGCTCGCGGCCGATCCCGCGGACCCTCAGCCAGTCGCCGTTACTTTCGCCCATGCTCTTTGCGGTCCAATGCGCGCCCGTAGCTCTTGAAGAGCCCGAGCATCATCCGCAACTCGGCCTCGGAAGGCGTCGCGCGGCCGAGTACACGACGGAACAGGAGGATTAAACCCCGTCGTTTGTGGGCTGGGTAACCCGTACGGGTCAGGAGCTCGCCCAGCCGGTCCAAAAACAGCTCCTTCTCGGGTCCGTTGAGCTCGATGAGCTCGGGAGCCGGGGTCGTTTCCGGGTCGGCCGGCCCGCGGGCGCGGTGCACGGCGTAGAGAACGAGCGCGGCCGCGTGAGACAGGTTGAGCGTCGGGAATTCCCGCCGGGCGGGGATGTGGACCAAAAGGTCGCAGCGAAGGAGTTCTTCGCGAGAGAGTCCGTTGTCCTCCGGACCGAAGACGATCGCGATCCGACCCTCGAGGGTCCGGACCAGCTCGCCGAGGCGTTCCGGGCTCACGGAGCGTCGCAGATAGGCATTCGAGCGCCCCGTGGACATGTCGGTGGTGCCGATCACAAAATCCATTTCGCGGACCGCCTGCTCGAACGTCCGGGCGCGCACCGCGGTGCGCAGCAAGGGAAGACCGCCCATCGCCCTCTTCCGCGCCTCGGTCCCTACTCGCGCCCGGGGAGCGACCAGGACGAGCCGGTCGGCCCCGAAGTTCCGCGCGAGGCGCGCCACGGCCCCCACATTGCCGTCCTCTTTCGGTCGAACGAGGACGACGCTGATCCGAGGGGTCACCCGGCCGTCCCCTCCGCAAAAAGGCGACGGACCATCCAGTCGGGGTCGAACGCCACGAGGTCCGCGTACCCTTGACCCGTTCCCACGAAGAGGATCGGTTTCTTGGTGACGAAGGTGGCGCTGAGGGCCGCGCCTCCTTTCGCATCGGCGTCCAGTTTCGTGAGGACGAGACCGTCCAGGCTGACGGCCTCGTCGAAGAGTTTCGCCTGTTCGATGACGTCGTTCCCGCTCAACGCGTCGCCCACGAAGAGCGTCAGCGAGGGCGAGACCACCCGTCGGATCTTCTTCGCCTCCTCGATCAGGTTCTCGTTCGTGTGTTGGCGTCCGGCGGTATCCACGAGAACGACATCGATCCCCTTCGCTCGCGCGTGTTCGACGGCGTCGTAGGCGACCGCGGCGGGGTCGCTGCCTTCCTGTTGACGGACGACGCGGACCCCGATCCGCTCACCGTGGACCAGCAATTGTTCGATGGCACCCGCTCGGAACGTGTCGCCGGCGGCGATGACGCTGGAAAGTCCCTGCTTGCGAAGCCACCCGGCGAGTTTCGCGACCGTGGTGGTCTTGCCGGTTCCGTTGACACCGACGAACAGAATCACGTACGGTTTGGGGGTGTGTTCGCGAACGGCCTTGGCGAGGTCGAGCGGAGGCCGAGCGAGAATCGCCCGACAGGAGCGCTCGAGGCAAGTGCGGATCGCGTCCTCCGCGTCCACTCCGAATCGAAGCTTCTTGCCCGCAAGGTCTCGGCGAAGGTCGCGCCGCAATCGCTCGATCACCGGAACGGCTACGTCCGACTCCATCAGGACGATCTCGAGGTCGTCGAGCACGTCGTCGATGGTGCCCTCCTTCAGCCGTCGGCCCAGGAACCCTTCGGTGAAGATCGTCTCATCTCCCGCGGTCGATGAGGGACCCGGAGCGGCCGGGGCGGGTGAGGTCGACGACCCTCGAGCTTGGGATTTCGAAGGTTCTCGGGAGTTGTCGGAGGGAGTTGGGGACGCTTCCTCGGAGCGCCTCAGTCTCGCCTTAATCGCTGCCCACATCGGTCGACGCGCCGTTCTCCCGCGCGATCGAGTCGAGTCGTTGCGAGAGTGCCTGGATTCGTTCGTCGAGAGAACCCATCTGCCCTTCGAGGTCCCTCAAGGCTTGGTCGATGCGGACCGATCGTTCCGCGAGGAGCTCGACCACCTTCGGTCGTTCCATCTCGACGACGATCCCCGAGCCGACCCCCACGAGTACGGGGGCGCTTCGATCCACGGAACCTCGCACGAACGTCTCTCCCCCGAGCGGGAGCAAGAGCTCCACGCCGGCGGGCGCCCGGTCGACGCCCTCGAGGCTCTCGCGGGCACGGCCGTGGTCCTGACGAGATGCGCTCAGGATCTGATGTTGCTGGAGCAGGGCGTTCAGCTGGTTGCGGTAGGCGTCGAGTCGCATGAGGTCCTCCTGGACCTGCTGTTCGGTCGGTCGGGGCGCGGGGGTGCTCATGCCGCCGTGACCTCTCCGACCGAGGTGATCCGGATACGGGAGCGCTTCACGTGATGGCAGCCTCCGATCTCCGAAAGGGCCCACTCGCGGGCGATCTCCGCCGATTGGGCGTCGTGGGTCTTCGTGAACGCCTGCCAGTAACCGCGCCGGGCGTAGAACGAACCTTGAACCTTGAACGCGGGCATCGAGAGCTCCGGGTGCGGCGGCGCCACCCGGGGGCGCCTTTTAAACCTACTGGCCCGCGAACCTCTTCCCGGCGGGGTTTCCGCCGAGCGAAGCGATGAGGAAGCCGGCCGTCCGCCATGCGGTCGCGAGAATCGAAATCATCGGGTTCGCCCCGGGAGCCGAGGGAAGAAGACTCCCGTCCCCGACCCACAGGCCGTCCACTCCGTGGACCTCCCCGGTCGGACGCGCAGCGCTCGTTCTGGGGTCGAGCCCGGCCCGGGCGGAGCCCATGGGATGGGCCGAAAAAAGAGCGACCGAACTCTCCCGGATCCCGGCCCGACGCACCTCGGAGACGAATCGGTCGAGTTCGCTTTCCGTGATCGGATGGCCGAGGCCACCGACCTCAATGGGCGGGGTCTGGAGAGAGAGCAGACGAGTAGCGCCGGCCGCCCGCAGGATCCGCGCCGTTTCCTCGAGCCCGAGGATCAGGTTTCTACGGTCTCGCTCGGTCAGGTGGTAGTCGAACGCGGGGCGACCGTCGGAATCGATGCGGACCCGCCCTTCCCCGACGTCGCGCACCAGGACGATGGGGGTGGCCGTGTACTCGATCCGTTCCATCCGCCGCCGATAGTCCTCGGCGCCGTACCAGGGAAGGGCGATCGCGGAAAGTCCCGGGTGCGCGGGCGCGGCTTCGATCCACGGGCCGTGCGCCTCGGCGTCCGAGTTTTGGAATCGATAGACGCCCACGGTCTGATGCGGACCTTCCCACGTCCGGACCGGGTCGGGGAATTCTCCGGCGAGTGCGGTGGTCGGGTCGACGCGGAGACCGAGACCGACGCCCGGAGACCTGACGTCCGACCGCAAGAGGAGGGCGGGCGTTTGGAGAGCTCCGGCGGCGACCACGACGGAAGCGGCCCGGACGTGGACCGACCGGGTGACTCCGTGGGCGCGGTACGTCGCCCGAACTCCCCGGGCCCGACCGGAGGTCACTTCGATGAGGTCCGCGCGGGTGGAAGCGAGGAGGCGGGTTCCCCGTCGCATCGCGTCGGCGAGGAACGTGACCAGGGTCGATTGACGAGCAGAGTAGGGACACCCGAACGTGCAAAAGCCGCATCGAGAACGACACCCGATCGCATTACGCGGGATGATCTCCCAATCCGACCCCTGTCGGTAACCAAGGGCGAGACAACCTCGACGAAGGGCGTCGTTCGAGGGATTGACGGTGCTCTCGGCTGTCGAGACACTCATGCGACGGCCCACCTCGTCGAGCAACGCGTCAAACGCCGGGGTAGCGACGTCGGTCATTCCACCGTCCCTCGCCCACTCGGCCCTCGCCTGAGGTCTTGGGGGGAGGCACGTGAGCCAGTTGATCGCGGTGCTTCCCCCGACGGCCTCACCCGCCAGGAATGCGATGGCCGTGTCGCTGGTCGTGACGGTTCCCCGACCCACGAAGAGGCGGTCGTGCGCCTCCTTTTCGATCCGGGGGTAGGCGAGGTTGGGGTACCACTCCCCCGCCTCGAGAACCACCACTCGGTAACCGGCCTCCGCGGCCCGCAAAGCGATCACGCTTCCGCCAGCCCCGCTCCCGATCACGCAGACATCCGCGACGAATTCGCTGTCCGACCCAGGCACCGTGGGACCGAGGCCCACGAGCGATTCGGGTACGGCCGAGACCATGGAGGGAGGAGTGTAGTGGATGCGCTCCCACAGCGGGTGGCCGTCGTTCTGGAAGGGCTGGGAGTAGTAGAGGCCGGTCGCGAGACGCTTGGCCGCCTGGAAGCCTCGCCGCTTCGCCCCGAGGCGACTCGCCGCCCAACCTTGGAGGTACTTCTCCCGCGCGCGAGGGTCGAGCTGAGTGAATCGTACGGGGCGACCGGTCAGGAGAAGATTGGTGAGCGGGCTTTCGACCGCTCGCAAGAGGGTGGCGAACTCCTGCCGTTGACGGGCCGGTAGTTGCGCGACGACCTCGACCACATCACGGTCGACTCCGACGGAGCTCGCGCTCGGATACGCCGGGCCCGAGGAATCGGCGGGAAACCCGGGGCAAATCGCGTCGACGAGGGCGGTGACCGTGGGCGGAGGCGCGAGGGCCACGGCTCGGGGGACGCGCCGCCTCTATTTCGACCCTTCATCGTCCCGCGCCCTGGACTCGAACTTCGCTCGCTCCCGGAACCAGCGGAGCTGGCGTTCGAGAAGACCTCGGTTCGAGGGCCCTTGCGGCACTGGAACGGTCGGAACCGCGGGGGCGCCCGAAGGAGGAGCCTCCGGGGCGGGAGCGGGAACGGTTTTGGAGGGTTCAACCTCGAGTTGACGCTGCGTCACGAGACGAGGGCCACCACGTTCCTCCAACGTTCGTTCACCTCCTCGTCGCTCAAGCCCACGGTGGGGGAGAAGAGAACTCGATTGCCCCACTGGGACCAGAACCGAGAGTACTCCTCGACCGCGATCGGGAGGACGACCCCGTCCGCGTGGGCGTCCTCGGCGAGGGCCGCCAGAGCCGGCGCCCAGGATTCGACCTCCGGTGCAGCGGGCGCCACCCGCGCCGTCGGGTCAAAACGGGCGAGGGTCTCTCGGACGAACGGCTCGCCTTCCGGCAGGACGACGAGCGCGACCCGGCAACCTCGCTTCATCATGAGGAAGGTGCCCAGCGCTCCTCGCGGTCCGTCCACGAGGGCGACCAACCGGCCCGCGACCCCGAGGGGGAGCCCGCCCGGACCCACGAAACGGTCGAAGTAGAGATAGGTTCGGGGGCCCCGCACCTCGACGAACAGCTCCACCTCGGGGTGCTCGAGGTCCACCTTGAGCCCCCGGTCGGCGAATCGGTCCAGGACCGCGCCGCCGAGGTCTCCGGCGAGTTGCTGGCTCGTGAAGGAGTGTTGGCCGGTCCGCCGAGCCCGCACGGCGAACCGTACTCCCGGACGAAGCCGACGGTCCGAGAGTTCGAGCAGGCGAGCGGCGATGAGGGCCGGGTCGCTCGGGACGTCCTCGACCAGACTGACCGAGGTGACGCCGAAGACGCGCCGGACGAGGTTCGCACCGCGCTCTCCGTCGTCGGTTTCCACGTAGAGATGGCCCCGGTCCGAGCGGATGCGCCCGGGCAAGCCGTCGCGGACGAACTGGTCCAGGATGTTGCGCCGGAGGGCGCCCTCAAACTCGCGGCGAACGGGAGGGGACTTGAGCGCCAGCTCACCGTAGCGGACCAGGAGCAGCGCCACCATCGAGAAGGGTTAAGACGGTGGGACCGCTAAAGCGCTTCTCGGCCGGGTGGGTTCGTGGTGTCCACAGATTCCCTCCCGTCATCGTCCGCGGACCCCTGGACCCCGTTCCTGAACGAGATCCTGGACGGGATGACCGTCGCCACGAAGACGCTTGGACTCTCCCTATCGCGGGAGATGATCTTCTCGCTCCTCAGCCTCGACGAGGGACCCGAAGGGGAAGTGGCCTTCCCGTGCCATCGGTTGGCGCAGGACGAAAAACGACCCCCGAACGAGCTGGCGGTCGCCCTCGCCGGCGCATTCCCCTCCTCACCGCGCCTCCGGTCCGCTTCCGCGAAGGGCGCGTATGTCAACTTCCGCGTCGACCCCGAATCCCTTACCCGGGCCACCCTCGAACTCGTTCTCTCCCGCGGCAATCGGTACGGCCACGGCGAGCCCGCGGGACCTCCGGCCGTCGTGGAGCACACCAGTGCGAACCCGACCGGCCCGTTCCACATCGGGCGGGTCCGTAACGGCATCATCGGCGACACGTTCGCACGGATCCTGCGGGCGTCGGGCACCCCCGTGACGACCCAGTACTACGTGGACGACATGGGCCGACAGGCCGCGATGATCACCTGGATCTGGTCGAAGCCCCGAGAGAGCTGGCCCGAGCCGATCCGAAAGACGGTCGACGGGGAGGAGGTGGCCGGAGAGAAGCCGGACCGGCACCGCGGTCGACCGTATCCGGCCGTCAGTGCGTACTTGAAAGAGCACGAGGACGCCCGCGAGGAGGTCGCCCAGCTCGTCCGTCAGATCGAATCCGGCTCGGCCCCTCCCGAGCACCGGGCAATGGCTCAAGCCATCCTGGAAGGGATGCTCCAATCCCTTTCCCGCCTGCGAATTGGGTTCGACGAATTCGTCTGGGAGTCGGAGTTCGTCCGGGATGGTTCGGTCGAACGAGTGTTCGAGCGATTGAAGGCCTGCCCACACGCGATCCAAGAGGAGAACGGGGCGTGGGCCATCGACGCGAGCTCCTACGGCTTACCGAAGGAATCGACGCATCTCGTCTTCCAGCGCGGGAACGGGACGAGCCTCTACGTGACGCGAGACGTCGCCTACCACCTCGCGAAGTTCGCCCGGTTCGCCCGCGTCATCGACGTCCTGGGCCAGGACCATCAACTCCATGCACGGTGCCTGAACGCGTTGCTCGAGGAGATCGCGGAGCCTCGGCGTCCGGAATTCGTGATCTACCAGGACATCACGGTCCCCGAAGGCGGCCGAATGTCGACCCGCGGGGGCTCGGCCGTGTGGCTCGACCACCTCCTCGCCGAGGCCGTCGATCGGGCCCGGGCAGAAGTGCTCGCCCGCCGGGAGGACCTGGCGGACACGGACGTAGAACGAATCGCCGAGGCGGTCGGGACCGGCGCCATCCGCTACCACGTCGTTCGGTCAGCCCCCGATAAGCCGGTCGTCTTCCGCTGGGAGGACGCGCTGTCGTTCGAGGGGCGGAGCGGTCCGTTCGTTCAGTACTCGTTCGCGCGGGCCTCGAGCGTGCTTCGAAAGGGGGAGGCGCTCCAGCCCCCCTACCCCTTCGATGCGGCGAAGCTCACGAACCCCGAGGAATCGGCGTTGATCCGGATCATCTCCCGTCTCCCGAGAACCATCGCGTACGCCGCGCGCACCGGCCATGTGCATGCCGTCGCGGGGTATGCCCACGAGGTCGCCGACCAGTTCAACCGCTTTTATCACGCCGTGCCGGTGCTCCGTTCCGAGGAGGAGCGGGCGAGCCGGATCGCTCTCGTCGCAGCGATGCGACAGACGCTCGGGAATGCCCTCGACCTCCTCGGCATCGCTCCCCTCGATGCGATGTGAACCGGCCCCTCGTCGAAATTGACTTATGGGTGTGCCCGGTCGGCGATTCCGAGGAGCTTACCATGGCAACCATTCGAGAGGAGTTCGTCAAGTTCATCACGAAGGGAAATCTCGTCCAGATGGCCGTTGCCTTCGTCATGGGCATCGCTTTCTCGGCATTGATCACCGCCCTCGTCGCGGACATCTTCACTCCGCTGATCGGGGTGGCCGGAAAGTTCGACTTCGCATCGTGGCAATACACCGCGAATGGGAGTACCTTCCTGCAAGGAGCGTTCCTGAATCAGGTAATCAGTTTCGTCCTGGTCGCTCTGGTTCTGTTCTTCGTCATCGCCCTACCCTATCAGCGATTCGCGGACCGCCAGGCGGCGAAGAAGCCCGCGGGGCCGCCCACAACCCGAGAATGCCCCGAGTGCCTCTCCGCGATCCCGATTAAGGCAAAGCGCTGCTCGTTCTGCACGTCGGCGGTGCCACCGGTGACGCCGGCGCAGCCGCTGCCGGCCTAGGAAGGCCGGACGGGGTCGACGCGACCCGCCTCGACGAACCCTTTCCGCCGCAGGCGGCACGCATCGCACTTTCCGCACGGCGTCCGGCCGCCGGCATAGCAGCTCCACGTCAGGCCCCACGGAACGGCGAGGCGCTCACCCAGCCGGACGATATCCGCTTTCGAAAGACGCAACAACGGGGTTTCGATGCGGATCTTTTCCCCTCGTTCCACTCCGGCCTTCGTTGCGAGCCGCGCGACCCGCTCGAAGGCCCGCAGGAACTCTGGTCGACAATCCGGATAACCCGAGTAATCGATCGCGTTGGCCCCGAGGTATATCGTTCCCAGATGGTGGCTTTCCGCGTATCCGAGGGCGACGGAGAGCAGGATCGTGTTCCGGGCGGGGACGTACGTTGAGGGGATGCGGAGACCGGGCCTGCGATGAACGGGTAACGGACGGGACGAATCGGTCAACGCCGAAGAGAGGAGCGGGCCGAGCGGTAACCGCAGCACCGTGTGCTGGACCGCCTTGAAGTGTCGGGCGAGCGCGCGGGCGGAGCGAACCTCCCTTGCGTGTCGTTGTCCGTAGAGCACCGTAAGGGCGTGCACGGGGGGGTGGCGCTGGGTCGCAAGCGCGAGGCAGGTGGCCGAATCCATACCCCCCGAGAGGAGCACCACACTGCCCTTCGGTCGACGCGCTCGGGGCGTCATAGGGGAACTCCGGCAAGGACCAGGACGGCCCCCGCGAAAACAACGGCGGCCAGCATTCCGAGGAAGTTCGTGGACCCCTTGGTGAGAATCCCCCGGTTCTCGAACGCCTCGCCCAGAACCGAGTCGACCTGGCAGGCCAGGAATCCGGCCGCTGTCACGACCAGGACGAACAAGATCGCGTTCGGCAAAGGCGCGCTAAAGACCACGAACAACCCGAGGCCCACGAAGGCGGTCGTCGCGGACGCAGCCAGCGCGAAGACCTCTCCGTTGAGGGAGATTCCGCCGTTCGTGCCGGGAGGAACCGCCTTTCCCGTGAGAATACTACGCGCGTGGCCCGTGAGGACCCCGAACTCGCTCGCGAAGGTGTCCGCGGCACCGAACGAGAGGGCGCTCGCGAACAGGAGGGCGGTGGTCGCCGGGGAGAGCAAAGGAGAAGAGAGCCCCCCCGCGACCGCGAGTCCGGTGGGGAGGATGATGTGCGCGACGACGTTGGAGACTCCCCGCTCGCCCGCCCGGCCTTCCTGCAGGTTCTGTCGCCGCTTCTCCTCGAATCGGTAGCGAGTGGCGAGGACGCTCGCACCCACGAACAGGATCACGAGAGCGAGAAACGGAAAGCCCGCGAAGACGACGATAACGGCACCGAACACCGCGGCCACCGCTCCGGCGAGCGGCGTAAGGGCTCGGGTGAGAACCGCTCCGAGGGCCAGAAGGGCCGTTGCGATGACCCCGATGAGGGCCTGAGTCCAGGGTAACAAAGTGAAATCTCCCGCGGCCGCCAACAGGTGATGGGTTTAACCCCTTCGAGGAGACGGCGCCGCTACTGCGAGGTCAGCCGCACGCGAGAATCCGGAGAACGGCGCTCGAGAACGACCCGGCATGCACGTCGACATCCCCTCCCTCCCGGACGGCGGCATAGGACGGATCCTCACCGTGCCCCGGTTGGGTCACATAGGCCGTGAGGACGCCGAGCTTTCGACCGGCCTCGACATCCAGGCTCCGGTCGCCCACGATCGCACTCGCGGCCATATCGATGTTCCAATCGTCGCGGGCCTGACGGAAGAGAAGCGTGCCGGGCTTGCGGCACTCGCAGTGCGTTTCGGGGATGTGGGGGCAGTAGTAGAACGCGTCGACCCGGGCTCGATGAGGCCGCAACAGCTCGTTCAACCGTTCGTGGATGCGCTCCACGTCGTGTCGCGTGTAGAGACCTCGCTCCACTCCCGATTGATTCGTCACGCAGATGACGAGGAAGCCGTGGTCGTGGGCGAGCGATAGGGCGTCCCCCACGCCCCGGAACAGTTCGATCCGCTCGGCCTCTTTGAGGTAGTGGAGGTCCGGGTTCAGCGTGCCGTCACGGTCCACGAAAAGAGCGCGTCGAAGGGGACGGAACCCGGGAGTCATGCGCCGTCCGTCGGCCATCGGGGGTCGAAGCCGTCGGCGGGATAAGTGTTCAACCTCTGGCTCCGTTCCGAAGAGCGATGGTATCGTCCCGAGAAGACGTTCGCGCCCTGCGAGACGATCTCGACTCCGCCCTCGAGCAAGCCCTCGGGCCCCTGCGGGCCCCCACCGGTCCGCTCGGAGTCCTGTTCTCCGGGGGCGTGGATTCTTCTCTCCTCGCCTGGGAGCTCCGGACCCGGCCCGAACTCCTTCTGTGCACCCTCGGGCGGGAAGGGTCTCCCGACCTGCTGGCCGGGCGAGCCGGAGCAGAACGATTCGGCCTTCCGTGGCAGGCTCTCTCCGTGGAACCGGCCCGACTGAAGGTCCTCGTGGCCCGGTTCGAGAAAGAACTCGAAGGAATCTCGGCGGTCCCGCGCGCTGTACTCGTCTCGCTGGCGCTCGCGATCGAACAGGCGGCCCCCGACCGGCTGGTGTGCGGCCAGGGGGCCGACGAGCTCTTTCTCGGATACGCTCACTACCGGAATCTCGGGGGTCCCGAGGCGGAGCGACGTTCGCGCGACGACCTCGATCGCCTGCGCGAAAGTGACTGGCCTCGGACGCAGCGGATTGCCGAAAAGGCCGGGAAGACGATCCTCGCGCCCTACCTATCGCGGGCCTTCGAGGAGGCCGCCCGCCGGGTGCCGGTCGACCTTCGACTCCCTCGGGATCTACCGAAGAGATTCTTCCGGGAATGGGCTCTCGAACGCGGCCTCCCCGCCGAGCTCGCCGAGCGTCCGAAGAAGGCGCTCCAGTACGGGACCGGAGTATCGAGCTTGCTGCGAGACCAGCGTCGCGCCGAACGCTAGCCTTCCACTCGGGTTCCCGCTTCGCCCCGAAGCGCTCGCGCGAGCGAGGGAATATCCGTGATGATGAAACGTCGACCGCCTCCCTCCAGAAATTCGAGCCCGGCCGCGACCTTGGGTCCCATCGAACCCTCCCCGAACTCTCCTCGTTGGAGAAAGCCGGCCAGTTCTCGTCGGGACACTTGGGCCAGCCAGCGTTCCCCCCGCTTTCCGAAGGCGATCGCGGCGCCCGGCACGTCCGTCACGATCGCGAGCGTATCGACCCCGAGGTCTCTCCCCACGAGAGAGGCCGCAAGGTCCTTGTCGATCACCGCTTCGACCCCCTCGTACGTTCCGTCCGGCTTTCGAACGACCGGGATCCCTCCGCCCCCCGCGACGACCGGGATCCACCGGGCACCGAGGCCCGACTCGAGGAGTGAGCGAACGGCGGCTCCCTCGAGCCAGCGCACCGGTCGAGGCGACGGAACGATGCGTCGCCAACCGCCTCTTGCCCCGTCGTACTGCATCGCCCAGCCGAACTGCTTTCGAAGCACTCGGGCTTCGTCCTCGGGGTAGTATCGGCCCACGGGCTTCGAGGGATGGAGGAAGGCCGGGTCGTCGGCCGAAACCTCGGTCCGGCTGATGACCGTCAACACCGATCGGTCGACTTTTCGCCGACGCAGGGCCGGCGTGAGCTCGGTCTGGATCAGGTAGCCGATCTGCCCCTGGGTTTCCGCCCCCAGGACATCCATCGGTCGAGGAGGGATCTCCCGGGCGGCGAGCTCGTTCTGACGCAGGAGAGCGCCCACCTGGGGACCGTTGCCGTGCGACAGGACGAGGACCTCCCCGCCGGCAGCGATCTCAGCGAGCACTGCTACGGTCTGGTGCATCTGGGCACGGGCTTCCTCCCAAGAACCGCGCCCTCCGGCACGGTGGAGGGCGTTCCCTCCGAGGGCGACCAGAATCCCCGCCATGGACCGCGTTCCGGCCATCTCGGACCGGCCTGAATAGCTCGGCGGTGGAATGGGCTCGACGGGGCGCCAGTGCACGCGGGCCAATTACGAATATATACCCAGCGGCGGGTCTCCGGGTGTGACGGACGAGGCTGAGTCCCTCTTCTGCCCGCTCGAGTTCCGATACGGTCGGGAACCCGTCCGCGAGCTCTTTTCGCGGGGGGCGCGGTTGAACCGGGCCCTTCGTGTGGAAGCCGCGCTCGCGCTTTCCGAGGCGGAACTCGGAATGGTCCCGACCGATGCGGCGGAGGCGATCGAGAAGGCGGCGACCCTTTCGCAGGTGTCCTTGGATCGGGTCGACGCGTTGGAGCACACTCTGCGCCACGACGTCATGGCGATCACTCGAGCCCTCGCCGAAGCGGCGGGGCCAGCGGGCCGGTGGGTCCACTTTGGTGCGACGAGTGCCGACATCACCGACACCGCCCTCGCCCTCGAACTCAAAGAGAGCGCCGCGATCCTGCGTGACGACCTCACGGGACTCGCGCGGGCGTTGGTCGACTTGGCCCGCAAACATCGGGCGACGCCCGAGGTCGGCCGGACCCACGGCCAGCACGGCGTCCCCATCAGTTTCGGGTACAAGATGGCGGTCGCGGCGGCCGAGGTGACGCGACACCGCGATCGCCTGGACCAACTCCTCCCTCGGCTGGCGGTGGGAAAAATGGCCGGAGCGGTCGGCACCGGCGCCGGCTTCGGAGACCATGCGGCCGAGGTCGAAGCTCGCGTGATGGGTCGCCTCGGGCTCAACGCGGACGAGGCGCCGACCCAGATCGTGGGCCGCGACCGGATCGCGGAGTTCACGAATTTCCTCGCGCTGGTCGCTTCGACCGCGGAACGGCTCGCCACCGAGGTCCGAAACCTCCAGCGTACTGAGATCGGCGAGGTCGCAGAAGCCTTCGATGAGGCACATCAGGTCGGCAGCTCGACGATGGCCCAGAAGCGAAACCCGGTCGTCTCGGAGAACGTCACGAGTCTCGCCCGACTCGTACGGGCGTTCGCGCTGCCCCCGCTCGAGAACATGGTCCAATGGCACGAGCGGGACCTCGCCAATTCGGCGAACGAGCGGATCGTTCTGCCGCATTCCGTCGTCCTCACCGATGACATTCTGACGAAGCTGACCGAGGTCTTCCAGGGCCTGCACGTCGATTCCGAACGAATGGCCGCCGAGCTCGCCCGCTCGGGGGGAGGCGCCATGACCGAGAACCTGATGCTCGCCCTCACGGCGAAAGGGCTCGCTCGCTCGGAGGCGCACGAGCTCCTGCGAACGTTGACCTCGGAAGGGTCTCGCGGCCCGGGGCTCTTCGAGCGCGCGAAGGCGAACCCCTCCGTCCGAGCCCATCTTTCTCCCCCGGAGATTGAAGGTCTTCTCGACCCCGCAAGCTACGTCCGCTCCGCGGCTGCGAAGACCGACCGCATCGTGGCGGAGCTCGACCGGCGTCTCGCGAAATGACGGAATCCGCGTTCGCGTGGAGCGCCTCGGTAATCGTGCGGTCCGAGCGATCTACCGTGACGGACTGGCTCGAACAAGCCCTCCGTCCCGAGGCGTCGCGCGAAGTACCCCGGGCCCATGCGGAACTACATCGCACGACGGAAAACACCCTCGAGCTCACGATCTCGGCGCGCGATTCGGGGGCGATGCGGGCCGCTCTCAACACCTACCTAGGCTGGATCCATCTTTCGCTCGCGACCGCACAGGCGGCCGACCGGTCGAGGTGACGCGGGCAAAGCCAGGCCCGCTTCCGAAGCGCTTATCTGAGACGGCCGGTCACCCCGCCCGTGGCACTACCGGCGAAGCTCCAAAACGACATCCGTCAGTTCCAGCGCCTGCAGCAGGAGCTCGGCGCGGTCCAGCAGCAGCGCCTCCAGGTAGACCTGAAACTCCGGGAAGTCACTCACACCCTCGAGGAGCTCAAGACCCTGCCCGAGGACGCGGTCGTCTATCGCCCGATCGGCGGCCTACTCGTCCGCGCGAAGAATCGCAAGGAGGTCGAGGACCTCCTGACCGAGGAAAAGGAGACCGCCGAGGTCCGGCTGAAGGCGGTCGAACGGCAAGAGGGCCACCTCAAGGAACGATACACATCGATGCAGCAGGACCTCACCCAGGCCCTTCAGGCCGCGGGCGTCGCGACGCAGAGCTCCTCCGAGCCCGAGAGCTAGGCCCGATTCAGACTCTTCGGCGGACGAGACGGTTCGAGACTTCCTTCAGCAGCGCTTTGCCTCGGGTCGGGATCGTTCGGCTGCGTTCGACGCACCGTAGCGCGGTCCGAGTGAGCTCGTCGATCCGCTGTTCGGAATAGCCGAGGCTGCCGGTATCGCGAATCACATTCCTCGCTCGCTCCACGTCCTCGGGGGCCGCCTGCGCGTTTCCGAGCACTCGCGACAGCCGGGACCGGTCGGCCTCGGAGCCTTTTTCCCACGCCTTCACGACCAGAAGCGTGCGTTTTCCTTCGACGAGGTCGTTCGAGCTCTTCCCGGACTCGTCCGCGTCGAAGCCGGCTCCGAGCACGTCGTCCCGCAGCTGGAAGGCGATCCCGATGTTCGTCCCGAACGTCTCCAGGTCGCGCAGGGTGCGGTTGGGTTGCCCCCCCAGAAGCGCTCCGATCTTGAGCGGGGAAACGACGGTGTAGATGGCGGACTTGTACCGGTGAACCGCGAGGACGTCTTCCTCGCGAACCGACCCCGGGTCGAGCACGCCGTTTCGAATATCGAGGATCTGACCGTACGCGGTGAGCCGCGTCATGCGCACGTATTCCTCCAAGGCGGCCAGGCGCGCTCCCGGGGAAGTTCGCGTAGAGAGGAGGGATTCGACCGTGAACGGCTCTTCGACGTCGCCGAGAGTGATGCCGATTCCTACGCCGTAGTCCTCGCTCGAGCCCTCCCGTCGTTCGCGTCGATGCGTCTGGGCGGCGGCCCGGTGAACGGTGGGACCGCCCCGACGCTCTTCCGCGTGGTCGATGATGTCGTCGTGGATCAGCATCCAGCTCTGGAAATGTTCGAGAGCCGCCGCCGCGCTCAGGGCGGGACGGGGATTTCGCCCCGTGGCGAGGTAATAGCCGGCGAGGACGAGAATCGCTCGAAATCGCTTGCCCCCCCGCAGGGTGAACTCGCGGTTGACCTCGAGATACGGTCGGACCGCCGTGGGAGCGAGGCGAGCCGTTCGACGGTAAGAAGTGTTCAGCTCCCGTTCGAGAGGCGGCAGAAAGCGGTAGAGGGCGGCGAGGTCCACGGCAGGTGCATCTGGACATCCATGCTATTTAACGGACCGGGCTTTCGCCGACGCGATGGCGTCCGCTCCGTTCGTTACGCTCTCGAGCGCGGTCGTAGAGGCAATGGGTCAGCGACTCGATGCGGCGAAGCCGACCCCCGAAGGTCTCACGCTTCGCACGAGCGACGGATTCCTCTACTCTTTTCTCGAAGACCCGAATACCGTCTCGCTCGAAACGATCCGCCAGCTGCTGGGGGACCAGGGGAGTGTTCTCGTCCGGCTGGTCGTCCTTACCCCGGGCCGTCTCCCGCTCGCCTTCTCTCAGGAGATTGTGGGTCACGGAGGGACCATCGTCGAGGGAGCTCGCTTCGCGGAGCTCGTCCGCCAGCTCGGCCTAGAAGCATACTTGGGCGAGGAGCCGCGCGCCCTTCCGGCGAAAGAATTGCGCCGTCTCCTTCCCAGCGCCCAACAACTCGATGGGGTCGTTCACCGGGCCCGGACCTGGCTCGACTGGGGCGTCCCCGCGCTCGCCCTTCGGTTCTATCGCCAGGCATCCGAACTGAAACCGGGCTTCCTGCCCGCGAAGATCGGCATCGGCCGGTCGCTGCTCGCCCTCGGTCTCATTGACGATGCGGACCGGACATTCGACGAGATCCTATCGGTCCGTCCGCAGGACGTCGACGCGCGGCTCGGAAAGGGCGCGGTCCTCGGAGCCCGTGCCCGACCGAAGGACGAGGTCGCGGTGTACCGGAAGCTCCTCGCGGAGGACGGGAGCCGCAACGAGGTCCGGGCCCACCTTCTCGCCGCTCTGATCGACCTCGGGGATTGGGCCGGGGCGAGAACGGAGATCGAAGCGCTTCTCACCAAGACTCCCGAAGAGCCCCAACTCCGGTTCCTCCGCTCGATCGCCCTTTCCCGCACGGGAGAGAAAACGAAGGGTGAGGAAGAACGGCTCGAAGCGCGACGCCTCGGTCTCTCCTACGACCGAGAAGTCGCGTTGTGCAAGCATCTCGGGATTCCGGCTCCCGAGCCTCCCGCGCCGGCCGAAGGGGTCGAGGCTTCCCGCCCCGTGGCCGCGCCCAAGAAACGCTCCCCCCGACCGAAGGCGCGCGCCCTGCCGGCGAAAGTATCCGCCGCCAAGAAGGCACGGGTGCCCACACCCACTCTCCGGCCAAGTTCGGGCCCGGAGAAGCGGCCGACCGCCCGCAAACGTAAGTAAGCCGGTTCCGACTCGCGGCTCCACCGGAGGCTGGATGCGAGTCATCTCGGTGTTACCGAGCGCGACCGAGATTGTCTGCGCCCTGGGTCACGGTCCGGAACTCGTCGGCCGGAGCTCGGAGTGTGATTTCCCCCCCGAGGTGCGACAGGCACCCGTGGTCATGCGCCCTCGAACCTGGGACAGTGAGCGCCCCTCCAGGGAGATCGACGCGCGAGTCCGCGGGGCTCGTTCCCGGAACGAGAGCCTGTATGAGCTCGATGTGGGTCTCCTGCAGCAATTGGTTCCGGACCTCCTCCTGACCCAGGACCTCTGCGGAGTCTGCTCGGTCACGGAGGAAGAGGTCGCCTCCGCCTGCGCGAAAGCGGGCGTCCGACCCCGGGTGGTTTCCCTCACGCCGACCAACCTGGCCCAGGTGTGGTCGACCGTCGAGACGGTGGGCGAAGCGTTGGAAGACCCCGATCGCGGACACGAGCTCGCCCGTTCGTTGCGAGACCGCTCCCGACCGGGACCACGGACCGGGAGGACGGTGGCGGTCGTCGAATGGCTCGACCCACCGATCCTCGCAGGCCTCTGGACGCCCGACATCATCGTGGCCGCGGGCGGCATCCCTCTGGGACCGAAGACCGCCGAGCCCGGAGCTCGGACCAGCTGGGCCGAGCTCGCGCGACAGGCCCCGGACCTGGTCGTGGTGAGCCCCTGCAGCTTCTCGGTGGAGCGGTCGAATCGGGAGCTCACCCGATCGGTTCTGCGCTCCGAAGTTCTGTCCGCCCGGCCGCCGTTAGGGACCTACCTGGCGGATGAGGCGTACTTTAGCCGCCCCGGTCCTCGGCTCGCCGCGGGAGTGGAGTTGATTCGAGCCCTGTTGCACGGCGAACCGCCGCGAGGTCCCATGCCCGTCGAGTCCATCGGCACGCTTTCCCCGCCGGTGATCGGATGAGCGGCGGTCCGTACACCTACAGCGTTTGGACGCCCGCCGCTCCCCCCTTGGCCACCCACCCGACCTCCCGCACCGAACTCATCCACATCATGATCGCATTTGTGGTCCTGACGTTCGACCTCGTCATCATTCTGAGCGGCCGAGGCCTATTGCTCGGGTCGACCGGTCTCTTCGCCCCGATCTCCGTCTTCTTTGTCCTCCTGGCGGCGGCAGCGGCGCTCACCGGTTTCATTGCCCACGAAATGGCGCACAAGCTCGTGGCCCGACGACTGGGATACTGGGCCGAGTTCCGGATGTGGCCGTTCGGACTTTTCCTATCGGTCCTCACCTCGCTGAGCGGATTCCTGTTCGCCGCGCCCGGCGCGACAATGGTGAACGGCATGGACCCGCGTGACCGGCGGGGGTGGGGACAAACCGGCGTCGCCGGTCCGGTGGCAAACCTCCTCTTCGCCACCGGCTTCTACGTCGCGTCGCTCGTGACCTTCCGGCTCAACTCCACCGCCTCCGGCGCGTTGCTCTTCCTTGCCCTGATCAACACGTTGTTCGCGACGTTCAACCTCCTCCCGATGGGTCCCCTGGACGGGGCGAAGGTTTTCCGATGGGGCGGGGGCCGGTGGGTCGCCGCGTTCCTCGTGTCGGCGGCGTTCCTCGGGGTGTGCTATGCGGCGTTCTATTCCTACGGGTCGCCGTTCCTAGCCTGGTGATCGTTCCCCATGACCGCTCCCCGTGTCCTCGAACTCGGTCGGGGGCGACAGCTGCTCGATCTCGATTTCCAGGACACCGAAGGACTCGTGGCCGCGTACCTGCTCCCGCACGAAGGCGGTTGGACGCTCATCGAGACCGGACCGTCCACCTGTCGGGAGGCGCTGCTCGCTGGGGTCGCGCGAGCCGGCATCTCCACCGGGGAGGTGCGTCGCGTCTTCGTAACCCACATTCATCTCGACCACGCGGGGGGAATGGGCGCTCTCGTGGAGTCGTTTCCGAACGCGACATTCTACGCCCACGAATTGGGAGTCCCGCACCTGGTCGACCCGACTCGGCTCGTCGCCAGTGCTCGCCGGGCGTGGGGGGCCGCCTCCGACCAGCTCTGGGGCCCGATCGTCGCGGTGCCGGCGCCGCGGATCGTACCCCTGCACGGCGGCGAGCGCTTCCCCTTGGACCACGGAGAACTTCAGGTGCTCGCGACCCCGGGTCACGCGAAACATCATCTCGCGTTCTTCGACACCGGCTTAAAGGGCATCTTCACCGGGGACGGGGCGGGCGTCCGACTCGAGCATTCATCGCATCTCCGACCGGCGGTGCCCCCTCCGGACCTGGACCTCGAGCAGCTCTTCGCGAGCCTTGAGGTGATGCGGCAGACCGACCCGAAGCTCGTCCTGTTCAGCCACTTCGGCCCGAGTCCCGATGGTGCGGTTGACCTCCTCCGGTATCGGACGATTGTGGAACAGTGGAGGGATGTCGCGCTTGCGGCCGCCCGGGAGAAGGCGGACGCCGAGTTTGTCACCGGGCGTTTGAGAGCGTACGATGCCGTGGGCGCGGCGGCTTCCGACCCGATCGACCGAGAGTCGATCATCTCCGGATACGAGCTCGCCGCTCAGGGCTTCCTTCGGTACTTCGAGACTCACGGACTCATCGGACGGGGTTCCGGTTGACCGAGCTCGACCCTTCCGCCCGCCGGGCAGCCGCGACCACGCTCGTCCTGGCCCGAATGGTCTATGCGTTCAACTGGTACAACGTGGGGGCGGTGCTGCCCCTGCTCGGTCGGGGGCTCAATGCCAACACCGGCCAACTCGGGATCGTCCTCGGCGCGTTCCTCGTCGGGGCCGGCATCTTCCAGGTGCCCGCGGGACTCATCGCGATGCGCTGGGGGTATCGAAACACCTCCCTCTTCGCCCTAGTACTGATGGGGGCATTCTCTCTCGCTTCCGCGTTTTCTCCCAATTGGGTCATCCTAGCAACCCTGCGATTCGGGGCAGGTGCCGGAGCGGCGTTCTTCTTCGCCCCCGCGCTCGGGCTCGTGTCGTCCTACTACGCGACGGGGACCCGAGGGCCAGTCATCGGGATCTACAACTCGGGCTTCAGCATCGGCTCTGCGGTTGGCCTCTTCGGGGGCGCCCTGATCGGGTCCCTCGTGGGATGGCCGTGGGCCCTTGCGGTAGGAGGGGTCGGATTGCTCGCGGCGGCCGTCGGTGCGGCCGTCGCCCTTCCCTCGCTTCGTCCCGGGGATTCTCCGCCCGATTGGAGGGCCACTTGGAGGCGTGGTCGGCCTCTGCTCGGGTCCCGCAACTTGTGGGCGCTGGCTCTCGGTCTGAGCGGGGTCTGGGCAGCATTCTACTCAGCGGCCCAGTACTTCGTCCAATTCGCGTCGGCGGCCCACTCCGACTGGCCCATCGCGCTCGCCGCGGGAATCCCCACCGCCATGATCGTGACCGAAATTGTCGGGGGACCGATCGGAGGTTGGTTCGCGGAACGGCGGGCCGACATGCGCCGGATCCTGCTCCTCTGGGGGCTCGCCTCGGGCGTCGGTATTCTACTGATACCGTTCCTTCCCTTGGCCGGACTGTGGCCGCTGTTCGTGTTCCTCGGGTTCGCGGACGGCGTCATGTTCGCGGTCCTGTACCTGATCCCGACTTACCTCCCCGAGGGGCGGGGGGAGAACACGGCTCTTGCGATCGGTATCGTGAACTCGATCCAATTGTTCCTCGGCAGTCTTTTCGCCGTGCTCTTTGGAGTGATCGCCGGGAGCGCCGGATACGAGATCGCGTGGGTCTTTGCCGCCGCCCTCGCCGTAGGATTCCTGCCGCTACTGTTCTGGCTGAATGTGCCGAGGTCGGGAGCGGCCGATCTATCTCTCGGAGACACCCTTCCGTGACGCGGGAGCGTCGACTTCTACCAGCGTGACCAGGTTGGTCGGCCTTCCCTCCACGGGATATCCGGCGGTCAGCACGATCGGTCCGCTCGTGGAGAGTCCCGTACCGTCGACCAATTCGAGCGACCGCCGACGGAGCGACTGCAGGTCACTGTGGTCGAGCGCCGGGAACGAGCGGACCCCCCGGACCAAGGCAAGGCGTCGTCGGACCGAGCCCGAGCTCGACAGTGCTAACACCGGACACTTCGGTCGCAAGGCCGCGATGAGGCGGGCGGTACGGCCCGAGTGCGTCGGCGTCACGATCGCCCGGGCCCGGACGTTCTCGGCGAGGTCTACCGCGGCGCGCGCCACCGAAAGCTCGGCTCCCCCGGGCTCGCCGAAGCGAATGACCTCCCGACCGGGCCGGGGGTCGAATTCGGCCTCCGTAGCTCGCGCGATGCGGTCGAGCCAGCGGACCGCTTCGAAGGGGTACTGACCGACCGCGCTCTCTTCGCTCAGCATGACCGCATCGGCGCCGTCGAGGACCGCATTCGCCACGTCCGTCGCCTCCGCCCGTGTCGGGCGGGGCGAAGAGAGCATGCTGAGGAGCATCTGGGTGGCCACGATCGAGAACCGTCCTGCGGCGTTGGCCTTTCGGACCAGCATCTTCTGCTCGAGGGCCAGCCTTTCGAGGGGCACCTCGATCCCGAGGTCCCCTCGGGCGACCATGATCCCGTCGGTCACCCGGAGGATCCCGTCGATCGAGACCAGGGCTTCCGCCCGTTCGATTTTCGCGATGATCCCCACCGACCGTCCCCCCGGACGTGCGTCCAGCCATCGCCGGGCCGCCAGGACGTCCTGCTCGTCCCGGACGAACGAAAGCGCGAGATAGTCGAACCCTTCCTGGAGCGCCAGGGCGGCGTCCGACCGGTCCTTCGGTCCGAAGACCGAGGTCCGGAGATGTGCCCGAGGCAGGAACACCCCGGCGTGGGACCGAACGACGCCGCTGCTGACCACCTTCGTCTCGATGGACCTCGAGCTCGCCCTCACGACCAACAGTTCGACGTCGCCATCCCCCAGGAGCACGGGGTCGCCCGGTCGGGCGGCGCGGCCGAACGAAGGGATCTCCACGAACGTCCGATTCTCGTTGCCGGGTACCGGCGTTCGGTCGAGGGTCCAGCGCTGGCCCCGGGCCAATCGAACGGACCCTCCGGCGATCTCCCCGATTCGAAGCTTGGGACCTTGTACATCGACCACGAGGGAGACTTCTCGCCGGGCGCGCCGACTCGCCTGGTGGAGCCGCCGCAACGTGGCACGATGCTCCTCACTGGTCCCGTGGGAGACGTTAATGCGGAACCCGTCGGCTCCCGCTTCGAGGAGTTTGAGGAGGCGGTCGGCGCGGTCGGTCGCCGGGCCCACGGTGGCGAGGATCTTGGTACGGCGCATCGAACCCCAATAGGGGGTCCCTGTAAAACAGTCCGGGGCCGACGAGCGCTGCGCCGACTATTCTTTTGTAGGGGAGCCCGGTGGTTAACCCGCAGCCCCGTGGTGTAGTGGCCAAGCATGCTGGCCTTTGGAGCCGGCGACAGCGGTTCGAATCCGCTCGGGGCTACGTCCCCCACCAAGTGGATGGTTACGCATCCGTTAGCCCCGCCGGCCGGCGGGCGAGCCGTTGAACCGGTCTGAGCCAAGGTTGATAGTTCTGTAACGAATCGGCGGGGGTGCTCGGAAGGGATTGCCCGGGAGGTTCTGTGACAAGGTCACTTCGCACCCTATGTCTCCGTGCGTCACTCTTCACTGCAGTGGGACTCGTCTTCGCCGTGGTTCTGATCGGTTGGAGCCCTGCCTCGCAGCCATTGGCACCTCCGGAACACAGCGTTGCGGTCACGGACCGTGTCACCGCCGTGAGCGGGACCGATTCCATAGTACGCGGGAACGGCGAGAAGGCCACTCCGGTCCCCGGACCCGTCCCGGCCTTCAGAACGCAAAACAGCCGATCCGGTTCCCCCGGGGCGCCGTACGTGTCGTCGACGCTGGTTCTAGCCAACAACACGCTTCAGCCCGGGAATTTCCGGGCGGAGAACGCCCTTGAACCCTTCGCCACCGCCTTCGACCCGAGAAACGGCGACCTCTACGTCGCCGACGAAGGCTCGGACAGCGTCAGTGTAATCTCGACTTCGTCGAACACGGTACTGGGGGACATTCCGGTGCCCTTTTCTCCGAGCGGCATCGTTTATGATGGCGGAAAGAACGAGCTGTTCGTCACGGGAGGCTCGGTGCTCAATGACAACATGTCCGTCATCTCGGACGTCAACAATTCGGTCGTCGGCACGATTCGGATCGGATTCGGAGCATCCGGGTTGGCCTACGACAGCGGAAAGGGAGAGATTCTTGTCTCCAGTATCCTCTCGGACAACGTTAGTGTGATTTCGGACTCCAACGATTCCGTCGTCGCGAATATCCCCAACCTTGAGTTCCCCATCGCGCTAGCGTACGACCCCGGCAAGGGGGAGGTGTTCGTCCTCGATTTTATTTCGGGAGCGGCGAGTGTTATCAACGATACCTCAAACCTAGTGGTCAACTCGTTCAAGGCCGGCACGCATCCGGGAGCGGGCGTGTACGACGCGAAGACCGGACAGATTTTCGTAGCGGACCAAGGGAACTACCCTGGAGGCTACCCGTATCCGGGCACCGTAGAGGTGATTTCGGACTCGACCGACTCCGTCGTCGCGAGAGTCTCCGTGGGGACCTACCCCATTGCCGTGTCGTATGACACGGCGGCGGGGGAGATCTTCGTCGCGAACTACGGTTATTACCCGTCAAACGGCGACGTGAGTGTCGTCTCGGATTCGACGGACCAAACCGTGGCGACGATCCCAGTCGGGAGCTATCCGTCGGATCTCGCCTACGTCGGTCCCCACGGGGAGGTCTTCGTCGCGAACTCTGGAGAAGGCGTCTTCTCGGGCGGCGCCTTCAACGTGAGTGTGGTCTCGGACTCGAACAACACCGTCGTGGATTCGATTCTTCTCGGGACCACCCCGACCGCCCTCGCGTACGATTCCGGGAGGGGGGAGGTCTTCGTCGCCGACCCGGACTCCTACATCGTACGAGTCATCTCCGACTCCACGGGTCGGGTCGTATCGGAGATCCGCCTTCCGTCGTCTCCGACCGCCTTCGCCTACGATGTCCGGGCCGGCGAGGTTTTCGTAGCTTCAAGGGAAGCGGATTCGCTTGAGGTGATTTCGGACGCGACCAACGCACTCGTAGGGAGCGTGGACGTGGGATCACCCGTCAACCAGCTTGCCTACGATATCGGCAAGGGAGAGATCTTCGCCACGAACCCCTACTTGGGTAACGTATCCGTCGTCAGCGACACCTCGAGTACGGTCGTTGCGAGTATTCCCGTCGGTTCTGATCCCATAGGAATCGCGTACGACGCCGCGAGGGGAGAAGTGTTCGTAGCGAACAACGGCTCGAACAATGTGAGCGTAATCTCCGATTCCACGGACGAGGTCGTGGCTTCCATCCCGGTGGGGACCTACCCGAACGACGCGATTTACGACAGCGGCACAGGGCAGATCGTCGTCGCGAATACCGGCTCCGACAATCTCAGCGTGATCTCGGGTCGGACCGACAAGGTCGTGGCAACGGTGGCCGTCGGAGGGTATCCTTCTGCCCTCGCGTACGATGAAGGGAGAAGCGAGGTCTTTGTCGCGAGCTCGGCGACGAATCAGCTGAGTGTGGTCTCGGATTCGACGTACGCCGTGACCGGATCGATTGCAGTGGGGACAGACCCCGAGGGGATGGTCTACGACAGCGGATTCGGGGAGTTTCTCGTCAGCAACGCGGGTCAGGGCACGGTGTCGATCATTCCGTTGAATGAGCACCGCGTCACGTTTTCGGAGTCCGGACTTCTGGGCGGGACGCTCTGGGGCGTCTCCGCGGGCAATGGGACCTACGCCTCCACGACGACGACCATCGCCTTCTCGGAACCCAATGGGACCTACTCCTATTCGTTGGGCGCGGTCGCAGGATACTTCGGCAATCGGACCTCGGGAAACATCTCCGTCAATGGTACCCCGCAGTCCGTCCTCATCTCGTTCTTTTCGACCGCAGGGCCTCCGGATGTGCCGGTCTGGCTTTCTCTCGTAATCGCTACGGTCATCGTTGCCTCGGTATTTGCGTTCGTGTTTCAATCGGGGAGTCAGCCCCGGCACCGCGATTAACCGGGGGCGAGAGAAAACCACGGGAAGAGTACTTGTCGCCGAGCGACGTGCGGCGAGGATTCTCCTCGGCGACGCCTCCCTTTGTGATGTGACTGCGGGCAAATCCGCTCGGGGCTACTCCGTGTGGGCGAAACCCCATCGAGCGAAGGGACCGGATTACGATGGTCGCCTCGGACCTTCCTTGCCTGGCTCTGTGGGTGGCATCGGGGAAGGGGGGGTCGCCTTTCGTCGGCGGCGTGCGATAACGACCAGCACCACGATCAGTGCCACGACAACGACCAGCACGAGAATCTCGAAGTCGAGAGTCGTGAATCCCGACGCGGACGAAGTGGTCGCCGGTGGGGCCGTGGGGCTCGCTCCCGTCAGAGTGAAGGGAAAGTTGGCGCAACCCGGATCGGTTTTGGAGTCGTTCAGAGACCAGAACTCGTAGGGCCCCGGGGGAAGCGGAACGCCGGCGTCAGTTCCCGGCACGGTGACGTTCAGCCAGAACGGCTCCGGGGCGGGTGCCGGTATGGAAGCTAAGGAGAGAAGAGAGCCGCCGGAGTAGTTGGCCATCCAGATCGTGAAGGATCCCTTCACTACCTGGTTGTAGTAGCCCGAACCTTCGAGAGTGACACCGGTGCCGGCGACTCCGACCGCGGGCGACGGAGAAATGACCAGGATGGATGAGCCATAACTCTCACAACCGAAGCTCGGGGGTGGTGTGGGTGGCGTCACGGCAACTTTGAGGCCGCTCGGGGCTCCGAGCGAAGCCGCGCGGCCGGTCGGGGAGACGGCCGCGGAGAAACTTAAGACGAGCAATGCTACGAGCCCGAGCGCGAAGAAGGTTAGTTTACCCTTCCACCGGCGCGATTTGCACCGGAGAAATCCCGACTTCCTCGGCTCGGCTGCGGGCGACCTCGCGGTCGCCGCGTAGTCGCGCTTCCGGTCCTCGCCCGACACCGCGGTCCCCTGTTGTCGTGTGCGCATCGGTCAGATGCGTCGGTTATCCCAGAAGTAGGTCGGACCTTAAAGAGAGCAGATGCCCGAGACCCGGAGCCGGGTCCCGTCGCGCGACTCGAGGGTCCGTGGCGGGCCCGAGAAGGAGGAGGGGTTGCTCCCGGGACCCTCTAAAGTCCCATGCCACTGACCGCGCGCCCAGCCCATCCACGGCGTAGCTGTATCCTATTCGTCGGGTAACAGCCGGCGAATCCGCTTGGGGATTGTCTCCTTCCGGTCGGGAGCCTACGGTGCCCTCTCGGTGGCCGAGCTCGAGAGCATGGCCGGAAATCCTTGCCGGACGGTGGGGAAGGCGAATCGTAAACCAAGCCGATCCTTGGCCCGCTGATTGCGCGCCCGGCGTGAGCTTGCGAACGTTTCCGAGTTCACGCGCCCTACCATGAGCGACGCGAGCCAGACCGGAACCCTCCGACGGACCGAGGGTCGTCCGACCGCATGAGCGAGCACTTCCTGCCAAGAGGATTGGGTCATGGGTTCGTCGTCCACCACGAGAAATTCCTCTCCGGAGGGGGCCCGCTCCACGGCCGCTCGGATTCCTTCCCCGACGTCCGTCGCCGACACCAGCGATGCGTAGTTGGTCCCGGGACCGACTAGAACGCCCCGACCGCGGCGTATCCGGTCCGCGAAATCGGGGAACCAACCGCTCATCCCGTAGATCAGTCCCATCCTCAGGGTGACCAGGGGTAGCCCCCACTCCCGGCGCGCCTCGCCGAGGAGAGCGCGGGAGAGGACGCTGAGGTGCGAATACCCCATGGGCGCCGACGCGGGAGGCGTGGATTCGTCGAACCACGCGTCACCGGTCGGGGCATAGTCTTCGAGGCCGCTCAGTGCGACGTAGCTGTGGAGCGAGGTGGACTGGGCGCGAACCTTCGAGAGGAGAAAGGCCACCATGCGCCGGCGCTCTTCGGCCCCTCGACGCGCCTTGCCCACGGTCAGT
>DATEQS010000014.1:0-107452 GCA_035272385.1 Thermoplasmata archaeon
GCCGTAGCCGGCGACCACGCAGACCTTCCCCGCGATGAGGAGGTTGGTCGCGGTGAGGATCCCGTCGACCGTCGACTGACCGGTTCCGTAGCGGTTGTCGAAGAGATGCTTCATTTCCGCGTCGTTCACGTTGATCGCAGGAAAGAGCAGCTTCCCGGATTTTTCGAGCGCACGGAGCCGGGTGACCCCCGTCGTCGTCTCCTCGGTCGAGCCCCGGATCTTCCCTCGCTTCCCGCGCGAAGTGTGCACGAGGGCGACCAGGTCGGCCCCGTCGTCGACGATCACGTCCGGGTCCGCGTCCAGGAGGGCCCGGATGCCCGCGTTGTACTGGGCGACCGACTCTCCCTTCTCGGCCCACGTCGGGACGCCTTCCTTGCGCACGGCAGCGACCGCGTCGTCGTCCGTCGAAAGGGGGTTGCCCGCGGCGAGCCGCACATCCGCTCCGGCGGCTTTGAGCGCGAGAGCGAGCGCGCAGGTCTTCGCCTCTACGTGTAGGACCGCGGACACCGTGAGGCCGCGGAGCGGGTGCTCCGACTCGAACCGACGTCGGATCCCCTCGAGGACCGGCATGTGCGTCCGCGCCCACTCGATCTTGAGACGCCCCCGAGCGAGGTCCCCGGTCATGGAAAACCGGCTCGCGGATGACCGGGACAGGATAAAGGGTGATGGAAGGGGTTGCCGCGAGGAGGGCTCGCCCTCCGCCGACTACTGCGTCACCGCGTTGCAGAACGGACAGACGAGGTACTCGGAGGGGATCTCCTTTCCGCAGCTGGGACACGCCTTGAGGCCGGCCCCGCCGGCCGCCGGCGGTACCGCGGCGGTGGTCGAAGGCATGGGCGCCGCCGGCGGTGTCGAAGGAGCGGTCGGAGTCGCCGCGGCGCCGCCGCCACCCGTCTTGGGCGGCATCCGGCCGGCGTCCGGTTCCTCGGTCGTCTCGGTGCCCGTGGGCGGCGCCGTCATGCCGGCCCGGGGCGTCCCCTGGCCTTGCTGCAGGCTCCACTGGCTGAATGGCGTGTAGGTGGGTTGGCGCTTCCACCAGTCCCAGAACGCGCCCTCGCTGTAGTTGTCCCCGAGCTCGCGCTTGGCCTCTGCCCGGTACTTCTCGGTGAAGTCAGCGTACGCCTGCTTCTCGGGGTCGGACTCGGCCTCGCCGGGGGGACCGAGGAGTTGCGCCGCGCATTCGGGGCAGAACTTCGAGTTGGCGGGGATCGTGGACGCGCATCGACTGCAACGGATGAGGTCGCTCTCGAACTCCGCGCCGCACTTCGGACATGTGGTCGCGTCCTCGGGGATCAGGTTACCGCACTCGCCGCACTCGACGAGCTTGCCCGCCGCCTGACGCCGGACGACGAACAGGAAGAGAACGATGGCCACCACCGCCGCGCCCGCGATGGCCAGCCAGACCCAGAGCGGCAATCCGAGGAACGTCTGGAACAGGAAGCTCGCGGGCGAGCTGGCCGGCGGAGGAACGGAGTACGTCCCCGGGAAGGTGTAGTTGGTCGAGCGGCCGTTGTAGGTGGCTTTCGCGGCGAGCGTGTACGACTTCCCCGGCGTGAGCCCCGGATTGAGGGCCGAGAGGCTCGACCAGGGGATCGAGAACGGACCGGGTAGGGATGTGCTGAAAGCGAGGACCACGGATGAGGTGGTGCACACGAGTGGACCGCCGACGGGATTTGCGCACACTTCGAGTGTCGCCGGATGGGAGCCGTTGAACTCGATGGCTCCGGGGGTATCGTACTGCCCGAGCAGGTTGAGGGTCGTCGGCGGCAGCACGAACGCACTCTTGTTGAACGCGATCTGAGAGGGCGCGAACTCGAGCGAGACGTTCTCGGAGAAGGTTCCGTGGCCCAGCCAGAGGTTGTTGGCGTTCCAGGTGAAGACGAGGCTCAGATTGTGCTTGAACCAGCCCAGGAGTCCAGTGATGTTCTCCGTTGCCTTCCAGTTGAGCGTGAAGGTGGCTTGCTGTCCAGGAGAGTTGAGACCTAGGTTGGCGGCGTCGTACGAAGCCAAGAGTCCGGTGGGCGGGGAAGTGGCGTTGTAGTAGAGGTCCGCCGTTACTCCGGTGATGGTGGCGTTACCGACGTTCTGGACGACCACTTGGACGCCGAGGGTCTGACCGAGCTCCACGGTCTTGTTCGCGATCGCGATACCGTTGGCGAGCACCGTGGCGCCCGCGAGAGTCAAGGTCGTCGGAGCGAAGGTTACCGATACGTTCTGAGTGAGATTGCCGCCACCGAGAGAAATCGTGTTGTAGTTCCAATCAACGACGAGACTTAAGTTGGTCGCGAAGAAGGCGTTGATGCCCGTGGCGTTCAGGGTCGCCTTCCACGTGAGGGTGAGATTGGTTTCCTGGCCGGGAACGGTGAGGTGGAGACCCGTGGCCTGGTTGGTCGCCAAGAGTCCCGTGGGCGGCGAGGTGGCGTTGTAGTAGAGGTCGCCGGCGACCTGGGTGATCGGAACGGTGCCGAGGTCCTCGACGGTCACCTTCACGGCCAGCGTCTGCCCAAGATTGACGGTCTTGCTCGCGGCGCCGTTGGCGGTGACCGACACCGCACTGATCGACGCGGCGCCGTAGTATGAATTAAATCGCTGGGTCGGCGCGAAGTCCGGCCCGGCGAGGCCGTTCGAAGGCTGCGCGACCCCGGTGGGGTACGGGCTTACCGTCCAGTTGAACCACTGGCTCTTGACCCCCACGGCGGGGACGGAGATTCCGATGTGGTACCCGCCGAGGAAGAATCCGTCCGGCAGGGTGGGCAGAGTGATGTTGGAGGACGCGAGGAGCACAGAGGCGATGCCCAAGGCGTTCGAGTAGCCGTACTCCGTGTAGCCGTGCTGGGCGTCCCAGTATTGGACGTATCCCCAGATGACGGGGTTCGCGGTCGACAAGGCGTTGAGGGCGTTCGCGGTGGCGTTGTTGGACTCGTTCGTGGTGTAGGCGTAGTACGCCGAAACGTGGGCGCCGACGACCGGAAGGAAGCCGCCGCGACCGGTGAGGTTGAACTGCGCCCACCGGTAGAAGAACGCCTCGCTCGTGGCATCGGTGAGGACCGCCGAGGTAGCGAAAACCCCCGGTAGAGGGGTCGGCACCGTCGCGTTCGCAAGATATGCGTTCGCGCCGTCCGAGAGCAGGAGCTTGTTGGACGCCCAGGGGAACGGAGTCGTCTGTGAGGTCGAGTTGAGCGGGAGGAAGTTCCAGGTGAGGCCGAAGGAGCTATCGATGCTGTTCAGGGTGGAACCCGCACCCGAGACCAACATGTTGTAGGTGGGCGACGGGAGGAGCGAGAGCTTCGCGTAGTTCAAGTTCACCGCGGGCCCGGCGAAAGCGGAGAGATCGATTGAGATTCGGGGCGGTAGAACGCCGAAACTGCCGGTCCAATTGAGGTAATTCAGCATCCCGGCCTGCGTGACTGCGTTCAGGAGGTTCTGCGGGAGCGGGAGCGTGATGAGCCCTCCCGAATTCGCGGGGAAGGTGAGAGCCGCGACGAGGTACTGGGTGCCATTGTACCATACGTTGGCGTTCGCCGTTGCAGACAGTGTGGTGCTTGGGTTCGCGTATTCGACGATCAGGTTGCCTGCCTCGAATACCGCGTTCGGGTACAGCCAATCTTGCGAGAGGTTCGCCGAGTCGGTAGGGGTGGTGAGCAGGGGGTAGGTGTAATTGTTGTCTCCCGAACTCAGGACGGTGTTGGAAACATCCAGGGGCACCGGCTGCGGGTGACCGAAGAAGACCGTGTTGTCGGCATACGTGTTGGTGAGCGTGGACGCGAGGACGTTGAACTTGGCGCCACCGGTCACCGAGATCGAGGGCGCGAACGAAGTGTCGCCCAAGGTGGGGAGAGGTTCCGAGAGTGTGTGAACCGCCGCGTTTGCGGTGACCGTGGAGGCATTCAGGGTCAGTGTCCCCGACGGCCCTTCCACGTTGATCCATCCCGGGAAGTCGAGCGTGGATTGCCAGGCGTTGAATACGCCGCCCTGGATGGTGAGGTTGAGCTTCGCGTACGCGTTGATGACCTGCACATCCGTGGTCAGATTCGCGTTCGTGATGTTGACGGTGCCCGCATCGATGAAGTGGAATATGTGCGAGAGACGCTGGATCGGCGTGCCCGTATCGGAGACGAACTGGACGAACGAGAGCGTGACGTTCCGGACGATCAGGGTCCCGCCGTGCTCGACCGTGATGTTCCCGCCTTGATAGTAGATGTTGCTCCCGAAGATCGGCTGGATGATGAACGTCTGTCCGGAGGCGACCACGAGGTCCCCGTGCGTCGCTGGGCCGGCCGCGGGCGTAAGGGGCGACGAGGAGGTGGCCGCCGGCTCGCCCGGTCGCGCGAACGCCGTGAGGAGGCTCAGTCCGCCTACAACGACCAGTAGGACAACGAGGACCGAGACTGCGACCGAAATCGACCCGCGAGCGCCGTGCCCGATGCTCCCGGCTCGCGAGGGAGCACGCAATGTAAGGCTCACGACCGAAGAAAGGCCGAGTTCTGGTATTTAAGAGTGCCTTCGCTCGCCGGCATTCCCGCCGGTTCTCTCTCGACCGGCAGGCCCCCGGATGGGTCAGGAGGGAGGCCCGTCCACGACGATTTTTCCGAAGAGGTCGGGGGAGTCAAATCGCCGGAACGCCTCCTCGGCGCGTTCGAACGGAAGTTCCGAATCCACGACCGCACGAAGCCGGCCGGAGGCGAGGTGGGCGAGGACTTCCTCGAACTCCCCCCGCGCGGCCATCGTGCTCCCGCGGACCGATGCCTGTCGCCAGAACAGGGTCCGGACATCGAGCTCGACTTTCGGCCCCCCGCTCGCTCCGATGACGACCACCCGGCCGGCCCGGGCCAGCGAACGCACCGAGCGGGGAAGGGTCGGGGCGCCCACCGAATCGAGGATCACGTCGACGCCGTTCTTCTCGCTCCACTCCCAGAGCGCCCGGTCGAGCGGACGGTCGTCCGAGAACGGGAGGAACGCATCGGCCCCAAGGGCCAGGATCCTCGCCCCCTTGGCCGGCGATCGGGATACCACCGCTACTTGAGCTCCCAAAAGTTTCGCGACTTGGACCGCGGCCGTGGGGATTCCCCCACCGGCACCGACCACCGCCACTCGGTCACCCGGGCTCACCTCCCCTACGGTCTTCAGCGCCCGCCACGCGGTTTCGAAGACGAGCGGGGCCGCGGCCCCTTCCGCGAACGACATCCGCTCGGGCAGAGGGTGGACGTTACGTCGCGGAACGACCGCGTAGGTCGTGACCGTTCCCTGAACGTGTTCTCCTAAGATCCGATAGTTCCGACACAGCGCCTCCTTTCCGGTACGGCAGGCGGGGCAGGTCCCGTCCCACATCCCCGGATTCAGGAGGACCTTCGAGCCGACGGCGAGGTCGGCGACGCCGTCGCCCACTCGGTCGACCGTGCCCGCCCCGTCCGAGCCGAGCACGTGGGGCAAGGCGACGGAGACCCCGGGAATCCCTTCGAGCGTGAAGCGGTCCAATCGGTTGAACGCGGCGGCCCGGATCCGAACCCGGACCTCGCCGGGCGCGGGGGTAGGTTCGGGAACGTCCACGAAGGCGAGTTGATCGAGCCCTCCGTGAGCGGCGAACCCGAATCCCCGCACGGTGGCTACCTCTTGATCGCGGCGTGCCAGCGCGTCCCCGAGGAACTGTCCTCGAGCTCCACGCCGGCCGCTCGTAACTCGTCCCGGATCCGGTCGGCTTCCGCAAAGTCTCCGCGCGCGCGCGCCCGGGCACGGGCCGCGATGGCGACCGGAACTACGGCGGTCCAAGCACCCCCGAGACCCGACGATCTCCGGGCGAAGAGCCCGAGCACTTCTTCGCCCCAGCGGTAGGGGGCGGCGAGCTCCTCGAGCGCGCTCCCCGAGTACCCGTCGAGCTGGGGGATCTCCTCCGCGAGACGGCGAGCCCAGCCGAAGAGGAGCGCGATCGCTTCTCGGGTGTTGAAATCCTCGGCGAGCGTAGAGTCCAGGCGCTCGACCAGTCGCTCGGCCTCCTCTCCCAGTGCTTCGGGGAGTTCCGCGCCCGGTCGCTCGGGTCCGTCTCGTTCGAGGATCTCGGCGATCTGGTCCGACACGACGGAAAGTCGCGCATAGGCTTCCCGCGCTTCCTCGAGGCTCTTCCCGGGTACGAAACCAAGGGGGCTGCGATAGTTCGCGTTCAGGTAGTAGAGACGCAGCGGGCCGGGGCCGACGCGCTCGATCGCGTCGTCCAGGGAGAAGACGTTGCCGATCGATTTCGACATCTTTTCCTCCTCCATGAGGAGAAGTCCGCCGTGCATCCAGTAGTTCACGAGAGGAGCCGACCCCGTCGCGGACTCGGCCAGCGCGATCTCGGCCTCGTGGTGCGGGAAGATGAGGTCGATTGCGGCGCCGTGGAGGTCATAGCGCTCGCCGAGGAGCCGGATCGTCATCGCGGTGTCCTCGATGTGCCAGCCGGGGCGGCCGGGGCCCCACGGGCTCTCCCAGTTCGGCTCGCCGGGGGTCGCCGCCTTCCAGATCACGAAATCCTCCGGGGAGCGCTTGCGGGCGTCCAGCTCGAGTCGCGCCCCGGGTTTCAGCGCCTCGAGCTTCTGCCCGGAAAGCTTCCCGTACTCGGGGAACTTCGCTACCGAGTAGTAGACGGAGCCGTCGTCCGTCACGTAGGCGTACCCCTTCTCGATCAACTGGCGGATCTGAGCGATGATCTCGGGAACGTAGTCCGTGGCGAACGGGTAGTGGTTGACCGACCGGTTCCCGAGGCGCTCCATGGATAGCCGGAACTCGTGGAAGTGCCGGTCCGCGAGGGCGAGAGGGTCGACGTCCTCCTCGGCCGCTCGGGCGATGAGCTTGTCGTCGAGGTTCGTCACGTTCTGCACGTAGAAGACTCGGTAACCCCAACGGCGCAAGGCGCGCGCGACGACGTCGAAGAACGTCATCGTGCGCCCGTGTCCGACATGGGCGGGGGCGTAGGGCGTCATGCCGCAGACGTAGAGCCCCACTCGCGGTGGCGAGATCGGTGCGAACCCCCGGACCGCGCGGGTTCGAGTGTCGTAGACCGTGAATCGGCGCACGGTTAGATCCCCTTCAACGCGTGGAGGACGTCCTCCGCGAGGTCCGCGGGGTCTTCGATCCCGCACGAGAGGCGGACGAGGCCGTCGGTGACGCCGTGAGCCTCGCGCTCCCGGCGCGGAACGCTCGCGTGCGTCATGGTGGCCGGGTGATCCACGAGCGATTCGACGCCGCCCAAGCTTTCGGCCAGCGTGAAGACGGTGAGACCCTTCAGGAAGCGGAGGGCGGCCCTCCGACCTCCCTCGAGCTCTACGCTCACCATCCCGCCGAACCCGCTCATCTGCCGACGGGCGAGGGCGTGCTGGGGGTGGGATCGAAGGCCCGGATAGAGCACCTTGCGAACTCGACGGGCTCCGGAAAGCGCTTCCGCGACGGCTCGGGCACTCTCCCCGTGGGCCCGCATGCGGACCCCCAGAGTGTGGATGCCCCTTAGGACCAGGAAGCAATCGAACGGGCTCGGGACCGCTCCGACAGCGTTCTGGAGCCAGGTGAACTCCTCCCCTCGCTTCGCGTCCTTCACCACGAGAGCGCCGCCGATGATGTCGGAGTGGCCACCGAGGTACTTGGTGGTGGAGTGGAGGACGATGTCCGCTCCCACTTCGAGCGGGCGCTGGAGAGCCGGGGTCGCGAACGTGTTGTCGACCACGACGAGAGCATGGGCTCGTCGGGCAAGTCGCGCCGCCCCCGCAATGTCGACGATGCCGAGCTGAGGGTTCGTGGGCGTCTCGAGGTAGACCATGTCCGCGGGTTCGGTCAGCGATGAGCGGAGTCGGTCGAGGTCGGCCATGTTGACGTAGTCGACCCGGAGGCCGAACTGACGTCGATGATGCTCGAACAATCGCCAGGTGCCGCCGTAGACGTCGTCGACCGACACGATTCGGTGGCCACTGGGAACGGACTCGAGTAGCGTGGTGAGCGCCCCCAGACCGGAGGAAAAGGCGAGGCCGGTCGCGCCGCCCTCGAGCTTGGCGAGGGTCGTCTCGAGGACCGCCCGGGTGGGGTTTCCCGACCGGCTGTAAACGTATCCCTGATTGCGATTGGGGGCCGACTGTCGGAACGTGCTCGAGAGATAGATCGGGGTGTTGACCGCCCCCGTGAGCGGGTCGGCCGGCTGACCGTCGTGCAGCAGTCTCGTGTTAAACCGCATGCTGTCCCCCCTCTTCCGAAAGATACCCGACGAGGTCGTTTCGCGTGAGCACTCCGATCACCGCGCCGGTCACCGCGTCCCGCACGACGGCGGTCCCTTCTTCGCGTAGACGGCGCAAGAGTTCGGCAAAGGGCGCGTCGGCGGGAACTTCGGGGAACGGTTCGGACGGAACGGCGCCCACCGAACGGTCGAGGACCGTCTCGTCCGTGAGGCTGCGACGCAGGATGTCGTCCTCCTCCACCCGGCCGACATTGTTGGTGCCGGCGAGGACGGGGGCCTGCGAGATGCCGTGGTGGCGCAGGAGAGCGAGCGCATCGCGAACAACGGTGGTCGGCTCGACGGCCACGAGCGCCGGCGTGGCCGTCTTGCGCGCGAGCAGGTCACGGGCGGTCGCGCCGATGTCGAGGAACCCCTTCTCCCGCATCCAGTCGTCCGAGTAGAACTTCGAGAGGTATCGGTCGCCCGAATCGGGGAGGATCACGACCACGGTGCTGCCCTCGGGCAGCGGATGACCCGAGAGCCATCGCAGGGCGCCGACCACCGCCGAGCCGGACGAACCCCCGACGAAGAGGCCCTCCTCGTGCGCCAAACGGCGGGCCATCAGGAACGACTCCCGGTCGGCCACCTCCACGAAATCGTCGAGGTACTGGAATTGGATCGACTTCGGAACCATGTCCTCCCCGATCCCTTCGACCTGGTACGGTACCGCCTTTCCCAGTTGGTGGGTCCGGAAGTAGGGCCCCAGCACCGAACCCGCCGGGTCCACCGCGACGATGCGAACCGACGGCCGATGCTCCTTGAAGTAGCGTCCGATCCCGCTCATCGTTCCTCCGGTGCCGACGGTCCCGATGACCGCTCCCAATTCGTTGGGGACTTCCTGGTCGATCTCGGGTCCGGTCGTTCGGTAGTGGGCTTCGGGATTTCCTTGGTTCTCGTATTGGTTCGGATAGTAAGCGCCCGGAATTTCCTGGGCGAGCCGACGAGCCACCGAATAATGGCTCATCGGGTGGTCGGGGGGCACCCCGGCGGGGGTGACCACCACCCGGGCGCCGTACGCCCGGAGGAGCCGGATCTTTTCCGAGCTCATCTTATCGGGGATCACGAAAACGATGCGGTAGCCGCGGACGGCCGCGACCAGGGCGAGACCCACTCCCGTGTTCCCGCTGGTGGCCTCCACGATTGTGCCGCCGGGTTTCAACCGACCGTCCTTCTCGGCCGCGTCGACCATAAACGTACCGATCCGGTCCTTCACCGACCCGCCGGGATTCAAGTACTCCAACTTCGCCAGGATTCGGTACGGTACGCCCTGGGTCACTCGACGGAGAGGGATTAGGGGGGTGCCTCCGATGAGGTCTAGAATGCTCTCCGGCGAAGAGTTCCGGGCGGGCACGAGGGCGCCGAACAGGGCGGCCCCATTAACCCTTGCCGGCAGCCCCGGCCGCCCCGAGCTCTCGGAGACGCCCCGGGCCAACGAATACGACTGGTACGAACTGGTTCGTTCGCCTCCGTCGAACGTGTTAAGGCAGATGACCCTTCATTTCGGGCGGAAGAGGCGCATCGGGAATGCTCGGCTCGCTTGAATCGGAGGTCCTCTCTTCGCTGCGAGGCCTCGGGGAGGCCCCCGCACGGGATATCCGCAAAGCGCTCGAGCGTCGTGGGGTGCGCGTCGCCTACACCACCGTGGCGACAATCCTCTCCCGGTTGTTCAGGAAGGGGCTTGTTAGGCGCCGCCGCGAGACCTGCCGAGGGGGCGAGAGGTATGTTTATCGGCCCGCGGACGTCGAGCACAAATACCTCATGAACGTGCTCCGCGGGGTCGTCGACATGTTCGGTCCCGCGGGAGTGGTGCACCTGAACGAAGAAATCGCGAAGCTAAACCCGAGAGAAGAGCGAGAACTTCGGCGCCGGCTCGGTCTCGACTGAGCTCGCGTCGCACCGTCCATGGTGTCGTCCGCGCTCCTCCTGCTCGCCGTCCCGGTCGTCCTCTGGGCCGCGCTCGGGCTCTCCCTGGGGCTGACGTACCGCCGATCGGGGTCATCCACTGTCTTTCGGTTGACCGCCGTATTCCTGGGAACCTGGGCGCTCTTCGCCACGACGGCGCTCGCCTGGGTGCTCGCGAACGGAGGCTGGAGCGCGCTCGTGCGGCTGGCCGGTTCCCCGGTCCTCTTGTTCGAGCCAAGGTCGGCGGACGTCTGGGTCGCCGGGGCGTTCGGGACCTTCCTCGTCTTCCTGGCGGCCTTCCTGCTGAGCCAGACGGTCGGCCGTGGGTTCCTCCGCTTGTTCCCTTCTCGGGAGCTTCCCTGGCCGGAAGGTTTGCCCGCGCCGACGACCGCCACGAGCCTGAGGGCGTTCCGGTCGGAGACAGGGGGAGCGTTCGCCTTCACCCTCCTTGAGCGAGGGGGACCGAGGTGGGTGCGTCGCCGGGATGTCATCATGGTGTCGGACCGTCTGCTCTCCGAACTCGAATCTCGGGAATGGGAGGCCGTCCTCGCGCACGAGGTCGGCCACCTGCGGGAGCTGGACGGCCGGTACCTCACGTTCTTCCGAACGCTCTCCCGGCTCATGCGCTGGGACCCGATCCTCGCCTACTTCGCCGAGTCCCTGACGCGGCGCGAGGAGTACCGGGCCGACCTCGACGCCGTCGAGTTGACGCGGCGACCGCGGGCCATGGCGCGAGCGTTGTACAAGGCGACCTTCCTGGCTCCCGCTGCAGGGAGCAGTCTTCCCGGGCTTCTGGGGGTCGGCGGCCCCCGGGGCCGTCGCCAGGCCGTAGAGCGGATCCGGCGGCTCGTCGCGCTCGCGGAGAGCGGACGGTTCCCAGAGGAACTCGGTGGGTGAAATCACCCGACCGACGCGGCGCACCGTCCCGACGATCGTCGTGATCGTGCTGGCGCTCGCGTCGCTGACGACCCTGGTTCCCAACGCTGCGGCGACGACCTTTCCCCCTCTCCCCGTCGCGCTCGACGCAACGTTCCTCTCGAATCTCTCCGGCGCCGACCTCGGCCCGGGGGGGCAGAGTGCCCTGGGATTCCAGGTCGCGGACCCTCCGACCTTTGCTCCGATGACCGCCGTCGTCCTCACGCTCGATGTGTACGCTTTCAACGCGTTTCCGGGCAACGCCACGTCGTCGGTGGCGAGTGCGGGAACCCCGGTGCTCCTGGCTTCCAGCGCCTCGGGGACGTCGGTCAATGTCTCGCTCTCTTCCGTGTTTCCGGGGGATCGCGTAGAAGGGTCGGTCGGGGTGGCCACCTCGTCCAACACTCCGTCCGGCACGTTCGCCGTTCGGACGGCGCTCACGTTCACAGCGAACGGGACCCACTATCGCCTGGAGTCCCGTGGGTGGTTCTCCGCGAGCCTCTGGGACGCGGCCACCGAACTTCCGAACGGGAGCGTGACCCTCAATCTGACGATGCTCGGGGTTTCCGGCGTGACCGCGGAAACGGCGATTCTCGTTTCCTCCTCTAGCTGGGATTGGGCGCTCGCCTTGATCCTGGGGGCGTCGCTCGTTTTGATCGGCGCCGGTGCCTTCGTCTACTTCCGCCGCGGGCCGAAGTCGAGCTCCGGGGCGCGGTAGGGCCCGGCGGAGACCCAAGCGCCGAGCGCCTTCGGGAGCAGACGGACCAGGCCCGGCGACGCTTTCAGGAGCTCGCGCGCCACGTGGGTTGGGAAGTCAATGTCTCCGAACGCCACGATCGTGGCTTCGAGGTGGGTCCCCTTGAGGGCGCGCACCACCCGGTCGAGCTCGTCGTCCGAGAGGCGCGTGAACAGCCGCCGAAGATAGAGGGCTCGTCGGAACTCCTCGCCGAGCTCCGCGCGCCATCGGCGGTCGTACTCCGCGAGGAATCCCTCCGAAAGGTCTCCCTTCGCGAGACCCTGCGAGGCCACGTCCGCCGCGATCTCCGCGCAGCGCATTCCGGTGAATATCCCTCCGCCGGAAAGCGGCTTCACCTGAGCGGCAGCATCCCCGACGAGGAGGACCCGCCGCGCGTGCGTCCGGGGGAGCGTGCCGATCGGGATCCCGGAGACGAGGTAGGCGGTGGGATTCGCCAAACGTCGACCGAACCGGCGTTCGAGGGTGTCGAGGAGGCGCTCGAAATACTGGCGCGTCGGCGTGCCGTCGGCGTCCGTCGCGACCCCGACCCGGGCTCCGCCGGCGCCGTCCGGGATCCACCAGCCGAAAAGACCCGGGGCGAACTTGCGTCCGAGATACACTTCGACCGTATCGGGATCCCCGGGGCTTTCGGGGAACTCGGCCTCGAAGGCGGGCAGCACTTCCACGGGCCGCCGGAGGCGAAATGCCCGGGCCACCTTGCTCGAGACTCCGTCCGCGCCGATGACGAGCCGCGGGCGAACCGTTTCCGTTGAGCCGTCCGGGGCTTTCAGTCGGACCGTGAGGCGGTCTCCGGATTCTCCTTCGACCGAGTCGAAGCGCGTCGACGTCCGGATCTCGGCCCCGGCCCGGGCCGCCCGGTCGGCGAGGTAGATGTCGAGCCCCGCCCGGTCGATGACGAACGCTCGGGGGGAGTCGGCTCGGAAGGAGATCGATTCGAGGGACGGGCCGAACACGCTCGCCCCTCGGACCGAGGTCCGCACCATCGCGTGGGAACCCGCGAGGTCGAGGACCCGCTGCGAAACGAGGCCGGCACACTGTACGGGATGGCCGACCTTGGGGTGTTCTTCCACGATTCGGACGGAGTGGCCGGCCTTTGCGAGACGAGCGGCCGCCGTGGACCCGGCGGGACCCGCGCCCACCACGAGGACGTCGACGGAGTCCACGGTCCCTCCACGGAACGCCCGCACTTAACGAACGGCGGGACCGTTCAGTCCGCGCGCCACGGGGTGGCGACGAGGTCGGTGCGCTGGCGCGGCTGCACCGCCGACGCCTCGACCGAGCTCGAGACGCCGGCGCGAAACGCGAGGAGCCCGGTCCAGGCGATCATCGCACCGTTGTCGACGCACAAGGACTTGGGGGGAGCGAACATCGACCCGCCCCGACTTTCGGCCATCGTTCGGACCATCCCCCGAAGGCGTTCGTTGCACGCGACGCCTCCCCCGAGCACGACCGCATCCCGGCCCCGATGAGCGAGGGCGCGTTCGGTGATTTCCGTCAGCATCGAGTACGACGTCGCCTCGACCGAGTACGCGAGGTCTGGCCGCTTCGCGCCCTTCGCGTGGAGGGCGAGCGTGGCCGTGAGAATCCCCGAGAAAGCGACGTCCATTCCATGGACGGAGTACGGCAGCGGCAGGAGCTCCTCTCCGCGAAGCGCTTCGGCCTCCAGCGCCGGTCCGCCGGGAAAGGTGCCCCCGAGGCCGATCCACAACTTGTCGAGGAAGTTTCCCACTCCGATGTCGAGGGTCTCCCCCAGGACCCGGTAGCGGCCGCGCGCGTAGGCGATCACCTGCGTGTTCCCGCCGCTCGCGTAGAGAAGGAGGGGGTCTTCGAGACCGCTCAGGACCCGGGCGATCTCCACGTGCGCGACGCAGTGGTTCACCGGAACGAGGGGGCGGTTCCAGGCGAGCGAGAGCATGCGCGCGACGGTCGCGCCGGCCCGCAGGCAGGGTCCCAGTCCGGGGCCCTGGGCGAACGCCACGGCCTCCAGCTCGTTCGGTCGCACCCCCGCGGACTCGAGGGCTCGTCCCACGAGAGACGGGAGGACCTCCACGTGATGGTTCGCGGCCTCCCGAGGATGGATCCCTCCGGAAGGAGGGCGGTAGAAGTCCGAGGCGAGACTGAGGACCGCCGCCCCTTCTCCCACGATGCCCACGGAAGCGGTGTGGGCCGTCGACTCGATGCCGAGGACGACCATCGTCCTTCCACCAGCGGGGCGGTTATAACCCGGCCGCCGGGAGCCGTCAGTTCACTCTTCGGTCGACTCGATTCGGAAGCGTACGCGCGAGCCCCGCAACGCCTCCTGGATGCGGTCGGCGAACGCGAGAGACTCCGGGACGCTCACCGGCCGTCCCCAGTCGTAGAGAAAATCGTACCCCTCGGTTTCCGGCCGAAAGCCGAGGTCCTCGAGAATCGAGGCGACCTCCGAGTACGGGGCGCCTTCGCTGTCCAGTTGGAGGAGGAGGAACGTCTTGGTCATCGATTCCCTGCGAGCAACCCGGCCCGCCCTATCACCCGCGGCATTAAAGTCGGACGGTCGAGCGGACGCCGGACGGACTTTCGCGTGCGTCGGGCGGTCAATCTTCGGTTTCGGGGGCCCGAGAATGGGCGTGGGAGGTCACCCGAACGGCCACCCCGCGGCGAAGGCGGCCCATTTCGTGGGGAGCGAGGACCAGTCGTCCGACCGCGAGCAATGCGTCATTCCTATCGACCAGGAGCGCGGACGCCCCGGGGACGAGTCCCGGATCGGCTTGGACCACGAACGTCGAAAAGAGACTGCGCCCCTCCCGGACAAAGGGGACCGCGTCGTCGTGCACCACGACCCGTTCCCGGCCCGGTCCGAGGTGCGTGTGGAGTCGAGCGGCCCCGCGGAAGGTGGGGCGCGGTACCCCGTCCGTACCGATCACCCATTCGGGTTGCCCGTCTCGAACGATCGCGCGGAGTCTTCCCGTCCGTCGGGAGCGTTCCGCTCGGGAGCCCTCGGCGAGACCGGACGCCACCGCGCCCCCGTACCGCCACTCGAGCAGGCGAACGACCTGGCGTTCGTCCCATGCTGGGGTCCAATCCCGGTCAAGGTCCGCGTCGAGGCCGACCGATTCCGCGACGATTGAGGCAAACATCGCCGGAGATCGATGGTGAGGACGTGAAAGGAACTCCTCCACCCCCAGGTACGGCCCGACGGGGTAGAGGTCGGCCAATTCCACGGGGACCGACCCAAACGCGGTCGGGCTTTCCCACTCGATCGGGCGGTCGGCCCGGTCGGCGGTTGGGAGATGCGACAGGTATTCGGGCCGCAGGGGGAATCGAGGCACCGGACGACTCTCGCCCTTTCCGGTCCGGTACGCCTGGACCGCATGACGGAAGCGGACCGCCACCGGTCGACCGATGCTTTCCCCGATCACTTCGCGGAACGCCCGGCGAGACTCGGGCTCCGCGGGCAGGAACGTATCGGGGTTCGCCAACGCCTCTTTCAGCCCCGCACGCAGTGCCGGATGAGCGACGGAACGTCGTTCGGCCAGTTCCCAGAGGGTCCCCTCTCGGATGGCCTGTCGCACGCGTCCGATCTCCTCGACGGAAACGAGCAGATTGTGGAAGGCCACGCTCCGTTCGCGTTCGTCGGCCGGAAGCTGGGCCACCTCGGTGAGCGGGCGCTCGGCACAGAGAAAGCAGTGGCACGCGTTCTCGCGGATCTCGTCGAGCGGCACGGTGCCCTCGGGGAACATGAGACTGCCGCGTCGTGCGAACTTGTGGTAGGCCGACGAATCGAAGAGGTCGACTCCGAACAGCGCCGCCAGCGCGAACGTCATCGGGTGGCCGGTGCCGAACAGATGGACCGCACACGCCGGGGAGAGGTTCGGTCGGGTGGCGACGAGGACCCGAACCAGTTCGGGGAAGCGGTACTGTTCCATCAGCGGTACAACCCCCCCGACGGCCAACACGTCGCCGACCTCGCTCGCGGAACGGGCCGAGCGGGCCCGCAGGTCGGGGTGCGATCCCCCTTGGACCGGGACGGCCAGCAGTCCCGGGCGGGCGTCTCGGCTGGCGCGCGCGCGTTCGGCTGTCGCGTTCATCGCCGTCTCGGTCTCCTCGTGGCCGTCCTCCGGTTCGGTGAAGATGTCGAGAACGGTGGCGATGTCGCTCCCGATCGTGTTCTGGAACGACACGATCTCTTCCGGCGTGACCTCGACCGAACCGTAGGCATGCTGTTGAAAGGCGCCCGAGTCGGTCATGACCGGGCCGTCGAACCGGATCAGCCGGTGGATTCCCTCCGCTTCCGCGACGGCGCGCAGCGGAGCCGTTCGCCAGGTGATGTAGGCCGACGTGATCACCGCGCCGATCCCGAGGCGCGTCCGCATCTCTTCCGGGGCGACCGGCTGTCGAGCGGGGTCCGGGTGGACGACGGGCAGGAGGGCCGGGGTCTCCACCACCCCGTGCGGAGTCGTGAAGCGACCCCGGCGGGCGAGTCCGTCCCGGTCGAGGAGCTCGAAGTCCATCATCTCCCGTCCACCGGCCCTGCCCGTTAAGGATGGCGCGCCCGGGGGGTCTCGCTGGGCTGGAGCGAGGAGCGAATCCGGTTCAGTAGTTCGACGAGCATCGCGAGCGTGAGCTTCCCGGTGTTTGTGTTCTGCGGGCTGGGGTGGTACGACGCCCAAAGCATCGGACGCCCGGGACCGAGAGGAAGGCAGGCGCCGTGGGCGAACGTTCCCGTGAGGCGTTCGCTCGCGTAGACACGGGGGAGGACTTCGCGGACCGCGTCCCAAGCGAACGCGCCCAGCGCGAGGATCGCCCTCGTTTCGGAGAGGGTACGAAGTTCGCGTTCGAGAAACGGGGCGCAGTTTCCCCGCTCGTCGGGGGTGGGCCGATTCTCCGGCGGGGCGCACCGGACCGCGGCGGTAAGGTAGAGGTCGTGATACCGGAGGCCGTCGTTCCGCCGAAGGGACGTGGGCTGGTTCGCGAACCCGGCCTCGTAGAATGCGCGAACCAAGAATCCGGCCGAGCGATCGCCCGTGAACACCCGGCCCGTCCGATTGGACCCGTGCGCCGCGGGCGCAAGCCCCACCACGACGAGCCGTGCGTTGGGGTCGCCGAACCCGGGCACGGGGCGACCCCAGTACTCATCGGAACGGAACTCTCGCTTTTTTTCGCGGGCCACCCGCTCTCGATAACGAACGAGACGGGGACAGCGAGCGCAGGCCACCACCTCGCGCCGAATGGTTTCGAGAGAGTCGGGCACGCGGAAGGGGAGGGACGGTCCCTCTTGGGCCTTCCGCCGCGGGTGGAGGTCCGCGCCGGTAGTCACCGAGCGTGACCTACCGCTATAGATGGTGGGAGACCTCCCCCACCCGATGACGGAGACACGCGTTCCGCGCGGTGGCAAGGTCCGGCTGGGAGCTATCGCCGGGGACCTGCGGGTCGAGCGAGACTCGCACATCGAGGTCGACGGCACCCTCGCGGTGACCGGGCGGGCCCGGTTCGACGGGGATGCCGACGTACACGGGGACATGGAGTGCGGGTCGTTCCGGTCGGAGGATGGCACCGTCCGCGTGCGCGGTCACCTGTTCGTGCTCGAGGACCTCGAAACGCGTGAGGGCGCGGTCGAGGTCGAGGGCGAGCTGAAGGCCCGCCACGTCGATGCGGACCGCGGACTGACCGTCCAGGGCCCGGCCTCGGCCGAGGCGTTCGACGTCGGAGGGAGGCTCGAGGGAGCCCAGACGCTGACCGCGAAGAAGGTCTCGGTCGGCGGAAAGTTCCGTCTCGCGGGAAAGCTGACGGCGGAATCCGTGGATGCCGGGGGCTCCGTGGACCTGCGGGACGTCGAACTCGAATCGCTCGAAGTCGGCGGGGTCGTCCGCCTCGCGGGCGGCGTGGTGCGGCGTTCCATCGAGGTTGGCGGCAAATTCAGTTCCGACGCTCCGATCGAGTTCGGTGGCCTCGAGGTCGGCGGGATCGCACAGTTCCACGACGTGGCGAAGGGGGGCAATATCGAAGCCGGCGGGATGATGAGCGCCGACCGGGACCTCACGTTCGAGGACCTCGAAGTCGGAGGCCTTGGGAGCATTGGCGGAAACGGCAAGGGCCGGAACGTCGAGATCGGCGGCCGATTCACCGTTCGCGGGTCCCTCGAACTCACCGGCTCCCTCGAGGTCGGAGGCCAGATCTCGGTCGGCGAGCTCTTGACCGGGACCACCGTGGAAGTGGGCGGCATGATTGAGGCCCGACGGGCGGTCTTTACCGCCAAAGCCGAGATCGGCGGCGCGGTCGTTACTCGAGAGGGTTTCAAAGCCTCCCGCATCTCCCTCGGCCGCAAATCGCGAGCGGCGGGTCCCCTCATTGGCGGGCTGATCGAGATCGACGAGAAGGCCCGAACCGAGGACCTCTACGGAGACACGGTGGAACTCGGGGATAAAGCGGAGGCTCGCCGAGTGGTGGCTCGGCGGGTGGTGCTCGGGGAGGGCGCTTCGGCCGCCGAAGTGGTGTACACGGACTCCCTCGAATTGAAGCCGGGAGCCACCGTGCGCTCCCCGCCCCAAAAGGTAGCAAGCCTTCCCGCTTTCCCGTTCTGAAGAGGAGAAGGCGGCATGCTCAACGACTCGGCCGGGGGCCCGCGCCGAAGGGAAGTGAGCGACCTCTATGCGACCGTGCTCGAGGTCGTGAAGCGCTATCACGGGGCGGCCCGGATCACCCGGATCTCCTACGGCGCCGGCATGCCCGTCGACCGGTTGAGAAACTTCGTCGAGCGCCTCCAATCGTTGGGCCTACTCAAATCCGAAGAGCTCGACGACCGATTGGTATACGACATCACTCCCCGAGGGCAAGAGTTTCTCGACACGTACTGGAAGATGCGGGGCTACATCGAGGTGTTCGAGCAGCCCGCGGACCCGGGCGAACGGCCCGCTCGCCGTCGTTGAATCCCCGCTAAGGGGGACCGGGATGTGTGGGGAGTCCCTCGGCCATTCCGGGGAGGGGACTAACCGTAGCGAGGCACGGAGGGATCGACCTCGACCGACCACGCGTCGATGCCTCCCGCTAGATTCAGCACCGACTTGAAGCCGTGACCGGCGAGGAATCCCGCCACGATCATCGAGCGGCTCCCGCTGTGACAATAGACGATCACCTCTCGATCCGGCGGGATCTCCCCGGTTCGCTCGGGAATCTCGTTCATCGGAATGTGGATCGAAGGCAGGATGACCGCCATCTCTCGCTCGAACGGTTCCCGTACGTCGAGCAACACGACCTTCTCGGAGGCGGACTTCAGCTTCCGAGCGACCTCGGTGGGTTCGATTTGCCGGACCATCGGGAAGGGGCACAGCCCCGAGGTCAAAGAAGTTTCGACGGGAAAGAATCGGAGGCTCTAATCCGACCTTAACCCCGCCCGGGTTTTCCGGTAGTGGCGCTGGACGCGGGCCCGATTGCCGCATCCGGTCGGTGAGCACCAGCGTTGCTGGGATCGATGGGCCAGCAGGAAATGGACGCACCCCGGACCCTCGCACTTCCGTACCGGGATCGGGCGGGCTCTTCCGATAAGTTGGATGGCGGACCGAGCCGTCAGCGCGATGAGCCGTCGGGATTCCGAGCGTTCGGGTCCCCGCTCGTCCACGTCCCACCGCCCTCGGGTCCATCGCAATGCCAACACGGAAGGCGACCGTGTCGCGGCCCGGTTGATGGCCTCTACCGCAGAGGCCGAAGGTCGCGTGCCGTCGACCGCTGCCTGCAGCACCCGGCGAACTTCACCCCGGAACCGGACGAGGGCCCTCGCGTCGCTGGGGTTCAGTCGGGACCGACCGTCCGGGAGTTTCCGCCGCATCCATCGGCTCGCCTCCGCGGCAGAAGCGAAAGCGTCGCCGCCGCGGCAGCCGGGACAGGCCACGGTGTTTGCGAAATCGACGACGAGCCGATCGATTTCTCCGCTCGGTTTCGAACCGGCCATCGGGGCGACTCCAGGATCCGGTGACCGATGACCTAAAGACTAAATAAACTAATGGAATCTGTCGTCCCGAGGCATTAGCATGGCGAAGGTCAAGGATCCGGTTTGCGGCATGTTGATCGAAGACAACACGGCGCTGGCCCACGGGGACTATCAAGGACAGACCGTATACTTTTGTTCGAGTGCCTGCCAGAAGAGCTACGAGCGTGCCCATTCGTCTTCGGCATAATCTCCCCGCCGGTCGTTGAATCAGGTCGCCGCGAAGTCCATGGCGACCGACCCGGTTTGCGGAATGTTCGTCGACGAGCGCACGACCGGGCTAAAACTCGTTCGCGGCAACCGCAGTTATTTCTTCTGTTCGACCCACTGTCTCGCCGAGTTTGCCCAACCGGAGCGCGCGCTCCGCGGCCTTCGGCGGAAGCTGGCCGTCGCCTGGCCGCTCTCCGTCGCGATCCTTCTCTTGACCTATGCGATCCGGCTCCCCGACGGACCGTGGGTGATCCTCGCCCTCGCCACTGTCGTAGAGTTCTACCCCGGTTTCCAGTTCTTCGTGAGCACTCGTGACGCTCTGAAGAGCCGCAACTGGAACATGGACATCCTGATCGCGGTGGGAACGACCGCGGCGTTCGGGTACAGCGTCGCGGTCCTGCTGCTTCCGAATCGCCTGCCTCCGGCGCTCTATTTCGACGCTTCGGCCCTCATCGTGACCCTCATCCTGACGGGGAACTACCTGGAACATCTCACCCGAGAGCGGGCGCGAGGTGCGCTTCGCATGCTCAACGAGCTGCTCCCCGCCACGGCCTCGGTCCTGCGCGACGGTCGGGAATTCGAGTTATCGATCTCGGAAGTTCGGCCGAACGACCTGTGTCGGGTGCGACCGGGGGGACGTTTCCCGACGGATGGCACTGTCGTCGAGGGTCGCTCGACCGTGAACGAGGCGCTTCTGACCGGCGAGAGTTTGCCCGTGGAGAAGGGTCCCGGGGACACCGTGATCGCGGGAGGAGTGAACGGCGAGGGGCTGCTGACGTTGCGCGCGACGAACGTGGGGGAGGATACGGTGCTTGCGCAGATCGGGCGGCTCGTCACCGAGGCAGAAACCAGTCGCGTCCCGCTCCAGCAACTCGCCGACCGCATCGCGGCGACGTTCGTGCCGGTGGTCCTGGTCCTGGCCACCGCCGCCGCGCTCGGCTGGTTCGCGGTCGGCGCGGGGTTCACGATCGCACTCCTCGTTTTTGTTTCGGTGGCGATCACGGCCTGTCCGTGCGCGTTCGGGATCGCGACGCCGGCGGCAATCGTGGTCGGAACCGGTCGAGCGGCCGAAGAAGGGATTCTGTTCAAGGGAAAGGACTCACTCGAACGAGCCAGCACCATCGACCTCGTGCTGACGGACAAGACTGGCACGCTGACGTTGGGCCTCCCCACTTTGACCGACCTGGTCCCCGCTACCGGGGTGACTCTTGATGCGCTCCTTTCCGTCGCGGCGGCGTTGGAGGCGGGCTCCGAGCACCCCCTGGCCAGGGCAGTGGTCGAGGCCGCCAGTCGCCGTCGGCTATCGGTGCCCACCGCCGACGGAATCCGCGCCGACCCCGGCAAGGGAATCCGGGGCGCCCTTTCGGGAACTCCACTCGCTGTCCTCAACCAATCGGCCTTGCGGGAAGAGGGAGTCGAACTCGGTCCTCTGCGATCGGGAGCCGAACGACTAACCTTCGAAGGGAAGGCCTGGTCGGCCGTACTCGAGGCGGGCCGTCCCATCGGACTGGTGGGTTTCTCAGACGAATTGGTTCCGGGAGCCCGGGCGGCCGTGAGCGCGCTGACGGAGGACGGCATTTCGGTGGCGATGGCTACCGGAGACCACGAGACCGCCGCCCGCGCGGTGGGAGCGGCGGTCGGCATTTCGGAGGTCCATGCGGGAATGGCCCCCCGGGACAAGCTCGAGTTGATCCGCGAACTTCAACGGCAGGGCAAGAAGGTCGCGTACGTGGGAGACGGGATCAACGACGCTCCGGCGCTCGCGGCCGCTGACCTCGGAATCGCGATCGGTGCGGGAAGCGACGTCGCTCGCGAAGCCGGAGGGGTCATCCTGCTCCGTTCGGAATTCGGGGACGTCGCCAGGGCCCTGCGCCTGGGGCGCCGTACGGTGCGTAAGGTCCGCGGGAATCTCGCATGGGCGATCGGATACAACGTCGTCCTGCTCCCCGTCGCGATGGGGGCGCTCGTTCCCTTCCTCGGTCTCGGCGTCTACGCGGTGCTCCCGATCACCGGAGCGCTCGCCATGGGCATTTCGTCCACCACCGTAGTGCTCAACTCGCTCTCGCTTCGATCGGTGAACCGGGAGCGAACCATTCTCCGGACCCCGGGGCGTGCGAACCTCGCGCACTGATACGGCGCACTTTTTAACCCGCGGCGCAGGACCCTGGGCAACCGAGGCACCATGACTCTGAGTCTCGAAGCAGTCGGTCTGACGAAGCGTTTCGGCTCGTTCACCGCTCTCGATCATCTCAGTCTCAAGCTGGAGGGCGCGAAGTGCGTGGGCTTCCTCGGACCCAACGGGGCCGGGAAGACCACCGCGTTGAAGATGTTCACCGACCTCATTTTTCCATCGGAAGGAGAGGCGTTTATCAACGGCATCTCGGTCCAGAAGGACCGCAAACGGGCGCTCGCTCCGTGCGGTGACCTGATCGAGACTCCCGAGATCTATCCCTCGCTCACGCCCCGCGAAGCGCTCGAGCTGAGCGGCGCCGTTCGCGGGATGCGACCCGACGAGATCGCCTCCCGGACCAAGGCCGTCCTCGCCGAGGTCAAGATGACCGATTGGGTGGACTTGAAGGTCGGGCGTTTCTCGAAAGGGATGAAACAGCGGGTGAACATCGCCGCTTCGCTCCTCTCGGACCCCGAGGTGGTCATCCTCGACGAGCCCAGTACTGGCCTCGACCCCCGGGGCATGGCCGAGGTGCGCAACATCGTTCGAAGCCTCAAGAAAGAGAATCGCTTGATCTTCATGAGCAGCCACATTCTGAGCGAAGTCGTGGACATCTGCGATGAGGTGGCCCTCATCGACCACGGAAAGCTCCTCTTCTACGACACCCTCTCCAACGTCTCGAAGCGGCTCACGAGCAGCGCGACGTCCGTCGAGCTCGCCTTCCTCGGGCCCATCAGCGATGAGACCCTCGCTTCGCAAGTCGCCTCCATTCCGGGAGTCTCGGGCCTATCACGCGCCGGTCCGCAGCGCGCGAGGGTCATGATCACCGGGGGAGCCGAGGCGCAAGCCCAGGTCCTCGAGCGGTTGGCCTCCGCGCACCTCGGCCTCGTGAGCTTTGAGCCCTCGCAGAGCGCTCTCGAGGAACTCTACTTGCAAGAGATCTCCAAGGGGGACTAATGGTGACCGCCACTCCGAGCGTTTCGGGCCCCGGCCCGACACTGGGCCACGTTCCCAGCACCGTGGCGCAAGCGCTCCTGCTCTCCCGGTACCAACTCCGAGACTACCTTCGGTCCCGTCGGTTCGTCCTCATGATGGCGATCGTCGGGGTGATCGGCGCCATCCTGACGTTCATTCTTTCCTACTACAACGGGTCGGACACGGTGCGGGGATTGACGAGCAGTTCCGACGCATTCTACGGGTCGTTCTGGGCCGGCGGCGTCACGGTCGTGATCATCTTTTCGGGAATCATCTTCGGCGGCGATGCGATCGCCGGCGAGTTCCAGAACAAGACGGGGTACTTCCTGATGGGACTACCGATCCGGCGGACGAGCGTCTACGTCGGCAAGTTCCTCGCCGCGTTCGCTGCCTCGCTCGTGGCCGTGATCGTCTACCTCGCGATCCTTCTCGCGAACGGGGCGGTCTACCTCGGCGCGAATGCGTTCCCGCTCGCGCTCGGTGAATCGTTCGCCATCGCGCTCCTGTATCTGCTCGCCCTGCTCGGGGCCGTCTTCCTGTTCAGCTCGATGTTCAAGAACAGCCTCTACGCGGTCCTCGTGGTGGCGGTGCTCTTCCTGTTCGGCTTCTCGCTGATCCAGGGGCTGATCACGGCCCTCGTCAAGATCGAACCGTGGTTCATCATCACCTACGCTCAGAACGTGATCTCCTACCCGTTCCTATCGACCCTGCCCGCGCACATGAGCACCACGACGGGACCGCGGGGATTCACCACGACCACCTACAATCCGACCTACGCCGAGGGGTTCGCCATCATGATCGGGTACTTCCTGCTCACGGCGGTCGCCGGACTCTTCTTCTTCGAGCGCGAGGAGTTCACGTAATTTCGGGACTCGCCTTCCAAAGCCTTATGGCTCGAATCTCGGTCGAGCCGTACGACGATGGGGGACCAGGACCTCTCGGGCGAGCTCGTGGGCCAGGGCTACCAGCTTACCGGCAAGCACAGCGCGGTCAAGCTCTGCTACTGGTCGCGCGAATCCCTCACCCGCGGTCGAGATTGTTACAAGGGTCGATTCTACGGTATCGAGAGCCACCGATGCTTGCAGATGTCCCCCGCCATCGACTCGTGCAACCTGCACTGCCGTTTCTGCTGGCGGAACCAGGGCTGGGAGAACGACGAGATGATGCCGGAGTACGACGACCCAGAGAAGCTTCTCGACCGGTCGATCGAAGCGCAACGGCGCATCCTCTCGGGATTCAAAGGGGACCCCGAGGTCGAACTCGAGCGCTGGGACGAGGCCCAGACGCCCAAGCACATCGCGATCTCACTCACCGGAGAACCGACTCTGTACCCGAAGATGAATCGGTTTCTGGAGCTGTGCCACGAGCGAGGCATCACCACCTTCTTGGTCACCAACGGAACGAACCCGGACGCCCTCCGAGCGCTGGACCCGCTCCCGACCCAACTCTACGTCTCGGTCACCGCTCCGAACGCCGAGATATTTCGTCGCCTCACGCTCCCGGCCCAGGAAGACGCGTGGGAGCGTCTCGGCGAATCCCTCGCGATCGTCCGGGACCTGAAGACACGCCGCGTCGTTCGCCACACGCTCGTGAAAGGCTGGAACCTCGGCTGGGTCCGCTCGTACGCTGAGCTCGACGCGATCGCGCGCCCGGACTTCATCGAGCCCAAGGGCTACGTGTACATGGGGAAGTCCCGCCAACGTCTCGGTCGCGACCAGGAACCGAGCCACGAGGAGATCTCGGGGTTTGCGAGTCGCCTCGCCGCCCGGACCGGTTATCTCGTGCTGGATGATTCGCCGGATTCCAAAGTCGTTCTCCTGGGAAGAACGCCCGAAGGGCGGTTCCTGCCCGGACGAACTCCCGTCGGGGAGCCGCTACCGATGGCCGCGGCGCTCGCGGGCGGTTAGACCAGTCGCCAGTTCAGGATCTCGACGAAGATCGCCGCCGCGACCCCCATGCCCATGACGAGATACGGGTTGAGCTTGAGCGCCCGCGTCTCCTCCATGTCGTAGTACTGGATGAGCCCCGCGGCGCTCGAGAACCCGGTGCGGCGCTGTTCCGGCATGTCGAACCTTCGAGCGTGACGGCGCTATATAACCGCTCGCGGCGAGTTCAGCGGCGAAGCGAAAAGCGTTCGCTGTCGAGGACCGTATCTTCGAGCGCATCCTGGAACCGCCCGACGAGCGAGTCGCCGATGCTGGAAGCGGCCCCCCCGAAGATCCGGTCGATGAACGGACGGGGAGGGCTCGCCCGGACCATCTTGCGCGAGGAGACTCCCGTGAACCGTGCGAGCTCTTCGAGCGCCGCCTCCCGGTCCGCGAGCGCATCGATCAGGCCGAGCTTGAGCGCCTGCGTGCCGGTCCAGAACTCGCCGGTAGCGAGCGGCAAGATCTCCTCCACCGTCCGCTTTCGTTCTTTCGCGACCAGCCCCACGAAGACGTCGTACCCCTCCTGGGTGATCGCCTGCAGCTTGGCCCGCTCGACCTCGGTCAGCGGTCGATATCCCTGATAGGCGTCCTTGTGGACGCCCGCGTGCAGGAGCTCGACGGAGATCCCGAGCCTACGGACGAGGTCCCGAACCGCGAAATGCGCCGAGATCACCCCGATCGAGCCGACGTCCGACTCCGGGTACGCGAATATCTTTCGGGCGCCTAGGGCGGCCATGTACGCGCCGGAAGCGCCCATCGACCCGATCGATGCGTAGACCGGTTTCACCTCGTTGAGCCGCTTCACGGCGAGGTAGAAATCCATGGACGCGATGGCTTCCCCGCCGCCGCTGGAAACGTCGAGGAGCACGCCTTTGACGCGGCGCTTGTATCGCAAGGCCTTCAGCAGCCGGAGATACGGCTCGACCGTCCGTTCCCGGATCGTGCCACGAAAGGCGACCTGGGCGAGCAACTCGCGCATAAGAGGGACCGAGGGAGCCGCCACCGGCTAATAACGCCGGCCGCCGGCGCGCTGGAACCGATGGTTCAAGTAAGCGGATTCCCCAGCGGCGGCCGTGCGGATCCTCATCCGCCCCCGACTCCCGGTTCTGGTCCTTCTTCTCCTGGCTCCAGCCATCCCGGAACTGCTCACCGGTTCTACGCCGATTTCGGAGCTCTTCTTCAACCCGGTCGGTTTCGCGGTCGGATTCCCCCTCGACATCGCCCTGTACGGCGCCGGGGCGCTCCTGATTCGGGAGTTCACCATCGTCTACCACAAGGGTTGGGGGTCTGTCCTTCTCCTCGGGGCGGCGTACGGGATCGCGGAAGAAGGGTTCGAGGTCCACACCTTCTTCGCGCCGCCCGCGGACACGGTCGGGGCCCTGGGCAATTACGGCCATCTGTTCGGCGTGAACTGGCTCTGGGCGCTCGCCCTGACCGTGTTCCATGCGACGTACTCGATCGCTCTGCCCATCCTGCTGACCTACCTCTGGTTCCCCCAGGTGAAACAGGTCCGTTGGTTCGACCGGGGCGCGGTCGAGTTGCTCGCGACACTCTTCGTGGGCGAGGTCGTGATCTTCGGGTCCCTCGTCGGCCACGGACCTTCTCCGGGAGCGCTCGCCTTCTTCGTCGCCGTCGTTGCGCTGCTCGTCGCCCTCGCGCTCTGGGCGCCCCGGTATCTGCTGTCCGCCAAGCCCGGAGCCCGCAAGGTCGGTCGGAATTACTGGGTGTTTCTCGGTACGATCGAGTTCGCGGTCTACATTCTCATTCTCTTCTTCTCGTCCACCTGGCTCATTCCCTCGGTCGGCGCCGCCGTCTTCCTCGTTCTCGTTGACGGGGCGGTCTTGTTCCTCGTCCTCCGATGGGTCGGTACGGACGATCTGGAGCGGACCGAATTCTACTTCGCGGTGGGCATGCTCATCGCGCTGTTCGCTTGGGACGTGCTCATCGAATTCATCCTCGTCCCCGGGATCCTGGGGGTCAGCGCGGTGTTCGTCTATCTCCTCTTCCGCCTGAGCCGGACGCTGGACCGCAGGAACGCGGCTCCGGCGATACCGCCGGGAGCGGTGGGTCCGCCCTCCGCGGGGATATGAACCGCCACCGGATCTCTGGATTTCGGGATGGGCCGGCGTCGCCGAACGCGGCTAGCCATCGCCTCTGCGCCCGTTCAAGGGTGAGCCGCGAAGGGGGCTCACCTGGGTGACCGTCCCCAAGCACGAAGGTGGGCTAACCGAGACCTGAGGATCGGGTTCACCGGTAGGCTTTCGTCCCCGGGGCCAGGGCTCGGAGGGTGTTCGCCGACTGATCGCCGATTCCACCGTGGGCCTAAGGTAGAGGCCGTTCATCGGACTCAGGATGGACTGAGGTATCATCCCCCGGACGCACGGCGAACACTCACCTTCGGTGACCACCGAGCGGGAAGAAGGGACTCCGCAACGGATTTCTTTCCCCGGTCGAGTGGCGAGCGATGTCGTTCCCTCGACCTGAGGTCGACATCCGCTCTCCACCCGCCGATTTCGGCGAGCTGGTCGATTGGCTCGAGCGATGGAGCTACCGTCTCGTTCTCCTCGAGGAGTACCCCGTCTCGGACCTCCGGGCGGCGGTGGCGGAGGTCGAGCGCGCGGTACAGGTCCACCGGGTCTCGGCCGACCGCTGGATCCTGCCTCTGCTGGCCGCCGACGAGGAAACCTCGCGCGGGGCGACGGTCGTCCGGAGCGACCACACCTGGTTTGAGACCTCTTTGGAACAGTTCTGGTGGTTCTTCCGCGCCCTCGAGAGGGATGACCACGGTGGTCACCGCCAAGCTCTGGGCCAGTATGGACGGGTTCTCGGCGAAGCGCTCCGCCGCCACCTCGGAGATGAGCGTCGGCTCGAGGAGAATGCGGCTCGCCACGACCGCGCCCCTGCCCCGTAGCCTTCGGCAACGCTAATTAGGCATCCCGAGAGAACGGGGAACGGAATCGATGGCGGCACGTGGGTCCGAGGCCGTCTGGGTCGAAAAGTACCGCCCCAGCTCCCTCAAGGACATGGTCGGACAGGATGCCATCCTGCCGCTCCTTCGGTCGTACGCGGAGAAGCGGTCGATGCCGCATCTGCTCTTCGCCGGTCCCCCGGGGAGTGGGAAGACAACCGCAGCTTTGGCTCTCGCAAAGGACCTCTTTGGAGCGGAGTGGCGGCAGAGCTTCATGGAGTTGAACGCGAGTGTCACTGGAGACACACCGATTCTCGTCCGAATTCAGGGGGAGGTCCAACGGACTACCATCGGCGTGTTGTCGGAAAAGTACTTTTCCACGATTGGCCCGGGATCTGTCGCCACCCCTAAACTCGAAGTTCTATCGATCGACGGCGCCCTGCGTATCGCGTACAGACCTGTCTCCCGATTGATCCGGCATCGGGTTTCGGCGGTGGTGCGCCTCGCGGTCGAGGGCGGGACTCTAGGCGTTTCCCTCCACCACTCCGTCATCGTCGTCGATGACGACGGACGCTTGGTTCCCAAGCTTGCCGGGGATCTGGAAATCGGTGACCTCCTGCTTTCGTTCGAAACCACATTGCCCGGTTCGCCCGTCGAGTTGGACCTTGCCCCGTATGCACCAAAGAGAGAAGTTTGGCTTCCGCACGACAAGCGCCCGACGCGGAACCCGACGGTCGGCGCCGTCTTGGATTCCATTCCTTTGGATGACGAGCTCGCTTGGGCCTTGGGTGACTACGCTGCTGAAGGCTGCGCCAGCCCCACGAGAACGAGCGGGAACGTCGTGTTCACTCATGCGTATCCCCAGGAGGTGGAGCAGACCAATCGGTTGTCGGACACCTTTCAGCGATACGGATTCCACACGAAGACCCACACGACCCGCTCCGGATTCGGCTCGAAGGACGGGTCCCACCGGCTTTCGGCGATCCAACTCACTCTCGCCTCAGTTCAGTGGATGCGGTTCTTCCGGGAGAACTTCTACAACTCGAGTTCGAACAAGACTGCCCGAACCAAGTCCGTTCCGTCGTTCGTCTTTTCGGCACCGTTGGCGGAACGGCACGCGTTCCTGCAGGGGTACGCCGGCGACGCGGACGGAGAATGGGGCACCACATTGCGGTACACCTCGCGGTCGGATTCACTGCTGATCGATACGGCATGGCTCGCCCGCATTTCCGGCATCGAAAGTGCCTTCAAATCGGGCTGGGGAAATACCACACTGAACTGGCCGAAGTCGGCCACCTACTGCAAGTCCGAGCTGCTGCCGGTTCTTCCGTTGGCACGTTTCGTGAAGCGGCTCGGCCGCTCACAGATACGGGGGAACTGGAGGTACGCTCTTCGACATGCCTTGTACGATCGGCGCTCCCCTCGTTCGCTCAAGCGCACCATTTTAGAGGTCCTTGGGGGAGTCTCCGAGAAAGGCTTGTCCCCCCGCGACCGTGCGGCCTTGAACCGGTGGCGGTCACTTGCAAGGTCCGACCTGCACGCTCTTCGGATTCTTTCGATCCGCTCCGAGGGTTCTGCCCAGGACGTCTACGACCTGACCGTTCCGGGAAGCCAGGCGTTCTGGGGCGGAACGGTCCCTCTCCTTCTCCACAATAGCGACGAGCGCGGCATCGACACAGTCCGAACTACGATCAAGCAGTACGCGCGAACCTCCCCGCTCGGGGACGTGGGATTTAAGATCCTCTTCCTCGACGAGGCGGACAATCTGACGTCCGAGGCCCAGGCATCCTTACGCCGCCTGATGGAACGCTACTCGGGCTCGTGCCGATTCATCCTTTCGTGCAACTACTCGTCCCGCATCATCGACCCTATCCAGTCCCGATGCGCGGTCTTCCGTTTCCGAGCGTACTCCCCGGATGCGGTGCGGACCCAGGTAAAGCGGATCGCGGCTGCGGAGGCAAAGAAGGTCTCGGCCGAGGCCCTCGAGACCATCCTGACCGCGAGCGCCGGGGACATGCGACGAGCGACGAACCTCCTCCAGCTCGCCGGAACGCACGCGGACAGCATAACGGCCGAGACGATCAAGGAGTACGCGACGATCCCGCTGCGACGCGAGGTGGAGGGCATGCTGTCGGCCGCCCTCGCCGGTAACTTCCGGGACGCGCGCGACCGGTTGTTCGCCATGTTCGTCGAACGCGGAGCGTCCGGCGAGGACATCCTGAAGGCGATCCACAGCTACCTTCCCGACATCCCCGACACCGTCCTTCCCGCCCGTGAGAAAGTGCGTCTTCTCGAGTATCTCGGCGAGGTCGACTTTCGTTTGGCTCAGGGCGCGTCCGACCGCATCCAGCTCGAAGCGGTCCTCGCGCATGTCGCCGCCAGCGTTCCCGGAGGGAAGTAGCGCGTGGCCCGGCAGCGGGACGTGGGAGCGAAGCCACGCGTTCACCGTCGGGCGGTCGCGGTGGGCGAGCTCCGGACCAAGCCTTCGACCCGTCGGGCGATCCGCGCGCATCGCGTCGAGAAGGGCGACCCCCTATCGACGGGAGAGCTGGCGGGTCTCCTTGGGATGAAACGGACGTCGGAGTTGATCCCCCACTGCCACGCGGTACCGCTCACCGCGAGTTCCGTCGAACTCGCCGTCTCCCGGCGCGGGGTCCGGGTTCGCGTCGAAGCCGAGACCATCGACCGCACGGGAGTGGAGATGGAGGCGCTGGTCGGGGCCAGTGTCGCGCTTCTCACCGTATGGGACATGGTCAAGTACCTCGAGAAAGATGGGCGGGGGCTCTATCCGTCGACCTCCCTCGGCCCGGTCCGGGTTCTTACGAAGGCGAAGTCGCGAAAGGAGAGCGGATGACCGAAGCGAGACCCCCGAGCGACGCCGCCAACCGTCACCACCTGCACGGGACCCGGTCCCTCGGGTTCGCTGTCCTCTCCGTATCGGACACTCATACCGAACAGGACGACCCCTCCGGGCACCTCGCGAGAGACCTTCTCGGGAAGGCCGGCCACCACGTCCTCCACTACGGGCTCGTCGCGAACTCGGTCGCGGACGTTCGCGATGCGCTCGAACCGTGGCTGAAGGAGGTCAAGGTCGAGGCCGCGGTCACCGTCGGGGGCACCGGAGTGAGCTCCCGGGACCTCACCGTGAACGCTCTCGAGGTGATGGGCGGGAGAAAACTGGAAGGCTTCGGCGAGATCTACCGCTCGCTGAGCTTCACGGAGGTGGGACCGCTCGCGATGATCAGCCGGGCCGCCTTGTTCGTGATCCAGGGAAAGCCCATCTTTGCGCTGCCGGGGAGCGAGCGCGCGGTGCGCACCGCCATCGAGAAGCTGATCCTTCCCGCGACCATCCACCTAGTCGAAGAGCTCGAGCGCTGAATCCCGGTTCGGCTCACGCCGTCGTTTTGACGGAGAGGCCTCCCATCGGGGGGGGCCCGGGGTCGAGCAGCTGGGGAACGATCCCCTGGTTCCGACAGAAATCGGTCCACGCACTGTTCGCTTCGATGTGGTGCGCGAGCAGGATGCCCCGAGGCGAGAGCGCCTCCCAAGCAGCCCTCAGCTCGAACCGAGCGCGGGATGCCACCGGGCCGTTGTCGTAGAAAAAGAGGTCCACGCCGTTCGAGCCCGCCAGGATCCCTCGGAGACGATCCTCGCTGTTCCCGAGGGCGAGGGTCCAGCGGGCCCTTAGCGCGGGAGGGACGAACTGGCCCACGCTCACCTCTCGAACCCCCGAGGCCCGGCCCGCGGTCGGTCCCGGTCCGAGGGAGGTCAGCTCCCCTTCGCCGTTCGATTCGAGGGCGGCCAAGATCCAGGCGGTGGAGTATCCCGGACGAACTCCCGTTTCGACCACGTGTCCCGGTCGCGCTGCGCGCACGACCAGGTAGAGCAGCGCTCCCTGGGGAAGCTCCCGAGTGAAGGCGACCCCGGCCCCACGGTCGAGCAACGTGTCGGGCAGTTCGCTCTCGCGAAGCTCTCGACGGAACTGGTTTACTTCGGAGAGGGGGGCACCGGTCAGCCGGCAGATCCGGTCGAGGGACGCTTGCCGGAACAACAGCATGCGCTGCCGGATTCCCTTGCGGGCGGCGGGCGATAGGACGGCGGGTCGCGAGCGGTTTCGGTCGACGTACGGCACGGACTCCCCGGATCGAGCACCGAGGCTCGTCGATAGACCCGGGGTTTCCCGGGAACGGGAAGAAAACGACACGGTCAGTAATGGCCTCCGAGATACAAAGACACTTCGCCCCCGGGGGACGCTACGGGGCATCGAAGGGAAGGTCGCACCGCCCGGTTTCCTTTCCACCAGAGAGAGATTTAATATTCGCAACACCTCGATGGAAATGAGGAAGCTCGATGAGCGTGCAGGAAGTCGGTGACGTCAACTTCGACCGATTCGCGCAGGACAACAACGCCGCGGTCGTGGATGTGTGGGCTCCGTGGTGCGGTCCGTGCCGGATGGTCTCTCCGATCGTCGACCGCCTGAGCGAGAAGTACAAGGGCAAGGTGGCGTTCGCGAAGATGAACTCCGACGACAACGGGGAGAAGGCGGGCGCCCTCGGCATCATGAGCATTCCTACCCTGCTCTTCTACAAGCAGGGAAAACTGGTCGACCGGATCGTTGGGGCGTACCCCGAAGACGTCATCGACGAGCACATTCGACGCCTGCTCTGACTCCGCAGCCCGGGGAACGGGTCCCCGTCCCCCGTCGGTTTGCTTCCGACCGGCTCGAGAGCAACGGAACCGTTTAGTCCTCCGCCGACCGGGGGGTCCGCATGAGCGCGCCCTCCGCGGACCTGCAGCTCGCCCGCTACTCGTTCCAGCGGAAGCTGGACGAGATCGCGGCGTGCCGAGGGCGCGCCACGGAGCTGATCAGTCTCTACGTCTCCCCGGGGAAGCAAATCTCGGACGTGATGTCCTACCTGCGGAACGAATACGCCCAGAGCTCCAACATCAAGAGTCGGACGACCCGCAAGAACGTCATGTGGGCGATCGAATCGCTCATGGGTCGGGTCCGGGGGTTCAAGGAACCGCCGGCGAACGGCGTGGCGTTCTTCGTCGGCCATAAGGCGGTCGGGGCCGACAAGTCCGATCCGGTCACGTTCATTGTGGAGCCGCCGGAACCGCTCAACACCTACCTCTACCGGTGCGACTCCTCGTTCTTCCTCGACCCCCTCCTCGCGATGGTCCACGAGCCGGAGGTCTGGGGACTCATCGTCATGGACCGGGCCGAGGTCACGCTCGGTCTTCTGCGCGGCAAACGGGTCGAACCGCTCCGCAACCGGCAATCGCTCGTACCCAGCAAGCACGGGCGCGGAGGGCAATCCCAGCACCGGTTCGAGCGGATGATCGAGCACGCCGCCCACGAGTTCTTCGTGAAGATCGCCGAGATGGCGAACGAACTGTTCCTCCCCCGCAAGGACCAGATGAAGGGGATTCTCCTCGGAGGGCCCGGCGCGACCAAGGAGTATTTCTTCAAAGAAAGCTACCTGCAGTACGAACTCCAGCTGAAGGTCGTCCAACCCCTCTTCGACACGGGTTACACGGACGAGTACGGGCTGAGAGAGCTCGTCGAAAAGGCGACGCAAACGCTGCACGGCCTCGAGCTCACCGAGGAGAAACGGCTCATCCAACGCCTCCTCAACGAGATCCGCAAGGCGGAAGCGGGGCTCGCGGCGTACGGGGAGGTCGATGTCAATCACGCGCTCGACCTCGGCGCGGTCGACGTCCTGATCGTTTCCGAAGGCCTGCGTCAGCAACGGGTCCGGTTCCGTTGCTCTTCGTGCGAGAACGAATTCGAACGGTCCCTGCCGGACGAGGCGATCGACGCGGTCCTGGACGGACCGTGTCCGAAGTGCGGACAGCGCACGGTCGGGGAACTCTCGAGCGAGGACTACGTGGAGGGACTCTTCCGCCGCGCGGCGGAGTCGGGCGCGACCGCTCGCCTCGTTTCGACCGAGAGCGAGGAGGGGGAGCTGCTGGCCAAGGCATTCCGTGGCGTCGCCGCCTTGCTTCGGTATCCGATGGCGACCCGGGCGCCGCCGCCCCCCCCGCGACCCCCCTCGTCGATTTAGGGCGCGGCCCGTCGGATCGCGACCCGTCCCGAATTCTACCGTGACCTACGGCGGCGGTAGCCGGCTGCGCCGACGAAATGCGGGAGATCGGTAACGCGGGCCGCCTACTCACCAGAGATGGTCGAGGGGATCATCCTCGGCCGGCGGCGGCGTCCCCGGCTTGGCCGGAGCGCCCGCGGGCAGAGTGCGGCCGTTGACTCCCGGCGGATAGAGGACCGCGTTCGGATACGAAGGAGGTGGGAGTTGGCGCCGGCGCGAGACCACGCCGATCGCGACGAGTGCTCCGATGCTCGCGACCGCACCGATCACGATGACGTCAACGAAGAGAGAATGGGGCCCGGGCCCGAGGGTGGCCTGAGGACAACCACTTCCACCCGTGAGGCACGCTTGGATGGTCGTGGATTGGGGGGCCGTCTCGGGCTCGCCCTGCACGGTGGTCGACGAGACGGGGTTGCTCGAGACGACCGAAGGGGCGAGCGCGGTGGCGGCAGAATCCGCGCTGGCCGCGTCCGCCGGGTTCACCGAATTCGTGTTGTACCGCCAACTCGACGCGGCGAGGTCGAGCTGGCCATCCGAGAGCGGCCGCACGTCGAGATTCGACTGCTGAGCGACGGTCGCTCCGCTCGCGTTCCCGGCCCAGGTGGGGTTCGAAGGACCGAAGAGGTCGATCGTGCTGGGAATGAAGATGACCCCTTCCCGGACGCTGTAGGGTCCGATTACCGTGAGGGTGATCGCGGGATACGTCAAGCCTCCGACACTGATTGTACTTCCGGCGGAGTACGCCCCGTCGACCGTAACGTTCCCATGACTTACCAGTGAGATCGATCCGGTCAGGGGACCGATGATCGTGTTCCCGGCGGCGCCGTGCGCCGAGTAGAAGAAGGAATAGTTCGCGCCCCCCGCTGCCTGGAACGCACTCTTGGCGGACCACGAGGTACCGGGGGTCAGACTCAGGGGGAAGAGACCGAGGGAGGGGGTGAACTCAACGTTTGCCTGACCGGCGACATTCGCCGAAAGGTAGCGGGTGTGGTCGGAGGTCCAGCCCAGCTTGGGAAGGTGTTCATCAGAGGTCTCGGTCAGGTTGGCGCGAACCCATACGCTGGAGTTCTCGAGCGCGATCGCCGGGACCGGTGTGGTGCCCTCGAGAACGGAACCTTGAGTCGTGAAGTTGGAAAACGCCGTGGTCGTTTCCCACGCCCGATAGGTGAGATTTACCCAGTTCGTGGGCGAGGAACAGGATGGAAGGCAGAACTCGACCGAGAAGGCCGCGCCCATGGTCCGAATAACCGTGAGTTCGAACGCGGAGGCGGAAGTATTGTTATCGAAGATCGTCACCGTGTATCCGAAGGTGGCGGTGCCCTGGTACGTCCAGCCGTCGGCCCCGTGAAGTGGGCCGACCGACACGGTCTTCACCGCCCCGTACGACCAGGAGCCGACCGGCGTCGAGGACGCCGGCACGGGCGCCGCAGCGACCGAGCTAGAAGCGAGAACAAATACCATTAGAACTGCCAGCACTACAGCGAGTAGGACGGAACCTCCCTTGACCGGTGCGTGCGTCGACATCGTCGCTCCTTGCGGGTCTTCGGAGGAGAATCATGAATCCGCCATCTTTTAAACGGGCGCTCCGGCCGGGGGCTCGACCGTTGGACACCGTGCTACACCGTCGCAATCAACGGGGGTCGTTCTCCTGCGGGCGCTGACCGATGCGGAGGCCCGCGTCATCGCTGTCCTGCTGGCCGCGCGCCCCGACCGGGAACGCGAGCGACTGCGTCAGGTGCCCGTGCCGCGCTCCACCTACCACGCCGTGCGCAAGAGGGCGTACGAGGAAGGGTGGCTGCGAGATCGATACGTACCTCACCCAGTCCCCCTGGGACGACCGTGGGTTTCCTTCGTCGTCGCGCGCCCGTTCGCCGACCGTGTCGAGGAGTTCGGCCAAACCGTTGCGCGCGACCCCGGCAACGTCGTTCTCTGGTCGGGAGCCCAGACCGCGCTCGCTGTGGCGTTTCACGAACAGCCGAACGAAGCGGAGCAGCTCCTCGAGAGATTCGAATCGAGCCGGCTCGCGACGGCGCCTTGGTCGGTGAACGTTCGGGTCGACGCCCCGACGGTTCCGGTCTATTTCGACTTTGAAGGGCTCTGGTGCCACCTCGCGGGCCTCGAGGGAACCCTCGCGTACCCGCACGGACTCGGGGGCGTCCTTGCGGGGCGAGATGAGGAGGAAGCGCAGGCAACGCTGAGTCCCCATCAGCAATGGGCGGTCGGGGAGCTCCTCCGCCGACCGTTCGTGGCCACCGACCAAGGTCGAGGTGGCCACCTCGTGGGCCCGTTCGGCCTACCGTTCTCCCAGCGGAAGATGCTCGCGAAGGGTTGGGTAACTCACCGGACTCTCCTCGACCCGGCGCTGGTGCCCGAGCACCGTGGCAAGAGCGCCGACCAGGTCGTGTTTCTCTCGGGGTCCCCCAAGGCGGGGGCCCGACCCGAGAGCCTTTTCGCCACCTTAACCCGAGAATGCCGGGTCTATCCCTTCCTCTTCGTGGTAGGCACGGACCGATGGCTGATCAGCGCCCTCGGGGGCGCGAATCCGCCGCCCCCCGACCCTCAGAGCCCGCGTCGCCCCGTCCTTCCGACCTTGCGCGAATACCTCGAAGGGATCGAGATCCTGCAAGAAGCGGCCGCCGGGTTCGTGGCCCAGGTGGACCACCGGTACGACCGACTGCTGCCTTCCGAGCCGGTCGTTGCTCCGTCGAAGCCATGATATCCTCGCCCGGGGAAACCGAGTTCGAGGGCGCGTAGCCTAGTCTGGATAGGGCACCGGGTTCCTAACCCGGCGGTCGAGGGTTCAAATCCCTCCGCGCCCGTTCCCCCGGGGGGTTCGGATACTATAAATTGGACGAATCCCATACTCCGGGCGATGACGCGCTCGCAGTCTCCGATTGAGCGACTTTCCGACGGCGAAATGGGACGACACCGAGGACTGCTCGAGAACCCTAAGGTGAAATCGTGGTACGATGCCCGGTGTCTTCGAAGTCGGTTGTCCGCGGACACTAACGTCCGCAAGCTCGGATTCCTACTCGAGCGGTTGGGGGTGGACGCCGAGTCGGTCGTCCGTATCGCCCGGGAAGATCCCGACAAGCTCCGAGACCGCCTCGTGCGCTACGCGGGTGAGCAGAAGCGAGCGGGCCGGTTGGACACTTACGTCCTCAAGTCGTTCGACGGGCTCCGCTCGTACCTCGAGCACCGGCACGTCCGCTTCGACGGCTACCCGAAACTTGCCCCTGTCAAGGGCCAGAGCCTTGCCAACGAACGGGTTCCGACCCCAGAGGAGCTCGGGCGGGTCCTTGAGCGTCTCTCGCTCAGGGGCCGTGTGATCGCCCTCCTGATGGCCCACTCCGGCCTTCGCCCGGGGGTCCTCGGCTCGTACGGCGGCGAGCGGGGACTTCGGCTCGGGGATCTCCCCGAGCTCAAGCTCAGCGCATCGCCGCGTTTCGCCGTGACTCCGTTCGTCGTTCGAGTTCCAGGGGTCCTATCGAAGACACGCGCAGCGTACACGACGTTCGGAACTCAGCAGCTTGTTTCGGCGCTCGTCGCCTACCTCGAGGCGCGACAGATGAGGGGAGAGAAGCTCACGGTGACCTCCCCGTTGGTCGCCGCAGCCGAGACCCGGGGAATCGCCCGGCGCTCTCGCGAGACCGCGCACTTCGGCAAGGGGTTCCTGACGACGAAGGCGGTAGTCGAAGAGATCCGCGAGGCGCTCCGGGCCGTTCTCCCCGAGGGCGTAACCTGGCGACCGTACGTCCTCCGGTCGTACTGCTCGACCCGGCTCCTCATCGCAGAGAGCCATGGTCGAATCTCCCGGGACCTCCGTGAGGCGATTCTCGGCCACGACGGGGGAGTCGCGTCCAGGTACAACGTCGGGAAGGCCTGGGGACCCGAACTCCTCGCCGAGGCTCGGCGTGCGTACGACCGGGCATCAGAGTTCCTGCTAACTGAGCAGAGGTCGACCGAGACCCGATCCACAGAGGCGTTCGTCGGCCTGCTGTTGAAGAGACTGGGCATGGACGAGGACACCGATCTGTCCAAGCTCTCCGAGCGCGAGAGGGAGGAGCTGGCGGACCGCATGACCCGCCGGCACCGTGCTGCATCACCCGAAAAAGGGAGTGATGGGACCCACGATTCACGCGCGGAGCCAAACCGCCGTGAGGCGGTCTCGACTCCTCCGGCGGAGGCGGTTGTTTCGATTCTCGACGTAGGGTCACGCCTCGCCGCGGGGTGGGAGTTCGTGTCGCCACTTGGTGTCGACCAGGCCGTCGTGAGGTGGACCCGCGACACGCCGGCCATGAGTCCGCTGAGTGACCAAGCACCGCGGTCCTGACTGAACGAATCGGTGCTCTAACTTCCCGGCGACCGTTTTCGAGGGGCCGGCCGTCTGCGTGTCCCGATAGCGTTACAGTACCGGCTCGCCGGAGAGGTTATCTGCTTTAGACCGCCTTGAGAGACCGATGTCTTCGTCGAAAAGGATGGCCCCCGCTCACGACGTCAACGCCCTCCTCATGCGGGCGAACCGGTCCAACCCGGGCGTGATTGAGCTGCTGCGACTGTACGAGAGGATGGCTAAGTCGGTCGACCTCGAGTTCGCATTCGAGGAGGCTTCGCGTCCCCTCATAGAGTATCACACTGCAGACTCCACTGTCTGTTGAAAGGCCGTGTCCAGCTGGAGCGAGATTTCGGCGGAAATCGGTCAACTACAGGCGGCGGGTGACCCGGCCGCGGCCGATACGGTTCGCCGCCGATACCTTGCTCAACTCGCGGCTTACACCCAACGCGACACCATACTCTACGCAAGTCGTTTCATCCAACCCGGGATGCACATCTCCGACGTCGAGTCGATCATCGACGAGGACGTACAGGCCCTCATCGAGGTTCTAATTGGATTGAAGTCACGGAAACTTGACATCATCCTGCACAGTCCCGGCGGCTCGGCGGAGGCGACCGAGTCCATCGTCAAACTTCTGCGCGGGCGGTACAAGGACATCAGGGTCATCGTTCCCCAAATCGCGATGTCCGCGGCGACCATGTGGGCGTGCGCCGCCGACCGGATCGTCATGGGCGCGCAGTCCTCTCTCGGCCCGATCGATCCCCAGATGCGGATTAGGGGAGAAGGCGGGGTGGTCGATTTCGTGCCCGCGCAGGCGATCCTCGATCAGTTCGAGCGCGCAAAGTATGAGTGCCTGAATCGTTCGTCCCTCCCTGCGTGGATCCCCATCCTCCGGCAGTACGCACCCGCGTTGCTCGTCCAGTGTGAGAACGCCCAGGCTCTTTCTGAGGAACTCGTGAAGACATGGCTCCGGAGGTACATGCTCGCCCGGACCAAGTACGCGGCACGTGACGCGCGACGTATCGGGCGGGCCCTCTCCGAGCATGGCAGGTTCAGGAGCCACTCGCGGCACATCGACCGGGACTGGGCTCGGAGTGTCGGCGGCCGTTCCGTCGGGCTCCATGTGGACGACCTTGAGAAGGACCCGAAGCTCGAGGGATTCGTAATGTCAGTCTTCCACGCGACGATGATCGTCTTCTCCAATGTACCGCTGGTCGCGAAGATTGTGGAGAACCAGAACGGCAGAGCATTCGTCAAAATCGCCGGTGCGGGTCAAATCGTCCGCCGCCCGTCGGGCGCCGCCCCACCGCCGGGCCTCCCGCCTCCGCCGCCGGGCCCGGGCTCGGCCCCAGCCCCCCTTCCGACCGGCCCTACGCACCCCTGAGCCGGCTGACTTTTCGACCCTCCGACGGCGCAGGATAGACTGTCCCCTCGGCTGGTGCTGTAACTCCCCGGCGACCGTTTTCAAGGTGCCGGCCGTCTGCGGGCCCCGTTAGCATTACAGAACCACCAGGAACACGGCTTGCATTCCGAGTTACCCTCCCGGGACCACGATCATCTTGAACACGAGGGCGACGACGATCAAGACTGCCAAACCTAAGAGCCCAAGCAGAAATCGAATGAATGAAGGGTGTCGCTCGACCCAGTGTACCCAAGAGTGAGACGACTTTGTTGCTTCGGCGCGGAGATCAGCGTCCATCAAATCGATCTGTCCGACTACAAATGTCAGTAATCCGCCCCCCGGCGTTGGACCATTGGAGATTTGCTTCGTGGCCGTGTTCGCGTAGGCGGTTAGAGTCTTCTCTGCGTCGGACGGAGAGTTATTAACGACGATGTTCGTTAGCTGCGCCTCCAGACAGCGGGCCGCGACCTTCGTAGCCGAGGTTCGAGCGTCTTCTGAAAGCAGGCTTCGCAGCGTGGGAGACTTTGCGAGGAGAATCTCGTTTGCCCAAGGAGCGAGGGCCGATTCCAGGGATGCACGTACGAGGTCCGAGTACTCGAAGATGTGCCAATCTCTCCAGGACTTCGCGGGGAGTCGCTGGGCGGCACTGGCAACCGCCTCGGGCCGTATCGCTTCCCGACGTGTCCAGAGCCAAATGAATTCACCGCCGGGCACGGCAATAAGGAGGGATGCAGGCCACCACTGAACTCCCAGGAAATATGTTGCGACGAGGAATATTCCGCCTGCCTCGAGAATTGTGATCGGCGGAAAGTCGTAGTGTGCCAGCGAGACCCACGCGACGACTCGCTTCCGAGTCAGAGCCTTAGCCATGTTTTGACGCCCGGGAGCCGCACCCGGGGCGCTATGCGGGGTGACCCTACATCAAACTGCTTGGTAGACTCGCAAATGTGCAACTCCCGGCGTTCGCTCGCACCACTGGAAGTCGCCAAGTCCGAATCGTCCACTCCGTAACGTGGTCCGATGAGCGAACCCATTCAGGAGGTCAACGAGGACGTCTCGAGTGAAGGTCGGGTTGACCTCGAAGTGAAATGGGCCGAGGCCGACGCCCGACATCCCGGCGGCCAAGTCGGGTAAGTAATTGTTGGGCCGACGCGCGTGTACATTAGTACTGGTCAGCCGTATGGGGCGATTGGCCGACAATCTCTCAGCCGAGAAGCGCGCGTGAAACGTGCAGGCAGCCGTGGCCGACACCCAAAATCACGGCGGCCACGAGACCTAACTAATTCCGGGGCCGACGCGCGTGTGATGTACGTACGTCGGCCGTATGGGCGCTCCTCGAGGGCCCCCGCCGCCCCATGTGACCGCCCGATCTCGGTTTGTCGAAAGAGTTCGGTGAAAGGTAAGCGATCGGGCTCAGTCCTCACGGGCCGTACGACGGCCCGCCGGCCGGGGCAAGCGACCGGATCGCTCGCCCCCCCGCTGAAGTATCTCCTCGCCATCCAGGGTCGAAGAGGCGAGACGTTCGTTGGCGCAACCGGGTGGTTCGGGGTTCGACCCTCGCACTTCGATCGTCGTCATAGCCGTCGCGATCGTTCTCGCCGCTCTTCTCCAGCTTGTCGTGTTCGACCAGTTCGCCGAGGAACGACTCGCGATCCTCGCGGTCGAGATCGTCCTCTTCGTCGCTCTGCTCTGGTCGTACTCGGGGGGATATCAGAGGGCCGCCGTTCGATACGACGACTGGAAGCTCCGCCGGCACATTCGCAAACACCCCGAGATGGTCTCGGCGCTCGAAGGACTCATCAACCAGATCGAAGACACTTTCGGTCCCCAGCGGGACGGATTTCGAAACGCGACGATGAGCGTCTTGAACGACTGGTGGCGGGTCTATTCGGAGACACTCAACACAGACAAACCTTCGGCGTTCTCCAAGGGCGACTTCGATAGCTACCAAGCCGCATACCGGGCGACGGGGTTCTGGCAGACGCACCTACAGGACTGGCCAGCGGTCCGAAGTACCGCCAACCATCTTCTCCAGACCACCGCGAGGGTCGATGGACTCTCGTATGGGTTCGCCGCATACCTCCTTCGATCATACGTCGCATCTTCGATCGTCTACATTCAGGACTTTACCCTGAATGCCCAGCAGATGAACGTCGGGAAGATCGCACAGATCAAACTCAACGACTGGGCGACCTACGCGAAGAAGGTGAATGAACTTGTCTCGGCGGCTCGTGCGATCGACATCCTCGGCCCGACCAATATCGGGTACGACCTCGGCCTGAAGTTCGAGCCAGTCGTCGAACAGCTCGCTATCATGACGGTTTATTCGGGAGCGGTTGTGTTGAACGAGTCCCTCAAAGCCGGCGCTCAAGCGTCACCCACGGCACCGAAGAACCCCCATCCCCCGCCCTCTCCGGCCTCGAGCGAAACGAGCCCCGACCAATGAGTAACCCCGGACCGACGTCTCTGCCCCCGCTCACTCCCCGGGCCGCCTTCGAGATGGCCCAAGCCCATCTGAGGCGAGCCGAGGAACTGGCGGCAACGAAGGATTACCCGATGGCCTTCGCGCTCCTGGTCCTGGGGTTCGAGGAGTGGGGGAAGGCGAACCTCCTCAAGATCGGGATGTATGACGTCGCGAAGTGGGGGACACCGGATGAGGTGGACCCGTACCGCCTCAATCCGAAGATGCTCACTTCTCACTTCGACAAGCAGCAGACCGCGGTCATCATCGCCGCCTTGACCTTGCCGTTCCGAGGTCGAGTCTTCGCATTCGCCCGCGCGAGGTCAGAAGGGCGCAACCCGACCAAGGAGGAGTTGAGCGAACGGTTCAAGCGGGACATTCGGACGGCTCGCTGGCTTGCTCTGCGCTTCCGTGACTTCGAGGGGATGAAGGAGGCCGCGTTCTATTCCGGACGCCGAACGGCCAGAGGAGCACCGGCTAAGGCCGCGACCAAAGCGCAGTTCGATCGCCTTCAACCGGTCTTGGCGGAGCAACTGCCAATTGACTTCTGGGCCCTCGATCACCCGATTGAGGGCGCCCAGCTCGAAGAGATGAGGCGGCGGACCGTCGAAGCTAAGGAACGGTATCGAGAGGTCGCGGTCGGGGCTGTCAGACAGCGAATCGAGGAACGGCGGAAGGGACGGAAGTAAACCGGCCCATCAGAACTCTTCGTCACGACCGGTCTCCCGCTCGAGCCGGCCTCGAGTTGCGGGTCGCTCCTATTCCATCGTCACGGAAACGACCGGTTCGTCGGCGCCATCCTCGTGCTTCAGGGCCGACCAGGCCGTCCTTCGAGCCCCGCGACGGGCCGGGCCGCTCCTTGAGTGAACCTTTATCGGGGTCCCCTACCGGGGCGGAGTGCGCGCCGCACCGGGTCTGTAACGGGGCTTCTGGAACGGTCGGTCCGGCGGAGCCCGGCGCTCCGAGCCCACCACAAGCGCCGCGCTTGCAAGATGATGTAGGGGCAGGCGGACGGGCGGCGACCGGTTGTGGCTCCGAAGCTCTGAATACAGACACGACCGTCTCGGCCGGCGTGCAGACTCGCCGCTTCTGTGTGCTTACCGGGCTTCCTGGATCCGGTAAGTCCGGCGTGGCCCACATTCTGGCGCCGCGACTTCGAGGCGACTGGGAGATCCTGCACTGGGACGACACGATAGGGCCGACCCAGTTGGTGTACCAGGATGAGGGCAAGGTGGATGGACAGCTCGAGTGGGAGCGCCTCCGACCGTACCATCCTCTCGTCGCCGGCTGGTCGGCGGGCTGGCACCTCTTCGACGGAAGGAATGTGCTGCTTGAGGGACACGTGCTGAACGGCTCCGAGCGGTCCCGATTGCTCAACGCGGTCCAGGCGCTCTATCGGGGTCCGCTGGACACGAGATTCGCCCTACTCGACGTTCCAGTAGAGCGCGCGATCAAGAATCGCATCGGCGACACTTACTGGCATCCGGAGTGGGTCGGGGAGGAACGGCGGCGGAACGTCGACGGATGGATTCGCAGCCACGCCCCGACTCCCGATTCGTACGATTCGAAGATCGACGGCGTCGCCGATGACTTCTTTGAGGTCGTTCGACGAGTCATCGTGTACTTCGGACTGGACCTCAAGCCCGGCTTCGGGCTGGCCTGACTCGGTCGAGGGCGGAATGGACTAAGGCGGACGTGCTTCAAAACTTGAACTTGTGGTCGGAGAGGCGCTTGACAATCTCCGGGGGGACAGTCCCAATGTGGGGTTTGATTAGCGGGGGAAGTAGCCGCTGCGCTTCCCAGCAATCGCGCACAGTCGTGCTGTTGTCCGCGAGGTACGCCAGCCGGAGAGCCTGACGCTCTTCGAGCGTTCCGGATTCAGCTATCAGTTTCGTGACAACCCGGGTCTCCTCGAAGCCCCAAGCGCTACCCATCCCCTCAATGAGGTAGTCCTGGGTCACTACGCCTGCCTTCTGGAGCGCGTGGCAAATCTCCGGCAGGTTCGCCTCCAGGAAGTTACGGTCCCTGAACTGCGTACCTTCTGGCTCCTTGGGCGTCCACTTCGCTGCCTGAAAATGATACAGGAAGCCGAAGGGCGCGACGCCGCAGTTGAGAGTCGCCGTGCCGATTCCCCTCACGACGGCCGCGCCAATCTCCTGGTTCACCCACGGAGAGGCCCGCGCTGCGTCTGTCGCGACCACAATGAGCCCCTTGCAGTCGCGAAGATTCCGGAGGATTTCCTGCTGCCACTCGGCGTTAGGCTCAATGTCGTCGTGGGCGACAAATCCGTTCAGGCCAAGAGGGCGGAGAAGGGCCTTCAGATCATGGGCGATGTCCTTGTCCACGTGGGAGTGACTGATGAATGCGAGCCTCGACGAATCCTTGACCAAGGGGGATGCACCGACGAGTACCTGCTCGACGATGGTCATGGGGCATGCGAATAGGATCAACGGAATGAAGCTTCCTACTCGCTGCCAGAGAATGCATTCTTTGGCCCCCCCCGCAGGAGAAGCGCAGAAGGGCGAGGAACCCGAATCAGAAAAGACCCGGTTCGGGGCCAGGTCAGGTTCGGAGAGCACGGGTTGAAGGGCACGGCGTCGTTAAAGAACTGGAGAATGAAGGAGAATCCTTAGGTTAGAGTGGATCCAGCCCTCTCATCTGAGGAACCGGCTCTAACGCTGTGAAGAGGCGTACGCCTGCCATGCCCTTTGATTTCGTCTACTTAGAGTGAATGTCCGCGAGCTCCTCGATCTTGGCTCGGCAGCGACCGTAGAGCGGAGCAAGTTCCTCCGCGGTCGCATACTCAGCCAACTCACACACCTTCGCGAGAGAAAGGTCTATGCGCACCCTTGGTTCGAAACGAGTCCGGAGTTGGCTCAACAGGGATGGGAACGGCGTTTCAGCGAGTTGATCAAAAAGTCGAAGGAGGCTAACGCGCTGCGCCCCCGATAGCGCGTCAGGACTCAAGGCCGGCATTGCGTCAAGGTCGGCCTTTAACCAACCGATGTAGGCTCCAGTTCCGGTGATTCGCCGATCGAGCAAGTGGGATAGTCCGAAGGTAGAGTTGAGCCAAAGGCACAGCAGCCGCGCTCGTTCAAAGTCTGGCACTTTGAAGGACCAGAAGCTCCACGTCGGTACAATTGGGTCCTTCGAACAGAAAGCCAGGAGCGAGGTCTCTTCAGAGGCAAGGCCGACATGATTCCTCCCAGCGAGCACCAGCCGTCCCTCACGGCTATCGAGGTGAGGAACTCTTCGGGCAACGAGGGTGTCCGGATTCCTGTCCTCCCAGAAGTGTTCATCTCCGTCGAAACGCGAGACCACGGCGTAGTCTGTTGCATTAGCGACAAGCATGGTGTGTTGGCCCGCAGGTGAACGAATGGCCGACCTGAGAGCCGACCGGGGGATTGTGACCTCCGCCCCATTTCGTGGGTTGAGGGCATGCAACCCTCTCGGGCTTTCCTCGCCAAGAACCCAATTGAGTCGAGTAGCTGTATCGCGAGGCTTCGAGACAATGGTATTGCTCACATTCACAACCTTGCTCGAGCCTTCGAATCGAATCCCTTGGATTATTCGTCCGCCGCCGAGGGTGCCTGCGAGGTGGCTGATGAAGGGGCTGCGGCTAAGGTCAATCCCAACGGATTCTTCACCGGGCATCATGATCAGCCAATCCGGGGTGCGCAATTCCTCCTGTGCGATGATTCGATAGTCCAGATCAGTGGTTACGACAGCCTGAGGCTTCAGTTCACCCCCGGCAGCAAGAACCCCGAGGTCATGGAGTTGGGCGGCGAGGTGCCCCACGTTAGCTCTGTCTGGTTCGGTCTTGAGCGTAGCAAGGACAACGTTTGACCGAGTCGCGGTCTTGCCAGAGTCCTTTCGGGCGATAATCAAGACCTCGGCGAAGGCTGCATTCTCGGAGAAGGCAAGCCGGTAGGACGCGCCGATAACAAACTCGATTTGGTACTTGTCAAGGAGGAGTCGGCGCATCCCCTCGGAACTCATCTGCCGGATGGCTGTTGTGGGGAGGACAAACCCCATCCGGCCACCGACTTTGAGGAATCTGTCCGCCAGGAATACGAAATAACCGAAGAGGCTCTGCTCCTTCGAGGAATACTCGGCGTAGTCAGGGAAACGGCTCGTTAGGAGTCGCCGATACTCCTTCCCCACCAGTTGTTTTCTTGTGAAGGGCGGGTTCATCAGAGTTACGTCGACCTTTTCGAGCTTGAAACCGGCGCCCTTGCCCTCACCGGATATCGCGCCCCGCTTGACTGACGCATCTGGGGAGAGTTTCCCTTCGGCGAAGTGCATCAGGCTCGATTGACCGTGCGGAAGGGCGGATTCAAGTGGCCGGATTCTCGCGCCGGGCCGGGACACTGTCGAGTCCTGAACCGCAATGCGAACCAGGTCAGTAAGATACCCAGGATTCCGGAGTGCGAGTTGGACCACGGCGAGGTGAGCTGCAAAAGGCATGATGTCCATGCCGGTGATTTCCTTCTCGATGAACCGCCGGTGGTCTGCCTCCGTTAACGGGTGATCGAGCAGTTCCGCCTTGCGGTCGTACGCGGCCATCAGGAGAGTCCCTGAGCCGCATGCGAAGTCAGCCGCAGAATTTGACGCGTCGTTGATTGTGAGCTTCGCCAGAAGACGTCCCGCGAGCGGATTCGTGTAGTATGCCGCGACGGACTTCCGGACCTTCGGGGGAATGAGATCGTGAAAGATGTTCCCCAGCAGGTCTCTCGTGAATGACTCGGGTTGGACCTCGTTTACCAGAGTCACGAGATCCTTGATGAACTGTAGCGAGCGGTCGGGGAAGAGTTTCGAAACGTCAGGCCCAAAGATGGCCTGATAGTCGTCCTTGAGGACTGTCTCGAAGAACACGTCCCGAAGGTCGCCGGGCCGGTTGAGTTTGGCCGGGTCGAGAGAAGGGTAGCCATGCTGGCTCAAGATTCGGTAGAAAACGACCTGATTCAAGAGGAGGTAAGCCGCTGCTTGGCGCGCCGTTTCCAATTCGCCGGGGTCCTTTGGCATAGTGGCTATGATGTGCTCAAAGAAGGAGGGGTAGTCCCCCGATGTGGGAAGGTAATGGGAGAGGCCGGCGACAACCTCTCGCATGACTGAGATGAATGCTGTGGAGTTCTCGCGTCGGGGCCTGAGCTTGACCCCGCCAGCCAACCAGTCGTGTAGCTGATCGATTGTTCCGCTAAAGAGGTCGGCGGTCGCCCCCTTCATCATCAGGATCCCGCCAAATCTGAATCCTCGGAGGAGAGTCGAAGGAGTCTGAGTGTCCTTCATCCGGCGCGCGAGTTCCTCCTTCATCCTGTCGGGGTACGTGATCACAAACGTACCGCTCGCACCGGGAATACTGCTGTAGTTGTGGGCCTGACTGTATCCACTCATGAATTTGTGCTGCCACTCCCCCTCACCATAGACAATTTCCGGATTCCTCAGCAGGAAGTCGGGCTGGGTTCTGCCCTGGCTCGTCGCCTTAGAAGGTTCAGCAGAGATCTGCAAACCCGCAGCCTGGAGGTAGGCGGCCACGAGTTCGTTGACAGTGTTCTCAGTTACCTCTGTCACCGGAGCTCGCGAGACGTATCAGCAAGGTGACCAGATAATCGTCACTCCTCAACAGTCGGGACGTGATTTCACCCCTCGAGACCGATGGGTCCCAGCGGTAAGCCTCGCCCCTTCCGGGTTCGATTGCCTTCGAACAGTGAGGGCCGAAACGGGTTCGGCCGTCTAAGCCTACGTACGTAAACGTACTACGCGTGAACTCTCACTCAAATCGGTTCTTGGGTTCGGGGCTTCGGTTGAAACCCTGCTCGCGCCGCTCCCCGTGTCACGCTGTGTGTCTCCCCCGCCCCCCTCTCCCCTACGCGCGCGTGCGCGCGCGCGACCTGAGACTGTTTGGGGCGTGTGCCCGAGTTCGTCACGTATGGCGGCCACCGACTCGGTGACGAATCTGCCTCAACCTGGAGAGCTCCCGCCGTCGGACTCGGGCGCAGGGTAGGCATCGAACCGAGCGCCAGGCGCGAGGTCTCGAACGACACGCGACGCAGAGGTTGTAGTTCAGGGTGGCGGAGGCCGGCACCGAGTCCCAGTTCGATTCGTTGTTGTCGCCGTCGTGCTGGTCCTCGGGCTCGCGCAGTCTCATGGGAGGAGTCCCTGCGACCAACTATGCAGCACCGCGGCGATCGTGAGCAGGCCCAAGAACAGTACGAGAATCTTGACGGCCGCGATCGTGAGAGAATCGCCGACGCGACCCGGTCCCACCTCTCCATCGCGCTCGCTCATGAACGAACCCGCCACAGGCAACGGACGAACTTCTTCGGCACGCCGTCCACCCAGATCTTGAGCTCGAGGTAGACCAGCAGGCGCCGCTTGTAACGGGGCCTCGCCTTCCGCCCGGTCACGGCTCGCCCCCTGTTACAAACGGGACGCTTGAGTACGGTCGGGGAGGGCTCATGGCTCGCCCATCGGTGCTCTAAACTCGGGAGGAGGGTTTTCCGCACGGGGGTTATCGCTCCGGGGGGCAGGGCCGACCTTCCGACACGTCCCGGCCGGGATTCCGACGTGCTGAGCGACGACCGACCACTCGAGCCCCTTCGCACGCTCCTCCCGTATCCGTTGGACGATCTGGGGCGTGAGGCGACGCGGGCGACCCACCGGCCGGCCGCTCCGGGTTTTCCGGGCTCCGGTCTTGAACGCAGCCATCGCCTCGCGGGTGCGCTCGGCGATTAGATCCGCCTCGAGCTCGGCCATCGCCGCGAGCACCGTCCTGACCAGGCGACCTACCGGGCTCGAGGAGTCGATGGCCTGGTCGAGGACGACGACTCGGACGTGGTGTGCCTCAGCGTCATTGAAGAACTCGAGGATCGCTCGCGCCGATCGCCCGAGCCGGTCGAGCTTGGTGACGGTCACGACGCTGACGCGGCCGGCGCGGACCTCACCGAGGAGCCGGTCGAACGCGGGGCGGTCGACCCCACGGCCCGACACTCCGGCGTCGACGAACTCGACGGCCCCTGGCGCGGACGACCGGAGCCGGGTGAGCTGGGTCTCGAGTGACTCGCCCTGGCCTGTCGTGCTCACCCGACCGTAGAGCGCAGGGCGGGCCGGCGGGTCGGTCACGGCTCGGCCCTCCACTCCCCCCGACACCCGCGTACAGTTAGGCGGGACAGGCGGGACAGCCGGCCCGGATCGGGTCCAAAACGCCCGAAAGTGTCCCGCTTGTCCCGCTTGTCCTGCCTGAGCTTACGCGGCACTACCCCCCCTCCCCGCCCTCAAGCGTATGCTGGTGCGCCGGTCTCTGGAATCGCTGTGCCTGAGAGACGGCGTCGACCACAAATCGACGGAACTCCTTGTCGAGGCGTTCGGGATCTGTGAAGAGGAGGACGCCGTGCACTCGCCTCCCGTCGACCCTCGCTCGGTCGAGGGTGCCCTGGCCGAACTCTCGCCACACCCGCGCGATTTCGGACTGCGAGAAGGCCCCCGCCAACGAGTCGCCGACTCTCCGGAGGGTCAGCAGTTCGTGCGTCACCTCGGGCTCGTCCGCCTCTCCCGCGGCGCCCCGCCGCGCCCTGGTATACTCGCGCTCGAGGCGGAACGCCGCGCCCTCCGGCAGCGGCGCCCACTCCGGGTCCGAGAGGAACCCGTAGACGGCGTTGAGAATCAGGCCGTCCTTCGAGGACCCGCGGTTGACGATCAGGCGTCGCTCGAGCTCGTGCGCGACGGGGACGAACTGCTCGAGGAGCTCGGGGTCCTCCGCTCGTGCGACCGAGGCCAGCGCGAGGAAGATCTCCTTGACCCGGTGCGAGCGCACCGGCAGGCCGACCTTGGTGGCGAGCGTGAGCTCGCCGCGACGAATCCGAGCAATCGTACGGAGCCGGAACAGGAGGAGCTTCCGCTGAACCGCCGCGGCCTCGACCCACCACTCCTCCGGTGTGATCAGGTCGAGATCGCGGCTTGTCGTCTCCGTGTGAAGCGGGACCGACCTGCTGCTGAACCCGTCGTCCGAGTACGGTTGGCGCAGCGCGAGCACAGTGGAGCCGAAGCTCGAAAAGTACTGGTTGGCGTCCTTGTCTGCCGAGTACCGGGTAATCGGCGAGCCGTCGGCTCGGGAATTGAGGTACTCGATGAACTCGGCGGCCTCACCGGTGTCCTTCAGGTCGGCCTCATTGAGTATGAGCGTCGCGTCGCCCCAACCGCTCAGAGCGCGAAAAAGCGACGGCGTGCGGATCGTCTTGAAAAAGTAGAACGGCCGGTAGAAGAAGGCCCGAGCCACCGTCAGGAGACGACCCTTACCGCTCTCGGATGGACCGAGCGCCGGGAAGATCGCCGCGAACCGTTCGGGCGAGTCCCCAAAGACCGGCCCCACGATCCACGACGTAAGCGCCCCGGCAATCCATAGCTTGAGCACCGGGAGATCCTTGCCCGGGTCGTAGACCTTGAGCGCGAGGCGCTCCATTTCCCCCAGGAGCGCCGAGAGCGTCCCGTATTCCTCGGTCGCGTCGGGGAGGATGACGATTTTGCGAGTGGGCTGCTTCGGGTCCCGGGGGAGAGGCAGGGGCAAGAGTCGCTGACCCTCCGTCTGGATCTCCGGGGCGAATGTGGCCGTGCCCCCCCTTGGGTCGTAGACGAGGAACTGCGCCCCCGCGGCAGTCTCGACCTCCTCCGCTATGCGGCCGTCGGGGAGCTCGACGAACGACTCGAACCGCGGCCTCTCGTCGTCGGCAGGGCGACGCTGGCCCTGCTGACGAGGCGCTGGAAGAAGCGCGCGGAGCCTGCCGTACAGTTCTTCGCCCAGGAACTTCAGGGCCGCCGTCCGCTCGGGCCCCTTCGCAATCGTGTCGCGCACCGTTCGGAGGCGAGACTGCACCTCGAGGTCCCCGGCGACTGAGCAGATGCGCCGGACCACGTCGAGGGTCCGCTCCTCGGTGAAGCCGCGCTCAAATCGGAGGATCTTGGCGATCCCGAGGGCCAGGTCGTTCCGGGCCCCTTCGTTCCATGCCGGGAGGATGGTCTCAACGAAGGGCCACTCCTCGGAGCGGAGTTTCAGCACGTCGAGGAGCTTCTCGCGGGTGTCCTCGAACGGGTCTCGTCCTTCTCCGATGTATGAGTAGACCTTCCCGCTCGGGTGGACGCTCGGCGGGGCGACGACGTACCCGCCCTCGCCCTTCAGGTCGACCGGCAGGTACGTTCGCTCGCTGCCCCTCCGTCGGAACGTGGTGTTGGGGACCTTTCCACCGCCCTTCAGGCGCACGTAGAGGTGGACACCGCGGCCGGTCTCGACGACCGCGTTTTGCTTCGCCATCACGGACCACTCGGTGAAGCAATACCGGAAGGCGCGCGGGTCGTCGAAGTCGAGGACGAGGAGCGCCCCCGAGACCTGACCGGTCACGATCCCGATCCCCCGCCCGTTCGGTTCGCCCCCGAAGAAGCCGACGAGCTCTTCCGCCGTCAGCCGGCGTGTCTGATACGCCTTCCAGCTCGAGAGGTCGGGTTGCTTCGAGGCCGGCTTGAGCGGGATGATGGAGTAGCCCGCCTCCGAGTACTGACGGGCGAACGCCTCCGTGGCGCGGTGGTCGGTGGCCTTCATCGCTCCCGCTCCTCGAGGCGCTCGACGTGAAGTTTGACGTGAAGGCGGGTCTCAAGTCGAGTGAGTCGCTCTTCGTGATCGGAGAGACCGGTCCCAGCTCGGCGCGCGCACTCCTCGAGAAAACGAAGACGGCGCTCCAAGCCGTCGTGTGAGTCGGTCGTCACGGCCGTCCCCCGCGGGTCGCTTCAATAGCGATACAGGACTTGCAGAGGGCGCGCCCCCGGTACCGAATTAGGAACCGAAGCAGGCCACCGCATTCGGCGCACCGAAGGTAGGGGATGCTCGTAAGTGGGGGACGGAGGACCTCCCCATCGGCACCGGTTGAGACCAAACCACTCGCCATCTACGCCCCCGGGGGCCGGCCTTGAAGGAGTGCGATCCACGCGACGCACTCCCTCGGAGTCGGTTCGCGATTCGCGAGCGTCTCGAGGATCAGCGTCCGAACTGGACCCTCGGGAATGCGACGCGCCTCGCGCTCGAGCTCACGTCGGCTCGGACCCGTCACGGCAATCGACTCCTGGGTGATCTGTCTTTCCGAGGGGGCCGCACTCGAACCTCCGAGGCGTCGTACTGCATCCGAACCTTGTCGCGGGCGTGGACGTTGTTCGCAACGTGCCAGTCCCGGGGAAGGATCACCGCGAGAGCTCGCCCAAGGGCGATGACAGAGGCCTGGCGCTCGTTCACGGCAACACTCTTATGCTTGGTATAAGTCGGTCTTTACAAGAGAGGTGGGTTACACGGCAAATCCACAGTTACTGTCGAAACCGAGTGAGGGAGCGAGCCCTCAGGAGCGACGCGAGCGGCTCTCTACCTTGTGGGGACCGAAGCGTCGGTCCGCCCTTCAGCGGCTGCCCGAGGGACCGGTTGCGTCGATACTCGAAGGTCGCTGGCCCCCTGGCTTTCTCGACCGGGCTTCGCTCTCCCCCGGGCTAACCGAGGCCAGAATTGACGAGATGATGAACCTCGCTTCTGCCTGCGCGATGATCGTTGAACTCGGGACCAAAGGCCCGAGGCCTCCGCCGACCCCTCGGCCCGGTCCCGACGATTCTGCTTACCGCGAATGGTTGGAATACGCCACGGCCCGGGAGCTCTCTATTTTCAGCGACAGAACCGCTCCTGCGCATCGTGACTGGCTGGCGAACACCATGTCCCGCACGCATTCTCTCGGGGTGGTGCTCGGGGCTGATTCGTGGAAGCTCCGGTCACTGAGGCGGCCGGCTCGGCGGATCTGGCTGTGCCTCTGCGCTCTGGGGAAGGAACTCGAGAGACCCGGGGGCTACAGGATTTCCGATCTTCGAGCGATGGGTCGATTCACCAGTAAGGGAGAGCCCTCACGCGACGCGACGCAAGGCGCTGTCGATGCCCTCGTCCAAATCGGAGTACTCAAGCCGGTCCGCCGCCGGCCGAGCCGAGCCGCCTATTCGTACCGAGTCCGCTGGTTGGCCACGCTCGCCAACGAACCCGGGGCCCGGAAGGAATGGGCCAGACGACTGCTCGTTGCGCCGATGCGCCCGAGTCACGGTCACCAAGGAGGGCGTCCAGTCGACAATCCCATGGAGATCCTGCCCGGCTGTTTCTATCTCGGCTGGTCAAAGCTCCCCGCCGCAACGGTGAATCGGCTGAGAGTGGGGCTCATGCGTCTCTCCCGAGCGCTGACAGATATGGGGGACCTCGAGCGGGCCACAACCCCGGAACGCGTATTCGGGGAGTCGACGGAGAGCGAGTGGCCCGGCTCCGTGATCGTGATCGACCCCGAGTCCCTGGTCCTTGCGCCAATGTACGCCGAACCTTCGAAGATGGCAAGTGAGGCGTGGATATCGAGAATGTGGAAAGAGACCGCAGCAAGGCGTCGCCCAAAGTATTCGCACCCCCGGGGGGTTTGAATCCCTCCGCGCCCGCTGCAGGTCCCACCCCCGGCGAGGACTAGCTCTCTTTGCCGTTTCGCCAGTGCGGTTGGCTCCCGAGTGTCCCTACTTGGGCTGGAATCGCATCGAGATCGAGTTGACGCAATGGCGTGTGTTCCGGGGCGTGAATCTCTCGCCCTCGAATACGTGACCGAGGTGACCGCCGCAGCGAACGCACTGGATCTCGACCCGCTGTCCGTCCGCGTCGGGCAAACGACGAACCGCTCCCGGAATCTCTTGGTCGAACGCGGGCCAGCCGCAGTGGGCGTCGAACTTGTCCTCGGACCGGTAGAGGGGTGCCCCACACTGCTTGCATTCGTAGGTCCCGGCTCGGGTATTGCGCTCGTACTCTCCCGAGAACGGGGGCTCGGTTCCCTTGTGAAGGATCACTCGCTGCTCGGCTCGCGTCAACGGTCGGAGAGCCGGAGCGACTTCGGACACGGACCATCGAATGGGAGACCCTACTAGAGCTTGATGGGCGGGCGGACGGGCGTCGGCCGGGTCATCGGAAAGTACTTCACCACTCGGAGGGAACCGCGGCCCCCCTCCGTCTTCGCCGCTCCCAGCAAGGGCCCGGGGCGAGAACGATTTATATCGAACTCGATTCAGAAACCGATACCATGCCGACGGCTCCTCCCAAGCGACCGATGCCCGGGCGGGTGCTGTGGCTCTACGCCCTTGCCACGCTGGAGCGCGACGGTACGGTCTACGGCTACGCTCTCTCGGACCGAGTGGCGGAGCGGACGGACGGAGCCTGGCGACCGGGGGCGGGCGCCGTCTATCCCGCGCTTCAATCGTTGGTCCGTCGGGGGGCCGCTCGAACCCGGAAACAAGGGGTCCGCCGGGTCTATTCGATTACTCCGCACGGACGCGCGATACTTCGGCGGATCCGGACCCAAATGGCAGGACCGGGCCCGGGGGCCCCGGACCTCTCCCTGCTGTGGGCCGAAATCGCGGGAGCGCCCGATCCCGGAGCCCACATGCTGCGGCGCCTCCATCGGCAGCTGGAGATGCTCGACGCCATGCTCGCCCGTCAGCCCGACGCACGGGCGGGTGGGCGTCCGTTGCGAGCGGCGGCCTTCGACGAACTCTCGACAGCCCTCCAACGGCTCGGTCCGAACGCCCCTTCGGCGGGGCCTTCCCATCGCGCCGCGCGAGGCGATCGTCGAAGATGACCGACAATACGATCGTCGTGAAGGACCTCTCGAAACATTACGGGTCGGGGGACCGACTGGTTCGCGCGCTGGACCACGTCACCCTCTCGATCCCCTCGGGAACGGTATTCGGTCTGCTCGGACCCAACGGCGCGGGGAAGACGACCCTCATCAAGGTCCTCACGGGCATCACCGACATCACCGAAGGGGACGCGAGCGTCGCGGGGTTCGATGTTCGCACGCAATCCATGGACGTGCGCGCCCGGATCGGCTGGGTCGCCGCCGAGGTGATCCTGGACGACGATTTCACCGCGCGCGAGAACCTTTGGCTCCAGGCGAAGTTGCAGAGCCTCAAGGACTGGGAGACCCGCGCGGACGACCTTCTCAAGTTCTTTTCGTTGAGCGATCGCGCGGACGACAAGGTCAGCCACTTCTCCACCGGAATGCGAAAGAAGCTCGAGATCGCCCTCGCGCTTCTGCATCAGCCCGTCGTGATTTTCATGGACGAGCCGACCATCGGGCTCGATGTCAGCACCCGCCGGATGCTCTGGGATATCGTGACGGGGGTGCACAAAGAGTTCGGGGTGACCGTCCTCCTCACCACGCACTACATTGAGGAAGCGGACGCTCTCTGCGACCGCATCGCGATCATCGACCAGGGTCGAATCCTGGCCGAAGGGACCCCCTCCGAGCTCAAGAGCCGGGTGAAGGCCGACATCGTTCAACTCGAGACCGGGGAGGCGCTCGACCCGGCGAAGATCTCGGCGTTGCCGGGCGTTCAAGAAGTGCGCGCCCAGGGAAACGACTGGATGATCCGGGTCGGCACGGCCGACGATTTCTTGCCGCGCCTTTTCGCGACGATCCGGACCGACCAGATCCGTCGGATCAGCGTCGAGAAACCGAGTCTCGAGACGGTGTTCCTGGAAGTGACGGGCCGGCGCTTGGGACAGGAGGAGCCGATGCGCGACGTGCGCAAGTTCTACGCTCAAATGCGGAGGGCCCGCGGGTGAAGATCCCCTGGAGCCCGCTGTGGGGCCTCTACGCCCGGGAAATGATCCGGACGTTCCGCAACCCGTTCGTCCTGCTGATCACCATCGTCCAGCCGTTCATGTGGCTCGCGTTCTTCGGCAGCAGCTTTTCGCTCCTTCCGGCCCCGGAGCTTCAGAGCCTCTTCGGCGCGTCCAACTACATCCAGTTCCTGCTGCCCGGCGTCCTCTCCACGTCGATGCTCAGCGTCGGAATGTTCGGTTCGATGAGCACCATTCAGGACAAGCGCTTCGGTTTCATGAAGAGAATTCTGATCACGCCGACCTCGAAAGGGGTGGTCTTCATCACGAAAGCCCTCGGGTCAGCCTCCCGGGGCCTCGTGCAGTTCCCGGTCATGATCGCCGCGGCCCTCGCGTTCGGGGTCTCGTTCCATCTCTCGGTCCTTCAGTGGGCGGCCTGGATCGCCGGGCTCATGCTGCTCGCGATCGGGTTCTGCAGTCTCTTCCTCGCGATCACGGCCCGGTCCACCGACTGGCAGACCCCCGGGGTCGTCTCGAATTTCATCACGATGCCGCTCATGTTCGCGAGCTCCGCGCTCTTTGGGAGCAGCCACTTTCCCGCGTGGATGTCGGCGATCTCGAGCGTGAACCCGATCACCTTCTCGGCCCTGCTGGGACGCAGCTTCATGCTGGGGACCCCCACCGACTGGTCGTACCTCGGCTACCTCGCGATCTTCGCGGGCCTCATGTTGTCGATCGGCTACTTTGTCTCGAGTCGTTGGCTACGGGTCGAGTGATCGGCCGGGGTCGGGGAACCGGGCGCCCCTCGAGTCGTTGCGAGGAGCGGCTTCGCGGGCCGACTATGTCCGAGGGGGGAGCCAACCGAGGCGTTCGAGCTCGTGCCGGATGAATCTCGCCGACTCGGCCGGAGACATGCGCAGGGTATCCACCACGACCTCCGGGGATTCGGGGACTTCGTAGGGGTCGTCGACGCCGGTCATCTCTTTGATCTCGCCGGCGCGGGCCTTCTTGTAGAGGCCCTTGACGTCCCGCTGCTCGCAGACCTCGATCGGAGTGTTGACGTACACCTCCACGAAGTGGCCGATCTCCGCGCGGGCGTGCGCCCGGGACGTCCGGTACGGCGAGATCAGCGCAACGAGGGCGATCGCCCCGTTCCGAGCCAGGAGCTTCGCGACGAAGGTCACGCGACCGGCGTGCACCTCGCGTGACTTCCGGTCGAACCCGAGGTCGGCGCTGAGGCCGCGGCGGACCTCGTCACCGTCCAAGAGGTCGACGAACCGACCCTCGGCCCTCAAGAGGGTCAAGAGTTCGCGGGCGATCGAGGTCTTTCCCGCGCTCGGAAGCCCGGTGAGCCAGACGCAAAACCCGGTAGGGTGACCGACCGCGACGGGGGCCCGTGCGGGGCGCGGCGAACCGGCGTTCATCATGCCGGCCCGGTCGGGGGGACACGCGACGGGTCACCGGCCGCAGGATTGTCGGAATGCCACCGCGTTTCCGAGGAGCTCAGCGAACGAGGTAGCGGCGGGGTTGGGGGGGCATGAACCCCGGGTCCCAAGGGCGGGCCCCCGCCGGGTTCGCGCACGGAAGTGCGTCGCAGAGAGTACCACGAGAGGCATAGGACGACGGCCAGGAGGGCAGCGAAGACGTAGTAGCTGACCTGGGAGGCGACCCACTTCAGGGCCACGAAGACCTGGCTCAGGCCGTAGGAAACCAGGATCCCATCGAGGCTCATGACCACGCTGCGGAAGAAGTCGGGCGACACGGAACGAAGAAGCAGGGTCCCCAGAGGCACCCCGATGATGACGGCGATGAACAGCGCGGGAAGAAGGCCGAGCGATGGGGCGGTATAGTACTTGGTTCCCAGGAACTGGTCGAACGCGAGGTAGGTGCCGAGCGTGAGGGTCGACTCCGCGACCCGGATCTGGGCGATCGTGCATCGGAACTGTCCCTTGGAAAGACCCTGGTTCCGAAGGAACAGCGCCAGCGGGGGTCCCGAAATGGTGGTCAAGGAATAGAGGAATCCGATCCCCGAACCGATGGCCTGACCTCCCCGGCGTTCGTTCGCGATTGGCCGGCTGAAGCCCAGCAGTTGGAGGGCGACGAGCGGCAGGAGAGTGGCGTACACGAGGAGCTTCACGTCGGTGACCGCGATGAACGTCAGGCCGAGGGTCCCGAGCACGACGCCGGGAAAGAGGGTGGTGACGACCGGTCGGGCCCGGGGCCAGGTCGCCCGGATGTGCTGGCGCTCGCGCAGCAGCAGGGCGATGTTCACCGCGACCTCGACCAGGACGAGAGCGGGATTGAGGACCTTGTTCGAGTACCAGAAGATGGCGATCGGGGTGATGATCGACGAAAAGCCGTACCCCACCGCCCCGTTCGTGACGGCGGCGCCGAAGGCGACGATCGCGAGCCAGATGCTACTCCAGAGGTCCATCGTTGTTCACTGATCTCCTTCCTTCAACAGGACATCGGGCTGCCGCAGGATCTCGGCCACCTCCGGTCGCAACAGCTCCGGAGGAATCTCGCCGCCGTTCTTCAGGGCCTGGCGGATCCGTGTCTGGCTGGCGTCCACGCGGTTCGAAGCGGGATGGGGGCAGGTCTTGGCGGTCGCGGTGGACTGGCAGGCCCGACAGTAGAACGCCTCTTCATACCGGAGAGGCAGGATCCCGACGTCGAACTCATCGAAGATGCGGTGGCAGGCGTAGGGGTCGTAGAACTTGCCCACTCCCGCCTGGTCGCGCCCGACGATATATCGACTGCAGCCGTAGTTCTTGCGAACGATCGCCAGGAAGAGCGCGGCCTTCGGTCCGGCGTAGCGCATCGATATCGTGAGGGGACTCAGCACGACGCGGTCGTTCGCGCAATACGCCCGCACCAAGGCCTCGTACGCCCGCATGATGACCTCGGGGCGATAATCTCCGGTTTTCAGTCGGCCCACGACCGGGTGGATGAACAGTCCGTCGACATCCTCACGCTCGAGCGTGGTCCGCTGGAGATACTCGTGGGCGGTGTGCGGGGGATTCCGACACTGGTAGGCCGCGACGTCCTTCCACCCTCGGGACCGGAACAAGTCCCGACTTTCCCGGGGCGAGAGCTCCGCCACTCCGTGGGCGGTCGCCCGGGGAGCCACGATGTCGACCTTCCCGGCGAGGGCGAGGTTCCCCCCGGCCAGTAAATCGGCGACGTTCGGATGCGAGGGGTCGATGGTGCCGAAGGCCGAACGCGCGACCGTGACCGGGTCAAAGGGCACCCTCTCCTCGAAATGCAGGATTCCCCGCAGGGCGCGGTGGTGATCGACGAGGGCGACCTCCTCGCCCGGTCGAAGTCCCTCCGCGGTCGCCCGGTCCTCCGGCCGACGGAGCGGGAGCAGGATGGGGAGGCTCCAGGGGAGTCCGTTCGGGAGACGCCCGGTTTCGACCACCGTGGTGAGCGTGGCCGCGTCCATGAATCCCTCGAGCGGGGAAAACGCCCCGATCCCGATCTTCTCGAGGTCGTAGAGCTGGTCGAGCGCGGGGGCGATCGTCGGGAGTACCGCCAGTTCGGATTCGCGTCGAGTTCGGTCGGAGTCGCTGAGCCGCCGTTCCACGAGACGGCCCCCGTGGGGGGGAGGGATCACACGCGCGCTCCGCCCGGTTTCATTCCGTTGCCCCGCACCAAGGCACGGAGCGAGTTCCGAGTGAGGCAGAATCCTTCCGAGCGTCCTCGGTCGGCGAGCGGGAAACGCGGGAAAGCCAATCGGCGTACGTTCTCGCACCCCAGCTTCGGGCCCGGGCCAGCTCGGGGAATCCCGTGAATTCACCGTGGGGGCCGCGTTCGATCACGAAGCGCTCGTGGGGCACCAGCACCGGCGTCTTCGAGTCGACCACGGGTGTTCCTCCGGAGGGCGGTGACACCGGATCCCCCGATGACCCACGGGCCGACGCCTCAAAAAGCGCGACGTGGAGGGGAGTCGAGGCCTTCGCCGTCAGCTCGGTAAGGGTCTTCAGGGCGATCCGGCGCGACTCCTCCGAATCCGCGCGGTATCCGAGAAACACGAACGGGGCGCTGAGCGTGGAGGCGACCGAGCCCGCGGAGTCGGCCACCACGACGGGCGCGGCGGCCGTTGGGTTCTCTTCGGTCGCTCCCCCCAGCACCGCGACGGCGATGCCCTCAAGCAGGGGAGAAGGCGACGAGATGACCACCACCGGATTGTGCGGCATCGACCCCAGTTGCGTGCTTAGTGGGTAGGTTCATGCCATATAAGCGCTAAGGCAGGTCGGTTATACGCAAATTATTCCAGCCCCGGTCGAGAATCCCCGATTTGGCGGGCTACTCCGGCGCACTGACCCGGAAATCCTCTCCTTCCCAGCGGTCCACCACAGGCCAGTAGAAGGTGAACGACCAGGATCGGCCGGGGGACCCAAGAGCGGAGAGGTCCACGTAGTGAAGGTCGAGTCCGGTCTCGGTGGAATCTCGGTCGGCATGCGAGCGCCATTCATCGTCGCTCACCCGTAGCCGGAAGGGTTGGTCCGCGATCACCCGCAGCGATTCGTCCGGAAGGATGGTCGTGGGGCGCCGATTGAACTTCCACACCTCGAACGAGGGGGTGCGTCGGGAGCCCGGGCCGTATCTCTCGAGCACCTCGGGGATCTGGTCGAAGACCTTCCCGTCGGTCGCCGACCGCAGCAACGAGATGTATTCCGCGTGGGCCCACGCGAGCGGCATCGCGGCTTCCGTGGGTCGACCTCTCCAGAGGTGGAGTTCCGGCCGGTCCGCTTCGTCCCAGATCTGTTCCGTCAGGAGGTCGTTCTCGGTGGCGAATCGCTCCATCGCTTCGAGATAGGGCCCGGGGTCGTTTCCCGCGGCCAACTCGTAGTGTCCTCGCTCTCCGGTCAGGAGAGGCCACGCACGGCCGACTCCCCATTCGATGTAGGGACCACCGTCTTCGCGTTGTCCGTACCCATCGTGGTTGTACCGCCGCCAGGAGGGCCCGAGCGGGGTTTCCACGCGCAACGACGTGTCCACGACGCGGATTGAATCCTGGACGAGGGGGTCGTCGGCCGCCCGAACACCGTATCGCACGAGGTCGAGGAAACCGGAGTCGACGATTTCGCTCGCCGGGAACGCGTTGGGCACTCCGGGCGGCAGGTTCGGGAGTCGAATCGTTCCGAGGTCCGGACCCTCGTTCGGGTGAGGCTCGTCCACCGACGCCGGTCGGATCCGCACATAGTGGCGCGGAGTTCCGGAGAGGAGCGTGCCGGCGCCGGTCGCCGTCCATGTTTCGAGGTGCGACTCGAGATGGTCGGCGTAATCCTGGACGAAGTTCGCCGTGTCGGGGTCTCCGCGACGGCGGGTGAACCCGGCCATCAACGTGAGCGCCGAGATGGTCGCCGCCAGGGTGGACGGCGAGTACCCGCTGACCTCCTCCCAACGGTCCTGTTCCGTCACGGGCGCGTGCTCGATCAAGAAACGAGCCGCCCGCAGCGCCATTGGGACCGGGTCGAAATCGGCGAGACCGTTGGCCCGGGAAAGTTGATCCGCCAGAATCACCGGCAGGGCGACCTCGTCGAGTTGCATGCCCTGCCAGTACGGGGTGCCGTCGACCCAGAAATTCTGAGGGAACCCTCCGTCGGGCCGTTGCCGCGTGGCCAGATACACTAGGGCTCGGAGCGGCGCCTCGGAGGCCCCCGACGCGAGCAGCGCGCTGGCGACATGGACCGTGTCCCGCGTCCAGACGAGATGGTACCCTCCTCGCTCGCGGTCGGTCCGGGCCGCGCCCCAGGGTATCGAGAGGGACGCGATGAACGCCCCGGGGTACATCTTGTCCTCGTGGGATAGCAAGATGGAACGGCTCGTGCGGTAGAGTTTCCCTCCATCGTGCGAGGTCCCGGAGAGTTTTCGTTCGGAGACCGCGGTCCGGGACCATTGGTCCACGAACCGTCGATAGTGCTGGTCGAACGGTACACTCAGGGTTTGGAATAATCGCGTGACCGCCGACTGGATGGTCTCGCCGAAGGCGAGTACCACCGAAAACTCGGAGGAGGCGGAAGTGGCCAGCTCTCCGACGAGCGCGACGTTTCCCGAAGGGGCCCGGTCGAACTCCCAGGTCATCGCGCGGTGCCGGGCGAGGTCCGTCCAGCCGTCGCTCGCCCCGACGAAACCCGCCGAACTTCGCACGAAGGGAAGCGTGGAGCCGAGGGCCATCGCCACTCCATCTTTCTCCGCGGCGAGGACCGACCTTCCCAGAACGTCGTAGACCGTCGCGCTGTTGCCCCACCCTCCGACATCGAGGTGGGGAGCGGCGAGGAGATAGCACCGCAACCGCCCGACCAGCTCCGGATCGAGCACCTCGAGGTGAGCCCGCACCAGAAGACAGGGCAAGTGCGGGTCGGCGATGATCTCCTTGCGGAACCGGTACTTGCCGTCGGGGGATTCGGCGAGCGTCCGGTACGCTAACGCATGCTCCCCGGCCCGAGTGGTCGAGGTTGGCAGGTCGCGCTTCTCTTCGTGAAAGAACGAGGAGCCATCCGAGAACAGGAACTGAAGGTCACGAAGCTGCGGGAGGTCGATCCGATGATAGTAGACCTCGGTGACGATGCCCCGCCACAGGGTGAACCAGAGACGGGAATCGCCGGAGTAGGCGGTCCCAACGCCGTCCTTGTTGCTGTGGGACCAGGTGGGTTCGATGCCCGGACCGCCGAAAGCAACCCGGTCTCCGCGCGCTTGCAAGCATCCCTCGGCCGTGTCCTACCCAGTGAGAGGGTTTGAGGTTTCTCGATTCGCATCGAGGCCGCGGGGAGAGTCGGGCTTTTCCGATGGTTCGGCTCTCGGTCGCCGTGGACCTGGCCCTCTTCGTCACCCTCCTCGTCCTCGTCGCGATCGCCGCGGGTTTGGTCGGCTCGCTGACGGGGCTCGGAGGCGGTGTGGTCATGATCCCTCTCCTGCTGATCCTCTTCGGGACCTCGGTCCCGATCGCGATCGGAACGGGCTTCGTCACGATCCTCGCGACCTCCTCCGCCACCGGAGCGGCGTACGTCCGCGACCGGCTGAGCGACCTCCGGATCGGGATGTTCCTCGAGATCGCAACGGTTCCCGGAGCGCTCATCGGCGCGACCGCGACCGTCTTCCTGGCGCACGCCGACCTTCAATCCGCCCTATTGGTGGCGCTCGGGGTCGTCTTTCTCGCGATCATCCCGGGGAGTCTCGCCCGCCGCCACATCGACGTTCCCGATCCGCTTCCCCAGGACGCGCGGTCTCGTCGTCTCGGGTTAGCGGGGGTATATCACGACGAGAAACTCGACCGGGATGTCCCGTACCAGGCCGCCCAGACGTCCCCCGCGCTGGGAGTGATGTTTGGTGCGGGCATCGTCTCGGGGATGTTCGGGATCGGGGCCGGGGTGTTCAAGGTCTTCGCCCTCGAACGGTGCCTCAACCTCCCGATGAAGGTCTCCACGGCGACGAGCAACTTTATGATCGGGGTCACGGCCGCCGCCGGAGCCGGGGTCATGCTCTCCGCAGGTTACGTGAACCCCGTCGTCGCCGCGCCCGTGGCCATCGGAACTGCCTTCGGCGCCTATCTCGGTAGCCGGGTGCTCCCCGGCCTGGCGAATCCTACCGTCCGACTCCTCTTTCTCCCGGTCATCGCCGCGCTGGCGGTCGAGGTCATCCTGAGGGGGTTCGGTCTTCCATGAGCCTTCCCGCCCCGACCTCGCAGGAACGCGCTGTCCCGCCGCTTCCTTCCGATGCGTACGTTCGAATGGCGCTCGTGCTGCGCGTGGGTCTCGGTCTTTCGCTTGCCATTCTCGGAGGCGGGCTCGTCGCCTATGTCGTGGTCCACCCGGGCGCGTCGTCCGAGAGCATCCTCTCCCAAAACCCGATCCTATCCTACCTCAGCTTCGGGGGTCTGGGGTCGGGCCTCGCATCGGGCTCCATCGAAGCGTATCTGACCCTCGGCTTGGTCGCCTTGGTCGCGACCCCGATCATTCGAGTCCTTTCGGGGTTCTACTACTTCCGCCGCGCCGGCGAACGCTCGATGACCGCGATCACGTTCGTGGTCTTCGTCCTGCTCTTGGTCGGGCTGTTGGCCATTGGACCGTACGTCCGGTAAGCCGACCGGGAAGCCGGGCCCCGAGCGTCACGCGGCGTGGCCGAGCTCTTCTACGTTCTTCCGTACCGCGGCCACCCCTCGGTCGGCGAGGGCCCGGGCGCGGTCGGGGTCCTTTGATTCGGCGAAAACCCGGAACAGCGGTTCGGTGCCCGATGGTCGGAGAAGGACCCATCCTCCGGGGAGGTAGGCCTTCACGCCGTCGATCGTCACGACCTTGTCGGCTTCTCGAGTGAAACTCTCGACCAGGCGGGCCGAAACCTTCTCGCGGAGCTCGACCGGACAAGCGACCTTCTCCTTCACGAAGGCGTAGCGCGGAAGATCCTTCAGGAGCGACGGGAGGTCGCCCTCTCGGCGGGCGAGCAGGTCTAGAACGGCCGCCAACGTCATCGCCCCGTCGCGAGCGAAGTGAAGCTGCGGGAAGATCAGGCCGCCGTTCTCCTCGCCGCCGAACACGGCACCGCGAGCCTGCATCTCGTGGGTGACCGACGGCGAGCCGATGCGAGTGTACACGACCGTCCCTCCGAAAGGGCGGATCGCGTCCTCGACCGATTGGGACGCGGAAACCGGAGTGACGACGATGCTCCCGGGTGCCCGTTCGACAGCGTCGCGCGCGAGAAGGGTCAACATCTCCTCTCCGGGAATGTAGCGTCCCGACGCATCCACAAACACGGCGCGGTCCGCGTCCCCGTCGTGCGCGACCCCGATCTCCGCTCCGACGGCGGGAACGGCTCGCTTCAGGTCGGTCAAGTTCGCTTCGGTCGGTTCAGAAAGGTGCCCGGGGAACGTGCCGTCCACGTGAGCGTTCAACGTCGTGAAGCGACAGCCGAGACGCCGGAGCAGGGCGGGGCTTGTCGGCACCGACGCTCCGTTGCCGCAGTCGAGGACGACCGAGAACCGGTGTCGAGCGATCCGCGGGGCATCGACCTGTCCCAGGATCCCTTCGATGTATCGACGGGCCCCTCCGGCGTCGTGAGACACGTCGCCCACCCGAGTGTAATCGACGAGCGCCGAGGTCGACCGTTCGACCCCGAGTTCGATCCGCTCCTCGAACTCCCGTGAAACCTCGAGGCCGTCCTTGGCAATGCACTTGAGGCCGTTGAACTCGGGCGGGTTGTGCGACGCGGTGAGGATCACCGCGAGGTCCCCGTCGAGGCGGGGGAGGTTGTACTGGATCGCGGGAGTGGGAAGAATCCCGAGTTCGGTCACTTTGTGCCCGGCGAGCGCCAGCGACGCCGCCACGATGGCGGCGAACGCGGGACTCGAGGTCCGGCCGTCCCAACCGACGACCACGTGCGAACCCGTGGGGAGGCACGCGCCGATCGAGTCGGCGACGCGGGTCACGAACCCGGGCGTGAGCTTTTGGCCCACCACTTCGCGGATGCCGTTCGTCCCGAACAGGCGCACGGGTCGGCCTCGGGCGACGCGCAGACGTGGCACGATATATGATTGGCGTTCGTCGGCGCTTCCTCGGTCCCAATCATGAGCTGGCTTGTTTGGGGTTAAGGAACCGTTTCATGACCTCTGGGCGACGAATACTCCTACACCTCTCAGCATCATCCCATGAGCGTTACCGACGTGTTTCTTTCCTATCGATACCGGCTCTACCCCCTCGGCGATCAGCTCCGTTTCCTGAATCACGTGCTGTCCGAAACTAACTACCTCTGGAACCATGCTCTTGCTCAACGACTCGACGCTTGGGCTCGGGAGCGAAGGCCGGTTTCCTACCTGGACCAACAGGCACAACTCAAGCGATGGAGAGCTTTTGACGTCCGTGGGCTCGGCGCCTGCCCGTACGATGCCGCCCGTGACTGCCTGCAGCGACTCGACCTCGGTTATCGGGCGGCTTTCAGACGCCTCCGGGAGGGAAAGCGACCTGGCTTCCCACGCTTCCGCCGTGAGACGACCTCCTTCACGTGCGTCCTCGGTCGCGACCCCTGGATACGAGGTTCTGCAGGGACCTGGCGTCTCAGGATTCCCAAGGCAGGCGCGGTCCCCGTCCGAAGACATCGGCCCCCGCCTTCTGGATCTGTGAGGGCGATCGTCGTGTCCCGGGACGGAACCGATTGGTATGCGATCCTCCAGTATGAGATCGCCAATCCTCCGCCTGCCCCGGAAACCGTACCTACGAACCCTGTTGGGGTTGACCTGGGACTCCTTCACGTCGTGGCCCTCTCCACAGGGGAAACCATCGAATCGCCCCGGTTTGTGCTCAAGAACGAACGACGAGTCATACGGCTACAGCGAATCCTATCTCGCAAACAGCGCGGCTCGAACGGCTGGAGACGACAGAAGGAGAGAGTGGCGAGATGCCACCGTACGGTTCGGCGTCAGCGTCGTCACTGGGCCCATCAATTGACCACTCGATGGGCGGCCCGATACGACCTAATCGCGTTCGAGGATTTCGACATTGCGCGCTTCGCCGAGGGGAACAGACTCGCAAAGGGAATGGCGGATGCGGGGTGGGGGATGCTCCGCCAAATGTCGGAGTACAAAGAACGCCTGCGTTCAGTTAGATACATCGAGGTCCCGGCTCGAGGGACGAGCCAGACGTGTTCCCGTTGCGGGCAGGTCGCCAACCCACCCCTAACATTGAAGGACCGAGTCTTCCGATGCTCGTGCGGATCCAACGAGGACCGGGATGTGAACGCTGCACGGAACATTCTCGAGAGGGGAATGGACCAAGTACGTCGGAACACGACGGAAGGAAGGCGCGTGGATGGAACGCCTCCACCGACCCGGAAAGGTCGGCGAGCGTACCAGAGGAAGCGCGAACTCACGCACGGTATGCGGAACGGCACCTTTCCAGTGGGAGTGCCGCCCCGCGAGAATCGTGAGTTGTTACTGAATGGCAAGGGTTATTCCGGGTCAGCGCTCCGATAGTTCGTGGCCGAACCTCGCTGGCTGGCCGACGAAATGGTCGGGCGGCTGGCCCGGTACCTCCGGTTCGTCGGCTGCGATACCGTGTACGTCCGCGGGATCTCGGACGACGAGGTTTTGGACCGAGCTCGAACCGAAGGTCGGATCATCCTCACCCGGGACCGACGCCTCGCCGCCCGCGCCAAGCGAGCCCTCCTATTGCAAAGTCCCGATATCGTCGAACAATGGCGGACCGTCCGCGCGGCATTCCCCGATCTACCCGTGGAGGTTCGCTTCGAGCGTTGTACCGAATGCAACGGACTCCTCGGAGCGGTGCGAGAACCCCCTCCCGACCCGAAGCCCGAGGGGGTGCCCTGGGACCGGGTCGCAAGGGGACTTCCCCTGTTCCGTTGCGTCGAGTGCGGGCACTACTACTGGGAGGGATCCCACACCGCGGACATCCGAAGGCATCTGGAGAGTTGGACGTCGGGGAGCTCTGTATGATTCCCGGATTCATCGAAATCTCGCAGGAAAGCGTCGCCCTCGCGGAGGCCGAAGCGGTCTCCGCGGCCGAGGCGCTCGGCGGCCAGAGGAGTTCGGTTCCGGCCCCGATGCCCGGGCTCGTCCCGGTCGAAGTTCCCGACCCGGAGGCGTGGCGACGACTCGCGAGCCGTCTCGCGCTCGCGCGTCGCTGTCTGGTAGCGCTCGCTCCCGCGCAGGACGCCGAATCCTCCTCCCGGGAAGAAGGAGCCCGGGGCGGCTCGGCCGCGTTTCGACGGATCGGGCAGCCGTCGGGCGGGGGAACGGACCCGTCTGTGCTCGCCTGCGGTCGCGCGTTCAAGACCGGAGGGGGCCGGATCGACCTCGAGAACCCGTCGCGGCGATTCTGGATTGCTCCGGGCGGGGAAGGCCAGGACCGCCTCCTCGAAGAGGTGGCCACGGTGGACCGGGCCGGAGCGTCCCAGCGTCGCATGCCCCTGCTCCCGTTCCGTCGGCCGGTGAGCCTTCCGCCGAGGCTCGCCCGAGCGGCGGCTAACTTGGCCCGCGTTCGGCCGTCCGACCGGGTCCTCGACCCCTTTCTCGGAACCGGCGCCCTGCTGGCGGAGGCCGGGCTCCTCGGAGCAAGGCTGTTCGGCATCGACCGGGACTCCGCGATGATCCGGGGCGCTCTCCAAAACCTCGGGTACCTCGGAGTCGGGGCGGAAGAGCTGGTCGTCGGCGACGCGCGCACCGTCGATTTCACCGACGCTTTCGCGCGGTTCTCGGCGATCGTAACCGACCCTCCGTACGGTCGGTCGTCCAGTACGGGAGGCGAGACGTCCTCGGAGCTCGTGACCGCGGTCGTGGAGCGCTGGTCCGAGCGTCTCATGCCGGACGGCCGACTGCTCGTTATCGTTCCGGCCGGCGGGGCCCCTCCGGGGATCCCGGGGACTCCCCGGTTTCGCATCCCCGTGAGAGTGCACCGTAGCCTGACGCGCGAGTTCTGCCTCTACGAGCGCGCGGGAACTAGTGGAAGCCCACGTTGAGACCGGTCGAGGCGGTGCCCCCTCCCGAGGGAGGGCAAACCATCTGCGCGGCGAAGGTGAGTCCCGCCCCGAGCGCATCCTGGGAGTCCGTGAAGGTCACGACCATCGACACCTTGTGCGAGCCGGTGGCATTGACCGTAACGTAGTCGGATTGGGGAACGCCGGCCGCGGATCCACGGGCATTGACGACCTGGCCGTCCGGGAGGTAGAACGTCCACGATGCGTTGGCTTCCCAGGAATAGAGCGCTGCGCCGGTCAGGGCGGTCCCGTTGGTTCCCGTCACATTATTGACGCCCGCGGAAAACCAGAATCCGTGCGGGATGGGGTCTTGATTGTTGACCATCAGTGAGAGGTTCGTACCGACCACTGCCCCGGAGGGTAACGGGGACAACGGGGTCACGCCGCTCGTGGTCAGCGAAGCGGCGCCGGCCGGGGCCGAGAGGGGAATCACGACGAAGCCCGAGATGAGAATCGCTGCGGCGAGAGCGCCCACGAGTTGACGTCGCCGGCCGATCGGAGTGATGTCGTTGAGTGGAGGGGGGTGCCGAAGTCCGGTGAACACGATGAAGATCGCGAACAGGAGCCAGCCGACGTAGAACAGCCCGAGCCCGAAGAGCAGCACGACCGCCGCGTAGCTGACGAAGCGCGCCTGATCCCCAAAGAGCGCCCGAAAGACGTGGCCTCCGTCGAGTTGACCGGAGGGAAGGAGGTTGATGGCGGTGACCAGGATCCCCACCCAACCGGCGAGCGCGAGAGGGTGCAGATTCACGAGGCTCGACGGGAGGAAAAGCGAGATCGCCGACCAGAAGAGGGGCGTGCCGATCAGCAGGCTGCCGTAGTTCGTTCCGAGCACCGTCACCCCGCAGTACGTCGGCGGCTGGACCGGGGCATGGATCGAGAGGAAGAGGCCCGCGAGGGCGATCGGGATCGAAGCGGCGAATCCCACCAGGGGACCCGCGACGCCGACGTCGAACAGGGCCTTCTTGTCGGGGAACGGCTCTCGGATGCTCACGAACGCGCCGAGCGTTCCGATGATGATCGGAGGGGGGACGGGGAGGAAGTAGGGGAGCGACACGTCGAGATGCCGCCGGCGGGCCATGACGTAGTGAGCGAGCTCGTGGAGGCCGAGGATCGTCATCACGGGAGCCCCGAAATAGAGCTCTCCGTAGAGGAAGTCCCCGAGCGTCAGGGAAAGACCGCCTCGGAAAGTGAGCCAGATAAGGGCGCCCGCGAAGGCAGTGGTCGCGATCGTCCCGGCGAGCAAGAGGAGGTTGATCCAGATCCGGGACCGGCCGGCCTTCGGGCGCCGGATGACCTCGATAAAATCCTCCCCGTGCTCCCGCCGGAGGAGGGGGACGTAGCCTTTCGTCCAGAGGTCCTGCCGGAGCCGGTCGAAGCGATCCTCCAGGGTGGCGGGGTCGGCGTGGACGGCCAGGATCAGGGACTGAGGGCCCACCCGGAATTCGTACACCGGAAAGTAGGCGCTCACGGTCGAGCGGATCCGCTCGAGCTCGGTGCCGCCGGCCGATGACGGAAGTGGTCCCGGGGCCGTGGCCAACTCTCAGTCTCCCGGACTCGAGGCGGTGGCCGACTTGCGAAGGCGCTTGGCCCGCTCCTTCGACGAGTATCCGGTCGCGGCTTCGAGGAACTGGTTGTAGCGACGGATCGTCTCGCGTGCGACCTCCTCGGGAACCTTCGGGTTCATCGTGACGTCGATCGTGAGCTCGCGACCCGTCGCACGTGCCGAGATCCGCGAGATCGCCCCGTAGGACGCGAACACGGCCTCTCCGTCGACCTGCGCGCTCCCGAAATGGGCCCTCGCGACCTCGAGGAGCGCCGGGACAGCGAGATTCGCCCGGTGGCTCGCGCGCACGGGGTAGGTCTGCACGGCGGACGGCACGAGGCGAACGCGCGATAAAAGCTCTTACCGGGAGGAGAGAGGGGCCGGCCGGGAATCACACCGTCTCGATCTCAAAAAGGACCCGCAGGCCGCGGAGCTGGCGCGTCAGCTCGTCGGAAAGGTCGAGGATCTGGTCGCGTTTCGCGGACCCGCTCCAGTCGTAGACGAAGTCGTAATTCCCCTGGGTGGGCACGAAGCCGCAAGATCGGAGTCGGTCCGCGATCGCGGAGGGCTTGGCTCCCTCGCTGTCGAAGGTGACGCGCAAATACGTCTCCATCGGGCCGGCCAGGGGTGAAGGGGTCCAAAGAGCTTGCGCTACGGTCGCGGTCGAAGGAGGGCAACGAGCCCCCGTTCGAGTTCCTCGGGTCGAGCACCTCGAATGGTTCGCGGGCGAAGTCGGACCCGGGGCGTCCGCTCGACGGCCGACCAACCGCGGGCGTCCCGACGAGAAACCTCTATCGCCAGGTCAAAGCCGAAGGCCTTCCGAGAAAGTTTGTCGGGGCGGCCTCGAGAAACCAAAGTCGCGCGACGCTTCGGGACGGGATTCACGAATCGGGCTCGAGGAAAGACCGTTGCGATGGCGCGTTTCCCCGGGTCGCGGTCGCGAGGGTCGGCCGTGGAGAGCGCCACTCGGATCGGGGCGAGTCGGCGCCCGTCGGTCCCGATCGCCCCGGCGCGCACCCTCCGAGAGCTGACGGGTTCGAGGTCGTCCGCGAGAACCAGCGGAACGTTCACGATCGGGACGGTCGGCCGTCCGAGACGCCGCCGCTCGCGATTGACCGCGCGCCCTCCTCTATCGGTATCCCGGGAGACCACGAGGACCTCGACCCCGGGCTCGAGCGAACCGCCGAACGGGTTCTCGAGCGGGACGACGCGCCACTTCCGGGATGGGTAGTTCGCGCGCAGCCACCGGACCAGGGTCGAACGGCGCGCGGCGTACGGCTGCATCCGTCCGGCGACCGGCTTCGGGTGCTGGGCCACGAAACGGTCGGTGGTCACGCCGATCGCGACTTCGTCACCGACGCCGAACGCCGTGGCGAGCAGAGCGTGGTGGCCGATGTGGAGGTGGTCGAACGTGCCGCCGAGAACGGCGAGTCGGAATCGGCGCACGGTCCCGAGCTCCTCAGCGGACCACGCTGCTCAGGAAGACGATGAGCAGGATCGCGATGGCCGCGTAGAGGAGGTAGGTGTAATTCCGACGGGAGGCCATCTGGGCCGCCCGCTTCTCGCGACACGCGCGGCTGCACGTGTCCTCTCCGACCGCGCAGACGCGGCCGCAGACCTTGCAATGACGGTGGTCTTCTTCGGTGGTCACGGGACCGGGAGCACTCAGCGCGGAGGTTTAGCGTTGACCGCTCGGGGAGCGAGCGGCTCAGGAGCGACGAGGGCGGCGGCGGGCGTCGCGACCTTCCACGTCCACCGAGGGCGGGGAGCGCGGGTCGAGCGGGTTCGGGGGGTCAGCGGCGAACGCGGGGTACCCCGAGGCATCGCGGAGGTTCTCGTCGAGGAGTTCGTCAAGGCTCTCGTCCCCGCGCTCGGGCGCCCCTCGCCGGGGAGCTCGACCCGTCGCGGCCGAATCGGTGCGCACGAGGCCCTCGCTCGCGTTCTGGAGCTGCTTCAATAGGTTGAGCCAGATGCGGCCCTGGCTCGCGAGGGTTGCCTCGAGCCGGTCGCGAAGGTCGCTCGTCTGCTCGAGGAGCTCGCCCTCGATCCGACGGATCTCGCGAGCCATCTCCCGACGCAGCTCCTTGACGTGCGCTTCGGTCTCGGCGCCGCCGGGCCCCTCCTTCTCCATCTCGGATACGCGAAGCCACGTTCGACGGATGAGGGGAAGCGCGCGGTCCGCCACGACCTGGATCCGCCGGTCGAGGTCGTCGACCTCGTGGCGAAGGGTCTGCTCGATCCGCAGGAGGTCGGTCTCCCGCGTCTGGATCTTCGCCTCGAGCCGTTCGAGGCGCAGGACCCCTTCCTCTTGGGTGGAGCTCAGCCGGACCTCGGCATCGCTCACGGCCTGGCGGATCTGCTTCTCCTGTTCGTCCCGGGCCACTCCCCGGTCCCGGGCGACCCGGTCGCGGATCACGGCATCGAACTTGTTCGAGTCGATCGTCTTCGAGAGCGACAGGTCGACCTCGGACTTCAGCCGGGCGAGGAGCTCGACGTACTTCTCCCGCTCGCGGTCCTGGTTCTCGCGAAGCTTCTGTTCGAAGTACGACTGAAGGCGAACTTGAAGGCCGGCGAGGGCCTGCGTCTGGGCCTCGGAGGTCTGGGCGATCCGGGCCTCCCCGTCGACCGACCAGCGCTTCTCGGCCTGGCTGACCCGTTCTTCCTGCGTCACCGAGAGCTTCTCCCGCGCGTCCGCGTTCGCCGCCTGGAGCCGGGTCTCGACGTCCTTCGTCCGCCCGTCCACGAGGAGTCCGAGGCGCTGCTCGAGCTCCCGGGTCTCCTTCGCGCGTCGGTGGTCGAGCTCGACGAGTCGGTCCTGCAAGAGCTCGCGAACGCGACCTTCGATCTCCTCGCGAAGCACGGTGCCCTGCTCGTGGGCCTCGCGTAGCTCAAGGTCGATCTGCGCGACCAAGGCGGCTCGCATTTCCTCCTCGTCGTGCGTGGCTTGGGCTCGGAGCTCGTCCACGGACTGGTGCAGCTCCTCGCGGAGGCGAGAGGCCCACATCTCGCCGGCGGCCCGAACGGACTCCTCGGCCTTGGTCGAGAGCGCCTGGAATTTGGAATCGGCTTCGCCGCGGAGCTTTTGCTCCGCCTCGGTGACCACGTCGGAGGGGCTCACCACGGGCCGGGCCTCGACGGCCGCGAGCCGGGAAGCGAGGTCGGCCTGCAGCGAGGCTACGGCCCGGGCGGCCGTGTCCGAGACCTCCCGCATCTTGGCGTCCAGGAGGGAGGACCACTTCGTCTCGAGGTCGACGGTCGCGCTCGAGACCCGGGCGTCCACGTCGGAGGCCTGGAGTACGGGAGGGCGGCCCTTTGCGAGCTCGACGAACCTTCGGTCGATCTCGTTCCGCAGGAGGGTCTCGAGCTCTCCGTTCGACGCGGTCGGGGCCGTCGACCCTGCGGGAATGGGGGCGGCGGGCGCGACGGCCCCGGCGGGCAGGGTCGACGGGTCGTCGCTCGTGGAGACCGGGACCGCGACCGGGCCGGGCGGCGGGAGCGTGATCTCCGGCGGCTTGTGGAGCCACGGCGGGTGCTCCCCGCCGAGGATCCCCGAGGTGGGGACCGCCGAGGTCGCGGTTAGGTCCGGAGCGGGTTCGGGGGGCAGCAGGACGGAATCGGAAGGTCGGGCCTGGAGGTACTCATTCGCGCGCTTCGCTGCCTCGCCGGTCATCGGCACGGAGCGGCCTTTTGGGCGGGTGAGAAGCAGCGCCGCCGTCTCCATGGCCGTGCCGATGCGCCACATCTCCTTTCGACGGTCTCGACCCCCCTGCCGTTCGGCGTCGTGGAGATGGGCCTGCATGCGCGGGCCTTCGACGAGGTCGACGCGACGGGTCACCTCGCGGATCTTCGCGTCCTGGTGTTCCCGGACGTACTGGAGGACGAGCGGGAGCGCCTCGCGGCCCCGGCTCGCGCGCGTGAGATCCCGAAGCGTGACGGGAGCGGACTCCCAGCTTGCGAGGCGCTTCGCGTGGCGGTCGCCCTGGGCTTCCCCGCGCGGAACGCGCATGACGGCGAGCGCGAGCGGGAACTGCTCGGTGAACTCGTGCAAGTTCACCTTGGCCTCGGGAAGGAAGTACGGAAAGACCAGGAACGCCCCGAGCGCGACCAGCGACGTCGGCATCACCCGAACGAGCTCCAGGACCGCGTGGCAGCTGGCTTCCCAGGCGTCCGCCGCGACGACGACGACGGGCTCGGTGGTCCCCCGATGGAAGAGGAATCCCTCCCCGACCGTTTGGTAGACGAGCGGGTCGGGTTCGACCGGCGGCTTTCCGCCGTCCGTGCGTCCGCTCATGGTCGCATGGGCGCGGAGGATCGCCGGACCGAAATCCCCGCTCGCGAGCAGGGGAGCCGTCTCGAAGACGAGCGTCTTCATCCCGAGGCGCGGTCGGTCCTCGGTGGAGAGGAACATTCGGCCGACGCACGTGTAGCGTCCGTTCGCCGCGGGATAGAGGAAAAGATTCGGGTAGAACGAGAGCGGCTGCGCGGGGTCCGGGTCCCAGTAATCGTGGGTATCCGCGATGTTGATGGTGAGATTCCCCACCACGCGGATCGACTCGATCGTCTCTCGTCGACCGGCGAAGTCCTCGGGGATCGTCGTGTAGCCAGGACTCTCGGCCTCGTTGTCGACCTGACGGCACCAGACGACGGCGACCGGGGCGAGACTTCCGGCCGCGGCACCGACCGCTGGGGGCATTACTTCTCCTTCGTAGCGCGGCGCTGGAGGACCCGCTCGCAGGCCCGGGCCAGCGGCAGGGTGGTGTTGACCATCACCGGGACGCCCATGGTGGCCGTACCGGTGCTGGGTGCCTCGTCACCGGACTCTCCGATGAAGAGCGGATGGCCCTCGCCGGTCGAAACGGCGCTCGAGATGAGGAACACATCCTCCTTCGCCGAGATCCCGCGGCCCTCCTGGGCGACGAGGATGGTTCCCATGCCGGCGCCGTCGCGTCGGAGCAGGAAGTCGACCGAATCGAACGTGCTTCGGAACGTCCGCTCGCGGACGGATTGCTCGACCTCGCTGTAGAATTCCTTCAGCTTGTCGGCCTTCGAGACCGCGAGGACGAGCGGAAGATTGCGAGCGTGGGTGTAGCGGAAGACGCCGCGCGCGAGGTTCACCTGCTGGGCCTGGTCGCGCAGGGACGGGAGGCCGGGCGAGAGCAGCAGGATGATCGCGTCGGCGCCGCAGACGAACCTCCCGAGGAGGGTGAGCCCGCGCTTCCAGAGGTCGCGCCGGTCCGGGCGCCACGAATCGAAGTGCGGGATGACGCGGCAGGTCTTCTCGGTGACCTCGCCTTCGACCGAGTCGAGCCACAGCCGGTCGTAGGTGAAGTAGTCGGCGATGATGCCCCCGGCCTCGTCCACCGTCGACAGCTCCATCGGGCGCGAGCCGGCCTCCCCTTCGGGCGCCGCGTACCGGAAGCGCATCTTCATCTCGACGAACTGATTGAATTTGGTGGGCAGAGGGTACTTCGTCAGGATCCCCTGCTCGTCGCGGCCCGCACTCAGCTCGACCCAGAGCTTCCGCCGGTCCTCCATGGGCCGGTTGACGTAGTAGCGGGTCGTCGTCTCGAGGCTCCCTTCGGGGTCGGTCGGGTCGGTCGTCTCGTACGTGGTCTCCTCGAGCGCGACGTCGTTCTCGAGGTCCCCGTAGAGCGGGAGGCTGCCGCTGTCGGCCCGAGCGGGAATGTAGAGGATCGGCAGGTTGAGCCCGAAGTGTCCGGAGAGGAACCGGAAGTAGGTCGTCTTTCCCGAGGCGGGGATGCCCACCACGGCGATGCGGGTCGTGTCGACCGAGGGCTTGGTTTCCTTCTTCGCTCCGCTGCGCCGGCGGGTGGTAACCTTGACTTCCGGCATTCAGGCTCTCCCTACCGCATCTCCGCCAGGCATATTTCAATGAAGTCCAACGCGCCTTCCACGGTCGCGCCTTCCGTCGAGAGGTCGAGGCGCGCATCCTGCAGCAACCCGAAGACCTCCTCGACGGCCGCCTCGTGGGCGACCGCCGCGTCCTGGAGGTCCCCTTCGCCGGCGAGCCGGGTGAGCTGGTAGGTGCCCCGGAGTTCCATGAGCTTCGAGAACAGGTCCATGAGGCGTTCCCGCGTCTTCGCGTCCCGGTTGATGAGATGGTGCTCCGTCTCGTCGATGAATCGGACGAGGGTCTCGGTCTCCTTGTCGTTCTGCATCCTCGCTTGGAGGATAGCGAGGCGCCGAAGGATCGGCGCCTGGGCGGCGGCCGGGAGCTTCTCGGCCTCGGCCCACGCTTGCAGAAGCGCCCGTGCGGCCTCCACGACCGCCCGTCGCGCGAACTGAATACGGGCTTCCCAGTAGAGGCGAGTGACCGCCGGCAGGAATGCCTGCGTCTTCTGGATGAGCTCGAGGGCGCGGTCGAGGTCTCCCGATAGATACGCTTCCACGACCTCTCCGAGGGGGCCGTACCGTTCTTTGAGGTAGGCAGGGGGTCCTCCCGGTCCGCTCGCGAGAAAATCGACCTCGATATCGGGCGCTTCCGAGTAGGTGACCGCTCCTCCGGTCTTCCCGGCCGTCTGGGCGTTCTTGATCCGGGAAACGGTGGCGTGCTGCTGCGGCTCCTTGAGGGCGCGCGCGGCGTTCCCGGCGTGGCGCGCGAGCTCCTCGGGGTGGAGCTCCTCGATGGGTCGGTCGTCGTCGTACCCCACGTCGAGGAAGGCGTTCACCATCTGGGCGAACAGTTGGGAACCCGTCGTGACCAGCTGAAAGCTGAACGCCGGAGGGAGTCCGAGCTCTTGCGCCCGCTGAGAGAGCTGGGCCACCGTCTGATTCATCCGGCCCGAGTCGACGCCCTTGTCCCGCTCGTCACCGCTTCCGATCCCGATGATCCGTAGCGTGAGCCGCGAGTGGGTGGGCAGGACGTACGGCACCAGGTCGACCTTTCCCTCCGCCGGCTTCGCCGTCGCTTCGGTCTTCACGTCAAAGCGCGTCGACGCATTGTCCCAACCGTCGGTGACCAGGACCAGGTTCCCCTGGACGCCGCTCGTTCCCATCCGGAGCAGGTCCGCCCCCACGCCGATCGCGTCCCAGATCGCCGACCGGCCGCTGGGAGCGAGCATGGAGATGAGGTTCTCGATGTACGGAAGGTTCTCCCGGTGGATCTCGCCGAGCGGCACCGGTACTCGGACCGTCTCGGTGAACGTCACGAGGCCGAAGAGGGTCCCGTTCGTCGCGGCGTCTTGGAGGATCCGGAAAACGGCGGTCCGGGCGACCTCGATCTTTTGTCGCTCGGGCCCGCCGCCTTGCGGGTCGGGAAGGGGGGCGAGCATGCTCTTCGAGAGGTCGAGCAGCAGAACGTTCCGCTCCCGCAGGGGAGGCACCGGTGGTTCCTCAACTTCGTTCGGCATTGAGTGCGATGTCCTACGGGAGAAGGAGGTTCCTCAGGAGCGGGATTGCGAGCCCCCCCGGGCGGCTCCGCACTGAGGCACGCGATGAATTACCTCGGCCAGGGTATTTGTGAGTATCGCCGGTGTGACCTGGCCGCCACCGGCGGCCGGCGGGCCGGTGGAATCGCTCCGGATAGGGTTATAACTCCGACCCGGGTCGGCCCCGCCCGCATGGGCAATATCCGCCAGACCTACATCAAGCGGGTCGCGATCGAACTGATCCGTCACTACCCGGAGGATTTCACCGGCGACTTTTCCCAGAACAAGCTCAAGGTCCTTCAGCTCACCGACCTCGGCGTGACCGTCGAGGGCCATCTCCAGGCCACTCACAAGAAGCTCGCGAACCGCATCGCGGGATACGCGACCCGGTACGTGAAGCGGAAGCGCGGCACGTAATCCCGGTCGCCCTTTCGCCCGTTCGCCGCTAGTCGAAGATACTGAGCCCTTCCTGCAAGTGGACCACCTCGACCGGAGTGGTGGGTCGGCCCACGATGATCCCGCGCGAGTTCGCGATCAGGCAGGCCCCCACGATGGGCACGCCAAAATTCGCGGTCGACCGATGGACGGGAACTCGGAGCAGGTCCGTCACGGCGGTCACCTCCTTCTCGGTCGCTCGAGGATGAACGACGACGCCCCGGTTCGTCGCGACCCCGGCCATCCCGACCGTCCCGAGACCGGCCACCGTTCCTCGGGCCGCCGGCACGCCCAGGCCCCGGCCGATCGCCGTGACCGCGGCGTCGGAGAACTCCGGATGAACGAGCGCGCCCGAATCGTTCGCGAGGATGTTGTTGCCCATGGCGTTCTGACGGTGCGAGATCACGGTGAGGGGGGCGATCTTCTCGAGGATCCGTCGCTCCTCCGCGTCCACCTCCCCGCCGACGATGACCCCGTACGAGTTGGCGGCGACCAGTGCTCCCACCACCTCGCAATCGAGAACGGTCGTTCGCACGACCTCGACACCGAGCAGGCGCGCGATGTCGTGCTCCGCCGCTCCGGGCGTGTCGTCCGGAACGATTGCGTAGCCATCCCCGACGCGAACGTACACCCCGAGGTAGGGACTGCCACCGAACAGGGTCCGTCCGACGGGCACGCGAGGGGTCTCCGACGATCGAAACTAGTCGGTCTCGAGAAGGTCGACCTCGATGAGGCCGTCCTCGAAGCGGATCGCCTTGACGCGGACTCGGCTCGGGATGTGTTGGATCCCTCGCTCCCAGATGTGCTCGTTCAAACGCGGGTCGATCCAGACGTCCTCGGGCCGCCCCTTCATGTGGCGGACGACGAAACGCCGGACGGTCTCGAGGGCATGGCCCGCACGGCGGCGGCGGGAGGGCTGGTGCATGCTCGCCCGTAGCGGGATGACGTACTCTCGTTCGAGTTCTTCGGTGTGACGTGAGGAGGTCTTTGGAGGCATTGGAATTTTCCTCGTCCTCTCACTTGTGCAGGTGGCCGCGCTTCCACGTGTGCCGCTTCGGGTGACGGGTGACCCGCCGGCTCGTTCGCTGCATCACCCAGGCGGGCACGCGGCGGTTTCCCTTCACGACGCGGAACAGGCGCGTCTTGCGAGCGAGACTCTTCCTACGGTTCGCCATGACTCCTCCCGTTCAGCGCCTCGTGATCTTGATTTCCCGGCGTTCGGGGGCGATCCGCTCGAGGAGCGCCCGAAGGGTCGGGTCGTCGATCGCCCGCTGGATCCTTCCGCTCGCGGCGAGGGCGATCAACTGTTGCTCGACCGCGCCGGCCACCTCCGGCTTCGCGAGACGGATCCGAGCGAGACGTTCGCGGGCCTCGGGGGTGAGGATGCGGCGAAGGACCTCGCTCCGCTCCTGGTCGCGCCGGGCCATCTCGGCCTCCTGGGCCGCATAGGCCTGAGCGTTCGCGGACTCGTTGACCTGCATATCCTGGATCTGCCGCGTGCGTCGGCGACGCAGTTCGTCCAGCTCGGAGTCTTCCCCGTATACCATCCGCCAACTCCTTCGCCCCGGAATGGAACCTAAAGGTACTTGGCGAGTTCGGGTCGTTCCGCGGCCATCCCCTTGAGTATGTCGCGCGAGAGCGAGTCGAGGAGCTTCGCTCCTTCGGGGCTCACGCGGCGACCCTTCGTCTTGTACGGTTGCACGAGGCCGGCCTTCTCGAGCTGATGGACGATCTCCCGGAGGATCGAGCGTGACCCGCTCCGGGCATGGTAGGGAGCGCTGCCCCGGTCGCGCTTCCCTCCGTATTCGGCGCTCAATCGCTCGATGCCGACGTATCCCTTGAGATAGATCTTCCTCAGCACCGAGGCACTCCGCAGATACCACCAGTCGACCTGCGTGGGTGCTCGCTGCTTGTGAACCCCGGTCTTGGCGAACGTCGCCCACGGGGGCGGTGCGACGGCATTGCGAGTCCGCAGCTCGATGGCCAGCTTCGGAAGAAGCGCCGACGGAGGTACGTCGTTCGGGTGGGTCATGAGGTGGCGCGCCCACCGTGCCGGGGTATTTAAAGTCAGAGGAGAAAGGGCCCTCGTTCTCCCCGGTCTGGACCCCGGCGGCGGTCAACGGTGCGGCCCGCGGTCGCGGAAACGCCGTACGGCCGAGCGTGGCCTTTACTAACCCGGTCGGCGTAAGACGCGCGGAGAGACCTAGCTTTCGTTCCGATGGCGACCGCAGCACTTCTCTTGAGCGGCGGGGAATCGACCCGGTTCGGCGGCTCCCCGAAGGCGCTCATGACCCTTCGGGGGACCACCGCGGTCCGGCGTCTCGCGGAGATCTGCCTCTCTCGCGACCTCGACCCGGTCGCCGTCGTGGTCGGCCCGCATCGAGGGCCGATCGCCCACGAGCTCCGGGACCTGCCGGTGACCCTGGTCGATTCGGAACTCTGGTACGAAGGACGGACCGCGTCGATCCAAGCCGGGCTCGAAGCGATCCCGGCGGACCTCGACGTCCTGTTCTGGCCCGTGGACCATCCCTTCGTCTCCGAGTCCACCGTGGATGTGCTGGAGCGGGCCCGGGATACCGACCCGCTCGCCGTGTGGTTCATTCCGACGTTCAGGGGTCGCGGGGGTCATCCCGTCCTCTGGCGCTCCGGAGTTCGTGCCGACATCCTCGACCTTCGTAGCGACGCCCCGTTACGCTCCTTGTTGCCCGAGTTCGGGGTCCAGGTTCGTCGCGTCGCCGTGAACGACCCGGGCATCGTCGCGAACGTCGACACCCCCGAGGAGTACCGGGCGGCGCTCGACGACTGGCAAGCTCGAACGGAGCCCTGATGGACCGACGCCTCACGCGCGAGGCGTTGCGCCTCCTCGAAGCCCACCAGCCGTTCGTCCGCGCGACGGTCGTGAAGACCGTCGGTTCGGTCCCCGGAAAGCTCGGGGCCGCGATGATCGTCCGCTCCGACGGCTCGACGCTGGGGACCGTGGGGGGAGCCCAGCTCGAAGAGGAGGTCAAGGAACTCGCCCGATCGGCGCTCGACCGGCGAGGGGGAGACCTGCACCACTTCGACCTGCAAGCGTGGACGCCGGGAGCTCTTGCCAGCCTCTGCGGAGGTTCGGTCGAAATCGCGCTCGAGTACGTCGCCGCCCGTCCGAACCTTCTGTTGTGGGGCGGCGGCCACGTGGCCCATGCGCTCGCGTCCCTGTTGCCGACGCTGGAGTACGACTACTCGGTCGCGGACGACCGTCCGGAATGGGTCGGCGTCGACCGGTTCCCGAGCGCCGAGCGACGCGAGGTGGTCGAGCCCGAGCATCTGTTCGATGTGCTCGACCCGGCCTCGTTCACCCACCTGTACCTTCTCGGGTACGACGCGCGCAAGGACCTCGAAGTGCTCGCCCGTGCCATTGCCCGCTTCCCGAACGCGATCGGGCTCATCGCGAGCGCCTCGAAGCGAGAACACATGTTCGCAGCCCTTCGGGAACGGGGGGTCCCGCGAGAGGCGATCGAGCGCGTCCGATCCCCGGTGGGGATGCCGTTGGGTGCGGAGACTCCAGCGGAGATCGCGGTGAGCATCGTAGCCGAGCTCGTGAGGGAAATGCACCCCTCGACCTTAGGTACTCCGACGCGTGATGCCCCGTTGGTTTTCCGGAACGACGATGTCGTCTCCCGACCTCCTTAGGTTCCGCCTGAACGGACACCCGGCCGAGGTGGCCTGCGAGGCGCCCCGGATCCTTCTCGACCTCGTCCGCGAGGACCTCGGTCTCACGGGCACGAAGCGAGGTTGCGACCTCGGCACTTGTGGCTGCTGCACGGTGCTCCTCGACGGACGACCGACCCTGAGCTGCCTCACGCTCGCCCGGCTCGTGGAGGGACGCGAGGTGACGACCATCGAGGGAGTCACGCCCCCGAACGGGCTCTCCCCCGTGCAGCGTGCGTTCGTGCAGTACGGCGCCACCCAATGCGGCTTCTGCACCCCGGGTTTTGTGGTGACCGCCACTGCCCTCCTCCGGGAGTCCCCCCATCCGAACCGAGAGGAGATCGAGCGGGCCATCTCGGGCAACCTGTGCCGGTGCACCGGATATCGGAAGATCGTCGAGGCCATCGAAGCGGCGGGCCGGGAGGTGCCGTAGTGGTCGCCACCCCGCCGCCCTCCTACCGGCTTCTCGGCGGCAGGATCCCCTACATCGAAGGTCCCCTCAAAGTCACCGGACGCGCAGAGTACACGGACGACATTCGGCGGCCCGGCATTTTGGTCGGTCGGCTCCTGCGAAGCCCGTGGCCGCACGCTCGCCTCCGGTCGATCGACACGAGTGCCGCCCGGGCCCTCCCCGGAGTGCACGCCGTCCTAACGGGCGACCGATACCCGATTCCGTTCGGAGTCCTGCCGATCACTCACGACGAGACCGCGATCGCCGTAGACAAGGCGCGCTACATCGGCGACATCATCGCCGCGGTCGCGGCCACGGACGAACTCACCGCCGAGCGAGCGCTATCGCTGATCCGGGTCGACATCGAACCGCTGCCCGAGTACGCGGACCCGCGGGTCGGCACCTCGAAGGTGGCGGAGCCGATCCACTCGCGCGGACTGCTTGGCTCGAACATCCAGAAGGAGGTCGTCCAGCACTTCGGGAACGTCGACGCCGCGTTCGCGCACGCCGCGCACAGCGTTCGCGTACGGGGCAACTTCGCCGGGGTCACTCACGCCTTCACCGAGCCGATGGCGACGATCGCCGAGGCGACTCCCGACGGACGACTCACCGTCTGGAGCGCGACGCAGGTCCCGCACTACCTCCATCGGGCGCTCTCGGAGGTGCTCGAGATCCCGATGCATCGGATCCGGGTCATCAAACCGGAGGTCGGAGGCGGGTTCGGAGGGAAGTCCGACCCCCTCCCGCACGAGATCGTCTGCGCCGCGCTCTCGCTCGAGACGGGTCGACCGGTGAAGATTCTGTTCGACCGGGAGGATGTCTTCTACACGAACCATGGTCGGCACCCGACCCAGAACGACGTGCGGATCGCGATCGACCCGGAGGGCCGCATCCTCGGTTACGACATCGAGGCGCTTATCGACGGCGGGGCCTGGAGCTCGTTCGGCACCGTCACCACCTACTACAACGGGGTCCTCGCGATGGGACCGTACCGAGTGCCGAATTTCCGCTACCGCGGCCGGCGCGTGTACACGACCAAGCCTCCCTCGGGCGCCATGCGGGCCCACGGCGGGACGAACATCCGTTACTCGGTCGAGGTGGCGCTCGACATGCTCGCCGAGACCGCCGGGATCGACCCGTTCGACCTCCGGACCCGAAACGCGCTGCCGCCCAACTCGAAGACCGTGAACGAGTTCCGGATCACGTCGACGTCGTTCCTGAAGTGTCTCACCGCCGCGAGAGAACGAAGCGGGTGGGACGCGAAATTCCGAAAGCTCCCCTACGGCCAAGGGGTCGGACTGGGGTGCGGCTTCTACATATCGGGGTCGAACAGCCCGATCCACTTCACCCCGAAGATGCCCCAATCGACGGTCCACCTCAAGGTCGACATGGACGGCGGCATCGCGGTCCACTCGATGCAGGCCGACATCGGCCAAGGTTCCAACACGCTCCTGGCCGCGATCGTCGCGGAGGTGCTCGGTGTCGACCTCGACCGGGTCCACGTCCAGCGCGTCGATTCGGACGTGAGCCCCATCGACATCGGGTCGTACTCGAGCCGCGTCACGTTCATGATGGGCAACGCCGCGCGCGCCGCCGCGGAAGAGCTCCGTTCGAAGCTCGTCGCCGCGGCCGCGGCGCTCCTCGACCGGAGCCCGGGCGCCCTCGAGGTGGTTCACGAACGCATTCAGGAGAAAGGCTATCCCGAAGTCGGCGTGACGTTCCTCACCGCGCTCCATCGCGCGATGGAGACGGCCGGCGCTCTCACGGCGAGCGGCTCGTACAACACCTCTCCGCTCGGCGGCTCGTTCAAGGGGGCCCGCGCGGGGACGGCCCCCGCTTACTCGTTCGCCGCCTACGTCGCCCAGACGGAGGTCGACGACGAGACCGGCGAGTACCGTGTCTCGAAGATCTGGGCCGCCTTCGATTGCGGTCGTCCGTTGAATCGACTCGCGGTCGAGGGCCAGATCGAAGGGTCCATCCACATGGGACTCGGCCAGGTGATGGGCGAATCGATGAACTATCGGGGGGGTCGCCTGTTCAATCCGTCCCTCCTCGAGTACAAGATCCCGATGCCGCAACAGATGCCGGACGTCGAGATCCTTCTCGTGGGCGACGACGACCCCGAAGGTCCGTTCGGAGCGAAGGAGGCGGGCGAAGGCCCCCTGATCGCCACGCTCCCCGCGGTGGGGAACGCGCTTTACGACGCCGTCGGCGTCCGGTTCACCGACCTGCCGATCACCCCGGACAAGGTCCTCAAGGGCATCGACCAGCGCCGCGCCGAAGGGCGGGCCTGGAAGGGGCGGTGAACCCGTGCATCTCGACGCGTTCGAACTGCACCGTCCGACGAGCGTCGACGACGCGATGCGCCTCGCGGCCGAATGGTCGGGAAAGTTCGACTATCTCGCGGGCGGCACCGACCTGCTCCCGAACTACAAGATGCACATCAACCTGAAACCGCACCTGATCGCGCTCGATGCGGTGCCCGAGCTCGCCGGCCACTCGCTCGACCGCGTCGGCGCCATGGAACGTCTCGGAGAGCTCGAACGGGACCCCGCGTTCCTCGCGGCGTACCCCTCGGTCGCGGACGCGGTCCGGGAGGTCGCGACCCCGCTCGTCCGGACGAGCGGAACGGTCGGAGGGAACCTTCTCGTCGAGACCCGATGCTTCTTCTTCAACCAGAGCTACTTCTGGCGAGAGAGTCTCGGCTTTTGTCTCAAGGCCGACGGGGACAAATGCCATGTCGTCCCCCAGAAGGAGCGCTGCTACGCGACGTTCAGCGGGGACCTTGCCCCGGCATTCCTCGTCCTCGACGCCGAGGTCGAAGTCGCGGGTCCGTCGGGGCGACGGCGGGTCCCTCTCGTCGACCTCTACGACGAGAAAGGGGACGGGATCCGACGACTGAAGATCCAGCCGGGCGAACTTCTCGTGGCCGTTCACCTTCCTCCCCGGAGCCGGACGCTGCGCGGACGGTACCGCAAGCTCAGGGTGCGCCCGTCGTACGATTTCCCCGAGCTCGGTGTCGCCGTGGCCGGGACCTGGGACGCCCGACGCGTCGAGTCGCTCTCCGTGGCGGTCGGAGGCGTCGAACCGTATCCCCGACGCTTCGACGAGCTCACGGACCCGCTCGTGGGAGAAACGCTCTCGGAGGATCGGGTTCGCGCGCTCGCCGAGGCGATCACCCGAGCGGTCCGCCCGGTGCACAACACGTTCCTGCTTCCGGATTACCGTCGCCGAATGGTCTCGGTCTACGTCCGCCGCGCGATCGCCGAGGCGAAGGGAGGCACCGCGGCATGACGGGCGCGGCCGAGTTCGTCCTTCTCCCCATTTCCGAGCTGAGGCCCCACGAGCGGATCGAGGAGTCGAACGCCCTCGACCTGGTCGCCCTCCTCCGCCGGACCCAGGTCCTCGCCGACCCGATCTGGGTCGCCCGGGGCTCGTGGGTCATCCTGAACGGCCACCACCGCGTCGAGGCGCTGCGTCGGCTCGGCGCCGAGCGCGTCCCGGCGTGGGTCCTAGATTACGAGAGCGAGCTCGTCCACCTCGAGCGCTGGCATCCCGGTCCTCCCATCGCCAAGAGCGAGGTCGTCCGACGGGCCGAGGAGGGCCGGCTCTTCCCGCCGAAGACCACGCGCCACCGACTCCTGCTCGACCTACCCGCGCGAACGACCGCGCTCGCCGAGCTCCTGCCGGGCGCGGCCGCGCGAAAGGCTCACTCGCGAGCGTCCGAGCGTTCGTGACGACCGGCCTCGGCCGCCTCCGAGCTGGAATACGGTAGCGACAGTTGTCCCTCGGCGAATCGGCGGATCGTCGCCGCGAGCAACGCAACCTCCACCGGATGCAGGCGCGCCCGGAGCGACTCTGGAGTGTCGTCCGGGAGTACCGGAAGTCGCTCTTGGGAAATGATCGGACCCGCGTCGACGTCGGAGGTCACGAGGTTGACGGACGCGCCGGTCTCGCGGTCGCCCGAAGCGAGGACCGCGCGATGCACCCGCATCCCGTACATCCCGGCGCCCCCGTGGCGGGGGAGGAGGGACGGGTGGATGTTGATCGCCCGGCCCTGCCAGCGCTCGACCCAACGCCGCGGCAGGATCGAAAGGAATCCGGCGAGGACGACGAGCTCGACCCCTTTGTCGAGGAGCTCGGAAGTGAGCCGGTCCGACCACAGGTCCGGGTCGACCCCGCGGGTCGGGAGGACGATCGTGGGGATCCCTCGAAGGCGGGCGCGTTCGATCGCGGGCGCGTGCGGCCGGTCGGAGACCACAAGGGCGATCCGAACCGCAAGGTGCCCCCCGACGGCGAGCTCGGCGAGGCCTTCGAGGGTGGTGCCCTCTCCGGAGACGAGCACCGCGATCGAGAGCGTTCGCGACACGAACCGACGAGCGGCCGGGATTAGAAGAGGGTGGCGGAGGTGAAGCGAAACGAGCGGGTCGCCACCGCCGGCACGGTCACCGCTCCCTCTCCGGAATAGATGCGGCGGTCCTTCCCGAGGAGCGAGATGCCGGCTAGGGCGGTGAGGACGCTCTCGGTGAACCGAAGGTTTCGGGCCGGGCGGACCAATTCTCCGTTCTCGATGACGTACGTCCCGTCGCGGGTCATGCCCGTGATCACTCCCCGTCCCGGGTCGACCACCCGCACGTAGTGGAATCGGGTCACCAGAAGGCCCCGCCGGGTCTCGCGCACGAGCTCGTCCTCGGTCGCGTCGCCCGGTTTTAGCAGCAAGTGCGACGGGGTCGGACCGTAGTCGCCGAACGGCGCTTCTGGGGGCTGAGCGTGACCCGTGAGCTTCCGGTGGAGCCGGCCGGCGGTCAGGAGGTCCGTCACGACGTTTCCCGCGATCCCGTTCCGGATGAGCGGGGTCGCCGCGGTCCACGTTCCCTCGTAATCGATCGCCTGGGGGATCGTTTCCCGCGACCGCGCGTCGTCGATCAGTGTGACCGAGGGCGGAGCGACCCGCTTGCCCCGCCTACGGGCGAGACAACTCCAACCTTCGACCTCGCCGTTCGCACCGAACCCCAGGTGGGCGAGGAATCGCAGCAGGTCGGCGACGGCCGGCCCGCGAAGGACAACGGGGTACGCCCCCGGCTCGACCGGCTCCGGGGTCGTCTTCGCCATCCGCTCTGCGGCCTCACGGCCGAGTCGGGCCGGTCCGAGCCGGCCCGCATCCCAGTGGGCGCCTTCCGACCATCCCGAGACCGGCGGGTCGCGGTCCGGCCGCTGGACGAGGACGCTCGCGCGGGCGAACGAACTCGTCGACGCACGATCAATGCCCGAGGAGTTCGCGACCCGCATCACCTCGCTTCCGAGGGTGACCGCTCCGGCGGTCCGGGCCCCGGGCGCTTCGGACGCGGTCGTGTCGAGGATCTCCTCGGCGATCGCGGTCGCGCTCTCGGGAGAGAGGGACGCGGTCGAGGTCGAAAATGCGAGACGGCCCGGGCCACGGCCGGACGGGGCGACGAATCCGGGGAACTGGCGTTCCACCGGGGCGATGCGGGCGAGCGCCCGGGCCGTCGCGGCGAGGGCGTCCAATCCGGCCGGGGTAGCGTCGGAACCCGTGGCGGTCGCCAAGCGCCGCCCGTCGGCGACGCGGAACGAGACTTGGGTGGAACGTTCGAGGTGGGGTTGATGGATCCGACCGTTCGCGAACCGGATGGTCATCCACGCCGCGGAGATCACCCGGACGTCGCCGGTGGTCCCCGGGGGAAGCTTCCGGAGGGCGCTCAAGGGGTCTCCTCCGCCGGCCGGGGCGGCGCGTCGAGACGCCATCAGCCTCCCCGGACGGCAATCTTGCGGAATCGGGCGATCGGCGCGCCATGGCTGACCCGGGCGCCCTGGATCGGTTGGCCCTTGCCGCAGTTCGGAAGACCCCACAGGTGACGGGTGCTCGCGTTGCCCAGCGCGTCCATCGAACCCCAGAAGACGGGTGTCATTCCCGAATAGATCGGATTCCGCACGAGCTCGCCCAGCTCGCCGCGAACGATGCGACGGCCGAACTCGGTGCCGAATTGGAAGTTGAGCCGTCGGTCGTCGATCGACCAGGAGCGATTCGTGTCCAGGTACACGCCCTCGGTGACGCCCTCCAGGAGTTCCTCCAAGGAGCGGTCGCCGGGCTCGAGGTTCACGTTCGTCATCCGAACGAGCGGCGCGCGGTCGCCGCCGGACGCCCGCGCGGTCCCACCGGAGTGCTTGAGCCCGAGCTGAGCCGCCGATTCCCGCGACGAGAGCGTGCCGACGAGCACTCCCCGATGGACGATGGGCGTCCGCTGCGCGGTGACGCCCTCGTCGTCCCAGCCGAAGGTGCCGAGCCCTCCGGGCTCGGTCGCGTCGGCGACCACGTTCATGAGGTCGCTCCCGTAGCGTAAGACCCCGATCTTCTCCGGAGCCACCCAGCTCGTGCCCGCGAAGCCGGCTTCGGAGCCGAAGATCCGGTCCAACTCCACCGCGTGTCCCACGCTCTCGTGCACCTGGAGCGCCAGTTGGTCGGAGCCGAGGACGAGCGTCGTCGGGCCCGTCGGGCAGACGGGAGCGTCGAGGAGGGCGACGGCCTCCTTGCCGATCTCGGGGGCGCGACCGACGAGGTCGAGGCCATCCACGAACTCGAACCCCGCCTGGGAGAAGTCGCCGCCGTGCGAGGACGGGGCGCTCCGACGCTGGACGTTCGAACCGCGCACCGCGGTCGCCGTCATCCCGGCCCCCACGTGAACGATCCGTGAGGTGAACGTCGCTCCCTCGGAGGAACCGTACCACTTGTTCTCTTCCCAAGCCTGGAAGGTCGCGATGCCGCTGCGGACGGCGCGCGAGACATGGAGTCCCTTTTCGGCCGACGTGAGGAGCTCCACGATGGATTCGAAGGAGCTGCTGAAAGGGTCTCGACGCAACGGAGTGTGGTACTGCCCTCCGTCGGGGGAAAGCTCGTCCGTCACTCGCAACGGCGTCCGGGCGTGTCGAGCCGCCGCTCGCGCCAGACGCACCGCGAGCCGAGCGATCTCCCGCGCCGGCTCCGGGCGCAGGTCGGTGGTCGTCGCGAACCCCCACGCTCGGTCGGTGCGCACGCGCACTCCGATCGCCTCGCTCCGAGCGTCGGTGAGCGCGCTCGCGGCTCCGTTCCGTACCGCGAGCTGCACGAACCGGTCCGGCGCCACGACGCGAACGTCGGCGTGCACCACCCCGGGAAGGTCGACGGTCGAAAGTGCGGTTCGGATCAGGTCCTCCACAGGGCCCCTCGACTGGGCCGCCGCAGCGGAGGGGAGGATTTACGCCTGTGGGGGGAACCGGTGGATTGGGGGGAGCGGGCCGCTAGAGCATGACGCGCAGGTTCAGCTTCTCGGTCAGCTCTTTGTAGCGGTTCCGGATCGTGACCTCGGTCACGCCGGCGACCTCAGCGACCTCTCGCTGCGTGCGCCGCTCGCCGCATTGCACGCTCGAGATGTAGATCGCCGCGGCGGCGACGCCCGTCGGTCCGCGACCGCTGGTCAGCTCGCGCTCGGTCGCTTCCTTCAGGATCTCGTTCGCCCGGGTCTGGATCTCGCCCTTCAGCTTGAGCTCGGAGCAGAACCGCTGGATGTAATCCTGCGGTCGCGTCGGCATGAGCTTGAGGTGGAGTTCGCGGGTCATGAATCGGTACGTTCGGCCGATCTCCTTTCGCCCGATCCGGGATTTCGAGGCGATCTCGTCAAGCGTCCTCGGGACGTTGCACTGGCGGCAACTGCCGTAGAGCGAGGCGGCGACCACGCCTTCGATGGAGCGGCCTCGGATGAGGTTGCGATTGACGGCCTTGCGGTAGATCATCGCGGCGGTCTCCCGGACGTTGCGCGGGAGCGCCATTCCGGAAGCGATCCGGTCGAGTTCGGCGAGGGCGAACGCGAGATTGCGTTCGGTGGCGTTCGACACCCGGATGCGTCGTTGCCACTTCCGCAGTCGGTAGAGCTGGGCGCGGTTGCGCGTCGGGATCGATTTTCCGTACGGGTCGCGGTTCTTCCAACCGATCTCGGTCGAAAGCCCCTTGTCGTGGATCGTGAGGGTGGTCGGGGCGCCGGTTCGGGCCCGCTTCTCGCCCTGCTCGGCGTCGAACGCGCGCCAGTCCGGCCCCTGGTCGATCATCGACTCTTCGAGAACGAGGCCGCACTCGTCGCATACGAGCTCGCCGCGCTCGTAGTCTCGCGTGAGGTGCGTCGACCCGCAGCTCGTGCACCGCGTGGGGACGACGATGTCCTCGGGTCGCTCCGCGGGTTTGTCCGCGTTGGGGGGGGATGGTGCGTTCTCCATGCGCTGATTGCTCCTATTCCCGGACGAGCGTAGCGCCGAGGAGGGCCGCGCCCTCCGAGGCGGTCGGGGTGCGTCGAGGTCGGACGCTCAGGTACGGTCGCGAAACCGGACCGAAGACTCGGACCACCTGTCCGCGGACAACTCCACGCGCGTCGCTCACGAGGGTGCCTTCGGGAACGACCTCGGGACCAGAAGCTCGAACGGTCAAGTGGCCCGCCGGTGTGATTGCCAACACGTTCCCAACGTCGCGACTTTTCAGCCGGCCGTCCGCGCGCGACAAGTGGTATAAACCACTTGCGATACGTATTTGAGGATTACGCCCTCGGACGGGGTCGGTTCCGACCTCGACCGGCCGCCGAGAGAGTGTCGTCCTCGTTCGTTGAGCGCTCCGGGGGGCGTTCTTCGGGCGGGATGTAGGGGACATAGAACGACGGGCGGGTCGTGCGCAGGTGCGGGGCCTCCTCCTCCTCGGGCTCCTCGAGGTCCTGCGCGGCGGCTTCCTCTTTCTCGTCGGGGGCCGGCGTCCGCACGGCCACCGAGCCCTTCTTCTTCTCCTGGGTGAGGCGGTCGACCTCGGCCCAGAGCTGCTCGATCTCCTCCTCGGGAGTGCCGTACCGTCGATCCTCGCTGATCGCCGCGCGCACCTGAGCCATCAACCGGGCCGCGCTCGTTGCGTCCCGGGCCTTGCCTTTGATCCGTTGGAGGCGTCGGGCCAGGTTGCGGGCCTCGAGCAGGATCTCCTCCTCTTCGCGGGGGGAGAGCGGGGGGAGTGCCGGTGCGCGGGGGATGCGCGCGACCGTTCGCCGCGTTTCGACCAGTCGCTCGGCCGCCGTCGTGAGGTTCTCGTCCTGGATCGCCTGCAGAAGTCGAGAGAACGAACGGGCCGAATCGCCGACGTCCTCGCCCCGGTCTCGGGCTCGACGGATGGAGACCCCCAGCGCCTGGGCTTCTTGGATGCAGAACTTGGGAACGGCGTCGTTGAGGACCGCGAGGGCGAGGGAGGCGCTCGCCGCGGCCTTCTCGAGCGAACCGGAGCTGAGCGGCGCCGCCATCAGGCGTTTTCTCGGGTTCCCGACCCGGTTGTCGAGGATCTCGAGGTCGACTCCGATCGTCCCGGCGACCGCCCGCAGTTCGTCCGCGCGGCGCAGCAGTTCCCGAACCCAGGTCCAGTCGGCCCCCGCGCGGCCGATCAGGGCTTCCGCTCGCTTGATCACGTTGGCCGCGGCATCGACCTGCCCGTCCCGCGCCGCTCGCAGGAACGCGTCGCGGATGTTCTCGGTCGGGAACGGGAGTCCCTCCGCTTCGAGCGCCCGACCTCGTTCGGTCAGCGCCTCGAGCCGCGGGCGCAGGCTGGTGATCGCGCGGGGCTCCGGGCTCATCGGTCAGCCCCCGTGGGAGAGGTGGGAAGCATGCGCATGAGCCGGGTGAGGGTGAGGTCCGCTTCCTTGAGCTGGCGACCACGCAAAAGGTCGGTCGCCTCCCGGATCTGCACGGCGGCATCGTGCGCGACGTCGCTGTCGGGGGGAAGGGTCCGGACCCGGGAGGCGAGAAGCCGGGCCTTCTTGAGGAGGCGGTCGAGCATCTCGTCCTCGGTCTCTCCGGCGGTCGGAGGAGCGATCGGACCCACCGCCGGCGAAGCGGCGGCGGCGACCTCGAGCTCCGCGAGCTCCCGCCGGAGGTCCTGCACGCTGCGGACCGCCTCCGAGAGCCGACCCTTCTTCAAGTGGCGCGACGCTTCGAGGTGCATTCGCTTGGCGACCGCGCTCGGGAGGTCGTCCTCGGGGAATCGGTCGATCGTCTTCTCGGCCCGGTCGAGCTCCTCGGCGAGCGCGCTCGGGATCGCCTCGTGCAGCAACATGAGGGTCTGAGCCGCTTCCTGCGCCACGTTGTCGAGCGCCTCCTCGGTGAGGTTCGGCTCGCGCAGACGCTCGCGGATCGCCTCGACCTCGCTCGAGATCTCCCCGAGCGGGATGCCGATCTCGGCCGCTTCGCTGCGAAGGCCCTCGACCTGGGCCAAGAGGCCTTGGAGACCCCGCCAGTCGGACTCGAATTGGGTCATGCGTCGGTCGGTCTCGACGACCTGGTGGATCGCGGCCTCGCGCTCTCCGCCTTCGAGGGCGTCCTGAGCCCGACGCAGTTCGTCGCCGACCGCGATCCGGGCGCCGGTCCGCTCGAGCGACTCGCGCCGTTCGCCGAGCTCCGCGAGGCGGCGGTGGACCAAGTCATCGCTCTCCGACTCGAGCCGGGACTGCGCCGAGCGCAGCGTGGCCAGCGCCTCCGAGATGCGTCCGTCGGCCTCGCTCAGCGCCGCTTGACAGAGCTCGTTCGTCAGGTCCGGAGCGCCGCGTCCCAATTCTCGCACGAGTTCCATCTTGGAACGGAGGTCGCGGCTGATCGCTGCGTTGAGGTCCTCCTCCGGCGATAGGGGGGATTGGATGGGAACGGAGCGGGCGGCGGTCGGCACCGGGGCGTCGGTCGCAACGGAATCGACCTCGCCGCCGTCGTTCGAACGGAGTCCCTCGATCGCGAGGCCCGTCGGGAACCCGCAGACCGAACAGTGGACCGCCGTCGAGGGGATGGGTTGTTCGCAGATCGGACAGCTGGACGGCACGGTACGTTCCTAATCGAGAGGAGAGACGATACGGTCGCCCTTAATCCCTTTCGTCACGCTCCCGCCCTCGAGAGCGGACTCCGACCGCGTCGGGCCTACCCTCCGGAGAAGGTCGGGACGACCGTGAGGTGAAGGGAACGTTCGATCGGCGTGTCGAGGGGCACGGGGGTCTCGCCGATGAGGACCGCACATCCCTCGGGCGCTTCGCCGGCCAAGCGGACCACGGCCCGCACGAGGGTTCCGAGTTCGACCTCGAAGCGCGCGCTCCGCGACCGGCCCCCGCGAGCGACCTCGACCTCCACTCGGAGCTTTCGGGGAGAGGCGCTGAGGGGGAGATTCCCCGTCGCCGGGGGCCGACCCCGCGCGTCCTTTGAACTCCCGCGATGCAAACGCATCACCAGATCTCGAATCTGGCGCCTTGGCCGAGCTAGGCTACCTCAGCACCCGTGCCACGGGAGCCCGGCTCTCATTTATCCACTTTCCGGGCGCCGCGCTCGGGCCCGAGCCCTCGGGTCGGCCCGAGGCGGAGGGCCCGGGGTCGGACCCGGGCCCCCGAGGGACGACTTGAGCCGCCCGATCGCCTCGACCGGATACGGGTCCACCCCGTCCCGGTCGGCCAGGAACAGGCTCACATGGTCGCCGAGGGCGATCCCTCCGAGGAGCGCTTCGAGCCGGTCCTCGCTCGGAAGTCCCGCCCGCGCGGTGGCGACCCCTTTCAGGGTGAGCAGTTTCTCGAGGTAGCGGAAGCTCTTGCGGACGGGCGCGGATTCTCCCGACCACTCGAGGAGGAGGGCGATCGACCGGCCCGCGTCGCGTCGGGGGACGGCATCCCACCCCACGATCGCGTTGTGGAAGAGCTCGGGAACCTCGTCGAACACCGCGAGACGCTTGGCGTTCTCCTCGACCTGCGTCTTCCAGCGCCGCGCGAGCGGTACGAAGGAACTCTCCGCGTAGACGAACGGGAGGCGACCGCCGACCCGTTGCGCGAGCGCCGAGGCGGGACCGCGGGCCCGAGCGTACTCCCGGATCCGCAGGCGCGTGGCCTCCGCCGTGCGCCGGATCCGGGCTTCGAGCGACTCGGGGAAGGCCGAGTCCAGCAGACCGAGTACTCCTCCGAGCAAATGGCCCACCGCCGAGCGGGGCGGAAGCCCCGGGGGCACGGTGAGCACGGGGACACCGTCCGACTCGGCGCGCTGAAGCAGGGCCCCGCCGGAAGTGATTACGGTACGCCGTGCTCCCGCTCGCCCCGCGGCGTCGTACGCGATGAGGGTCTCCCAGGTGTTCCCGGAGTAACTGACGAGGAGCACTTCGGTGCGGCGGTCGACGGAACGAGGGAGGTCCGGTGAGCGAACGACCGAGAGCTGCGCGCGGCTCTCCGCGTCCACGATGCCCCGGGCGAGGTCGGCGGCGATGCCGGAGCCGCCCATACCCACGGCCACGAATCGGAGGTCGTCCCCCGGGAGGGGACGCGCTAACTCCTGACCCGCACGATAGCCGGATTCGAGGGCGTCCGGCAACGTCGCCGCGAGGCCGCGCATTCGAGCCGCTCCGTTGGTCGCCGGCCGTTGCATGGGCGGCGAGGGGGGCATGCGAGAGATATCTCTTGCGGGAGCGCCCGGGTCGCCCTCTTCGCCCGAGGAAGATTGAAGAGCCCCATCCTCCCATGGACACACCGTACCGTCCGCGCGGGACGGTCGACGAGGGATTCCCCGATGGTCGAGGAGAGCTTGGTCGCCCGCCCGGGAGAGCCGCGCGTTTCCATCGGAAACCCCTCGCTCGACGCCATGCTCGAAGGAGGCCTCGTCGGACGCCGGCCATACCTGATCGTGGGCCCCTCGGGAACCGGCAAGACCACGCTCGCCATCCAGTTCCTGTGCGACGGGGTCCGTCGCGGGGAACGCGTCCTCCTCGTCACGCTCGAAGAACCACCGAACGAAGCCCGGGTCAACCATCGGGGTCTCGAACCCGACCTCGGCCGGGTGGACGTGTTCGACGCGATCCCCGACATCATGCGCTACGAACGAACCCCGTTCAAGGACATCGCCTCCGTGCGCTCCGCGGTCCCCTTCGACCACGTGCCGTTCCGGATCCGTCGCAGTCCCGAGCTCGCGAGCGTCGAAGTGACGATCACGGCGCTCGAGCAGATGCTCCGCACCGAGGTCATCCGGAAAGGGTACACTCGTCTCGTGATCGATTCGCTCACCGCGCTCCAGTACTTTTGCATGAAGGGGTTCGACCCGGTCGCGGGGGCTCAATCGTTCCTGCGGTTCCTCTCCGACATGCGAGTGACGACGCTCCTCACGGTGGAGGCTCCGCTCGAAGACGTTGAGACTCCGGAGCGGATGCTCGCGCGGGGGGAGATTCGTCTCTTCCGCTGGGAGCTCGAGGGCCAGACGGTGCGCGCCGTCGGCGTGGAGAAATTCCGCGGCAGTTCCCACGACGTCCGTCTCCACCCGTACCGCATCGGTCCCCAGGGGCTCGACATTAACCTCGAAGTGACGATCTCGCGGGACACCCGTCAGATCATCGAACCGATCCTCCGACACCCCGTGGCCCCCGCCACTCCCATCGCCCCGCTCCTCTCGCCCGTGACTCCCCTCATCGAAGAGGTTCGGGACCTTGTCCTCCTCGGGGCGGACGTCGCGCCGGCCCGAGCCGAGATCGAGGCCGCCCTCTCGGCCACCACGGAAGGACGCCTCGACGAGGCCCAGGCCCACATCTCCCGGGCGTCGTCCCTCGTGCTCGGATTCGTGGACACGCTCCGTCAGAGCCCGGGTCGTGGCGTCCCGGACGATGCGGCGGCCGCGCTCCAGCGCTTGTACGCGCGAGCCGATACCGCCCGCACCGGAGGGCCGCCGACCAGCCTGCCCCCGAAACCGGCGCTCGAGGTGCAGCTCGGTGCCCTGCTCTCGCTGCTACCGGCTCCGACTCCGGCGCCACCGACCGAACTGCCACCGCGTCCTCCTACGGAGGAGATCGCCCCCGCTGCCCCGACCCCGGCCGCCGCTCTGCCGGAAACTCCTGCTCCGATCCCCGAGCCGACCATCTCCGAGCCCGCGACCGAGTCCCCGCCCGCTCCACCGCCGGCCGCACCGGAGCCACCTCCCGGTGAGGTGCCCGAGCCGGTCGTGGAGCCGGCAGAGTTCTTGACGCCCCCTGCGCCGGTCGTCCCGCCGCCCGCTCCGGCCGAGGCGCCCGAGCCGGTCGTGGAAGTGGCACAGCCTCTTCCCGCGCCACCGAAGAAATCCCTCCCTCCTCCCCCCAAGCCCCATCCATCGGTGGCCGGCCCCCGCGGAACGAAGCCCGCGGCGCCCGCGGTGCCCGTGCGGACGGTGAAACCGTTGGAGCAACCTCCGCTGCCGAGCACCACTACACCGGACTGGCTGACGCACCCTCCCCATCCTTCCGGGACCCAAGAGCACCCCACCGGATCGGTTTCCTCCGCCGCCCCGACCCCACCTCACCATGCCGGCACGCAGACCGCGCCGCCCTCCCTCACTCCCACCAAGAAACGACGCAAGCCCGCGCCGGCCGCCGCCGGAAAGAGGGGGGCGGGAACCCGAGGAAGTGGCGCGCACTCGCCGGCGGCACACGCCGAGGCCTCACCCGCCGTCGCCGCGGCCACTCCTCCCGAGCTCCCGCATATGGGACCCATTCCCCCTCCTGAAGGTTCGGAGGTGCCACCGAAAACTCGGAGGCGTGCCCCGCGCAAGAGGAAGGCACCACCGGTGGTTCGGGTGGACGTGGAGCCGATCCCGCCGGGGGTCTTCGGGAATCCGGAAGACGGGCCGAGCGACCCGGACCCGTCCGCTCGGCCGGAGGGATAGATGAGCGCGGCGGAGTTCGCGGACACGAGGGTGCCCACCGGGATCCCCGGTCTCGACCGGATGCTCGGCGGCGGACTCATCGCCGGTCGCCCGTACCTCGTCACCGGTGGGACCGGGAGTGGCAAGACCCTGCTCGGCCTCACCTTCCTGCTCGAAGGGATGCGCCGGGGCGAAGAGGTCCTTCTGGTGGCGGTCGACGAGCCGCCGAACGAGATCGTCGAGAACGTGCGTTCGTTGGCGTGGGACCTTTCCTCGATCAAGACGCTCGACGCGAATCCCGGACTCCGTGGGATCAAGCGGAACATGGCCGTTCAGGAGATACGCGCCATGAACGATTTGAGGTCGATGCGGGACATGTCGGGCGACGCGAAGCGCTCCAGCGAGACCGAGGACATTGCCATCCAAGGTATCCAGCTCAAGCTCCGGCAGCAGATGGCGGATGTGCCGTTCCGTCGCGTCCTGGTCGATTCGATCACTTCCATCCGTCGGTTCGCGGTGAAATCGTCCGTCGACCCTCAGGCGGAGCGCACCGAGATCCAATCCCTCCTGCGGTTCCTGTCGGAGGCGGGCGTCACCACGCTCATCACCGCGACCCCGAGCGACCCCGGACTCCTGACCCCCGAGGAGGTCCTCACCCGCGGAGAGATCCTCCTGACGCGCAAGTGGGTGGGAGACCGCTCTATCCGGCAGATCAAGATCGTCCGGATGCGCGGGTGCGCTCACGACCCGGAACGCCGGCCGTTCGTGATTACGACGCACGGCATCCTCCTCGGCTGAGAAGCCGGGCTCTCGAACTTCGAGGAGGAGGGCGTTCGTGGTCGGTCACTGGCTCGTGAAGCAGGAGCCGTCGGCGTACTCGTGGAAGAACCTCGAGAACGACCGCGAGACCGAGTGGAACGGGGTGCACAGCGCGCTCGCCCTTCGCCACCTGCGCGAAATGCGCGTCGGGGACTTCGCGGTCTTCTATCACTCGGGCGACGAACGCGCGTGCGTAGGAATCCTCCGGGTCGTCCGCGGTCCGAAACCCGACCCGGACGACGAGCGCGGGTCGTGGACCGTACGGGTCCGCCCCGTTCGAAAGCTGCGACGGCCGGTCCCGCTTGCGGAGATCCGGGATGACCCGAAGTTCGCGGGCTTCGACCTCCTTCGGAACTCGCGCCTCTCGGTGATGCCCGTGTCGGAAGGGCATTGGGCGAGCCTGCTGGCTCACGAGAACCGAGACGTCGGAGCGCCGCCCGATCCTACGGAAGCGCGGAGTGGCCGTGGGAAAGCCAGCGCGTCGCCGCCGCGCGGAAGCGGGGCAAAACGTAGACGCTGACCGCCCAGTCGGCGGGCGCTCGCTCGGCGAGAGAGCGCCACGGGCTGGGGGAGCGGAACGGAAACGTCGGCCGGCCGTCGAGCAGCACCCTCACCGTGCCCCAATCGTCGCCCGGAATCCGTCGAGGCTCGAGCCCGGCGAGGTCGATGAGAACCGACCCGGGAGCGCTCCGAATGCCCGCGGCGACCGCGTCCTCCGTCGCGCGACGCTCCTCCGGATGCCGCAGCATGCGCCGCCACGCCGACCGGGCGGACCCGCTCACTTTCCTCCAACCGAACGCCCGTTTGTACAGCTTTCGAGCCAGCAGACCCTCGGCCAGGGCTCCACTCACCCCGCCCACATCGCGGAGACGTGTCAGCAGCTCCCCGTCCGTCCATCGGAACTGTTCGCGCGCCACGTCCGGGAAACCGGGCTGGCGTTCGACGGCCCCTTGGGTCATCATTTCCGCGGCGCGGACCGTCTTGTGGTAGTAGACCGTGGAATACATCAGGGCGCGACCGACCAGGAATCCTTCGACGGCGCTCCGCCCTTTTTCGGCAAAGGCAATGCGTCCGGAGTCCTCGCGGATCGTCTCGAGCAGTCGACCGGCGTCGACCGCCCCGTGGCCGACGCCCGTGTAGTGGGCGTCGCGCTGCAGGTAATCGATCCGGTCCGCGTCGATGGCCCCGTGGAGAATCGCCCGCTCGAGGTTGGGCAGGGCCGCGTGACGGGCGGGGTCCACCAGGTCCGCGACCTCGTGCGGGCGCAGGCCGAAGCGCTCGAGCACTTCGGGTACCTCGGCACGGTCGGGGGGCCAGGTGGGGTCGTTCCCCTCGATACGAGCTCGAGAAACGGCTTCGTGGTTGATCCCCAGAACCTCCACCATCGGTCCGTCGAGCGTGTGGGAGAACGGTCCGTGACCGAGGTCGTGGAGAAGCCCCGCGGCCGTGACCCGCTTCCGAGGCGCTCCCTCGAGACCGAGCCGGTCGGCCATCTGGCCCGCGACCCAGAAGGTCCCGAGCGAATGCTCGAGGCGGGTATGGTTCGCGCCGGGAAAGACGAGGTGCGCGAATCCGGTCTGCCGGATCCCCCACAACCGTTGGAACTCCCCGGTCCCGACGAGGGCGAGCGCCGGTCCCTCGAGCAGGATCGTGCCGTGGACCGGGTCGAAAATCGATTTCCGAGCCCCTCGTCCTGCCATCTACGCTTCCCCGCGCCCACCAGCCCGCGGAAAGGATAAGGCGGCCGGCGCAGGCGTTCCCAGTTCGCGTGGAGGCCGAACGTATTTATGACGTCACGGCCGTCCGCGGGTGCCGATGGCAGAAGGCGACTCCGCCGAGTCGGGAATGACGGTGTCGCCGATGGATGATGTCCGTCGTCGCTTTCGGGTCGTCCAAGACACCGAGGGTGGTACCGATCGCACCCAGTTCACGAACGCCCTGAAGGTGTTCCTTGCCGCGGTCGAGGAGCGGAGATCGAACCTCTCCGGCGATGGGAGCGAGGTCGCCCCGATGCTGCACGAGGTTGCGATGGCATTCTATCGCACGTCGCAACCCGACCTGGCCCGACGGGCCGCGGACCTCGGACTCGAGTTCATGCCCGGTAACGCGTCCCTCCTTCACGACAAGGCCCTCATCCTGCTGGCGCAGAACGAGAATCTTCCCGAGGTCGTGACCCTCGTTGACCGTGCGATCGAGGCGAATCCTCACGACAAGGGGCTGTGGGCAACCCGGGGCGATGCCCTCCGACTGCTGGGCCGTCCGGACGAGGCGGTCGACTCCTACCTGAGGGCCCAGGACCTCGACGCCTCCTCGATGCAGTACGTTGACAAAGCCCTCAAGATTGCCCCGACCCACTCCGTCGCGCTGCACAAGAAACTCGCGATCGCTCGCGCGGTCGGCGGCGAGCTGCAGGCGCTCGCCGCGTGCGACGAGCTACTCAAGACCCACCCGGAAGACCTCGAACTTCAATTCGCCCGAGCGGAGCTCCTCGTCGCGGTCGGTAATCTCGCCGAGGCGCTCGAGCCGCTCGAGAAGGTTCGGACCGCCCACCCGGACGATGCCCGTACCGCCCTGCTCCGGGCCCACATCCTCTTCCAGCTCGGGCGCACCGAGGAGGCGATCCCGATCGCGAGGGCGATCGTGGAAGGTACGACCGCCCCTGAGGCGAACGCGCTCACCGAGCTCGCCCGCCTCTCCGAAGCGTCCTCGCCGGACCTCGCGCTCGTCGCCCGGGAGCGGATCCTCCAGATCGACCCCCGCAACCTGCAGAACCTGCTCGACATGCGGGACCTCGCGCTGCGGCTCGACCGGGTGGACACCGCCCTCACCTCCTGTCGGGCGATCCTCGACGTCCAGCCGGACAATCTCGAAGCGCTGCGCGGGATCGCCGAGCTTGAACTCGCGAACGGACATCCGGACGCGGCCATCGAGGCGTACCGCCGGCTGCTGAAGGTGCATCCTCACGCGATCAGCGAACTCCGCAAAGCCCTCGAGCTCGGACGCGACCAACGTCGGAACGACGTGGTCCGCGAGTTCGCCGAAGCGGTCCTTGCGGAGGAGCCGCTCGACCTCGAAGCTCAGCTCGAACTCGCCCGGACGCTCTCCGCGGCCGGGGACGTCGCCGGGTCGGTGCGGGCCTACGACGCCCTCCTCGAAGCGCACCCCGGAGGGCTTCCGTACTTGCTCGAGAAGAAGGAGCTCGTCGCGAAGACCGATGACCCTGCGCAACTCGCGCCCGTCCTCGATGAGCTGTTCCGCCTCGACCCGACGCGCACGGACGTGGCGGTCGAGCGCGGCAATCTCTACCTCTCGCTCGCCTACGACCGTTCCGAAGGGTCCGCCGAACGGGACCAGGCCGCTCGAACCGCACTCGTCTCCTACGAGAGGGCCTCGAGCGACCCCGAGGCCGCCAACGTGAGCGAGCTCGGCATCGCTCGGGCCTCCCGGCTCGTGAACGACCCCGATCGCGCGATCCGCGCGTACCAATCGTTCCTCGAACGCGAAGGGAACCATCTGCGCCACGACATCCTCAAGGAACTCGGTCATGCTCTGCGCGAAACGGGTCGTTACACCGAGGCGATCGCCGCCTACGACCGAGCGATCGTCGGCGGGCTCGAGGACGCGGACCTGTTCTGGGGAGCTGCCGAGGTCGCTTCCGAGGTCGGTCAGGACCCCCGAGCCCTCCAGCTCGTCGACCTCCTCCTCCGGCGAGAGCCGAACAATCCGCTCTTCCTGCGGAAGAAAGGCCAGTTGCTGCTGCGCTCCGGCCATCGGACCGAGGCCCTGCTCGCGCTGCAGCAGGCCGTTCAGGCGGCCCACGGCGACCCACACGCCTACTTCGAAGTGGCAGAAGCGCTGCGCGCCCAGGGCGCGTACGCGGATGCCATCACGTACTACCGACGCGGGCTCGAGGTCGACCCGAAGAGCCGGCACGGCCGTCTCGCGCTCTCGGAGACACTCCTGCTCGCGGGCCAGTACCCCGAGGCGGTGCAGATCGCCGACCCGCTCCTCAAAGAAGACCCGAACGACCTCGCGGCCTGGAAAGCGCGCGCGGACGCGTTCCGTGCCCTGGGTCGTCCCACGGAGGTTCTCTACTCCCTGAAGGCGATCCTTCTGCTCGAGCCCGAGAACGGTCCGGCCCTCCTTGAGATGTACCGGCTCCATCGCGACGCGAAGGAGACCAAGGAGGCCTACGAGGCGCTGGTACGGCTTCTCGCCTCCACCGCCCCCGAGGCGCACGACGCGACGCTGCACCTCGAGCGCGGGGACCTCGCTGCGAGCTTGGGCAAGTCCGAAGAAGCGAACGAGGCGTACGAAAAGGCCGCGTCGCTCGACCCGATGATGAAGGTCGAGATCGCGACCCGGCGCGCCCGCCTTCGGCTGAACGCGGGTCGACCGGACCTGGCGCTCGAGGTCCTCGAGGAGGGCATGAAAGCCGTCCCCGCCGGTTCCCCGTCGAGCATCGCCGCCCTCCTTCTGCGTGCCGAGATCCTCGGAGCTCTCGAGCGCCCGGCCGAAGCCCGCGTGGCCTACGACGAGGTGCGACAGCGGGACCCGAAGTCACCGGTCGCCCTCGCGGGGATCGGGAAATCGATGCTGGACGAAGGGAAGCACGCGGAGGCGGTCGAATTCCTGCGCGCCGCGATCCCTCAGGTGCCCCCTCAGGAGTCGCTCTACCTGCTTCTCGCCGAAGCCTACAGCGGTCTCGGACAGTGGGACCCGGCCAGCGACGCGGTCAAGAAAGGCGTGGAATCGCTTCCGAAGAGCGTCGGCCTTTGGGTCCGCTCGGGCGAACTCGCGGTGGCTCGGCAGTCGTGGAACGAGGCGGCCTCGGCGTTCGCCCATGCCCTCGCCCTCCAGCCCGCGGGCGTCGAGGTCCTGTTGCGCGCGGGGTTCGTGGCCGAGCGGATGGAGCATCCGAACGAGGCGCTCGCGTTCTACGAGCGAGCGACCGACGCCGACCCATCGAACAAGCAGGCCTGGACCAGCCGAGGGTTGGCCCTCCTCGCGACCGCGCGTCCCGCGGATGCGCAGACCAGCTTCGACCGGGCTCTCGCCCTCGACTCGGACTACGCCGCCGCGAAGGATGGGAAGAAACTCGCGCTCCAGAAAACGCGCGACACCGAGATCCAGCGGCACGCTCGGGACGCGCTCCTGCTCGAGGCTCGGCTCAATCGCACTGTCAACAAGAACGACCTCTTCGTCACCCTCCACGTGCCCTACGAGTTTCTCGAGCCGGTCCTGACCGCGATCGGCCGGAACGCCAAGGTCGACCTCGACCGGCTCGACGCCACCGAGATCCGCGACCTCGAGAATGCGTCCTACCACCTCATCACCTCGGCGATCGAGCATCGGCCGCCCGGAATCGAACGACGGGGACTCACCCTCGCCGACGTGGCGGTTCTGTCTCCACCGGCTTACTCCCTAGACCAGATCGAACGGCTCTTTGGTTACCTGCGAGCCGTCCTCGAAGCGGACCTGCGACCCGAGAACCTCAAGCTGACACCGGACGTCGAAGACCTCGCGCGCAAGGCGCTCGTGCTCCCGGCGGAGCAGCGGACGCTCTTCCAGATGGTCCGCACCCTGCGAGTGGGCATCTACAAGGCTCGCGTGATCAAGGTCGTGGAGCAGGCCGGCTCCGCCGTGCACGCGCCGTTGGCGGCGCTCGACCTGGGAGCGTATTCACCCGAGTTCCGCGCGCACGAGGCGGCCGAAGGGAGTCCCGGGGGCGCGGAGGAGTTCCCCGCCGCCGGCCCTGCTTCGGAACGCCCCGGTGGAATGGAGACGGTCGTCATTCCCTCTCCGTCGAGCGACTGGGACGACGGGGTGGCGTATACGCCGGGGCCGTCCGGCTCGCCCTCCACTCCGTCGACCGCGGCTGCGCGGTGCGTCGGATGCGGCGGGATCGCCTCCGTGGCTCACTCGTGCGGAGTCCCACTCTGTCAGCACTGTATCGGCCAGTTCTCCAGCTGTCCAAAGTGCGGACAGTCGGTGACGACCGACAGCACCCGACCCCTCGACGGGGTCACCGTCCAGACCCCCTCCGGTCGAACGGTCGCGCGGGGCGCCAGCCTCTCCAGCCTCAAAGGGGTGTTCCAGCGGAAACCGACCCCCGCCAAGACGGAGACGGTGCATCACGAGTCGCACGCGCCGAAGCCGACCCCCTCGGGCCGCCCGGAACCACCGTCGAAAGGGGCCAAGGCGACGGTGGGACCCTCCCGGACGCCGACCGCTTCGCCCACCAAGTCACTCAGCAAACCCACGACCGGGTCCACGGCCAGCGCTTCCGCCACGCCACCGCCAAAGTCGGCGAGCAAGCCGGTTCCCGACTCCACGACCCCCGCGGTGGCGACCCCTCGTCCTCGACGAGAGAAGACCGACGACGAACCGCGTCTCTGAATCCAACCCCGGACCTGAACTCTTATAGCGGCGCCGGCTGTTTCGTCCACCGACCAAACGATGACGGGCACGTCTCCGACCCTGCAACCAGTTCCCACCAAGTGGAGCGGAGCCCTCCTGACGGGGCTGTTCCTCGTGCTGGCGGTCCTCGTCTTCCTCCTACTGTACTACAGCTTCACCGCGGACCAGCACTACACCGCCCTCCTTCTGATCGGGGTGGTTTCGCTCCTCTTTGCGCTCGGATGCTACCTCGCGGAGTCGCTCTCCCGGGACCCGAGCTACCAGCGGTCGCTCGCCTGGGGATTCTTCGGGATGGGATTCGCGGTCCTGTTCCTCACCGTGGGCCTCGGGCCGTACTACATCAGCAGCATCTCGACCACCGACCAGCTCACGGGCCTCGTCATTCTGGTCGTCGTGTTGATCGTCACGGTCGCCCTGATCGCGTGGAGGGTGCGCGCGGTCCGCGCGACCGCGAACCAGCAGGTCCCGAGGGCCGAGTGGCGGAGCGAGACCGCCCCGTCCGCATTCTCCTACGCAGCCGCGAACTCCCCCAGCGTCCCCACCACCGCTCCTCCCCCCTCGTCCCCTCCCTCCAACCCGCCGCGGAGCCCGTAGGATGGCGGGCAACGCTTCGGCGCCGGCTCCGCCTCCCCCGCCTTCCGCGGGCGCGCCGCTTCGCTGCCCCAAGTGCGGGTCCGCCGCTTCCGCTGGCTCTCAATACTGCAACGTCTGCGGGTCGTCCTTGTTCACCCAGGGAGGCAGTTCCACCGGCACTCAGGCACCCGCCGGTTCTCCTCCGGTCGACCTCCGTCCGAAGGTCGACAGCGACCGGGGAGCCCTCAAGCGACTCCAGCTGCTCATCCCCGGATTCCGCGGATACCGGCAAGGCGAGGATATCCGCGAGGCCGACAGCTTCCTTCGGATCCAGGTGGCGGACAAGATCAAGAACGCCCGCACGACCGTGGAGAATTCCCGCACCGCGCTGACGAACGCGAACCAATTCCAAGCGCTCTACGACCTCGCTCCCATCATCGCCGACCTCCTCCGCCTGGAGGGCCAGGTCCGTTTCGCGGAGCAGGGGTATACCGGCATCTCGCCCGCGGTGCGCATCAACCCGCAACAGCTCGACCGCTTGTACGAGTACGACTACGGGTTCGCCCAGGCCGCCGACCAGCTCAACCAGACGATCGCCTCGCTGCCGTCGCTTTCGACGGGGTCGAATCCGGCCGCGGTGACCACGCTCGTCGCGACCGCGCGCGGCCAGGTCAATCAACTCGACCAGGCGTTCAAGGCCCGCGTTCAGGTCATCGAGGGGATCCGCATCTCGTAGCGAGGAAATAGGGAGGAACTCGAGCAATGGTCACGAACAATCCGATTCCGGCGAAGGGGGGCAGTCTCTTCGGCTCGACCACCATCAACTGGGAGGACGTCTACAAGGGCAACAACGTGATGTGGCGCGTCCCGCGCAACATCCGCTTGAACGACAATGTCGTCGTCCGGCAGGACGAGACCGCGGTCTTCTACCGGGACGGAAAGGTCCTCGCTTATCTCGATAAGCCGGACCGCTATGCGCTCACGAGCATCAACGCCCCGATCGTCGGAGGGCTCGTCAAGGAGTTGTCGGGCGTCCGTCAAGAGGCGGAGGTCTACTACCTGCAGCGCCGCATCCTGGACGGGAAGTTCGGCAGCGCCGAACCGTACGTCTTCCGCGACGCGGATTTCGGCCTGGTGCAGCTGCGCGTCTTCGGCCAATACCGTTGGAACGTCGGGGCGCCGGACAATTTCATCAATCAGTTCGTGGGCACCTTCGGGGCGGTCACCAGCGCCGACGTCGAGTCGCGGCTGCGCGACCAGATGGTGATCCTGGTCTACAACAGCCTCGGGAAGCTCAAGGACCAGGGAATGCGGGTCACCGACCTCGCGACCCAGCTGACGACCATCGAGCAGGCGGTGCTCGGCTTCGCGCCACAGCACTTCGGGCCGCTCGGCGTGGAGATCAAGCAGATCCAGGGACTCTCGATCAACCTCCCCGACAACGTACAGAAGGCCGTCGACACCCGCTCGGAGATGAGCGTCCTCGGCGTGAACTACATGCAGTACCAGGCGGGTCAAGCGATGACCACCGCCGCGGCGAACCCCTCGGGCGCCGCCGGCTCGTTGGCCGGCGCGGGAGTCGGACTCGGTGCGGGACTCGGCATCGGCTACGGGATGGCCGGCCAGATGCAGGGTGCGTACGGACCGGGACCCGGCCAGCCGTGCCCCAAGTGCGCGACGCTCGTGCAGGCCGGAGTGAGGTTCTGTCCGAACTGCGGGAACCCGATGGGTGGACCGGCCCCCGTGGCGCAGGGCTCGCCGTGCCCCAAGTGCGGCCAGCCGAATGCTCCGGGAGTCAAGTTCTGCGCGAATTGCGGTGCCTCTCTCGCTCCTCCCGCGGCGCCCGCTGCTCCCGCTGCTCCCGCCTCTCGCAAGTGCCCCAAGTGTGGGATGGATACTCAGACAACCGGCAAATTCTGCCCCAATTGCGGAGCGGCGCTCTAATCCCCCGAGGCCAGCCGAGCGCTACTCGCACCGATAGGAGGTTTGGAGGATGGCCTATTGCAAGAAGTGCGGTGCCCAGATCCCCGACGACGCACAGTTCTGCATGAAGTGCGGGACCCCCGTCCAGGGCGCGGGGATGGCCCCTTCCCCGTCCTCCCCGACGGCGACCTCCTCGACGCCCACGATCGCGAGCGCCGGGGTCCAGGAACTCAAGTGTCCTTCGTGCGGCGCCCCGATCAAGCCGACGTTCGGAGAGATGGTCATCACCTGCGACTACTGCGGTGGCTCCATCACTCTCGGTGGCCAGGGTTGGAAGGAGATCTCGAAGCACACGATGCTCTCGCTCGCGGTCGCGGACCGGGATGCGGCGCTCAAGACCGTCCGCGCGTTTCTCGACCAGGGCTTCTTCCACCGGCACTTCCTGGAAGAGTCGAAGATTGCCGAGGAGCGCCTCAGCTTCGTTCCGTTCTGGATCGTTCCCGCGTCCGCGACGACCACCTATCAATACCAGGCCGTCGCCACGAGCGTGGGGGCGACCGTCGGCACCATCGCGGCCGGCGCTCTGCTCGGGAGTGCGCTCGGAGGTCGACGGGGGGGCTTCACCGTGATCCCGATCATGGCGGGTCCGGTCGTGAATCCGACTCGCGCGGAGACCATCTCCGGTCAATACGAGTATCCCGTCGTCGCGGTGAAGGCGATGAGCGCCTACCAGCCGAAGGACTACCAGTTCTCGCTCGCCGACCGGACCTTCTTCGACAAGAAGTCGATCCCCGAGTCGGCCCCGATCCTCAACGGGGACCTCGGCGAGGATTCGGCGCGATTCGCCGCCGAGGCGTACGTGAAGCAGCTCCAGTCCGAAGCGGCGCACCAGAAGCACCACATGGTCTCCAACATCAACTGCCAAGTACAGGTCTCGGAAGGCGAACTACTGCACACCCCGATCTGGTACTTCCGGTTCGACCACAAGGGCGAGAACCTGGCGGTGCTCATCGACGGGCACGCCGGCCGCGTCATCCGGACGGTGCAGTGACCGGTCCCTCCTCTGTTTAATACCGGGTCTCCTGATTCCGACCGTCATGGTTATCGGGCGGGCCCGAGCCGTCGGG
>DATEQS010000015.1:0-19443 GCA_035272385.1 Thermoplasmata archaeon
CGACGCGAAACGCGCCTGCCATCGCGGGCCGTCCGATGGAACGAGCGCTCGAGCGCTTCGAAAGCGAGGCGTTCCGGTCGAGTTCCTCCGCTACGCTAACGAGGGACACGGATTCACTCGAATCGAGAATCAGGTGGACAGTTTCGGCCGCGCGACGGATTTCTTTGCTCGATACTTGACCACTAACGGTCCTAACGACGGGAAGAAACCAGATCCTACAAGCAGAGCGTAACCGGGCGATTGAGCGCGCCGGGTCCGCGCGACCGCGGGTTTGAAGCGGGACGCGCGCGGCCGATGGAGGACTGCAAGCAGCGCGCGGGCGAGGAACGACCGCGAGGAGCGCGAGGGTCGAGAGGCCCGCGACTTCGACGCGTGCCTACCCCGAACGCCGGTCTAGCGTCCGCGGGGAAGAGCCCCCGCGATTCTTACGAGCCGCTCGCCGAATGGTGCGACACCGCAGGCAAGCATCGCGGCCCGAACGATCAGGCCGACCTGCCGCTGAACTCCCCTCACGCTGCCGGGCGGTCCAAATATCGACTCCTGCACCTTCGTCTTGAATTCGGAGTACCCCGCATCATGGACGTACTGAACGTCGCCCACCCGATTTAGATAGCGACGGACATCGTCGAAATCTGGGTCGGAACGGAACTCGGTGACCAACCCATTTCTCCCGATCCGGCGGAGGTGCGCCGCTACCGATCCTTCTGTCGAAGTCCAGAGTGCACCCTTTCGTTCAAAGTACAAGCCCAGGGCCGTTAGATCGTCCATCTGGGACGGGCATGTCGGACCGAGTTATCAGATGTGCATCGGCGGCGTGGGAATGGGCATTCACTCGGTGCGACAGTGGCCTTGATGAAGGACGCGCGCGGCGTATGACATGACCGCGAGGAGCGCATGGACTCGGGGAGGCAATTGCTACATTGCGCAGATGGAAAACCCACGCTACCTCGTCAGCTGCCTTGGAAGAAAGCGCTCAGTGGCTCAGGGCGCTTCCGGTCAAAGCCGTTCTCTGGAATCAGATCAGTAGAAAGTGAGCTCATGAGAGCGGGCCTGATGTCGGAAGACTGATGCTTTGTTCATCGATACAGGTGTCCGGCGAGAACCGTGCTCGTCACCGAAGATCTGACGAAGCGATTTCCGGGTCGGGTCCAGCCTGCGATCGAGAATGTCGACTTGGAGGTACGGGACGGAGAGATTCTTGGCTTGGTGGGTCTCAACGGCGCGGGGAAGACTACAACCATTCGCCTGGCGGCCGGGGTAAGCCTCCCGACGCGCGGACGGGTGCTCGTCGACGGTCGGGACATCGTGGCCGAAAAACGCCTCGCGTCGGAGCGCTTGGGCTGGGTACCCGAGCTGTTCCCGTTTGAAACGGATGCGCGTGCCCTCTCGTTGCTGGTGTATTTTGCAGGATTTCACGGGCTGACGGGACCGTCCACCCGCGCGCAGTGCCGGGAGCTGCTCGCCCGCGTCGGTCTCGCAGCAGTGGAGAAGGACCGGATCCGCACATTCTCCCAGGGGATGAAAAAGCGGTTCTCGCTGGCGAGCGCGATGGTGTCGGACCCACCGAATCTGCTGCTTGACGAGATTCTGAACGGACTGGATCCGGAAGGGATCGCATACGTGCGGGGCTGGGTAACGGAATTGCGCCGGCAGAAGAAGGCGGTACTGCTCTCCTCCCATTTGCTTACCGAGCTCCAGGCCCTGGCGGACCGGATCGTGTTCGTCCATCAGGGGCGGATCCTCCGAACAATCGACCGGGCCGAGCTCGCAGCCGCCGGCACCATAACCCTGCGAATCACGGTCGACAATCTGGACGCCGCCGCCCTCGAGTACCTGGCCGGCTTGGGGACGTCCCGCGTCGACGGGTCGACTGTCTACCTTGCCGAACCGAAGGTCGAGCCGGCGACGATCAACACCGAGCTCGTCCGACGAGGCTACCACGTTGTGGAGCTTCGAATCGAATCCACATCGTTGGAGGCCTATTTCCTCGGCTTGATCGGGACCTCGAAATGAATCCGTATCGCCACGAGTTCCAGCACCTCCTTCGGAGCAAAGCGGTGATTGCGGTGGTGATCGTCGGAGTGGTCGCGGGAACGTTCGGGTATCTCGCGGTCTCGAATGCCGTCGGTTCGATCTCGATCTCTGGGGCGGGTTTTTGGTACTATTTGGGAGGCGAGTACCACGTTGAACTCTGGGTATTCGACAACGCCGGGAACCCCGCGAGCGGCGTTCGGGTGGATCTGAACGTAACGACCCCGTTCAATTTCAGTGGTCTCCCGCCGGCCGTGTTACTCAACGAGACCCTTTCGAGCGACTCCAACGGTCGCGTTCAGTTTGTGTTCCCGCTGCCGTCTGGGAACTATTCAGCCTCGGTCACGGCCCAGTACCCTGCGGTGTCGGGGGCCTCAACGAACGGAGCGCTCAGCTCGGGCTTCGGTCTTCTGAACACACCAATCGGAAAACTGAACTCGATCGGTCCTCCCCTCAACGTCGTTGCCGACAACTTCTACAGCGACCTAAGCGACTATCTGTTGATCTGGGGGGGGCCGAATGGGACCTTGCCAACCGGAGATCAGGCGCTGTCCTGTTCCTTCCTGACCACCTACTCAAACTACTCGACACCGTTCCCGGTCAATTGCACCGGTCAATCCGGCGTTTCGACCCAGGTACTAGGCTCGGTCTCAGCGTACCGGACTGTCCTACCGATTCCCGCGACCCCGTCAACTTCGCTGACCTATCCGCAGGTCTTCCTCCAGTTCATCGAGATCACGAACTCGACCGGGGCCGTGATCTACAGCAGCAGCAGCTTGGAGGGGAACTGCTTCGGCGTGTGCTCCCAGCAACCTCCTCCCGGATCCCAAACTCCAGGACCCGGGATCCTCGCTTCGTTCGCCACCGAACTGAGCTTCTTCCTGCCGCTGATGGCGCTCTTGGTCACGTACTGGAGCTACGCACGCCCGCGTCTGACAGGAACCCTCGAACCTGTCCTGGTGCGACCCGTCACCCGCCGAGGGATCTTCTTCGTCCGATACGGAATCGTTGCCCTCGCGCTGCTCATCGCCGCTATCGCGGAAGTGTTCCTCTTGGACCTCGGCGTGAGCGTGGTACTTCGCGAACCACTTCCCCTCAGTTTCCTAGCACCCCTCGTCGGCGGGCTCGCGATCGCAGCGATTGGTTTTGCTGGATTGGTCTTCCTTAGTGCCCACACGTTTCGATCGACGGGACCAGTTTTGGCCCTGGGTATCGCTCTACTCCTCGTCTTCTCACTCTTCTGGGAATACGTGGTTCTCTTGGTATTGTTCGCCTTCGGATTCGAGAACAACCCCCAAATCAACACCTCGGCAATCCGGGACTTCGTTCTCCGATCGCAACTCCTTGCCCCGCCTCAGTTCCCGAGCATCACAACAGGACTACTCACGGGGTACTCGAACTCCGGAATTGCAACCGGGAGCTATGCGGACGCCGGGGTTACTGCGTTGGCCGTCGGGATCGCCGCGGCGCTCTGGATCGCTGTGCCGTTCCTGCTGACGTACTGGCGGGTCGTAACGCGGGATTGAGTCCTAGGTTCCCTTCTGATGTCAGCCCGGTCCCACCGCGGTCAATCGTTCGATGCGAATGCGGCGCCATCTGACATGCCCGCAGCTACCAATCACGAAAGGGACCCCTTTCCGGACGCGCGGATGTATTCGGACTTGAGCGAGGGGATGGCGGCCTCAGGCCGTCGCGACCTGGGTTCGGGGCGCGCGCGCTCGATGACCGACCGCGAGGAGTGCTCCAAGCCGCGACGAGGTCGGCTCCATAGCAAGCGGGAACGCCGACTAACCGTGATGGCACAACGGCGTAGAATAGCGGCTGAGATCGGCGAACTGTTGATCGGCGTCAGGGCTGCCTCTTTGCCGAGCCCGAACCGATGCGATTGCTCTGGTGCACAGAGCACACCGGTTCGGGGCGCTGGGACAGTTTCTGAGTCTGGGGTTTTCCAGAACAATCGCTCGGAAGGGCCCCTCTTCGCCTCTCGAAAAGTCTAGCGCCGCTTGGTGCAGGCAAATGGGGACGGGTTCGGGCATCCCTCCTTGTAATTCGTTCTTCACCTAAATCGTTTCTCGCCAACATTCCGCCGACCGCCACCCCTTCGCGATCTGGGCAAACGACCGGGGTAACCCGTTATCGAAGGATCTACGGACGCGGGAAGATGACCCACCGTGAGTCACGCGAAGGGTGGGCGAGTTGCCTTTATCCTGAATCCCGGTCATCCCTGCGGAATGGCTGGGAACCCCGCGCTCGAGGTTCGCCTGGAACTCTACGTCGACGGGGGTCTCCCGGATGGGCTCTCGACCAAAATCAGCGCCGTGCTCTCCCAACGGTGGCCGGATGTGTGGGACATCAAAGTTCCGGCCCGCCCAAGCTTTGACCACCCCGCGGAATGGCGGGCGGTCGTACCCCTTCTCGAAGGGACGACGGCAGAAACTCTCCACCGTCAACTGGCGACGGATATCCTCGCGCTGGACACTTCCCACTCGTTCCACATTCGGACCCGGTGGTCATTTCAGCAGACCCCGAATCACCAAGAGGTCTACGAAGAGCGGTGGGAGCCCGAAGGGACCTAGGTCGGGGCGCCTTCGGCTCACCTCGGGGAGCCGGGCACATTTCTCAGGAGCTCGTTCTCTGGGCCGGACAACTCGGTCGATCAATTCTCTTGAGGAAATCTCAGCGCGCACGTCCTATCACGGACGCTCGGTCCGTGGTGGCGCCGCCGACGCGGGCGTGTTCCGAGGCACGGGTTTCATCGACGCGCGCGTTCAATGACCCGGCCGCGAACGGCGCGCGAGTTCGCCTCGGAGTTCGCGCTCAACCCTGCCGAGGTGGGGAAGACATGAATAAAGGCGGCCGCCTTCCCTGCTAGGAGGGTTCGGTCCGTGGCCCGCCCGCGAGCATCCGGAGAAGGTGACATCGTTTCGGACCGGACCGCGAGGTCGACGGTGAGGGCAACCCGCCGACCGCAGCCCCGCGGACTCGCCTGTGCGTGCTGCGAATGCGGCGGATGTTGCAAATGCTGCGCTTGCTGCTCGGTAGGTTCTGGATGTTGTAGCAGTTGTCCTCCGGCGGCCCGTCCCGGATGATCGTCCCGTGGCCACGGCTCTCTTCAGAGCAGCATCTCGATCGGTGAAACTTAACGATTCTGACATAGTCGACAAACCGGATTCATTTCTCCGAGCTCAACCCCTCACGGCGAGTCGCGGCGTTTCGCCCCTTGTTGTCAAGCGCCATCTGCCTACCTTATAGAGGGCAAAGCCTCGAAGAACCCAGGAGCGGACGGACATGGTCGAGTTGTTCCCCGTCCGAGCGTGGCACCCGGATCCTGGAGTGGTGAATCCCGATTCGGTCGTCTGCCCCGTCTACGACACCGTCTCCGACGCTGAGTGGGTCCGATTCTCCTCGCAGCGCTACAACGCGGCCCGATTCGTTCCACGCCCGCACGGATTGGCTCTCGAGAAGTTCTTGCTGGCGGCGGTCGGATATCTCGGGGAAGCTATCCGGGCCGGCGCCTACGTGCAGGACGACTCGCCCGCGTTCTACGTCTATGGCCTCCGGTACCGGCCTCCCTCGGACCTCGCCGAGGCGATCGACCCGGCTCTCCGTCGATCGGAATACCTTCTCCTGGGACTCGTAGGAACCCTGGACTTCGATCGGATGGCTCACGGTGAGGTCGCACTGCATGAGCGAACCTTCTCCGACCGGGTCGATGAACGGGAGGCACTCGCCGACGCGACGGGCATGAATTTCGCGCCGATCATGGCCGGTTACACTTCCCCGGATCACCGGATCAACAACCGGATCGAAGATTTGCTCGGAATGAACCGGCGGGCGCTCGCGTTCGACAGCGGGACCTCGCCCGTGCTCTCGGCCCGATTGGACGGGACGCAGCACTTCCTCTGGCGGCTCGAAGACCCCGAAGTGATACGGTCGATTCAGGGAGACCTCGAAAAGGTCCGTCTACTGGTCCTGGACGGTCATCATCGGTTCACTGCCGCTGCGAAGCGTCATCACGAAGGCCAGCGCACGATGCCGCTCGTCATGCTTGTGGAGGGGGGAGACCGAGCGCTCCAGGTCCTTCCCTGGCACCGCGTTCTTCCGGGGGACGTGGCCGCCCCGGTGGGGGTGGTAGATTCGGCCAGGGAGGCATTTTCCGGAACGCACAGCCTCGGGGCGGCCGCATCTATCGAGAAACTGGTGGGCCAACTCCAGGAGATGGCGACGCAGCACCGCCGCGGGTTTCTCCTCGTCACTGGGGATGCGGCGTTCGAGGTTCCCGGCCCCGCGAGCGATGACGTCGGGGCGGACTTCGACCTGCTCCACGCCTTCCTCGAGGAGCACCTCGGCGTCGACCCGCACGAGCTCGAATTCGTCCGCTCGCCCCGCCAGGCGATGGAACATGCGGCGGCGTCTCCCGATGCCCCCGCGGGAACGGCGTTCCTATTGCCAGGTCTCACCGAGAAGGGGATCGAGGACCGGGCGTTCGGGAAGGGACTGCTGATGGCACACAAGTCCACGATGTTCTTGCCCAAGGTTGCGGAGGGAGTGATCTTCGCTCCCGTCGATGGAGTCGGTTGACACCGACTTTCTGGAGGACCCGAGCGCGGACTATACGTGCCCAGCGCTTAGGCTGCCGCCGGCGGGTCCCGGCTCCGCGCGAGCGGGCGGGTCGGAAACGCCGGGTCGGACCATGGGCAGTCGCTGGGACACCCGGGCCGGCTTGAGCGGGAGGCCGAGGCGCGCTCGCACCCAGTGTCGTACATCGGAGATGTAGAGGTTGTCGTAGGGACACGCTTCGACACAATCCCCCACACCGCAGCATTTTGAGCTTCGGAACTCCCCCTTCGTTCGGAAGTGGCCGGGCATGTCGACCAGAGCCACCGGGCAGCCCTTCGCACAATCGAGCGTGGTACAGTCCTTGCAGACCTGCTTACTGCGGACTTTGAGCTTGAAAAAGCCGATTTTCTGGAATGCCTGGGCGAACGTCCCCGTGTAGCACCAACCCATGGTGACGCAGTTGTAATTCCCGGTGTACGGAATGGTGATGAACATCAAGTACCACAGGACCGAAAAGTAGAGGGCGAAGAAGAACACCGCCGGGTCGTTTCCCTGGATGTAGATGTTCAGCGCGCCGGTCGAGTCGAGGTACGAGACGAGCGAACTGGCGACGAGGGAACCCATCACGAGTCCCGTCGTCACGCCGTAGGTCGTGGAAAGGCGACTCGAAAGGTACTTGCGTCCGACGGGGCCGGACCGGTTGAACGACTTCATCGCGTCGATCGTCGTCCCCTGGTACATCAGCGGTGCCGTGCAGAACACCGAGCAGATCACCCGTCGACCGAAGAGGACGGCCAAAGTGCCGGTGATCGCGTAGGTGACGAGAACTGCCACGAAGACCAGGGTCGCGAGGGGATACGAACCGAGGCCCATCGGCCAGCCGAGGACCGCCACCGTGCTCGGGTTGGGCGCGTTCGGGAAGACCAAGCCGAAGTAGAGACTGGGGTAGAAGACGGCGAACGCGGCGTAGCAGCCCATCATGAGCACTAGGCGAATCCGGTTCTCGAGGTGCCGCGTCTCGCGGAACTTGAACACGACGAGCATACCCATCTCCGCTCCCATCATCGCGAGGAACCAGGTCGATGCGCAGACCGTCGCGATGAACCAGAAGCCGTTCGAGAGCGCGTTTAGGAGGACGACGGGAGCCGCGCCGCTCAGCGGGAGAACCGGGAATCCTCCCAGGTAGGTCCCGGGGTCGACTTGGACGTCGAGGACGGCTCCCATGAAGACCTCGGCGACGAAAATCAGTGCGAGAACCGCGAAGGCCCAATTCGGGCGCAACTGCCAGGGGGGCGCCAGCTCGGAGGAGAGCTGCTCGGGCCGGACCACGGCCCCGAAGAAAACGATCATCTCGAGGACGATGGAAAGGGCGAACGTGGTCCCGTCCCCGTAGTAGAGCCAGAAGAACAGGCCCGCCATCATGAGCCCGTAGACGGCGAGAAGTTCCAGCAGGTAGTTCGAGAACCCGAGACCCAGTTGGTGATGATGATACAGGTGCTCCATCAGGTAGACAAACAGCACGATCATCGCGGCGCTCGCAACATAGATCGAAAGCGCGCTCCAGGTGGCCCAGTCGAGCGCCGGTGGGGAGAACAGCATGATCAGGGCCTGAGAAGCGAGCACGACGAAAACCGGCCGAGGGAGCCGGTCTCGCAGAAAGACCGCCGTGAGGATCATCTCGGCGGACATCGTGAAGAGGAACCAGGGAGAATTGACGGAGGTCGCAAACAGTTGGGCGATCGCCCCGAGATTTGCTCCCGAGAGGCCCGGCGCTTGCCCCGCAGCTGCCTGGAATGTCCACCCCATCAACAGCTCGTTCGCGAGCACGAGAACGACCACGGATCCGACGAACAATGGTCTAGGGCCTGGAGCGGCCTCGGCCGGCGCCGAACGGTCCGTCTCGGATTGAGCCTCCCGCAGGAAGGATAGGAAGACGACCACGACACTGAGGGACATCAGGGCGCTGGCGACCCAGATTCCCTCGACGAGTGACGCCACGGACGGATGTACGTAGTAGAGGGTCGCCCCGACGAGCATTCCCACCATCATCAGCAGGAGGAACACCACGGCTCCCGCCTTCAGCGGAGTGTGCGCCTCGCTGGCCCATTTCACGAGGTAGGCGACCGAAACCGCCATCCCGGCAGCGAGGGGGGCGAGAATCACCCAGGCGTCTACCATCCGAGGGCCCCTACGACCTACGGCCGCGCCCTCATCGCGCGTCGAGCGGGACGGCCGGCGACGTCGGGGGTGCCGACTCCACGATCCCCGTCCGACCGGGGATCGGCTCGCTCTCCGAAAGCCAGTTCAGGGTGGGTTCGGGGGCGATCGCCACGGCGCCCGCGAAGGCCGCGAGTAGTAGATATTGGAACCCCCAGCGAAGAGCGAGTGCGAGCCCCCAAGGAAACGCGGGTCCCACAGCCCCCCAAGACGACGAAACGCCGAACGCCCCCAGTAGTTCGTTGCCGAACCCCTCCACCCCCGCACCCGCGAGGGGTGGTGGGACCCACAGGGCGAGCGTCCCGGCCCCCAACAGGAGGGCGGCCCGAAGTGCGCGACCGGCCGGGGTGGAAGCGACGGAGAGGAACCACGCATGCACCGAACGAGGGGAGAGGGCCGAGAACACCGCGAATCCTCCGACCAGCCAGTGCTCGATCAGCCAGTTGAACCAGAGCGCGGCCGACGCATTCGAGGGGTTGATGGCGGTCCAATCGGCGATGACCGCCAATGACCATGTGACCCCGCCCGCCAGCAGTGCTGCCCGCATCGCGGCCGTGGCGACGGTCCGACGGTCGAGTCGCTGGGTACTCGGGCGCGACGTGGCCGCAAATCCCGGGTCATTCGCACCAAACATCCGTCCGTAAACCCGTAGGAGGAGCTCTTGCGCGATGAGGGCGATGTACACCACGACGATTTGGAAGACTCCGAGATACCAGTTATTCAGGAGGAGGTTGGAAGTGGAGGACCCGCTCGCTTGTGCGACGAGGCTCACACCGGCCGTCGCCGCTGCGGTCGTCGAGCAGCAGGCTCCCAGGGTCACCAGCGCGATGAGTGCCGGAGTGAGCCCCGCGATGGTTCCGGTCGCTGCGGGAGAGTTCGCGGGAGATCTTCGGTTTCGGATTTGCTGAACACCGAGCAGGATGGCCACCGCCATGCCGATCCCGACCCCCGCCGATACCAGAACCATCGAAAGGGTCGCGAAGAACGGGAGTTCGATGACCCCCCAGGGGGCTTCGATCAACAGGCCCGGATAATTCCAGCTCTGCAGACCAAGGGCATTCCCCCAGAGGAGCAGTACGCTGTAACCGCCGGAGAAACGGGCGAACACCAGCATGCCGCCAAGAATCATAGATCCAAGGGCGTAAGCGAGGGCGATGAAGACCGCCATTCCGATGGCGTGGGAGCGACGGAGGTACCCGCGCACCTCCCGGAGCGTGAGGAGTCCGACCACGGAATGTTCTGGGGGAGACTCCGACACGCGGTAGTAGGTGGGTTCGGGACTTATAATTGGTACGTTGGCACTACCAGGATTCCTCCCTGTGCCACCATCGACTGGATCCTCTCTCCAAGCGACTGGAAGGACAGTATCGCCGGTACTCTCAGGGGACCACGAGGAGCGGGCAAGTCGCGTGTTGAAGGACTGAGGACGTGACTCCGCCGAGTAGCATCCGTGCTCCAGAAGAGTGACCCCGCCGACCGAAGACCAGAAGGTCCGGCGGGTGTGCTTCCACGTAGCCGAGAAGGGCGTCGACCGGCGGCCCCTCCAAAAAGATCGCTTTCACGTCTGCCACCCCGGAGCTCTGGAGCCGGGAGCTCCATTCCATCGCTAACCTCTCCAGTCCTTCGCCTTCCTGCACATCAGCCATAGGACCCGCGGCCCCCGCGGGTCGACCGGCCGGAGCGCGAACATGGAGAAGGACGATGCGAGCGTTCATGGCTCTCGCGATCTCTCCGCCGAACTCGACCGCCCTTTTCGAGACGGGCGACCAGTCCACCGCCACCACGACCGTTCGCGTCATGGTCTACCGCTCCCGCCGGGGGTCGAAGGCGGCCCGGTCCATGAGCGTTGGGGTTTCCGGTCCCGCGGAATGGCGAACGCAATCCCGAATCGCTTCGCCAACCTATTTGTCGCAGCAATGGTTCGCGGGCCTGAGGGGGCGTCGAGAACGTCGACCGTCCGCCGCCGACCTCCGAGGCCGAGGGTTTGAAGGTTCCACCGGACCGGAGCGCACGTCCGGCGTCGGGAACTTCGACCGAGCCGGAACGAACCGTCCGAATTTCCGGGCGCCTGCCGCGCCGGGGCGAGGAGGTGCTCAGCCCGGCGGCGGTCGACTTTCTGGTGGCGTTGGACCGCCAGTTCGAAAAGCGACGCAGGGAGCTCCTCTCGCAGCGGGGCGAGTTCCAAAGAATCCTCTCGGCGGGCGGCCGACCGGAATTCCCGCGCGAGACAGAGGGGATCCGATCCGAGGCATGGTCCGTACCTCCCGCTCCGGCCGACCTCACCGATCGCAGGGTCGAGATCACTGGCCCGGTGGACCGGAAGATGATCATCAACGCCCTCAATTCGGGGGCTCGTGTTTTCATGGCCGACTTCGAAGATGCCCATTCCCCTACGTGGATGGGCACCATACTCGGACAAGCGAATGTTTACGATGCGGTCCGTCGGCAGATCCGGTTCACTTCCCCGGAAGGCAAGGAGTACCGACTCAACGCGAAGATCGCCACACTCATGGTCCGCCCCCGGGGCTGGCATCTCGAGGAACGGCATCTCGAGGTAGAACACCATCCGATCTCCGCGAGCCTATTCGACGCGGGTCTCTTCCTTTTTCGCAACGCCCAGGAACTCCGGCGGCGGGGGACCGGACCCTATCTGTATCTTCCGAAGCTCGAGCACTACCTCGAAGCCCGGTTGTGGAACGACGTGTTCCGGGCCGCAGAGGTCGCCCTCGACCTCCCTACCGGCACGATCCGGGCCACGGTCCTCATCGAGACGCTCCCCGCCGCGTTCCAGATGGACGAGATCCTCTGGGAGCTCCGGGATCATTCGGTCGGGCTCAATTGCGGCCGTTGGGACTACCTCTTCAGCTTCATCAAGCAGTTCCAGGACGTCCCCGAAACGCGATTCCCCGACCGCTCGAACCTGACGATGAACACTCCCTTCCTGACGGCGTATTCACATCTCCTCATCCGAACCTGCCACCGACGCGGCGCCCATGCGATCGGGGGGATGGCCGCCCAGATCCCGATCAAGGAGGACCCGGAGGCGAACGCGAAAGCGATCGCCCTCGTGATCGCCGACAAGGAGCGCGAAGTCGCCGCCGGTCACGACGGGACCTGGGTAGCCCACCCCGGACTCGTGCGTGTCGCCCAAGAGGTCTTCGACCGGGGAATGCCGACCCCGAACCAGATTTCCCGACCGGGAACCGGGCCGATGGCCGGTCCGGCCGAGCTGCTCGAAATCCCCAGCGGCTCCGTCACCCCCGGAGGGGTTCGACGGAATGCGCGGGCGGCTCTCCGATACTTGGAGTCGTGGCTTCGGGGCGTGGGTTGCGTTCCGATCGACCACCTGATGGAGGATGCCGCGACAGCCGAGATCGCGAGGTGCCAGCTTTGGCAATGGGTCCACCACCGCGCGCGTTTAGAGGATGGCCGGACGGTCGACCTTCCGCTAGTGCGAGAGGCGTTCCGAGCGGAGCGAGCGGAGTTCCCTTCCGACCCGGAGTGGCCGGCCACGCTGCGCTCCCTCGAGCGCGCGGCCGAGATCTTGGACGAGGTCGTGGCCTCGCCCGTTCTCGTCGGGTTTATCACCGAGCGTGCGTACCCGGACCTGGAGGACCCGAAGGGGGGCGAGGAGGCATGACGGAACCCGTCGGACTCGACTGGAAGGAGAACGAGCGCTGGAAGGGTATCGTGCGACCGTACCGGCCCGGGGACGTGGAGCGGTTGCGGGGATCCGTCGCGATCGGCCACACGCTCGCCGCCCTCGGCGCTCAGCGACTCTGGCGTCTCCTCCATTCCGAAGCGTACCTGCCCACCCTCGGCGCGATGACCGGCACGCAGGCCGTCCAGATGGTGGCCGCGGGCCTCCCAGCGATCTACGCGAGCGGCTGGCAAGTCGCCGCCGACGCGAACGACGCCGACCAAACCTACCCGGACCAGAGCCTCTATCCGGCCGACTCGATGCCCAACCTCGTTCGGCGCATCAACAATGCTTTCCGACGGGAGGACGAAAAGCAACATTCCCTCGGGAAGGACGAGGTCTACTGGTACGCTCCGATCGTGGCCGACGGCGAGGCCGGTTTCGGGGGCAACCTGAACGTCTTCGAGCTAACGAAATCGTTGATCGACTCGGGAGCCGCGGGCCTTCACCTCGAGGACCAGCTCGCCTCCGTGAAGAAGTGCGGCCACATGGGCGGAAAGGTCCTCGTACCGGCGAGGGAGTTCAACCAGAAGCTCTGGGCCGCGCGCCTCGCGGCCGACGTATCGGCGGTTCCGACCCTCGTGATTGCCCGCACCGATGCCCTCTCGGCAAAGCTTCTGACGAGCGATGTGGACCCCCGGGACGCTCCTTTCCTCACCGGGAATCGGACTCCCGAGGGATTCTTCGAGATCACCGGCGGGCTCGACATGGCGATCGCCCGGGGACTGGCGTATGCCCCGTATTCGGACCTCTTGTGGTTCGAGACGGCCGGGCCGGACCTCGAGGAGGCGGAACGCTTCGCCCGCGAGATCCACCGGGAGTTCCCGGGAAAGTTGCTGGCCTACAACTGCTCCCCGTCGTTCAACTGGCGCAAGAAGCTGAGTCCCGACGTCATCGCCGAATTCCAATCGACCATCGCGGGGATGGGCTACAAGTTCCAGTTCGTGACCCTCGCCGGTTTCCACGCGCTTAACCTGTCGATGTTCCGCCTCGCAAAGGGGTACTCCCAGACGGGAATGGCCGCCTACTCCGAACTCCAGGAGGAGGAGTTCCGCGCCGAGGAGGAAGGGTACGCCGCCGTGAAGCACCAATCGTTCGTCGGCGCGGGCTATTTCGACGAGGTTGCCCAGATCCTTTCGGGGGGGCTCACGTCCACCCTCGCCATGGAAGGCTCTACGGAGACCGAACAGTTCGTGCCGGACAAAGGGGCCCCACGCAAGCACGCCCGGTCCCGCGAACGTTCTTCGGCGGCCTCGAAGGGCTGAACGAGCGACCGAAACTCACTAGGTTCGCGTCCGTCCCCACAATTCGTGCGCGGCGACCACGAGCATGACTTCCGATGGACCGTGGGCGATGCCACCGCTGCGCACGTCGCGCCAACGCTGCTCGTGCGGAAGGTCCTGGGAGTATCCGCGCCCTCCGTGGAACTGGATGGCGTGGTCGATCGCTCGTAGCCCGTCCTCGACCGCCATCCACTTCGCCAAGGCGGCCTCGGCGGCCGCACTTGCACCGGTCTCGAGGCGAGAGAGAGCGTTCTCAGCGTACAGCCAGTCCGCGGATAGGCGACCGGCGTCTTGGACGAGCGGAAAGGAAACCCCTTCCTGACGGGAAAGCGGCTTTCCAAAGACGGTCCGCCGTCCGACGTAATCGACCGTCGACTCCCACGAAGCGAACGCGGCACCGAGGTAGATGGTCGCTAGGAGGGCTCGCTCCTGGGTCAACTCCGCTCGGAGGTACTCGAACCCCTTGCCCTCCTCCCCGATACGAAATCGAGCGGGGAGTCGGACGTGGTCGTAGGTGACCGAGCCCCGGCGTTGCCAGCGCTCGCCCAGGTCTCCGGACGTCGGACGCCTCGCGATCCCTGGTAGGTCCTGAGGCACGAGGAAGGCCGTGATTCCGCTGCGCGGATCGCTCCCCGGCACTCGTCCGTAGACGATCGCGGCGTCCAGGTCGAGGCAGAGCGCCACCTCACTCTTCTCGCCGGTGAGAATGTAGTCTCCTCCCTCGGGAGTGGCCGAGAGGGACATCGCCTGGGCATCGGAACCCGCCCCGGGCTCCGTGATCTGGTTTCCCACGAGGCGATCCCCTCGAACCATCGGGCGGAACCACTCCGCCACCATCTCCGGGGATCCGTGATCTCCGAGAACGGAGGAGAACTCGGGCTGGAGGCTCAGCTTCGCGAACACGGTCCCCGAGCGGTAGGCGAGGTGGAACAAAGCGAGCCCCACCCGAGGGAGAGGGAGCCCCTTTCCGCCGAGCGAGGTGGAGGTCCGCAACCCGAGGAGACCCGCCTGCCCCATCGCGCGGTACTCGGCGCGGGGGAACGAAGGGTCGCGGTCGAGTTCCCGGTACCGGGTCGCCAGGTCGAGTCGAGCGGCGAACTCCGTGACCTCGCGCACGATCGGGTCGTTGGGCGAAGGCGGAAGGATCGACATCTACAATCCTTCCTTCACAAAGAACGGCGGTTTCGAGTTCGGGGGCGCCAAGGGGGGTCGTTCGCCGATGACCCCCCCGGCTTGCAGTCGATCGACCTCGTCCTTCGAGAGGCCGAGCAGGTCCCGGAAGACCCGCTGGTTGTCTTGACCCAGCCAGGGGGCCCCGCGCCAAACACCGCCCGGCGTGACGGAGAAGCGGGGGGCGACTCCCGCGCCCTTCACTCGGCCCGCGACCGGATCTTCCCATTCGACGAACATGCCCCGTTCCCGGAAGTGCGGGTCCCGCGCGACGTCGGCAATATCGAAGACGCGCGTGATCGCCACGTCCTCGCGACGGCCGATCTCCTCGAGCTCTTGCCGGGTCCGGGATGCGCAGAACCCCGCGATGGCGCGGTCGACGACCTCTCGATGCGCCAGCCGGTAATCTCGGTCGTCGAAGGTCGTGTCCCGGAATCCGATGACCGACTTCAGGCGATCCCAAGCCTCCGGCGTGGGAGCCGCGACGATGACCCAGCCATCCTTCGCCCGGTGGACATCGTATGGATGAAGTCGAGCGTGTCCGGACCCATAGCGGCCTCGGACGACCCCCCGCGCAAAGTAGTCGAGGGCGAGGTTCTCGAGCAGAATGAAGAACACTTCGTACTGGGCCACGTCGACCGATTGCCCGTGCCCGGTCCGGTTCGCGTGGATGTGACCCATCAGACCCGCCGTGGCGGCGGCGAGGCCGGTGACGGTATCGTTGAGCGCGGTCCCCGAGCGCATCGGTGGGTCGGGGTCCGGGTTCCCCTGCAGGGAGAGGAATCCGCTGTACGCTTGGGCAGTGAGGTCGTACGAAGGAGCTCCGACGCGTTCGGGCACGCCCGTGCGACCGTAGCCGGACACGTGGACAATCGTCAATCGGGGGTTCGCCCGCCAGGCCTCTTCGTCCGAGAGGCCGAATTTTTCGTACGTGCCCGGCCGGGACGATTCGATCCAGATGTCCGACTGTTCGAGGAGCTTCAGAAAGAGTGAACGACCTGCCGGTTGACGAACGTCTAGACCCACCGAGAGCTTGTTGCGAGAGTACTGAGCCCAGGACTCCGACACCGACTCTTCCGGCGTGCTCCCTTCCAGCAGGGGACGCGTCGTTCGGGTCGGGTCGGCGTAGGGAGGCTCGAAGGGAGGACCCTCGACATGGATCACGCGAGCGCCGAACTCGCCGAGATAGGTAGCGGCCCAGGGGCCGGCCACGTACCTCGCCGATTCGAGGACCCGAATCCCCTCGAGAGGTCCGAACGGGGGGACCAGCGGAGCGTCGCCCGGTGACGAGGACACGGCCCCGGAGCCGGTCGCGGCTCGATAACGCGGGAGGTTCAGAACGGAACCTCGGCGACCAAATACCGGGGGTCGTTCGGCGCGTCGATGAGCGAGGCTCCCTGGGTCCGCTTCGAGGGCGCGAAGTTCCGTGACGAGCTCACGAAGTACAAGATGGCGAATCACCCGTTCAAGACGCATCCGTTCTTTACTCGCCTCGAACGCGGCGAGGTCCCTCGACCCGTCGTACACGCGTGGGTGAAGCAGTTCTACCCGTGGCTCGCCTCGGTCCCGATCGCGATGGCCGAGCGGTTTGCGAACTGCTCCTCGGATGCGTCGAACGACCCCTATCGTCGGATGATCCTCGACCAGCTCGTCGAGGAGGCGGGAGACCCAAAGGGGAAGGCTCCGGGACATCCGGAACTCTGGCTCCGATTCTGCGAGGGCCTCGGGGTGGCGCGGTCGGACGTCCTGAACGCGCCGCTGCTCCCGAGCACGATGGTGGCGATCGACGACTTCCTCTACACGAACCGGGTGAACACGTTCTACGTCTCGGCCGCGGGTTCGAGCGAACCTCCCAATGTGGAGCTCTGCGCCCGGCTCCTGCCGGCCTTTCGGAAGCATTACGGGGTGGATGAGAAGCATCTCGAGTACTACACGCTCCACGTGACGGCCGACGTGGAGCACAGCGAGTGGATCGGCCAGATCGTCGCCGGGTTCGCCTCCACCCCACCGATTCGTAAATTGATGTGGGAACAGATGCAGCGGGGCTTCTCGATCCACGCGCTCCTCGTGGACGGAGTGTTGGCCGAGACGAACGGCGGAAAGGCTCCGACGAAGGCTAAATAGCACCGGACCGGTGGTCGCGTTCGATGGCAGGCCGCTCCCCCAAAGCCCTTCCCGGGCGAAGCGCGGTTCGGGCCGCCGTGACCTGGCTCTGGTGATAGGGAGGCGCCGGGAGGGCGCCGTCCCAACGTGCCCCGCACGTTTTCGGACCGCGCTTTCTTGGGGTCTCGCACGAAGAACAACAAACCGAAGGTAGGACCCATGGAAGGCAGAACCATCCGAATGAGGCGACTGTTCCCGAACCCCCAGCGCAAGCTCTTCTCCGTTCCGCTCGACCATCCCGTTTCGATGGGACCGATCGACGGGCTCGAAGAGCTTGCTCCCCTGGCCCTGGAACTTCAAGACGGAGGGGCGGACCTCCTGATCGTCACGAAGGGCGCGGTGCGAGAGCTCGCGCCGATCCTGGCCCCGACGACGCAGCTCGGAATTCACGTCTCCGCGTCGACGAGCCTCGGGAGCACCTCGAACCAAAAGGTCCTCGTCGGGACGGCCGAGGAGGCCATCAGCCTGGGCGCGGACCTCCTGAGCGTCCAGGTGAACTTTGGAATCCCGGAGGAACCCGACATGCTCCGTGACCTCGGCGTGGCCGCCGACCAGTGCCGAAAGCTGGGCCTCCCGCTGCTCTGCATGGCGTACGTGAAAAAACCGAACGGAGGAACTCCGGACGAACTTCGTCACGCGGCCCGGGCCGCCGCGGACACCGGCGCGGATATCGTGAAGACGAGCTACCCCGGTTCGGCCGCCGAGTTCGCGAAGCTCTGCCGGACCACTCCGGTTCCCGTGCTGATCGGCGGAGGCGTTCGACTCGAGAACGAAGAGGAGTTTCTGTCCATCGTCAAGGAGAGCCTGCGCGCGGGAGGGGGCGGGATCTGCATCGGCCGGAACTTGTTCCAACGGCGTCCGGTCGGTCCGCTCGCCCGCCGCATCTCGACTCTTCTGCACGGCCCGGAGTAGGGGATCGCCCGTGTCGCGCGAGCGGGTCACGGTCGCACCCTCGGCCGGCTCGCCGGAGGTGCGCAAAGCAATCGTAGAACGCGCTCGGCGTCGGGGATTCTCTCATTTCGTGTTGGCCGAGAACGACAGTTTCGAACCCGCGCCCGCGGAGGAGATCCTGGTTCGGCGTGGCGACACCCTGACCGTTCGCGGGCAGGAATCCGCTACCGTTCCCATTTTCGCCGTGGGAGACCCCGGCGCCCTCGACGCGGCCCTGCTCACGGCACCGGCGGGAGGGGTGCTGGCAATCGAATGGACGGGAGACCGGGTCATCCCGCTCGAGAATGCGATCGCGGCCAGCGGTCGCCGATTCGAGCTATGGGTCTACGCCCGCAGCTCCCGAGAGGTCCCGGGGGCGCTCGGAGCCCTCGAACACGGAGCGCGGCGCGTGATCGTCGAAGTCCGTTCCCCCGAAGAAGTGGACGACCTCGAAGCGGTCTTGGACGGCCCGCTCCCCTCGAACCTCGACTGGACCCTCGTGACGGTCGACTCTGTCCAGGCGGTCGGAATCGGCGACCGGGTCCTGGTCGACACGACGTCGCTGCTCGACCCCGCAGAAGGCCTGTTGGTCGGGAGCGCGGCGGGATTCCTTTTTCACGTAGTCAGCGAAGCCGTCGGATCGCGATTCAGCGGACCTCGGGCCTTTCGCGTCAACGCCGGAGCCGCGCATTCCTACGTCCTGATGGGCGACGGGACAACCCGGTACCTCGCCGAGCTTCAGCCGGGCGATCCGGTCCTGATGAGCCGGCCGGGTGCGTCGGCCCGCTCGGTACGGGTCGGACGAATCAAGATCGAACGGCGCCCCCTCGTCGTGGTCACCGCGTCGGACGGGGTCATGAAACGGACGGTCTTTCTGCAGGAAGCCGAAACCGTCCGACTCTCCGCAGAGAACGCCCGGATTCCCACGACGGAGCTCACCGCCGGAACCCGAGTTCACGGCGTGAAGATGCCGCCGGCCCGACACCTCGGGCGGTCGGTCGAGGAGACGATCACCGAGCGATGAACCCGACTCCCCCGGCCATCGTGGTGACCCTTCCCGCCCGCACGATCGCGGAGGCACGGTCCCAGATGGAACTCGCGAAAGCGTCGGGGGCGGACCTGATCGAGATCCGGTTCGACCGGTTTCCGGCCGCGGAGCTAAAGCGAGTGGGCGAACTGTTCCCGAGTCAACTTCCCCTTCTCGCCACCCTACGCTCCCGCGCCGAGGGCGGCGAGGGTCCCGACGACCCAGTGGAGCGCGCCCGCGTCTTGAACGAACTCGCCCAGCACCGTTTTCGCTGGATGGATGTGGAGCTCGTCCGGGACCTGCCGAATGCCAAGACCCTGACGCATCCGGGCGAACGGGCTCTCGTTGTTTCGAGCCATCCG
>DATEQS010000016.1:0-32216 GCA_035272385.1 Thermoplasmata archaeon
CCACCGGACCCAGCCAGAGTGCGTCGCCGACCGAGAGATTTCGAAATGCCGACACCTATCGGGCCCGGCGCGAATGGCGGCGCTACGAAGGGACGGGTCAACGGGACCTCTACCGCGAGCTGCGCGAGCGCTTCCTGACCCGCCACGCAGTAGACCAGGGTTGGGTCCTCGACCTCGGCTCGGGACCGGGACGATTTCTCCCGTTCGCGGGGCAGGGCGAGGCGCGCCGGGTCGCGCTCGACCTGTCGAGGGAAATGTTGAACCTCGTCCGGGAGGCATGGGTTGCCTCCGGCAGCCCGGGTCCCGTACCGGACCGAGTCCTCGGAAACGCGCTGCGCCCGCCCCTCGAACCGGACCGATGGGCCGAGGTAGTCACCATGGGCAACACGCTCGGATTCGCCGGCCGCGAAGCGGAGGAGATGCTCACCCGGGCCGAGGATCTCGTGGCGCCCGGGGGCACTTTGGTGATCGAAATTGCGCCGGGTCCGGGGGAACGTTCGAGATATCTCGCCCGCCTTCCGGCATCGAGCCTGGCGAGGCTCCTGCGGGCGCCCCTGAAGGCCGTCCTCGGCCGACTCGACCGGGAAGCATTCCGTGTCGAACCTACCCGCCGGGCCGCCGGAGAGTCATTCCGACGCTTCGCGGTGACCGAGATTCACGACCGCTGGACGAGGACCGGCTGGGAGATCACCGAGACGATCGCGGTCGCTCCTTGCCTGGGGCCCGACTCGACGAGAATCGAAGCCGTGAGGTCGGACGGACCGTCGTGGAAGCGCCTCCTCAGTCTCGAAGAGGAGGTCGGTCGACGTCCGGAACGATGGGAGCAAGCCGCGGCGGTCCTTCTCTCCGCGCGTCATACAGGCTCCAAGCGCACGATTAAGTAACCCGCATCCCCCATGGCATAGCGTCGATTCCATGCCGGACGGGACGGGGACCAAGACGTCGGACGCCCCGAAAAAGGGAGGCGCCAAGCCGGCGGCACCCGGCACTCGGGCGGTGACCGTGCCCGCGCCGGAGGACCTCGAACTAGCCAAAGACGATGCGCTCCTCCAGCTCCGCATCGGCCGGTCCGCGCACCTCTACACGGTCATCGCCTCCGCGTTGCTCGCGCTGGATGGCCTGCTCATCCTCCTCTTCTACAGTACCCTCCCCACGCTCGGCTCCAGCGACCAGGGGGCCGTCGCGCTGGGGGCGACGTTCTACCTGCTCATCCCACTCCTCGCCGGCGTGGTGATCTCCGCGGTCGGTCTCGTGGTCAAGTGGGAGGTTTACCAGCTCTGGCCGTGGGAGAAGCACTTCTCGATCACGGTGGCCGCCCTGGCCGCCAATGTCCTGCTCGCGGTGGTCTATGGTTTGCGTATCGCCGGAGAGAGCCCGTTCGCGACGATCTCGCTGTTCCCATGGTTCTACGTGGCCGAGCTCGCGGGAATCAGCCTCGCGCTCGTGGGTTTCGTCCTCACCTGGAACGCGTGGACCGGCCGGCAGTGGGCGAGTGCGATCTCGGCCGTCCTTCCGGTCGCCTCGGCCCTCCTCGTCTATTTCCCGCCGTCGACCTCGGGAGGCGTCGCGGACGCCCTCGCGGTGAGCCTCTTCCTCTCGGCCATCTTCTACCAAACCTCCGGTTCGTTCCTCCACTTGATCTCCTCGGGAACACGGGTGCACCAGCGAGAGCTCATCACCTCGGGTCAGAGTCGGATGTTCCGCCTCGCAGACGACCTCTCCAAGAAGGAGGAAGCCCTCCATTTCCGGGAAGCGGCGCTCGTCAAACGGGAGGCGACGGTCGAAAACAGCGACCTCTCGATCCACCGCCAGTACGATTCTCTCAAGGAGGCCCGCGGTCAACTCGATGCCCTCGAAGAGGACTACCGGACGCGCTCGGATGCCCTCGTCGCGAAGGAGCGGGAGTGGGCGGGGAAGATCGCCGAGATGGACGGACGGGAGCGCCAAGTAGAGGACAAGAACAAGGCGCTCGAGCTTCGTGAGCAGGAGATCGGACGGCTCGTTCCACAGATCTCGACGCGGGAAGCTCGGCTCGTCGAGCAGGAAGGCGCCCTGACCCAGCGGGACGTCGAACTCACGCAACGGCAGCAGGAAGTCGAACGCCGTACTCAGGACCTCAAGGACGCCGAAGCGCGTCTCCTAAGCCGCAAGCAGGAGATTGACCAGAAGACGGCCGAGCTGCTGCGGCGCGAGGGCGCGGTGGCCGCTCGAGAGACCGGCGTGGTCTCCCCAGCGGGGGGCCCCTCCACCACGAGCCAGGACCTGGTAGCTCGCGAAGTGCGCCTCCAGCAGTTCAAGGCCACCCTCGACGACGCGAACGTCGCCCTCGGGCGAAGGTCCCGAGAGGCGAGCGAACGGGCGAAGGCCGCGGAGGACTCCCTCACCCGAGCAGCTCGAAAAGAGGCCGACCTCGCGTCCCGCGAGGCCGCCCTGAAACAGCGCGAGGCGGAGCTCGCTGACCTTCTCAAAGCGGCGGATGGGCGAAGAACGCAGTACGATGCGGCGGCCCACGACTACGAGACGCGGCTCGCCTCGCTCGGGCGCGACCAGGTGTCGGTGGCCCAGAAGACCGAGGACCTCGATCGCAACACGAAAACTCTCTCCAGCCGGGAAGCGGCCATCGTGGAACGCGAGAACCGCGCCAAGGCCTTGCTCGTCGAGGTCGAACGGCGGGAACAGGAGCTGCACGAACGTTCCCGCTCGCTCGAGGCCGCCGAGGCCGAGGTGAGCTTGCGTCGCCAGGAGATCGGTCGAGGGAGAGACCTGCCGATCGCCGGGCTCGCTGCCGTGGCTGCGGCCGACGAGCTCGACCGACCCTCGACGACTTCCTCGCGACGTCCCGGAAGCGCCCGTTCCGTCGGCATCCGCGACCTTTCCGGAACCGGAACGTCCGAGGGCGACACCTTGGTGGCCCCCGTAGGACGACGGTTCTCCGACCGCCTCCCGACGGGGATCGCACGGTTGGACGACCTGCTCCTCGGCGGACTTCCGCCCCGGACCCACGTGGTCGTACTGGGAGAGGCGTTCGTAGGAAAAGAGGTCGTGCTCTATTCGTTCGTGGCGGAAGGACTCAAGCGAGGAGAGCCGGTCCTCATCGTGACCGCCGCCCGTTCTCCGGAAGAGATCGCCGAAGCGATGGGGATCGTCCTCCCCCAGTTCCGAGAATACGAACAGATGGGCATGGTGCGTTGGATTGACGCGTCGGGCTCGGGGGGCGCGGGCGGTCCGAACCGGACGGTCGTCAAGGGGGCGAACGACCAAGCCGGGATCCTCACGTCGCTCGGGTCGACCGCGCGGAGCCTCGAGACCTCCCAGGCCGGACCTTTCCGGGTCGCCTTCCTGGGTCTCTCCTCGGTCCTTGCGCACGGGGACGAACGGGCGGGATTCTCCTTCCTCCAGAATATCGTGGGGATCCTGAAGCCCCGTCCGGCCCTCGCGATGTACTCTCTCGAAGCCGGTGCCCTATCCGAGGCCCAGGTCGAGAGCTTGCTCGGCCGAATGGACGGGGCGATCGTTTTCAAGCAGGAACGCGATAAGACGTTCCTCGCGGTGAAAGGGCTCGGAGACGTCGAGACCCGGGACTGGGTCGAGTGCCGAGCGACGAACCGGGCGTTGGTCATCGGCTCCTTCTCGCTCGAACGGATCCGATAGCCGGAGGCGCCCCTTTACGCGGGCCCTATCTTCCCGGCAGAAGGCGTTCGTGCTCGTCGCCTTCGCACCGTTCCTCGCAGAGCTCGTGAGCGGTTCCACACCCCCGCAGGCGTGGATCCTTCCGCAGGTCGTCCTGATCTTCATGGCGATCTACGGCCTGAGCGCCCTCGCGATCCGGGAGTTCGCGCTTCGGATCAAGGGCGGCCCGGCGACCGTGTTCATCCTGGGCCTCGCGTTCGGGATCGTGACCGAAGGGATGGCCGCCCACTCGTTGTTCAATCCGGGGTGGCCGGACGCGGGGGTACTGGGCTCGTACGGCCGTTGGGAGGGGGTGAATTGGCTCTGGACGGAGTGGATCGTACCTTTCCATGCGGTCTGGAGCATCTCCTTCCCCATCTTCCTGACCGGTCGATTCTGGCCCGACAGCCGATCGGTACGATTCCTCTCGGACCGGTGGCTGGTGGGATTGGCTCCCGTACCGGTCGTGGTCGCAGTAGTCACGGGACAGGTGTTTGCCGGATACTCGCTCTCGTGGGCCGATTGGCTGGGAATGGGACTCGCCCTCGTGGTCCTCGTCATCGTCGCCTGGCGCTGGGTCCACGGATCAGTCGGTGGCGTCCACAGGCAAAGTGGAGCCGGCCCGCATGGATGGGCGTCGGGGCCGCCGCGGCGTTCTTCATCGGGGGGCAGATCGGGACCTGGCAGACCCCCAAGCTCGGTGCGTACCCCGAGGTCGGGGCGGTCCTGTTAGCGGTCCTCTTTCTCGCCGTCGGCCTCGTGGTCACCCTGTTCGACCGAAGCGCGAGCGGTGAACGAGCTCGATTCGCCTTCGTGCTCACGGGAGTGGGTTTCTACGTGGTCCTCTCGCCCATCTCCGAATTCGTTCTCGGGCGGATCGCCCTCGTCCCGATCGACGTGGCGGTCTGGGTCGCGCTCTATTGGTTGTACCGGCGAAGGGTAACGCGGACTCCTCCCCCCGACGGAGAAGGATCGTCGCCCGTCGCACGTCTCGAGCCGTAACCCCCATTAGGGCCGCTCATACTCGGATCGGTCGACCACGTAGAGCGGCTCTTCGCCACCAAAGAACCTCGCGAGGTTGGCGACCGCGCGCTCGAGCACATACGTCTCTACGCCCGGGCCGAAGCCGGCGGAGTGGGGCGTTCCCACAAGATTGGGTAACCCGGCAAAGGGGAACCGATTGTCGAGTCGACCCGAGGCGAAGTCCTCGTGCCACCACACGTCGAGCGCCGCCCGGAAGTCGGGATGGGTCACCAGGTGACGGTACAGCGCCTCCTCCCGGACTGTTCCCGCTCTCCCCACATTGATGAACACCGCCGTGGACTTCATCGAAGCCAGGACCGATTCGCCGATCGAACCCTCCGTGGCCCGCGTCAAGGGTCGCGCATCGAACACGAAATCCCCCTCTTTCACCGCGTCGATCAGCCGGTCGGAGGGGAACATCTCGTTGCAGCCCGGAGCCGCCCGACCGGAGCGATTGAGGCCGACGATCCGGGTCTCGAAACCGCCGAGGCGGGCCGCGATCGCGCGGCCGATCTCCCCGTAACCGAGGATCACCGCGGTGCGCTTCCACAATAGCCGCTGGACCGGCGGGGGTCGCAGTTTCCCGGCGGCGACCAGGGCATGAGCGCGGGGAAGCTCGCGAGCCGCCGCCAGAGCGAGAGCCACCGCGTGTTCGGCAACGAACGGAGCGTAGGCCCCGACGTTTCCCGCGAACCGGACCCCCTCGGGGAACCGTTCGAACGGTACGCCGTCCATCCCAGTGTACACCCGCTGGACGAATCTCAGCTGGGGAAGCTCGCGTGCGTCGACCCCCACCATTTCGCGTTCCACGGAGCCGAGGAGCATCGCTTCCACGTCGTTCCACCGTGCTGGTGAACCTCCGGAGGCGTACTCCCAGCCGATCGTCGGCAAGCGACTGCGGAGCACGCCGGGGACCTCCTCCCGAGGCCGGAGTGCAACGAGCAAGCGAATCGCTGCCATGTCGGGACCTTGGGGAGGCGACGGAGACTATGGGGTTGGCGGCCACAATCGAGCGAGACTCGATGGCGGCTCGGGGCGTTGTCGGACCGTCCGCGCCGCCTTATAGGGCCGAGACCTAGGAAACACGCCTCATGCCCGCGGTCACGCTCGACCTTTGGCACACGCTCATCTATCTTCCCCCGGAGGACGAGGAGGCGTACATGGCCCATCAGATCGCCATGGGTCAGGAGGTGCTCCGGAGCGCTCCGCTCCTCTCCGGAGCCCCGGAGCTCTCCGAAGCGGACCTCGGTCGAGCCTTCGAGAGGTCGTACTCCGCGGCCGTGGCGGCCTCGGCCCAGGGTCGGACGGTCACCCCTGAGCAACAGGTCTCTCGGGCAGCCGCGGAGACGGGCCGGGACGCCGACCCGAAGGACTACCTCCGCCTCCTGCAGGACGAGATTTCACGTACCCCGTTCCGGCTCGCCCCCGGCGCCCTCGAGCTCGTAGAGGATCTTCGCGACTGGGGGTATCGGGTGGGAGTGATCTCGAATACGGTAGGGGAGCCCGGGGCTTTCCTCCGGCCCATCCTGACGTCCATGGGGTTCGACCGGTTCGTGGAAACCTACGTCTTCAGCGACGAACAGCCATGGACGAAGCCTTCGCCCGAGATCTTCCGTTACGCCCTCCAACGATTGAACGAACCGCCCGACCTCGCGGTTCACGTCGGGGATGGTTGGGCCGACCTCGAGGGGGCCCGCCGGGCAGGGTACCGGGGCGCCGTGCTGTTCACGGGTCTCCACTCCTACGGTGCCCGGTATCGGGCGCTTTTCCTTCCCGGTCTTCCCGAAGAACCCAAGGCCGGCTACCGGACGGACCGACTCGAGGAGGTCGGTCCAATCGTACAGAAGCTGCTGCCGATGACCTGAGATGACCCCTCCGGGTCACTCTTCGCCCATATGACGGGGTTTCGGGACGACCTTGGGCTGGTCGGCGTCGGTCGGCATCCCCGTTTTCCCGGGCACGATGTCGCAGTCCTTCCAGTTGACCCCGACGGTCACCTTCGGGAAGGCGACCTTGAGCGTGTACGAGGCGAGCTTCCCGATGCACAAGCCCTGGGACCCGGCGACCAGGTTAGGATTCATCACCGAAAGGTCGCGGTTGAGGATGACCCGAGTCTTGCCGAAAACGATGCGTTCTAGGTCGCCCCGTTCCTCCATGGTCGATTCCCGCTCACGCGCTGCGGCCCTTAACCCTGTCCGCCGCGGCACCGAAGGGGCCCGAAAATGGCCCGGGAGCCCTTCCGGGGCCATCCATGCTCATAAACTCCTCGAAAAAGGCTTTTATCTACTTGGACAGCGTGCGCCGCCGTAACATGCCAGCCCCAGACGAATCTATGGAAACGGCGACTGGAATGAAGGAGGCCCCTCCCGCGGTGGAGGAGAAGCCTGAGTGGTGGGCGAGCCCGGCGGTCGTGGGTCTGATGGGATTCGGAACCACGACAATGATTGCCGGTCTCTCTAACCTGCCGACCCCGTACGGAGCGGGGTTCAACGGAAACTGGGTGGTCTATGGGATGGCCATTGCGTTCGGCGGTATCGCCCAGCTGATCGCAGGCCTCATCGCGCTCAGGAAAGGCAACATGTTCGCTGGGTCGGCGTTCATGGGATATGGTGCGTTCTGGCTCGCGTTCACGCTGATGCTCAGCGGAGTCGGCAACTTCGTCGGGGGGGCAGGAGCCACGACACCCGTCTACTACGGTGTCGCCGGGTTTGCGTTTATCTGGATGATGTTTACGTTCAGCTTCCTGATCAACGCACCCAAGCACGGATGGGGAATCCTGATGGTGTTCCTCTTCCTGTTCATCGCGTTCATCCTACTCGTGGTGAAGTTCTGGAGCCTGGCATCGGGTTCCACGACCTTCGCTGCTGACGGAAGCGCGAACTGGGCAGTGGGCGGCGAGATCATCTTTACCGGGTTGATCGCCTGGTACGTCGCGACGGCCGACCTGACCAACTGGAACTACGGCCGGAAGGTGCTCCCGGTCTAAAGCCGATAGGCGGGTCCGCGACCAACCCTTTCCTTCTTCCCTTTTTTTCAGGGTGAGCGTAAGCTCCGAACCCCGGTCCGGGGGACGGGGGTTTATGGGAGGAGCCCGCTCTCCCTCGGAAATTGCCGCCCGTCCATCCCCGCACACTCGGGAAAGGAGTCGTCGGCCTCGACCTTGCCGGCTCACCGAGCCGCAACACGGGGGCCTGCGCCTTACTGGGCCCTCGCCGACTTCGAGCCGCGGTTCTTCACGCGGACCAGGAGATCTTGGATTTCGTGGAGAAGGCCCGGCCCGGGTTGGTCGTGATCGACGCTCCCCTGTCGCTTCCCCGTGGGAGGAAGACCATTGAGGACCGCTCGGGCCCCCACCTTCGGGAATGCGACCGGGAACTCCTCCGACGCAAGGTGCCCTTCTTCCCTCTCACCCTCGGACCCATGCGGATGTTGACCGTACGAGGGATGCGAATCGCCCGTGCGCTTTCGAAGCGAGGTTTTCCCGTGGTCGAGGGATACCCCGGTGGGGCGCAGGACATCTTGGGGCTCCCTCGGAAGAAGGCCGGGGTCGAGCTTCTCCAGCGGGGTCTCCGGAGGGAGGGTCTCCGGGGCGCCCTGGACCATCGACCGCTCACTCACGACGAGCTCGACGCGGTGACGATCGCATGGGTCGGCTGGAATTTCCGTCGGGGGGACGGGGTCCTGATCGGAGACCCGACCGAGGGCCTCATGCTGCTGCCCGAACCGAAACGCTCGAACGGCCGCAAACGCGTCCCGCCGAAGGTCGCCTCTGGGGGAAGGACCAAAACTCCGGCCCGGGGAACAGGGCCGTAGGAGGTCGAGAACCGTGTTGCCCTCCCATCCCTGCCTCGACTGCCATCACCGATCCGACGAGGAGTGCGAACGCGTCGTGGAACGGATCCCGGCTCGGGGAAGGACGCTTTGCCCACGTTGCCGCCACCTCTGCCAACCTTCGACCTCCGAGGCTCCCCCTCACCCCGGGTCTCTGCCGGAAGACATCCCCCGGAGAATGGGGTAGGAAGGGCCGGTGCGCCGCGCCCGTCCCCCGGGGCGGGGCCGGGGTTATGCGGGCGACGTCCGCGCCAGGGAGGCCCGCATCACGAGTTCCACTCCCCCCCGGACGAGGAGCAGCCCGAGCGCGACCAGAGGAAGGAGGAAGAGATCCCCTCCCGGCCAGTTCACTCCGGCGGCCTCCCCTCCCCAGAAGACCGCGAACGCGAAGACCACGGACGTCCCCCCGACCTTGAGCCACGGGACCTTGATCCGTCGGATCCGGTCGTGGACGACGAACGCGACGCAGACGAGGAGCGCTCCGCCGACCACCGCGCCGACGAGCGCCGAGAATCCGTAGCCGGCCGCGGCGAGGGCGAGGAGGACGATCACCGTCTCGGTGGACTCGACGGCGCCTACCGAAAACCCTCCCGCGAACTGCGCCGCCGAGTGGCTCGCCGGCGGGGGGGCGGTCCCGGTCGTGGCCGCCCGGCGACGTAGATAGGTCTTGAGGGTGCTCCGGAAGAGAAAGACCCCGAACGCGGCCAGCACGAGGGCAGATCCCCAAAGAAGGTAGGACCTCGGGAACGCGATGAGAATCGCTCCGAATCCGACGGCGACCCCCGCCACCACCGCCGTGCCACCGACCGCGCCGAGCGCTCCGTGGCGGACGGTCGAATGGTCCGCCGCCAGCGCAAACACGAGCGCGACGACCTCGGTCATCTCGAGGACCGTGATGAGGAACGCGGCGATCAACGCGGGGAAGTAGAGCTGGAGCATCTTGGGCTCGGGGAGGCATCGGAGTACATCAATTGAGGGTAAGCGGGGCCGCGTTCCCGGCGGGCGAAGGCTTCTCGTCGGGTCACGCGGGCCGGGAGGCCACCCGCTGGACGCGGGCGACCGCGAGGTCTTCCCTCAGTTCCCGCACCATCCCTTCGAGATCCCGCTCGGACAGGGGGCCGAAGAGCTCGAGGGTGATGGCGTGGCCCCGCTCTCGGTGGACGCGACGGACCGTCACGTCGGCTCGGAGGTCGCTGGAGCCCGAGAGTCGAAGCGCGAACGCGCGAGCATTCGCCACCCGCTTCCAGGCTTCGCTTCGAAGGGCATTCAGCAGATGGCCGACCGGCTCCGTCAGCTTCTCGTGCGCGGGTTCCGGGAGCGGAAGCCAGCCTCCCGGCCGAACCTCCCAGTGGTCGACTCGCGAGAACCCCCGAGCGGCGAGCGCATGCAAGATCGCCGCGGTCAATCGAAGAAGGCCTTCGACCTCGACGACCTCACGCTCTCGAAAGATGGATTCGAGTCGGTGGACGAACGGCAATCCTTGGCGCCGGAACGCCTCGTGGACCAGGTCGACCTCAAGTCGCACGAAGCCGATCGCCATGGCCTTCGGCTCGGCGCGGGTCGACCGGCGCGAGGTTACGTGCTTGGAACGGCGACGTGGGGAGGACTTCTTCCGCGACGGGCGGGGTCGGTCGGCCGTATACTCACCTTCTCAAAGGGTCCAGAATGAGGTCCCCCAAATAGCCTCACGTCGCCATCGGAATCGGGCGCCAAAGTCCCTTTCCACCGCCCGACGCCGAGCGGTCCGTCCTCCGCGGGCCGAGCGGGGGCACCCGAATCCGGCTAGGCGTAGAGCGGGTACTCCGGACTCCACCGCGTCTGGCGTATGCGCGTGCGGATCTCCTCCTCGGCCATCGCGGGGGCGAGCTCGCTCCGTTGGCCCTCCTTCGCTACGGCCATGGCGATCTCCTGGGCCACGTCGCGCAGCGCACGCAGCGACGGGAGCAGCGGGGCATGTGGGTTGTCTCGGGCCGGAGAACGGATGGCCAGCGCTTGTGCCGCCGCGAGCAGCATCGGGTCGGTCACCCGACGGCAGCGTCCCGCGACGAGGCCCAAACCGAGGCCGGGGAAGATGTAGGCGTTGTTGCACTGGGCGATCTCGTATTTCGTGTCCCCGTACTGAACGGGCTGGAACGGTGACCCGGTCGCGATGATTGCGCGCCCTTCGGTCCAACGGAGGAGGTCCTCGGGAAGGGCCTCGGATTTCGCGGTGGGATTCGAGAGCGGCAGAATCAACGGTCGAGAGACCCACCGGGCCATCGAACGGACGATCGACTCAGAGAAGGCGCCCTTGAGGGTCGAGAGGCCGATCAGTACCGTGGGATGCGCTTCTCGGACGACCTCTTCGAGACCGACCTTCCCGCCGGCCGTCCGCGCCCAAGCCTTGACGTCCTCCCAGGGCTGGGCGTAGACCCGCTGCTCGGGTTTGAGGTCGGTCCGTTCCGAGTGCAGCAGCCCGCCCCGGTTGACGAGCCAGCACCGCCGACGAGCCTCCGTATCGGGGAGACCCGCTCCGACAAAGGCGGCGCGCAGTAGGTCCGACACCCCGATCCCGGCGGACCCCGCTCCGAGGATGGCCACGCGCTGGTCGGTGAAGGGGATGCTGGTCACCTCGCAGGCGGCCTGCACGACGGCGAGGGCGACGGCACCGGTGCCTTGGATGTCGTCATTGAAGGTGAGCATTTGATCGCGGTACATTTCCAGGATCGGTCGAGCGTGCTCGACCCCGAAATCCTCCCATTGCAAGAGAGTCCCCGGCAGCTCCTGCTTCACCGCCTGGACAAATCGATCGATGAACGAGTAGTAATCCGGTCCCGTGATCCGGTCGTGCCTCCAGCCGAGATACTCGGGGTCCTTCAGACAGTCCGAGTTGTTCGTTCCCACGTCGAGGACGATAGGAAGGGTTCTCTCCGGGGCGATGCCGCCAAACAGGGTGTAGAGGGAGAGCTTTCCGATCGGAATGCCCAATCCGCCGGCTCCTTGATCGCCGATCCCGAGGATCCGCTCCCCGTCAGTGGCCACGATCACGTCGACCTCCGGATTCGGACGGTGACGCAGGAGTTCGACGAGGGACTCCCGCAACGGGTACGAGAGGAAGAGACCCCTCGGCCGACGATAGATATGGCTGAATTCCTGGCAACCCGCGGCGACGACCGGCGTGTAGACGACCGGGGTCATCTCTTCGAGGTGATCGAGAAGAAGTCGGTAGAACAGCACCTCGTTGTTGTCCTGGAGCGCCCGCAGGTAGATGTGCCGTTCGAGGTCGTCGGTCTTCCGTTCGTACGCTTCGTAGGCCCGAATCACCTGTTGCTCGAGCGTCTCCACCTGGGGAGGCAGGAGAGCATGCAGACCCAGACGCGTCCTCTCCTCGTAGGAGAACGCCGTCCCTTTGTTGAGGAGAGGGGTGTCCAGAAGGTCCATCCCCCTCATGCGGGGAAGGTTCGACAGTTTTGCCCGATCGTGGGACACCGGGTACGACACGGGAGTCGGCGAGGCTTCCATAGGTTCCGGAACCACCGGCGAGGCCTTCTATTCGGGGTCAAGGACGTTTGACGTAGCCGGTCCGCGCGTCTCGACCAGGGGAAGAACTTTCCAATGTCCGCGTCCCGAAACGGGACCTCGGCTTTGACCCTCGTTCGATCCGGAAGAGTTAGTAGCTGAAGAGAGATGGGTCGCGGGCCGGCCGTGACCGCATCGATTCGATCGTCCGGGACCCTCAATGAATCGGCCACCGACGCGCTTGCGGCGGGCCTGTTCGTCGGGTTCGTGACCCTCCTCTTCTTGGGGTACCTCTACCCCAGTTTTCCGTACAGTGGCCTCGCCGCGATCCCGCTCTTCGGGTCGCTCGCCTCGGTGCTCTGGGCCAACCTGAAGTCGGACCGGAGCACCCGGTCCCTCTCCCCCGAGTAGGCGCCTCGGCCGACCGCCCCCCGAAAGGACTTGACCCACGGCGGGGTCCTGCCCGCGATGGTCGATCTCGAGAACCCTCCAGAAAACCCATGCTTCGGATGTGGTCCTCGGCACCCCCGAGGACTCCGACTAGGATTTCGGGAGAGCAGAGCGGCGGACGGAACTCCCGAAGTGCAGGGAAACTTCACGCCGAAGCCGGACGAAATAGGATGGCCGACACTGTTCCATCACGGCCTTCATTTCACCGTTCTTTACGAAGCATCCTACTGGGCCGCGCTGACGCTGGGCGGAAAGCTATGGGTCAGCCACGGTCCCCTCTCGTACTCCGCCGACCGCCTGCCCCGGGTGGGGGTCTCCCACGTGGTCACGGCGCGACTGGTCGACCGAAGTGACTCGACTCTCACGGTTCGAGCGACCACGGCCACCCATAACGGCAAGCCGTGTGGGTCCCTCGAATCGTCGTGGAGACCGGCCAGCCGGGAAGTGGTCGAGCGGGCCGGCATTCCGCTTCCCGACTACCTCCTGAGCGAGATCCAGCGATAGGAATTCTCCGTTGCGTGCGCTCGAAGGAAGCCCGTTATCTTCCCGCAGCCTTCGCGGGGACATGTCGCGCGCTCGAGCGATCCCCATCCCCGGTTCGAAGGCGACGGTCCAAGTTCTGTTTCGAGGGTACGTCGGAACCCGAGTGGCGTCAACCGTCTCCTACGTGAAGGAACGGGACTTTCGTGCCATCGTCGACCCGGGGATGGTTCCCTCCCGCGAGTCGATCCTCGGCCCTCTCCATCGACTGGGGGTGCGACCGGATCGGATCACCGACGTGATCATCTCGCACCATCATCCCGACCACACGATCAACTGCGCTCTGTTCCCCAACGCGCGGATCCACGACTTCTGGGCCACGTATGACCGGGACCGGTGGATCTCCCGACCCGCCGAGGGTCGTTCCCTAGCCCCGTCGGTGATTCTGCTCGAAACCCCGGGGCACACCCCGCAGGACATCACGACCTTGGTCGGAACCCCGGCCGGTGTGGTGGCGCTCACCCACCTCTGGTGGAACGTACGAGGCCCCACGCCTGATCCGCTCGCGGGGGACGAACGGGAGCTCGAGCGACAGCGTCGACGGGTGCGGACGGTGGCAGATCAGATCATTCCGGGACACGGAGCGCCGTTCCGGGTCCGGTAGATTTCCCTAGACCCATCGCCCAGCGCCCTTATCGTACGCGGACGGGACCCGATTACGAGGGGACCGCGACGAGCACTTCTTCCCACGAGGGAGGCGCGGAAGTCGAGAGGGTTCCGGGCCGGACCTCAATATCGTGGAGCTCTCGCACCGCGGCCGCAATGACCGCGCTCGCCCACATCCGGGCGCGCTCGACCTCGCCCCCCCGCAGCGGTCCATCGCGGCGGATGACGAAGAAGCTCTCTCCGGGGACCAGATTCCGGCCCCCTCGTGCCTCGATCGCCCGTTGGATATGACGGGCCGAGGAGCCCGTTACGATGGGGGAATCGTGAAACCGCGTGTCGAACGCAGCGAACAGACATTGGGCGAGGACCCGGTCCGGCATTCGGTCGAGGAATGTCCGCAGCGATTCTCCCATCTCCCGCCGGTGCGTCGGGCCGCCCAGGAAAACGACGGCGGGCGTCCGGATTTCTACGGGGTCGACCGAATCCGCTGGGCGAGCGTGGTGTTCGTACGACCAATCCACCGCGCGGGCGACGGCGCGAGCGATGGAATCCGTGACTCCGCAGGGCGACGCCAGTACCACGTACACCCACATCGAATTGGTTCCAGCCCGTTGTGACGTGGGGGTTATTTCAGCCGTGAGTCAAGTGCAGTTGACGCGGCCGTTCACGACGGCATGGACACCGCGGGGGAGGTTTCCTGCCACGGAAGGAGCGGGACGATCGAGACGGCCTCCGCCGCCCAGGGCACTTCCGTCAGCGCATGGGTGAACGGGAAGGACGGTCGCGCCACTTGGGACCACCGGCGAAGGACGAAGGTGTCGAACCCGACGACCTCGGCGCTCCTCCCCACCGAGAACGTAAGCGCTCCCGCCGTGAGGGCGAGCAGGAAGAACGCCCCGAGTTCGAGGACCAGGCCGAGCCCGATCGTGTTCGGTTCGCCCCCACCGGCGTAGGCCAAACCGATGACCAGGGTCGCGAGGAGCGCCAGCGCGGTGCTGTACAGAGCCGGGCTGGCGGCGTACGCGTGCTCGCGCGCCGCATGCCGCTGCTCGCTGGCGGCGCGTGCGTACTCGCTCAGGATCCCACCGAGAGGACTCGCTTCTACGAGCTTTTCCCCCGCGGCCAGATGGGCTTGGACGGTCCGCGCGAACTCGAGCTCGAACACCGTGGCACGGGATCGGTCCGAGCCGATCATCGAGACGAGGAACAACGTCACCACCACCCCGAGCACGACGTTCAGGGTCACGACCCAAAGGGCTTCGGCAGACAGAGCAGAATAGGCCCCCACGAACACGAGGGCGTACGCCGTGCCGAGTATGATCGCGCCAAAGATCGCAAGTCCCCCGGGGGTGTCCGGAGCCGGTACTCCCACTCCCGGGAGCCTCTTCGGAGCCGCGGGCGCTTGGCCGGTTGCCATTGGCGTGAGAAGGGTTGCTCGTCCCTTTAGAAGCTATCGCTTGCGGAGCCTCCGCCTTTCTCCCGAGATCCGGAGGCCCGGCGTCAAACCGTAGGAAATTCGCGCCAGTGGTTCAGTGAGTCCTCAATCGTCCGGTCGAGCGGGATCGTCGGGGTGTATCCCAGCGCTCGGAGACGGGTGATGTCCGAGCGGATGTCCGGTTCGTCGGTCGGGCGAAGCAGGGTGGGGTCCGACTCGAGCGTCAGCGGTACCCGAGATCGGCGGAGGAGCGACTCCGCGATCGTCCGAACCGAGAAACTCTCGCCGGCCCCGATGTTGATAGGCTGGCGGGGGTCGCCCCGCTCGAATACGACCCAGATCGCGCGGACCACGTCCCGGACATCGGAGATGTCTCGTCGAACGTCCAGGTTGCCGACCCGCAACTTCCCGGGCCGACCTTGTCGCTCGAGCTGGGCCACGCGTTGGGCGAAGTCATTGAGCGCATCCCCGGTTTTTCCGGGTCCCGTCGTGATGAAGAGACGACCGCGCACGATTCGAAGGTCGAAGTTGACCGAGTATTGCAGCGAGAGCATGTCTTGGCAGGCCTTCGATACGCCGTATGGGTTGACCGGCCGCAACGGGGCATCCTCGTCGGTGGGAAGTCGGTCCACCGTCCCGTACGCCGCGGCGGAAGACGCGAGAAACACACCCTCCCGCGGGGGATGACGGCGGAGCGCCTCGTACAAATGGACCGTCCCGAGGACGTTCGTTTCAAACGTCTCGGCCGGATCTTTCCACGCCCGCGCGGCATAGGCCTGGGCGCCCAGGTGGAAGACGGCGTCGGCCCGGGTAGCGTCCACCAGTTTGTCCACGCGGGCGCTGTCCCGGAGGTCGAGAGGTTCCCACTGCACCCGAGACAGTGATGGCAGAATCCGTTCGAGTTCGGCCGGCAGAAGATAGGTCGCGACCACCTCGTGACCGAGCTCGATGGCTCGCTCGGCGAGATGCCGTCCGATGAACCCCGACCCCCCGGTGATGAGTACCCGCATTTCTCGGATTCTCGGCCCAGGGGCAACCTACGGTGCGCCGACCCGCTCCGGCATCGACTGGACGGGCCGCGCGCGGACACGTTTTCGACCCGTTATAGGGGTTGCTGAAGGGTCGGTCCTCGCGACTATGGGGAGGAGCGGGGGGAGGAGGCGGCGCGCTTCGGCGCTCGAGAAAGGGAGCTCTCGAGGCGCTTTGCCAACACGAGCTCCGTGAGGAAGAATCGAATGAACCGGGAGTTTTGGGTGACCTTGCTCGCGCCGCTTCCCCGGGGTTCAAAACGGAACCCGACCTCGGCCACCCGATGGCCGCGGGCCATCACCAGGAGAAAAAGAAGCAACTTGTAGCCACGCCATTCCGGGTCGAGCGGACGGAAGAGTTCCCGCCGGAAGCCGAACAGGCCGGATACCGGGTCGGTGAGCCCGCGGGCCTCGGGGAGGAAGGCCTTGGCGGTCAGCTCCGCGCCCCGGGAGATCGCGGCACGAGTTACGCTTCTCGGGCCGGCCGTGCCCCCTTTCGCGTATCGGCTTCCGACGACGAGCGCCGCTCCGTCATCGAGGTATTTCACCATGGCCGGCAGGACCTCGGGAGGGTGTTGGAGGTCGGCGTCCATCACGACGACGAATCGCCCTCGGGACGCAGCGATTCCCTGACACTGCGCGCGGAGCGTGGTCTGTTTCCCGTCATGCCAGATCAGGCGGAGGCGGGGCTCCGACCGCGCCGCCCCGTTGAGGTACTCCCGTGTGCCGTCCGTGCTCCCGTCGTCGACCACGAGCACCTCGAACGGAGGAAGCGCTACGCGCCACAGTCGATCGAGGAGTTGGGGAAGGTTCTCTCGTTCGTTCAACGTCGCCAGGATGACCGAGACCGTCGGTTCTTTACCGGCGGTCGTTCTGCCCGACGGGGCTGACGCGCTCATCCCATCCGTCGCCGCTCAGCTCGGCGAAACCACGGACCACGTCTGCAGCCCTTCCATCTCGAGGGAGAAATCGGAGACCCGACCGCCCGCGGCTTGGACCGCTTTCGCGACCTTGGCTCGACGCGCGACGTCGCAGAACAGGAGAATGTATCCTCCGCCCCCGGCCCCGAGGAGCTTTCCCCCCAAGGCCCCCGCCTCGCGCGCCCGGGTGTAGAACGCGTCGATTCGCTCGTTCGAGATCCCCTCGGTGAACTGCTTCTTGTGCTGCCAGCCTTCGTCGAGGAGACGCCCCATCTCGTCGAGATTGCCGCGCAGAAGTTCGTTCTTCATGTCGACGGCCAGTCGCTTCGTCGCATCGAGCGCGGTGACGGTGTCGACGCGTTTTTCGAGGTAGCTTCGTTGCTGACGCTCGATAATGTCGTTCGAGTAGTGCCCCGTTCCGGTGTAACAGAGGAGCAGGCGGTACGCCAGCTCGTTCATCACCTCCGGGTCGATGCGCAACGGGTTGACGACGGTCTTCGTTCCGGAGAACTCGATGAAGTTGAAACCTCCGAACGCGGCGGCATACTGGTCCTGACGTCCCCCCTTCAAGCCGAGCTCCACCCGTTCGATCCGGTACGCGAGTTCGGCGACTTCGTACGAGGTCCAGGGCTCGCGCAAATAGTGCTGGAAGGCGCCGACCAGGGCCACGCACATCGTCGAGGAGGTTCCGAGCCCCGTCCCCGGTGGAGCGTCCGAATGCAGGAACAGGCGAAGCGAGTCCTTCGCATGGAGACTCCCGGCCCCGGGTCGAAGCACCTTCAGAGCGGCCTTCACGACGTCGAGGTCACCGTTGTAGACGAGGTCGGAGGGCCGTTCAAAGTTGAGCGTCATGTTGTAGTCGAGCGACTCGACGGCGGTGGTGCCGGCCCCATCGGGCACCGTCTCCAGCGTCACGAAGGCAAATTTGTCGATCGTGCAATTGAGCACGGCTCCGCCCTTCTCCTCGGGATACGGGGAGACGTCCGTCCCGCCGCCGGCGAAGCTGATCCGTAGAGGGGCCTTGCTTCGGAGGATTCGCATCGTCCGCGAGACTCGGCCCATCGACTTAATCCTTCCCGGTCAAACGGAGCGAGAGGACCACCCCCCTGGTTTCGAGCCCCCGCCCCGATTCACGTTGCCCACCGGGCCCTTCCTAATAGTTGGTCCGCCTCGGGGCCGACGTGGGCCGACGTTACGAGAACCCGGCGTTGACGGTGGACGCGGTGTGGATCCGCGCGGGCCGCATCCTTCTGGTACGCCGGAGCGCACCGCCGTTCCGCGGCGCCTGGGCGCTGCCGGGGGGATTCGTCGAACTCCGAGAGACGGTAGAAGAAGCCCTGGTGCGCGAACTTCGGGAGGAAACCGGATTGATCGGTCGACCCTTGAAGATCGTGGGGGTCTACTCCGGTCCCGACCGCGATCCCCGGAAGCCCACGACCACGGTCGCGTTCCTCGTGGGAGGCCGGGGAGGTAAGCCCGTGGGCCACGATGACGCCGCGGCCGCCGCTTGGGTCCCGCTTTCCGATGCCCACCCGCTGGCATTCGACCACGAGCGGATCGTTTCGGACGCCCGTCGGATGCTCCGAGTCGCTTCCCCCTGACCCCCCAGCGTTGACGCGAGGGGCCCTCTCTCGGTGGGGCAGCGGCAGACTATTATCGGACAGGTTTCGTGACCCGCGTGCCCATGCAATCTGGCGGCGAGCAGCACCCCCATCCGACGCTACTCTCCGACTTCATCTTGGGGAGCCAGGATGGGTTGGTGAATGTACTCGGAATCTTGCTCGGACTCGTTGCGGCGAGCTTCGTCACGTCGGTCCCGAGACCACTCATCATCATCGCCGGGCTCTCGGCCCTCGCCGCCGAATCGCTCTCGATGGGCGCGGTCGCCTACACCTCTACCTACTCGCGGCTCCGGCTGTACCATTCCGAACGCCGTCGGGAGCAGCGGGAAATGCGTGAGGTTCCCGAACTCGAGCGCGAGGAGGTCCGGGTCATTCTGCGCGGATGGGGCTATGAAGGGACGGAGCTCGAAGATATGCTCCGCCGCATCGAAGCGAAACCGAAGGCATGGCTCGACCTGATGATGGCGTTCGAGCTCAACCTCTCGTACATCCCTCCCGAGGCTCCGCGACGGAGCGCCGTCGTGGTGGGTTCTGCGACCGTTCTCGGTCACTTCGTTCCGTTGATCCCGTTCTTCGTTCCGGAGATCTCGTTGGTAAATGCGGCGATCATCGCCAGCATCCTGAGCGGATTCATGCTCTTCGGGATCGGCACCTACGAGGCGCGCGTCACCTCCGGTTCGATTTGGCGCAGCGGACTTAGGATGACGGCAATCGGCCTGGCGTCGGGCTTCGCCGGCTTCATCCTGGGCAGCTTCGCCGCCCACCTCTAAAGGCGAGGGAAGGACACGGAGTCGGCTAGTAGGTCCGCGGGGAGTAGCCCCGAGGTTTCGCGGAGCTCGACCGCGCTCGATGCTGGAACCAGCGACGAGAGCCCCGGGTCTCGTGGCGTCGACAGGCGAAACACCAGACCACGACCTCCTCCGGACCCGCGAGCTCGGGGGTGGCCACGTGCTCGGATTCGGGATGTCGACAGCCGCTTCCGAGACACGGATGCGAAGGGCGCTCCATTCCCGTTCGTCTCTAAATACGCACTAATGCGTATTAAATCTGACGGTTGCGCCGGCGGGCCGGCGACGGGACCGCACTAGGGTTCGAGCAGCCGTATCTCCTTCGCGGCTCGTGCGGCCTTTTCCTTGTCGCTCAAGTCCCTCAGGTGCAGAGAGACCGTGATCTGTCCGTTCAGTTCGAGCGATTCCGGAATCATCGGCAGGTGAAGCGACAGGTGCTCCAGCCGGATGTCGAGCTCGCCTTGCCGGTCCGAGAGGGCCTCGACCATGTCGAGCAGTAGGTTCGACCCCGAGGGGTCTACGCGTGCGGTGGGTGCCATGCCCCCACGATACCCCACCCGGGATACGAACCTATCGCATTGGGCAAGGGAAGTCGTTCAGAGTCCATTCAAGCCCGGAACGGCCCGAGCGCGCGCTCGAGGAGCTACCCCCGGGCTTCCCCATCCGGCAAGGCACCCATCGTTCGCCGCCGCGGGTCGCTACTTCGAGAGCCCGGCGCGGGTTCGCAGAGCGTGGTAGAACCCTCCAAAGCTCGTCGCAGTAGGGGTCCGTAGGCCCTGCAGCCGAAGTTGCTCTCGGACCTCTTTCGCGGTTTGTCGGAGGTCGAGGGTCTTCGTGGTATCGTACTTGTACTGGAAGGTTCCCGACGGTCCGCGAGGGAACTGGTCCCAATCGCGGGGCGTGGTGGGGTTCAGCTCGTGCATCCGCTTCCCCTCGGTCGGCTGGAACGCCGGCATCGTGAGGTGTTCCTCGGTGAGCCAGATCATCGTCGCGTCCCGGATCGCCTGCTGGGTAGTGTCGTCGAGAGCTCCCGGGGCGACCTGCGCCTGAACCCAATCGACGAGGGCATCGAACGTCTTCTCGGCGTTGTCTTCCAGCATCTGCAGGACCGCGAGTCGGATTGCGCTCCGCCGGAGCTGCTGAGTTCCCGTCTCGCTCAGACGGTACTCGGCCGTGAGGCCGAGGAGGCTCTCGGAGTTGTCGGAGAGGTCCTTCAGCGGGAGGACAAAGAGCGGAGCCGCCGCCTCATCCGGTGCGATGTACCACAGGGAGAACTCTCGACCGTTCGTGAGGAGCACGAGGGGCACCTTCGCCGCCTTGGCCGCGTCGACGATCGACCCGGGCTCGGTGACGTTCGCGGTGCGTTCCCGCACGTCGAGGAAGAGGCCGGGTTTGCCCTCCGCGTTCAACAGCGCGTAGTCGATGTGGCCGCGGTCCCCGGGGGACGCGAAGTCGAAGTACACCTGCTTCTTGTCGTGCGGGTCCCACCCGAGCGCCACGAGGAACGGGTTCACGATCCAATGACGAATCTGTTGTTCCGTGACGTCCTGAACGTCGCGGAGCACTTCCGCGGCGACCTGAGAAAAGTCACCGAGCCTACGACTGAGGTCGACTGCTTCCATCGAGGTAACCGATGGCGGGGGACGGGCTTAAAACTAACCTCATCGGGCCAATCGAGCCCCGCGCAAGCGAGCGGCCTCCTCGGCGAGGAACGGCTCGACGGGCCGCAGCGGTCCGTCGAGCCCCTCGTACGGGGGAAGTCCGAGCATGTCCGAAAGAAGCCATTCGACCTCGTAGGCGTAGATCAGGGACGAACCCAACGACTCGAACAGCCGCGCGAGCCGTAGGGCGCCGTGTCCGGAGAGGTGGAAGTACTTCGGAGGCACCCCCAGCGCGGAGAACATCGCGTCGGTGAGGTCGCGGTATCGCCACCGCTTTGGCCCGCCCGCGGTGACGTTCCTGCGGTCGGTCCGGACCGCCTCGCTCCGCACGATGCGGGCGAGGTCGAGAGCCGCGAGGGGGCTGATGTGGTATTCCCCGTCCCCGAACATCGGGAAACGGTGGTACCGGGACATCGTTCGGAGCATCACAGTAACGAGCTTGTCTCGAGCGGCGAAGAGCATCGTCGGGCGGACGATGCTGTACGAGAGTCCACTATTCTCGACCGCTCGGTCAACGCGGCGCTTTTGGGCCATGTAGGGAAGGTCCGTCTCGAGCGAGCTCGGAGAATCCGGGACGCTGATGTGGACCAGGCGGGGCACCTTGGCACGCTCGGCCGCCGCGACCATTCGGAGAAGCCCGTCGGCGAGGGGACGGAACCGTCGGAGCGACCCAGAACGGTACCACGCGACGTTCACGACGAGGTCCATTCCGCGAAGGATCGCTGACCAGTCGCCGATGGCCGAGATGTCACCCTCGATGAAATTCCCCCCGGCGATCTCGGCCGGGGAGGCGTGCCGGTGGAGGGAGACGACCTGCCAGTCCCGGCCGAACTCCGATCGCAGGTGACGCCCGACCAGGCCGCTCGACCCTCCGACGAGGAGCATTCGGGGCCGGGCGGAAGCGCCCGTCATGCTCGAACGACCGGAACCTCAGCAGGTGGTCCGACGGGGACCCGGGGCTCGGACGATGGGCCGAAGAGTTCCTGCCACGCGGCGACCACACGAGGAGCGACTTCCGAGATGCGGACGGGACGGCCCGCCTCGCGCGCGAGCGAGGTCATCACCGAGCCGGCGAACCCACACGGGTGGAACCGTTCGAAGGCTCCGAGGTCGGGGTCGACGTTGAGGGCGAAACCATGGAAGGTCACCCAGTGGTCCACCGCGATCCCGATCGAGGCGATCTTCCTTTCGCCATCGACCCAGACGCCCCGGCGGCCACTGACGTGGCCGGCCGTGACTCCGAACGGAGCGACCGAGCGGACAAGGATCTCTTCGACGTCGTGCACGAACCGTCGGACATCGTGTCCTCGAGGCTCGAGGTCAACGATCGGATAGCCCACCAGCTGGCCCGGCCCGTGATACGTCGCTCGACCTCCCCGCTCGACGTGGACGACGGGAAGACCGGAAGCGGCCGCCGAACCGTCGTCCCCTTCCACTCCGACGGTGACCACGGGCGGGTGCTCGACCAGAATCAGCGTGTCATCGATCGCCCCTTCCCGACGAGCCCGAACCATGGAACGCATGGCGTCGAGCGCCTCGGAATACTCCCGTCGTCCCCACTCCACGACCGCGGGCATCCTACTTCCTGCGAGCCACGTGCATGGGTTCCCCGAGCCAAAGTAAGGCCGCTTCCTGCAGGGTTTCCGAAAAGGTCGGGTGCGGGTGGATCGTCATAGCGACGTCCCGGATCGTCGCCCCCATCTCAATGGCATGCGCCGCTTCCGCGATGAATTCTCCAACCTCGGCACCGGCGGCGTGAACCCCGAGGAGAAGTCCGGTCTTGTCATCTCCGACCACCTTGACCCAACCCTGCACGGCATGGTTGGCGTGGGCCCGTCCCAGGGCGGCATAGGGGAACCGTGCTTCTCGGGCGGAATGACCGCGTGCCTCCGCGTCCGCCTTCGAGTAGCCGACCGTGGCGAGTTCCGGGGTCGTGAAGACGACCGACGGCATCGCCTGAAACTGAAATCGGGTCGGCCGCCCGGCGGCCGCTTCGGCGGCGACCACCCCTTCCCGGTAGGCCTTGTGGGCCAGCATCGGCGGACGGGCGACGTCCCCCACGGCGAAGATGTGGGGCTGGTTCGTCCGAAGCTGGTCGTCGACGGCGATGAAGCCCGATTTGGGATCGAACTGCACGCCGGCTTCCTCGAGTCCCAAGTCCTGTGTCAGAGGTCGCTTGCCCACCGTGACGAAGAGACGTTCCGCCGAAAGATCCTCGCGGCCGCCGCTTCCCTCCACCGACATCGTGAGATGATCGGCGTCCCGGCGGAGCCCGACGGCTCGGGTCCCGACACGAACTTTGACCCCCAACCGTTCGAGGCTGCCCGTGAGCTCTCGGGCCAGGTCGGGCTCCAGGCCGGGGAGCAACTGCGGCATCAGCTCCACGATCGTCACTTCCACGCCCACCCGCGCGAGGAACTCGCCGAGCTCGCAACCCGAAACTCCTCCGCCCAGGACGAGCATCGACCGCGGTAGGGTCTTGAGCGACAGGAGCTCCCAGGCGTTCACGACTCGCTCGCCGTCGGTCTCAAACCCGGGGATCGTGGAGTGGACCGCCCCCGTGGCAATGATCGCCTGCTCGAAGTCGATGCGTTCATGGCCGCCGTCGGGAGCCGAGAAATCTGCGCTTTTCGGGCCGGTGAACCGCACCGTCCCGATGAGGACCGATGCCCCGGCGGACTTGAGCAGGGAAGCGACGCCTAGTCGCTCCTTCGCGACCACTTCCTCCTTCCACCGCTGGGCCTGAGGGAGGTCGAATTTCGGATCGCTGGCCGTTACCCCGATCTCGGGACCTTCGGTCCGGAGGGAATGGTACAAGAGGGACGCGTGGATGAGTGCCTTCGAGGGGATACAGCCGCGGTTGAGGCACTCCCCACCCAGGTCCTGCTGCTCGACCACCAGCGCTTTGCGGCCCAGCTGTCCGAGCCGGATCGCCGCCATGTACCCGCCGGGACCACCGCCCACGACGAGTACGTCGGTCGAACGAGAGAACGTTCCGGCCATGGGCTTCGCCGTCAACCTCCGGGAGTCGCGGGGCCGTAGGGTCGAGAGGCATAGACGTCTTCGGTGACCGAGTCGGGTGGAGGGGGTGGAGTTCGTTCGGCCTGTTCGATCGCCGCTCGCACTTCACGCTCGGCGTCTTCCTGCCAGCGGGCTTCTTCTTCTGGGGTCAAACGACCCTGGGTCTGCAGCCAGGTCTGAAGACGACCCACCGGGTCATGTTGCGCGGCTCGGGTCCCCCAGTCCGCGGGTTGGTAGCGTCCGGGGTCGTCCGAGCTCGAGTGCGGGGTCATTCGATAGAGGATGAACTCGAGCAACACCGGCCCCTGACCGGCACGCGCTCGCTGGAGAGCGGAAGAGAGCTCCCGGAAGCAGGCGACGAAGTCCGTTCCATCGACCTGTCTACCGGGGAAACCGTAAGCCGAGGCCTTGGACGCGAGCGACGCGGCGGCGGTCTGACGAGACACGGGGACCGAGATCGCCCACTGATTGTTCGTACAGCAGAAGACCACGGGAAGGTCGAACACTCCGGCAAAATTGAGTCCCGCGTGGAAGTCATTCGAGCTGGTCGCTCCGTCGCCAAAGAACGCGAGCGCCGCCCCCCCGCCGGATTTCTGTTTCAAGGCGTAAGCGAGACCCACCGCTTGGGAGATTTGCGTCCCGATCACGGAGGACATCGAGACGTAGTGGACCTCTCGCGCACTCGGATGACAGGGCATGTTGCGTCCGAGAGACGGGTCTTTGGAGTCCCCGAATAAGTGATGGACGTACGTGGGCAGAGCATGCCCGCGGACCAGGGCGACGAGCTGTTCCCGCAGTCCCGGAAAGACCCAGTCCTCCTTTACGGAGGCGAGTCCCGCGGCTACGTTAACGGCCTCCTGACCGGTCGCCGCCCCGTAGAATCCGACCCGGCCCTGGCGTTGCAGGGCCTGCATGCGGGTATCTAGCGTGCGAGCGAGCAGCATCCAACGATAGGCGGACCGAAGGAGCTCCAGCGCCCCCGGCCCCACGGCCTCCGACGCGGCGGCGGGGTCGTAGGGGAGAGGCTCGACCCGGGTCGAAAGGGTCATGCGAGCTCGGCGAACAGTTGGTGCGGGTCTTCGAGGTATCCCTTCACCAGGGCGACGAACTGGGCCCCTTCCACACCGTCCACGACCCGGTGATCGAGGGAGATCGAGAGGTTCATCATGTCCGCGGGCCCCAGAGAGCCGTCCGCCCGGTAGACCGGACGCCGCTGGATCTTGTGGACCCCCAAGATCGCCACCTCGGGATAGTTGAGGATGGGAGTGGCGAGAAGCCCGCCCAGCGCTCCGAGGCTCGTGATGGTGAAGCTGCTTCCCGTGAGTTCGGCGCGGGAGAGCTTGCCCGCGCGGCCGCGTTCGGCGAGGTCCTGGATCTCCCGCGCGAGCATCACCACGCTCTTTCGATCGGCGTTCCGGACGACCGGCACGATGAGACCTTCGGGCGCGGCGGTGGCGATGCCGATGTGGTAGGTCGAGCGGACGACCAGCTCCTCGCGGGCGTCGTCGACCGTCGCGTTCAGCTTGGGATGTGCCTTGAGCCCGGCCACGACCGCCTTGACGATGAACGGCAGGTAGCTCAATCGAACCCCCTGCTTTTCGACGTGCTTCGCCATCCGGTCCCGAAGAACGACCAACTCGCTCACGTCGACCTCCTCCACGTAGGTGAAGTGAGCGGCCCGGTGCTTCGACTCGGACATATGCTCGGCGATCACTCGACGAATTCCGCGGATCGGGATCCGCTCCAGGATGTCATCGGCGCTGGGCGGCGGAGCAATGACCTTCGCCGGAGGAGCCGGAACGGACTCCGCGGGACCCGAGAGAGCGGGCCACATGGGGGAGGAGGTCGTCGTGGTGGAGTCGGGCTTCGGTGCGCCCAAATCCGATTCGACAATTCGCCCGCCGGGTCCGGACCCTTTCACGGTGGAAAGGTCCACCCCCAGCTCCGATGCGCGGCGGCGGACGGCCGGCGTGGCCAGGACCAGCGAAGGAGCAGAGGGGGCCCTGTCCGCCGCGGTGCCCTTCGGCGGTGGCGGGGGAGCCGAAATCGACGGAGCGGGCCGAGCCGTGGGAGGAGGTGGGGCGGAGCTGGACGGGCTCGGTCCTGAGGTGCCTTCGGTTTCGATGGTAACGAGGAGACCCCCGACCTTGACCTTCTCTCCTTCCTGAGCGTGGAGGCTGAGCACTCGGCCCGACTTCGGTGAGGGAATCTCCACATTGGCCTTGTCCGTGAGGACGCTGACCAGCGGATCGTCCTCGCGGATCGTGTCGCCCGCCTTCACGAACCAACGGACGACCTCTCCCTCGGCAACGCCTTCCCCAATATCCGGAAGCCGGAATTCGAAGTTCATCGAGATCACCTAGGAGGCTCGCACCGCGTTCCGGGCGGCATGGGCAATCCGGTCGGCGTTCGGGAGGTACACGTTCTCGAGAGCGTAGGGGAAGGGAGTATCGAAGCCGGTGACCCGAACGATCGGGGCCTTGAGCGAGTAGAGAGCCTTCTCCGAAAGCAGGGCGGCCAGTTCGGCCCCGAATCCGCAGAATCGGGCGGCCTCGTGGACGATGACGGCGCGTCCCGTCTTTTCGACCGAGTCAATGACCGCTTTCTCATCGAGCGGCACGAGAGAGCGGAGGTCGACCACCTCGGCGGAGATGCCGTCCGGCGCCAGCATCTCGGCGGCTTCGAGAGCGATCGGTAGCATCGCACCGTAGGCAAACAACGAGACATCCGACCCCTCGCGAGCTAGGCGGGCCTGGCCGAACGGGATGCGGGCGTCCCCGTCGGGGACTTCTCCGGTCAGGGACCGATAGATCCTTTTTGGCTCGAGGAACAACACCGGATCCTCGTCGTCGACGGCCGAGAGCAGAAGCCCGCGGGCGTCCGCGGGGGTCGACGGAACCACTACTTTGAGTCCGGCCGTGTGGCAGAAGTACGCCTCCGTACTCTGCGAGTGGTAGAGTCCCCCCTTGATGCCCCCGCCGTAGGGCGTGCGAATCACGACGTGGGCGGGGTATTGGCCCCCCGAACGATACCGGAACTTCGCGAGCTCGCTGACGATCTGGTCGAACGCCGGATAGATGAAGTCCAGGAATTGGATCTCGGCGATGGGTTTGAGCCCGTAGAGCGCCATCCCGATCGCCGCCCCGATGATTCCGGTTTCCGAGAGGGGGGTATCGATCACCCGGTCGGCGCCGAACTCCTTGTAGAGGCCGTCCGTGGCGCGGAAGACGCCTCCGTTCACTCCGACGTCCTCGCCCAGAACGAGCACATTCGGGTCGTTCCGCATCACATCGTGAAGAGTTCGGTTGATCGCCTGGACCAGATTCATTTCGGTCATGGTTTCAACACGCTCGCTCGGACGAGGGCATCGTATTCGGCCCTCTCTTCCTCGAGCCGGGGCGACAATCGCGCAAAGACGTCATCGAAGATCGACCGCGGGTCGAGGGGCTTCGCCTTCTCGGCGGATTCGAACGTATGAGCCACGAGGGCACGGACTTCTCCCCATTGCTTTCGGTCCGACTCCTCGCTCCAGAGTCCCTTCGCGACCAGGAGTTCCTTCAATCGACCGATCGGGTCGCGCTCGCGAGCCTCGGAGACCTCCGCGTCCGTGCGATATCGTTTCGGGTCGTCCGAGGTGGAATGAGGACCGAATCGGTAGACCTCGGCCTCGATCATCGTCGGACCCCCTCCAGAAATGGCACGCGCTCGCGCCTCCGACACCGCTCCGTACACCGCGTCGAGGTCGTTGCCGTCCACGACCACGCCGGGAATGCCGTAGGCGTTCGCCTTCTCCGCGAGGGTAGCACTGTGGGTCTGTCGGTCGCGGGGCAGGGAGATCGCCCACTGGTTGTTTTGACAGAAGAAGATCGTGGGGCACTGGAACACGCCCGCGAAGTTCAGCCCGGCATGGAAGTCGTTCGAGCTGGTCGCTCCATCGCCGAAGAAGGAGATCGTAACGATCGAGTCCTTGCTTCGCTGGGCCGCCATCGCAGCGCCCACGGCTTGGGTGATCTGAGTCCCGATCGGGCTCGAGGCCACGACAAAGTTCACTTCGCGAAAGCCAAAGTGGTTCGGCATCTGCCGGCCCTTGATCAAGTCGTCGGCATTTCCGAGAAGTTGATCGAAAATGGCCCGGAGCGAAACCCCTCGGGCCAGGGCTACTGCCAGCTCGCGATAGGCGGGAAAGATCCAGTCCTCGGGGGTAAGGGCGCGACTCGCCCCGACCTGCGCGGCCTCTTGTCCCATCAGAGGCGCGTAAAAACCGATACGTCCCTGACGCTGCAACGACAAGCAACGCTCGTCCGTGGCTCGAGCCAGGACCATGAGCCGGTACGCGTCCAGCAGACCGTCCTCCGGGAAGGCGGGGCTGCCCCCGGTCGTTGGCGCCATTGTCAGCGTACCCCGGTCGACCATGACGTTCGATGAGAGTGCGACGGAGGCCCGTGATATAACTTTGAGGATAACGGCTTACCGAGAACCCGCTCGACTATAGGCCCGCTCGGTCTCGTGCCGACTCCCAGCGGGTGGGATCCACGGTTTCGTTGGCGAGGCGAACCAACGATTCGTAAAGTTGGGGGGGTCCGTCCTCTTTCAAGCCGCGGAAGAAGACGACGAGCTCGTGCAGGTTGAGCGCCGGCAAGGTCCAGCGCATCCAGGCTTCCAGGCGTCGAGCCGGTACACTCGTATGGAACTGGCTCCGCAGCTTCCTTAGCTGTTCGTCCGTGAAGTGTTCCCACATCACCGGCACCATCGTGGCCTCTTCGTTGTTCAAGTGCCGGAGGTAGAAGGCGAACAGGTCGTTGGTCTCTAGGTTCAATCGGTCGCCCATCTCGATTCTGCGCGCGGGCGAAGACTCCTGGAGGACCTCATCGCACGTTTGCGCGAGCCGATGAATGCCCTGAACGATTTCTCGATGTTCCACCATCATCAGCTTGACCACGTCGGGGTCGAACGCGTTGAGCGGGCGGAAGAAGTCCTTCTCCTCGTGCGTCGAGTGCGCGTGAAGAAGGCAGAGAATGCAGTTGCCCACGGTGAGGCTGAGGTTCTCCTGGAGGTCCTTCACGACCGCACGGGCCGCTGCCTCGTCCGTGAAGTCGGTCGTTTGGAGACGGCGGCCCAGCTCGTAAATCATCGAACGGAGTCCTTTGTGGATGGGACGGAACAGGTTCTCTCGTTCGCTCAAGGGCAATTCCCGCGAAGTGTAAACGCCAGGCCGGACGATAAACCCCGTCGTTGCCCGAAAAGCCCTAACACCGGCCGGCCAGCGACCGACCGAGTCGGGAAGGGGGAGCCGTCAGCCGCGCCTTCGCCGGCTGTCCTGGTTGCGGTACGGTCGGCGCTGGAAACGACCCTGAGACCGGGGCGGACCTCGGCCCGGCAGTTCGGTCCGAGGCGCATCGTACCGAAAGCTCGGGATCCGGGCTCGGTCGATCTTCATGCCGATAAGGCGCTCGATGCGGGCCAGGTCCTGCTCCTCTTCCGGCATGACGAGAGTGTAGGCATCTCCTCGCTGCTGCGCTCGGGCGGTACGCCCGACCCGATGGATGTAGATCTCCGGCTCATGGGGAACATCAAAGTTGACCACATGGCTCACGTCCTTGACGTCCACTCCCCGCGCCGCGATGTCCGTGGCGACCAGGACGCGGTACTCGCCCGTTCGAAACCCCTCGAGAGCCCGCACCCGTTGGCTTTGGCTGCGGTTACCGTGGATCACCGCCACGTTGATCCCGCGCTGGCCGAGCTGCCGGGCCAAGTTGTCGGCCCGGTGCTTGGTCCGTGCGAAAACAAGGACGCTGCTCATCATCTCGTCCTTGAGCAGCTCGTAGAGAAGGTCGGTCTTGAGATGCGATGGGACCGGAAGTGCTAAGTGGGTGACTCCCACCGCGGCCACGGTCCTTTCCTCAACCTGGACCATCTTGGGATCTCGCAAGAACTCGCGAGAAAGCGCCACGATCTCGGGGGGCATGGTGGCGGAGAACAGCATCGTTTGCCGGACCTTAGGGAGCCGCTGTAGGATTCGCCGTACATCCGGCAGGAACCCCATGTCGAGCATGCGGTCGGCCTCGTCGAGGACGAGGATCTTCAGGCCCTGGAAATTCACATATCCCCGGCTCATGTGGTCGAGAAGTCGTCCCGGAGTCGCGACGATGATCTCCGCGCCGCCGCGAAGGGCCCGCTCCTGGTCGGCCATGCCCACCCCTCCGTAAACCGCGGCTCCGCGCAAGTGCGTGTGACCCGCGAGCTTTCGCAAGAACCCTTCCGCCTGCAGGGCGAGCTCTCGGGTCGGCGTAAGAATCAGGGCATGGGTCCGCCCCCTCGGTTCCTCGAGCAGTCGCTCCAGGACCGGCAGCAGGAAGGCCGCGGTCTTGCCGGTACCGGTCTGCGCGGTACCGATAATGTCCCGCCCCAGAACCGCGTGAGGGATGGTCCCCCGTTGGATCGGTGTCGGGACTCGGTAGCCAATCTCCTGGATTCCCTTGCGGAGTTTGGAATGCAGCGGCAGGTCCTCGAACGTGCCTTCGCCCGCGTGCGAAGCTTCCGAGGGGGTGGGAGAAGGGCTAGTCATCCGTTTCTCGAGGCGGCGAGTCGAGGTTCGCCGGACCATAAGAGCGCGCCTATGGACGGCCCCGGCGGCCCGACTGGGAATGTCGTGGTCAATCCCCATGAGACTTCCGGAACGGCGGGAAGCGACGAACGAAGACGCGAGTGAATACCGTCGCTGTCGAGTGCGCTCGTCCGATATCGTCAAAACGAACGATGGGTGGTAGGATGGTCAGGCAGGTCGCGGCGGTGGCGAAGGGAGGCCCGACAACGGGTTGCCAATGGGAATCCAGAATCCAGCGCCTCAACCTTCGTCATCCGTGGACGACAACGATGTCCTCTAGCGCCTACCGGGACACGATCCTCGTCCGGCTAACCCGAGACGGGGTGACGGGACTCGGAGAGGGCGCGCCAATCGTCCGCTACCACGAAAACGCGGTGGACGGACGGAAAGCGATCGAATCGATTCTGCCCTTCCTCCGGGAAGTCGATCCGTGGCAATTCGAAAAACTCATGGGCCATCTCTCTCGAAAGATCGATGGGCGATTCGCCGCCAAGGCCGCAATCGACATCGCCACCATGGATTGGGTCGGGAAGAAACTGGATGTCCCGCTCTACCGCCTTCTCGGTCTCGACCCCGCGGACGCTCCGATCACGAGCTTCTCCATCGGAATCGACACGCCGGAGATGACGCGTCAGAAGATTCTCGAAGCAGATGCGTTTCCCGTGCTCAAGATCAAAGTGGGCCTGAACTCCGACGAGGCCACGGTGGAGGCGGTGCGCAGTGTCACCCGCAAGCCATTGCGCGTCGACGCGAACGAGGGCTGGAAAGACAAGGAAGAGGCGGTCCGAAAGATCAACTGGTTGGAATCGCAAGGTGTCGAGGTTATCGAACAACCGATGCCGGCCGACATGATCGAAGAGACGCGATGGGTGAGAGACCGGGTGCATCTCCCCATCATCGCGGACGAAGCCGCCGTGAACGCCCGCGCGATCTCCAGACTCGTCGGTGCCTACGACGGAGTGAACGTCAAGCTCGACAAGTGTGGTGGCATCCAGGAGGCACTACGCATGATCCATGTGGCGAAGGCGCTTGGAATGAAGACCATGCTCGGCTGCATGGTTTCCAGTTCGATTAGCGTCACCGCGGCCGCGCATCTATCGCCCTTGGTGGACTACGCCGACCTCGACGGGAACCTCCTTCTGGCGGACGATCCTTGCCGCGGGGTCACGGTCCAAGAGGGAAGGCTCGTTCTGCCGGATGGTCCGGGATTGGGCGTAGGAATGTGCGAATGATGGTCCGAGCCCCCGGCATGGCTGATTGGCCCTGAAAGGCTCAAATGGCGGCAGATTTCCTGACGGTGGGGCCCGTAGCTTAGTTTGGCTGGAGCACCCGGCTGATAACCGGGAGGTCGTCGGTTCAAATCCGACCGGGCCCATTTCACGTCAGAGAATCGCGCCGTTTTCAAAATGCCGTTTGCCGTTGGGGGTCTACCCCTACAGGGTCCATTGCGGCCCGAATGTGGGTGTCGAAAACCGCGAATCCCTCGGTCATCTCTTCCTGTCCCACCCCAATACGACGTG
>DATEQS010000017.1:0-7443 GCA_035272385.1 Thermoplasmata archaeon
AGACGACCTCGAACCGCGACCGAGCCAGGGTGAGGCACCGCTCCAGGAGAACGGTTCCGATCCCCTGACCGCGATGGTCACGATGGACGAACATCCCGAGTTCTCCCACATGGGACTGTTCGGACGGAGCGCCGGGGCGCGTGCAACAGATCTGGCAGAACCCTACGACATGACCGTGCCGTTCGGCGGCCACGATGATCGCCGAGCCGTCCTCCTGTTGATGGAAGATCGCCTCCAGTCCCTGCATCATCTGCTCCCGGGGCGGACGCTCGAGGAACATGGTCGTCCAGATCGGCGTGCCCGCGGCGCGCTCGTCGTACCGTAGGTTGAGCATCTCCCAGAGGTCGTCCAGGTCGTTCCGGCGCAACCCCCGGACCGTGGCGTCGGGCGGGATGGGCATTTTTGAACCCCGAGAGGTGAGGAGCCTCAGTGGTCCGCCCGCACTCCACTCGGGCGAACCGAAAAGTCGAGGACCATCCGCTCCTCATCGAAGTACGTGCTGCCGCGCTTCACGACGCGAGGAAGGTGCCCGCAGACCGAAAAGCCGAACTCCTCGTAGAGGCGTTGGGCGCTTTGGTTGACAGAAAACACCGACAGGTACACGACCTCGAATTTTGACCGGGCGTCAGCAAGGGCCCGCTCGAGGAGAGCCGTGCCGACCCCCTTTCCTCGGTGAGTTCGCCCGACCAGGATTCCGAGCTCGCCTACGTGGGATTGCTCCGACCCCAGACCGCGAACGACGCGACCGATGGAACAGCTTCCGACCGCGCGGCCGTGGAGTTCGGCGACGATGCAAATCTCGTCTCCGTCAAGAACCCGTTGAAGCGCGCCGTCGTACCATGCCCTCTCGTCCGCCAGCGACGGTCGAGTCCCGAACAAAGTGATCCCGATCGGTTCGCCGGAGTCGCATTCGTCGTACAGCTGCCAATAGATCTCCCTCAGGTCGTCGAAGTCCTCGCGGCGAAGTGGGCGGACCGCGACGGAGGACGTGGGGGACATCGGGTGCGACCCGCGGATTCGGAGCCGTTACGCGTAACCGAACTGCCGCTTCGCGAACTCGCTCATCCGGTCGGGGCTCCATGGAGGGTCCCAGATCATATCGACCGTGGCGCCCTTGATGTTGGGGACCTTTTCGATCGCCGCTTTGACCTCTTCCGCGAGGATGCCGGCCACCGGGCAGCCGGGCGCGGTCAGGGTCATCTTGAGCTTCACGGCGTCTTCGGTCCATTCGAACCCGTAGATGAGACCCAGGTCCACAATGTTCATCGGGATCTCGGGGTCGTAGATCTGCTTCAGGTTCTCGGTGATCAGGCGCTCCCGTTCGGCATACGGCCCGCTGGTCGCCGGGGCGAACGGTGTCGTTGGTCCGGGCGCGGGGGTGGGGGCGGCGTCGCTCATCCTTCCTTCCACCGGCCGCAGACCTATAAGGGTGCCCGAGGCGTTGATAACCCTGAGGGAAGCGCCCGGCAACTCGTTTAAGCGCCTCCCCCCGTAGGTCGTCGATGCGCGACGTCCACGCCATGCCTCCCGAGCGGGGTCGTCTGCGGCTACGTTCCGTCGGCCTTTCGGGAATCCGAAAACCCCTCACGGTCCAGCGACGGGAAAGTACGCACACCCTCGCCGTGACTTTTCACGTGGCCGTCGACCTCCCCTCGGAGAGGAAGGGGTCCGACCTCTCGCGGAACGCCGAGATTCTGGCGGAGGTGGTCGACGACACCGTGACTCGGCCCGTGGAGAGTCTCGAGTCGGCCTGCTCCAGCATTGCTCGAGAGCTCTTGGTGCGACATCCGTACGCCACCGAGGCCTCCGTGGAAGCGTCGGCCGAGTACTTTCTGCGGAGGGGCATCTCGGAGGAGAAACGAAGCTTCGAAGACTACACGCTGATCGCGGAGGCGTATGCCTCGCGCGGACCGGGTGGCTCGGTGTCCCTGACGCGGGCCATCGGGGCCGAGGCCGTCGGCATGACCGCGTGCCCGTGCGCGATGGAGACCTGCCGGGACCGATTGACCGCTGAATTTCCGCTGCTCGCGCGTCCCGAATTGAAGGACCTTCCGATGATCACGCACAATCAGCGGAACCGGACCCGCCTCGTACTGGACCTACCGGATGCCACGGAGGTGGAGGCGGACCACCTTATCGCCGCGATCGAAGCCGCCCAGTCGAGTCCGACCTACGCCATCCTGAAGCGAGGAGATGAGGCCGAAGTGGTCCTGGCGGCGCATCGCCACCCGAAATTCGTCGAAGATGTCCTGCGCGACTTGCTCGCGAGTCTCCCCGACCGGTTCCGGGCCCTCCCGGATTCGACCGTGGTCCGCGCGAGCACCGTGAGCGAGGAATCAATCCACAAGTTCAACGTGGAGGCCTCCCACCAGGTCACTCTCGGCGAGCTCCGTCGATCCGGCAGCCGCTGAGGGAGACCGGGGAACGACCGTGAGCTACGCGTTCGACGCCGTGCGTCGACGGCCGGGCCGTTCGGCGATGACGTCGTTGGGCATCGGACTCGCGGTCGGTCTGGTCGTGCTCCTGCTCGCACTTTCGAACGGGATCCAGACGAGCGCGACCACGCTCGCGACCGAGAGCGGGGTGGACCTCATCGCCGCGAGCGCGAACACGACCATCCTCTCCGGTCAATTCCCGCCGATCCAAGGCGCTCACTCGCTCGCGAGCCGACTGCCGTCGGTGGACCCGAACGTCGCCACCGCGAGCCCCTGGCTCGTCAGCGACCTCGTGTTCGGAAACGCGTCGCTCTGGGCGGCGGCGAACCAAAGCGCGGTCCCGGGAGGTTGGTCGCCGACCGAATCCGGCACCGTGGGCTGGATTCCCTCGGACAACACCGGCATCCAGACCCCGGATCTCTACAACGGGACCGGGTTCACGGCTCCGGGCGACCCGCACTATGCCGGAGGGGCGTACAACGGACCCGTCACCCACGAAATCGTCCTCGACCAGGGGCTCGCGACGGTGCTGCATGTGCGGGTCGGTGACCCGGTATGGATGGGGGCCGCCGAGCCGCCTTCTCCCAGCGCGCTCTCGGGCTGGTACGCCAACGCGGCCGGGTTCCGCGTCGTCGGAATATCGGGCCCTTTCTGGCTCATCCCGTCCGCGCTGCTGGCGTTCACGTACCTCTCCGAACTGCAGGGGATCGTCGGCGGGGCCTCCGCCAGCACCGACTACGCGTCGTTGTTGCTGATCCACCTCACCGACCCGACGACCGCCAACACCGACCAGAGCCTCCTCCAGGGCGCGTTCCCCTACCTGACCGTCTTCACCTTGTCGGACATCCTGGGAGCGATCCAGCACGTCGTGAACCTGTATCGGACGTTCGGGGAACTGATCGGGATCATCGGGGTCGTCGTCGCCGCCCTTTTCGCGACGACGGTCCTCCAGATGTCGGTCGATGACCGGTCGCGCGAAATCGCGCTCCTGCGAGCCATCGGTCATTCCCGACCCGCGGTCGGTTCGATGGTGCTCCAGGAGGCGCTCCTCCTTTCGTTCTTTGGTCTCGCGATCGGCCTGCCGATCGCCTACATCACCGCCTACGGGCTCAACCTGTATTTGCGGAACCTGCTCGCGGGTCTCCCGACCTCGTTCTCGTTCGTTTCGTTCGATGCTGGGGTCCTTCTCGACGGCCTCCTCCTCGTCCTCGCGGTCGGTCTGGTCGCCGCGATTGCGCCGGCCGCCCGCGCCATGCAGCTTCCCGTCGCGGAGGAGCTCCGAGCTCCATGATGCGTTGGGGACGAGGAGGCTCGCTCCGCCATTCCCGACTCCAGCTGATCCTTGCCGTCGCGGCGGTGGGGACCGCCGTGGCTTTGCCGGTAGTCCTTCTGAGCGTGGGCGGAGGAGTCTCGGCGCACGAGCTTGCGAACATCCAGAACGCGGGCTACCAGATCGTGGTCAGCGCCGCCGGCCTCCACGGGATCGCGAACGCCCACAGCTACACCGACCAGATCCTAGCGATCGGCGGGGTGACCGCCGCGTCTCCCGTGCTCAGCGTTACGATCGACGCGTTCGGGCCATCGGGATCGGTCACTCCCGTCCTCGCCGAGGGTGTCATCCCCGGCCAGTTCACGCCGACCTTGGGGCCCAGCGAATCGGGGCTCTTCCCGTCCCCGCTCCCTCTCGGCGACCCGACCGACAACGTCCACTTCGCCCACGGCACCTACTCGGGGAACGCCACCTACGACGTGCTCGTGTCGACGCCCTACGCCGCCGCACACTCGGTCTCGGTGGGCGACACGCTGACCCTCAGTCCCGTCGCGAACCGCAGCCTGGGTACCTCCTACAAGGTCACCGGCACCTTCGGCGTTCCCCCCACTATCCTCGGACCGACGGGAGCGTTTGCTGTCCTCCTGCCCCTTTCGGACCTGCAGACGATGACCGGATACGCCGGCGGGAGTGCCGCCGTGCCCGACGCCGCGGACACCATTCAGGTGGCGGTGGTGGGGTCCGTGGCGACGAATCCGAGCGCCCTCGATCACCTTCGGGATGAGGTCCAGGCGTTGTTCCCGTACTACGGGGTCAGCTCGCTAACGCAGGAAGCGCAGCAGCTCCAATCCGCGAGCGGAGTCCTGACCGGATTCTATCTCGCGCTCTCCTCGGTGGGGCTCACGGTCGGCCTCCTCTTCCTGGCGCTCGTGCTCCTGCGACGGGTGGAGGCGGACCGGCGATCGATCGGGATTCGTCGGGCACTCGGTATTCCCGGACGGTCGATCGCGACCGAGATCGTCCGTGACGGCGCGATGGTGGCACTCACCGGCGGACTCTTTGGCCTTGTGGCGGGCTACCTTATCGTCGAGGGGATCGCCACCTGGACGACCTCGACGGTGCAGGAAGCGGCGAAGCTCGCCATTTTCGACCCGCTCGTGCTCGGCGAACTCGTGGTCGGAGTCGTCGCCCTGTCGTTGTTGGCGAGCGCTGTGGCGACTCGTTCGGCGCTGCGATTGGAGATTTCGGAGGCATTGCGATGAACGCGGGAGCCGCCCCCGCCATCGAGCTCTCCCAAGTGGTTCGGACGTACGGGGCAGGGACCCCGGAAGAAGTCCGAGCGCTGCGCGGCATCAACCTCGCCATCGCCCCGGGAGAGCTCCTCTCGGTGGCCGGGCCGAGCGGTTGCGGGAAGACGACGCTCCTCAACCTCCTCGGTCTCCTGGATAGCCCGACGTCCGGTGAGGTGCGTTGGAACGGCGAACCCGTGGGTCAGCGGACCGACCGGGCCCGCGCCCGTCTCCGCCTCGAGGGAGTCGGGTTCATCTTTCAGCGATTCTACCTATTGCCGACCTTGACCGCCCGAGAGAACGTCGAACTTCCCATGCGCGCCCTGCGCGTGCCCCGCGCCGAGCGGACGCGCCGCGCCCTCGAGCTCATCGAGGAAGTGGGGCTCACGGGCCGGGAACGGGCCTTTCCCCACCAGCTGTCGGGCGGCGAGGAACAGCGGGTTGCGGTGGCCCGAGCGCTCGCCAACCGGCCCGGGCTCCTGCTCGCGGACGAACCGACCGGCGAGCTCGATTCGGGGAACACCCAGGCGATCCTCTCGCTGCTCGAACGGGTCCGCCGGGACCACGAGGCCTCGTTGGTGTTGGTGACCCACAATCCCGAAGTGGCCCGTCGCGCGCACCGCCACATCACGATGCGGGACGGAACGATCCTGGAAGACGTTCGGGAGGCCTAGGTCCCGTGGCGCGGATCGCGATCCTCCTTCGGGACCGCTGCCACCCGAAGGAATGTCAGTGGGAGTGCCAGGCGTACTGCCCGCCCGTCCGCATGGGTCAGGAGTGCATCATCGAGGGGCCCGACACGAAGCCGATCATCTCGGAATCCCTCTGCATCGGCTGCGGAATATGTGTGCACAAATGTCCGTTCGATGCGATCAAGATCCTGAACACTCCCGAGGCGAACGAAGCGGAGATCGTCCACCGGTACGGGTACAACGGATTCCGCCTCTACCGCTTACCAATTCCCCCGACCCGAGGGATCACCGGACTCCTCGGACCGAACGGAACCGGTAAATCGACGGCGCTCCGGCTCCTCGCCGGGACCGACGTCCCCAACCTGGGCGATTACGACCACCCGGCCGACTGGGCCCAGGTCCTCTCCCACTACCGAGGGACCGCGTTCCACGCCCACTTCGAGCGGGTCGCGAAGGGGGAGGTTCGCAGCGTCGTGAAACCCCAGTACGTAGACCGGCTGGCGGACGAGTCGGTCACGGCTCTCGAGCTCGTGAGCGAGGCCGGAGGAGGGGCCGCGGGGATCCTCGAGCAGGTCGGCCTCGGAGGCCGCGGGGACCGGCGATTGGGCGAACTCTCCGGCGGCGAACTCCAGCTCGCCGCGATCGCCCGAACGATCGCGACCGATGCCGACCTCTACCTGATCGACGAACCCTCGAGCTACCTCGATATCGTCCACCGACTCGAGGTCGCCCGCCTGCTGCGACGCCTCGGGGAGACGAAGAGCGTCCTGGTGGTGGAGCACGACCTCGGTCTCCTCGATTACCTGGCCGACCAGGCCCACCTCATCTACGGTGTTTCTGCGGCGTTCGGAGTGATCAGTCATCCCATTCCGATGCGTTCCGCCATCAACACGTACCTCACCGGCTATCTCAAGGACGAGAACGTTCGGTTCCGGACCGAGCCGGTACGATTCGTGGCGCATCCGCCCAAACCGGCATTGCGTCAGAACTCTCTCGTCGACTTCCCCGACCTCGTCAAGGAGTTCCCGAAGTTCCGGCTCGAGGTGGGCGCGGGAAGCCTCGCGAAGGGCGAAACCGTGGGGGTCGTCGGCCCGAACGCGACCGGAAAGACGACGTTCGTGCGGATGCTCGCCGGGGTCGAAACCCCGACGAGCGGCACCCCTCCCGTGGGGGTCACTGTCAGTTACAAGCCCCAGTACCTGAAGGCGTCGCAGCCCGCAAGCCTGCGCGAGCGCATGAACGCGCTCGCGGGAGACCCGACGTTCGACGGGAAGCTGTTCGAACGCGAGCTCGTTCCGGGCCTTCACTTGGACGAGGTCCTGGACGTAGCGCTGACCGACCTCTCAGGGGGAGAGCTCCAACGGGCGGCGGTCGCCCTCGCGCTCGCTCGGCCCGCGACGCTGTACCTGTTGGACGAGCCATCCGCCTACCTCGATGCGGACGAGCGAATGTCCATGGCTCGCCTGGTGCGCCGCCAGGTGGAGCGCCAGGCGGTGAGCGCCCTCGTGGTCGACCACGACGTCTACTTCCTCGACCTCGCCTGCGACGCGTTGATGGTCTTTCGTCCGGACGCGTCGGACGGTTCGCGAGGCCGAGGGGACGGACCGTTCGCCATGCGCGAAGGGATGAACCGCCTGCTCCGGACGGTCGACATCACGTTCCGCCGGGACGCCGAAACGCTGCGCCCCCGGATTAATCGGGAGGGCTCCGTGCTCGACCGGGAGCAACGCGCGAAGGGGGAGTACTACTACGAAGCC
>DATEQS010000018.1:0-10877 GCA_035272385.1 Thermoplasmata archaeon
AAGCGACCCCCGAGATTCCGCAGACTCCGGCGGCGCCATAGAAGGCGAATCCGGAACTGGGCATGGCGAGAGTTCCCGCAACGGTTGTGGTCCACGACGCGGCGATGACCGCCCCGGTAGTAAGCACCGTGAATTGGCCCGTCGCGGCCACGGTGAGAGGGGAACCTACCGAGTTCTTAACTTCGAAAAGGACGTTTCCGAAATTCACGCTCGAGGACTCGATCGTCAGCGTGTAGATGTAGTCGTTAATCGCCACGCAGCCGCCGGTGGCAGCGGTACACTTGGTCGCACCCGTGCTCGGGTTTGGACCGACCGTAAAGGCGGTTCCGATAGGCTTGGATCCTACACCTCCACCCGTCAGGCCCGAAATCAAGACGTACAGCACGGCGGCCAGCACGACCGTGATCGCGACGAGTAGAATCGTAGCGATGATCGGCGACACTCCGCGCTTCCGCGCCTTTCTCCAGCTTCGTTCGTTCTTTCCAAAGACGTTCATTCCTTCTCGTTCCTCCGATTTGGGTCGCATGACCCGTGGGTTTGGGTATGGCCGGCATCTGCTATTTGAATGTAAGGGCCAGTGGAAACGACAAAAGACGATTCGTAGTTCGTCTTTTGACGTAATACACACCAATACGCATAATGACACACTCTCTCAGGTCAGGGAGTCTCACGCGGTTCTGGCCCAACAACTCACCGTTCGGTTCCGGCCGGAGCGATTTCGGCGACACGCGACCGCAGCTCGGACTCGTTCGCGGACGGCCGTGACGCCCAACAGAACTTGGAAAGGTGTGTTATACTGAGCCGATCGCGCGCGGAGGGCCGGTTCGACCAAAAATGAGATGTGTTCGACACGTCAGAAAACGATTCCAAACCCAGTTCGCTCGCGCTCTCTCCAGCGGGTTGTGCTTGCGTTTAAGTAGGTGAAGTTTCCATCCCTCTGCTCGACTGTGTTCGACAACGCTTCCAAACGAGCATCCGGTGTCTCTCCGGAGCCGGCGGCCCGTGTGGAAGAGCCCGAGGACGCGCGCATCGCCCTACGGTGCAACCGCAAGGAGCTCCAGCTGGTCGACTCGTTCGTGGCAAACGGCGAGTTCCCGACCCGTTCGGAGCTCATGCGGACGGCGCTGCACGCGTTCCTCCGCTCCCGAGCGATGTCGGCCGCGCCGACCCCCACGGTAGACGCTGAGGGCTTCATCGAAGTCCCCGTGCGTCTACGACCCGAGGAGTACGCCACCCTCGAGACCTACGCCCACCACGTCGCCAACCGAGGCTCGGTGAAGGACATCCTGGCCGAGATCATCCGGCGCGGCGAGTTGGAGATGAAGGTCGGCGAGCTCGTTCAGCGGGCTCGCGCAACGGTGCGCGAGGCGGTGGAAACCCGGACCCAGGCTGGAGCGCTCGGAGAGAGCGCGAAGGACCTGGAACGAAAGGGGGTCGTCGGACGGTAGGACGGCGAAGGTCGTTGAAGCGCTCAGTCAAGAGGGGGTTGTGGGGAATTACGAGGCCGGGCTAGACGGTGACGACCGAAACTTAACGCCGGGGAGCGGAGAGCCGATCGACGGAGGGTGGGACACCTCGCTCCGTCTCGGACAGGACGTCCGATTCGTCCTGGCCGCGGTCGGCGGCGGAGCCATCCGAGTGGCCCGCGAGATCGCGCGGCGTCACCTGCGTCATCTCGAAACGGTCGCCATCAACTGCGACCCCAAAGTCCAAGCGTTCGACGAATTCGACCGACGCGTGTACTTGGGCCCCGACTCGGGGGCCGAGACCGACACCGGCGGCTCGCCGTTCGTGGGAGGCGTGCTCGCGCGGGCCGCCGAACCGGCCCTTCAGCGGATCTTCCGCGGTGTCACTTTCGTTATCGTCGTGGGCAGCCTCGGCGGAGGGGCCGGCAGTGGGGCGTTCCCCTACGTCCTCGAGGTCGCGTCTCGGAATGCCGAGGTCGTCAGTGCCTTCGTCATCAAGCCGTTCCGTTGCGAGGGTGAGCGCCGCGCGCTCGCCGACCGCGCGATCGGCCGACTCCATTTCGTCGAGTCCTTCGTAGAGAAGCGCGAACGCGGCGTTGCCACGCTCCAGACCCTGGACAACGAGAGCCTCGTGCGGACGTGCGGAACCCTCGCGTTCTCCCGAATCGCCGAGCGTTGGGCTTCGGTGATCGAAGACCACATCGAGCGCTCGTTCCTGGCCCCGACGGAGGCGATCCTGAGCGCCGCCCAGCTCACCCCCGCCGCCCTATCCATCCCCGCCGCTCCCGCGGACGTTGAGACCCCGGAGCTCGAGATCGTACCCCCGACCCGGGCCCCCGAACCCGCGCTGCCGGCCCCCATGCCGGCGCTCCGGGCGAATCTGGAGGATGTCGAGCTCACCTTCGAAGTGGAAGGCGAGGCCCGACCCCCCACGGCCCAGTAACCGGTTCTCGGCGGGGAAGCGAACTCCTTCGCTCCCCGCCCCACTTAGCTTTATGAGAGGTCCGGTCTCGGTGAGGACCGATGGACGGACGGCTCTTCACGGTCCTCGTGCTCTTGGTCCTGCCGGCCGCGTTGATCGGAGTGACCGTCTTCGAGTTCCATTCTAACCCCGTCGCGATCCTCGGGCTGATCGCGGTGATGGTCGCCGGGACGTTCTACCTCGTGTCGTATACCGAGTCGTTCGCCTGATCGGTTCGGCGAGTGCGATTCGTCGGGCTATCCGTACATCCCCGGCGTGGGAGTCGGCGCCTCGGTCGGGGCGGCGGGGCCGCCGGGCCCCGGATGGGACTTCATCACCGCTCGCAGTGCCTTCTCGATCTGCTCCGCCTGAGCCCGGAGGGGCTTGGTGTCAATCGCGACCTCGGGCAGAAGCCGGTCGAGGGTCTCGATCAACGCCGCGCCCGCGCGATGGTCCGGGAGCCCTTCGGCCACCCGAGCGCTCACGAGCAGGACCGCCACCGGGATCGAACGACCGATCCCTTGGACCAACAGCGCGCCCGAGACCCCTCCGATCACCCCGTCCTCCAGCACGCGAGCCTTGGCGGGCGCGAAGGCCTTGAGGATGGACGGGTCCTTACGAGAGTAGGCGACCCACACCTGCTCGGGCGATTGCGCCTCGGCGATCGCGCTCTCCTCGGTCTCCCCCTCCTCATCTCCGGGCGGGTGGGGGACGACCCCTTCGAGGCCGACGATCATGCGGGCCTTGTGCCGTTCCGCAGCGTCGAGAATGGTTCGGGCGATGGCATTCGCCTGGGAAGGACTGGGAGGAAACTCGGAGAGCACGAGGCCGAAGTCGCTCCTCCCGTACACCCGGATGATGGGGTTCACCTCGCCAGCCTGGACCACGGCGATTGGAGCGAGGTCGGGGGATTCGAATCGCCCAATCCGCGGGATGTTCAGCGCGCGGATCATGTAGTGAGCGGCGACCGTCGTGGCGAGTCCGGCACTCGGGAATGCCGAGACCAAGACGGAGCCCTCTCCAAAGTTCTGGGCGGCCGGCGCTTCCTCCTGCCACTTGTATTCCATGGTCGGCGCTCCGGCCCGGCCGAGACGCCGGCCCCATTAGACGCTGGCGGCCGTTCGCCCGCGCTACCCCCAAATACTCGACCCCACTCGTGAGCCGCCGTGGGGCTTCCGCTCAAGGACCTCGTCGTCGCGCAGGAGCTCCCCTGGGATGCTCTCGCCGGACGGACGCTCGCGGTCGACGGCTACAATGCCGTCTACCAGTTCCTGGCGACCCTCCGCCAACGGGACGGGCAGCTCTTCTGCGACCCCGAAGGGCGGGTGACCAGTCACCTGATGGGGGTCTTCTACCGAACGACGTCCCTGCTTCGGGAAGGCGTACTTCCCATCTGGGTATTCGATGGGAAGCCTCCGGAACGCAAGACCGGGACGATCCGCCAGCGCGTCCTCGCCAAAGAGAAGGCCGAGGAGGCGTGGCAGGAGGCTCTGGCTGTCGGCGACCTCGAGACCGCTCGAAAGAAGGCCGCGCAGACCTCCCGCCTCACCCGGCCGATGGTCGAGGAGCTCCGGCAGTTGCTCGACGGCCTCGGTGTACCCTCGGTCCAGGCGCCCAGCGAAGGAGAGGCCCAAGCGGCGGTCATGGCCGCGAAGGGTTCCGTCTGGGCGGCCGCTTCCGAGGACTACGATAGCCTGCTGTTCGGGGCCCCCCGGCTGGTACGGGGCCTCGCCGCACGGGGACGCGCAGGGGTGAGCCCGGGCGCTCAGTTGGTCGACCGGGCGGAGGTTCTTGCCAGTCTTGGGATCAGCGAGGAGGAACTCATCCTGCTCGGCATCGTCATCGGAACGGACTTCAACGATGGGGTCCGCGGCTACGGCCCCAAGAAATCGCTCAAGCTGGTCCAAGAACATCTCGGGTTCCGCGCCACGGTCGAAAAGGTGGGCCTCGACCCGACCGAAGCGGAAGAGGTGGCCGAGATCTTCCGGCATCCGATGTCCGTCGAGGTTCCGTCCCCCTCGTTCGGTCCGGTGGACGAAACCGCGGTCCGAACGATCCTGGTCGACCAGCACGGGTTTTCCGAGGAGCGAGTACGGAGCGCGATCGCCCGAGCCCGCCAGCGACCCCGGGTGAGCTCCAGCCCGCAGGAGGCCCGGGGTCATCAGACCCTTCTCGAAACCTTCGGAGGTTCCGCCCATCCATGACGCTGTTCGAGTGCGTTCCGAACTTTTCCGAGGGACGGGACGGGGAACGGATCGAACGGATCGTCGCGCCGGCCCGGGGCGTCCCCGGAGTGACCGTGCTGGACGTCGAGCGGAACTCCGACCACAATCGCTGCGTCGTCAGCCTCGTCGGCGAGGGCGAGGCTCTCCTCGACGCCGTGTTCCAGATGATGAAGGTGGCCACTCAACTGATCGACCTCAACGTCCAGAGGGGAGAACATCCCCGCATGGGCGCGACGGACGTCGTCCCATTCGTTCCGATCGGGGCCTCGACGATGGCGGAAGCCATCCGCCTCGCCGAGAAGCTGGGGGCTCGCGTGGCGAAGGAACTCTCCATTCCGGTCTATCTCTACGCCGCGGCCGCGAAGCGACTGGAACGTGCCGACTTGGCCAAGGTCCGAGAGGGTCAGTTCGAAGGACTGCGCGAGGTCATCGCGACCGACCCGGCGCGGATGCCGGACTTCGGTGAAGCCAAGCTCCATCCGACGGCCGGCGCCGTGGCGATCGGGGCCCGACCCATCCTGATCGCCTACAACGCGTACCTCACGACCCCCGACGTAGCGATCGCGAAGCGCATCGCGAAGGAAGTTCGGGCTCGGGACGGAGGCCTTCCCGAAGTGAAGGCCCTCGGGTTCGACATCCGCGAACGGAATCGGGCGCAAGTTTCGATGAATCTGACCGACTACCACGTCACGCCGATCCACCGGGCCCTGGAAGCGGTCCGTCGGGAGGCTCTACGCTTCGGGGTTGGCATCGAAGAGTCGGAGATCGTAGGGCTCGTACCGGAAGACGCCCTGTTCGACGCCGCGGAGTACTACCTGCAGCTGCACTCCTTCGACCGCGCCGCGGTTCTGGAACGCAAGGTCCGTTCGGTCGAGAGCTCCGGCCCCGGCCACGAATCGATCGCCTCGTTCGCGTCCCGGCTCGCCGCTCGAACCCCCACCCCCGGCGGGGGGAGCGCGGCGGGAGTGGTGGCGGCCCTGGCCGCGGGTTTGGGAGAGATGGTCCTCGCCTACTCGATCGACCCCGCCAAGCCCGCGGACGACCTCGTGGCCGTCCGTTCCATCCTGACCGAGGGCCGACATCGCTTCCTCGAGCTCGCCGACGAGGATTCTCGCTCGTACGACGCGGTCCGTCAAACGAAGAAGGCGCGCAAGGACCGTCCGAACGACGCGAGCGCGCAAGAAGCCTATCTCCACGCCGTTCGCGGGGCGGCCGAGGTTCCGCTCGAGACCGCTCGGAAAGCGGTCGAACTGGCCGGAAAACTCGACAATGTCCGAGCCCGGACCCGGGCCGCGCTGGCGAGCGACCTCGTCACGTCGCTCGCTCTGTTCCGGGCCGCGACCGAAGGGGCTCTCGCGAACGTCGCGATCAACCTTGAGGACCTGAAGGCGGCCGGCCAGCCGGTCGAAGACCTGGAATCCGAGGTCGCACGATTGAGGCCCGCTCGCTGAGGTCGGCCAAATGGTGGGTTCGAGCGACGCACCGCCGCGACGTCCGACCGTCTGGGTGAATTGCGCCGCCTCGCTCGATGGGCGCCTCGCGTTCGCCGGCGGGAAGCGCGCGGCTCTCTCTTCCCCCGAAGACCTGGAGCGGGTACAGCATTTGCGGGCGAATGCCGACGCCGTCCTGGTCGGAGTGGGTACTGTCGTCAAGGACGACCCGTCGTTGCGGGTCCATTGGGAGCTTCTCGGAGTGACGCCGGGCAAGAACCCGATGCGCATCGTCGTCGACGCGAGCGGCCGGACGCCGTCCGATGCCCGGGTGCTCGACGGTTCCACGCCCACGATCATCGCGACCTCCGAACGATCCACTCGCGTGTTTCCATCCCAGGTGCGCACGATCGTCGTGGGCGCGACCCGCGTCGACCTCGGCCGGCTGTTCGCACGCCTCTACGAGCTCGGGATTCGAAGACTGATGGTCGAAGGGGGCGCCGAGATCCTGTCGAGCGTCCTGCGCGCCGGGTGGTTCGACCGATTCACGATCTACTACGCCCCGACCGTCATCGGGGGAGCGACGGCGCCGCCCGTCGTGACCGGGCCCGAGACCCGAGGCCCGGAGGACGCGGTGTCCTTCGAGCTCACCGGGCTCACCCGCGAGGGGGACGGATATCTGGCGACGTACGCCCCCGCCGGGCGGAAGGGACCGGTACCGGTCGATCTCGACGCGTGGGCGGGCCCAAATCCCGTGAAGCGTCGCAGCGACGGGAATTTATAGTGCACGACGGCGTCCCCCTTCTGAGGATGTTATGTCGGTCACGACCACCACTACGTCCACGCGTCCGCTCGGTGTTGCCATTTTGGCCTTCCTCGTCGGATTGTTCGGGGTCCTGATCATCATTGGTGGACTGCTCATCCTCGCGGCGGCGACGGTCCCGGCGTTCCTCGGCGTTCCCGGCAGTTTCGTGGGGGAGAGCGGCGCCATCTGGGGCGTCATCGTCCTCATCATCGGTCTCATCATCCTGGGTCTTGCGCTCGGCCTCTGGCACCTGCGCATGTGGGCCCTCGTGCTCACCCTGATCGTCGTCTTCATCGAGATTGTCAGCTTCGCGCTCGCGGGGAACTACGTGTCGCTCGGGTTCGTCCTCTCTCTGATCATCTTCGTCTACCTGCTCGCCGTCAACCGTCACTTCCGCTGAGCGGCACGACGTCCCAGTCCCGACCGCGCACCGGGGCCGGCACTCCGCGGCCGCGCGCACCCGTTATCAACCCGGGCGGTTCCCCGCTGCCGTGGGGACCTCATGAAGCTCGTCCACTTCACACTCCAGGATCAATTCCACTTCGGCATGATCACGGACGCGAACGAGTTCATCGACCTCGACACCGCGGTCCGCGACTACTACGGCGTCAACCCTGTCAAAGGGGCCGACCCGAGCCGGTTCCGCGACATGCAGGCGTTCTTCGGCGGGGGCGCGGATTCGGTCGAGCTCACGAAGAAGATCCTGACGTATGTCGAGCGACGCCGCCAGGCGGGATGGACGCCCCGGGCCGCGACCGGAGCCCGGTTCCTCTTCAAGCCGGAAGAGGGAGTGAAGCTCCTGGCTCCGATCGTGCGCGGAAGCAAGATCTACTGTCTCGCCTCCAATTCGAAGAGCCACATCGCGGAGCAGGGGAAGGCGCTCCCGAAGAATCCGTACGTCTTCTCTCGCTACTTCAACAGCCTCGTCGGGCCGAGCGAGAACCTGATGTTGAATCCCGCGGGCACCTTCCCGGACGTGGAGCTCGAGCTCGCGGCCGTGGTCGGCCAGCGGGGAAAGCACATCCCGGCGGAGAAGGCGATGGAGTACATCGCCGGCTACACGATCGCCCTCGACATGGGGTATCGGGACCTTCAGTACCCGGCGGAGGGCACGGTCGACTGGGTGATGGGCAAGGGGTTCGACGGGACCATGGCGGTCGGACCCTGGGTCGTCCCCAAAGAGGAGGTCGGAGAACCCTACCCCCTCGCGATGGAGCTCAAGGTCGGCGGCACGGTGCGCCAGCGCGGCGACACCTCCGACTACATCTTTCGGATCCCGCAGATCCTCGCGCACTTGTCGAAAGGGATCACCTTCGAGCCCGGGGACGTCCTTTCGCTCGGTAGCCTCGGTGGGGTGGCCGGCTTCGAATTCGGGAACGAATCGCGAAAGCTGAAGCCGGGCGACCAGGTCGAAGGGTCGATCGAGAAGATCGGGCGCCTGGTCATCCCGGTGAAGCTCGAAGCTCCGCCTCCCCCCGCAGGACCAGAAAAAGCGCCACCGGCGTAGGGAGCTCGTCGGTCCCGCCGGGGACCGAGTGCACCGTCCCTCCCGGGAATGGGTAGCGGGCCTCCTCGAGGTACCGGAGGGCGGTGTTCGATCCGCTCGACGCCGTGAGGAGAGCATCCCGGAATGGGTCGAAGTGGGTGATCTCGTCCCTCGCCAACGGCACGACCCGGAAGCCCGTGCCCCCGTGCAGGGAGTTCGGAAGCCGGATGAGCCGGTGAATGTCGGTCGTTACGGGAGCGTCGGTCTCGCCCTGGACCTCGATCGCTGCCCGAGGCACGACGGCCTCGAGGAAATCGGCGGGAAGGTCGGTTCGAAAGACGTCGAGGGAGAGGTGGGTGCGGATCTTCGCGGCCCCGCCCTGGTCGATGAGGAGCTTCGCGTAACGGCGGGCCTTGGGGGGCGCCACGCCGTAGCGGATCATCTCGTCGGCCGCGACCTTCGAACCCTGCTCTTCCCAGCGACGCAGCATCTCGAGGAGGGCTCGGGTCGTCCGCCCCCGCCAGCCCGGCGCGTCCGGCGGCGCCAGAGTGCGGGTGCGGGGGGTCGAGCGTCCCACCGGCCCGGTGTCGCCGACGTCGTCCACGCTCGCCACCGTGCGTCCCGATCGCACGTCGGTCCGCCGCTCTTCGATCACCATCATCGGGTCAAATCCGGTGCCGAGGACGTAGTCGACGAGCTCGCGCCGCTCGGGGCTCGAAAGTGGTCGGAACCGGTCGTCCCGGACGTGAACATGGTACCCCCGACCCCCCGAAAACACGAACGAGGTCGAAGCGGGGTCGATCCCGAAATCGCCGAACAGAAAATCGTCCACGAGCGCCACGAGACGCGTCTTGACGAGAGCGAGCTGACCGGCGTAATCGAGGTTCTCCGCCCCCCGCAGGTGGTCGGAATCCAGGTCGAAGATGAGGTCGGCCCCCTGCCATCCCTTCTCGGCCATGGTGGGGGCCGCGGGGCGCTGGTAGTACGCCGAGGAATAGTAGACGTGACGCGGCGTTTCCCGCCGAAGGAACGAAAGGAATTCCTCGGGAGTCCGCAACGTCGCATGCCGACGCATCATCGTCTCGGACGCGAACGGGAAGGCTGCGAACTCGCGCCGCGCCAGCCGGTGCGGAGGCGGGATCGCGGCGTGGTCGTAGTATTCGGCGAACTGCCGGCGAGCCCAATCGAGGGGAGGCCCCTCGAGCGTGACGGTCTTCCCCACGACGCTATGCCCCCGACCCCTCGGCGTCGTCGAAGGAGGTCGCCTCTTTGATGGCGTCGTCCCGTTTGAGCCGGGCCAGGAGGTGGAAGACCGTCGAGTGCTCGCTGCCCTTGAGCAGAAGCTCGACCGCCCGGGTGGCCCTCTCGAGCTGCTCCTCCTCGCCGATCAGCGCTACGGTGGAGCCGTAGACGCTCACCGAGCAACCCGAGAGCTCCTCGATGCGCGTACGTGCTCGGCCGTGCGTGCCGATGACGCGCGAGCGGATACGGCGGAGGGCGGCCTTCTCCCGGTGGCCGGTGGTGAGCTTGATGTCGAGGACCCCGAAGAACGTGTCCTCCTTGAGGAGGCGGAACGCCCGTTCCGGAGAGAATCCGCGGCCGATGGCGAGGACTATGTCGCGCGCCTTCACGGCTCCCATCGGGTCGGTGTCCGGACTGACCATCCGAACCTCTCCTTCGTTCGCGTCGATGCTGATGTCGGTGGCGGTCGCCGACGCGATCGCCTTCTTCGTCCGGCCCCCGGGACCGATGAGCGCCCCGACCCTATCTTCCGGGATCCGGGCGTAGAGCGTCGGCATCCCTAGGCCTCCGCGGCCGGCGGGCCGATCGACTTTCCGCCCACCGCTTCGAGGAAATCCGTTGGGTCGACCTCGAAGCCGAGCCGCTCGAGGAACTTCGAGAAATTGCGGATGTCGCGCTCCATCAACCGTCGCGCCTCCGGGTGGTTAGACGAGACCGCCTGCGCCACGTCGATCAGCACGACGCGCCCCTCGTGCATCAACACGTTGTACGGCGAAAGGTCTCCGTGCACGAGCTTCGCCTCCCGCGCCATCCGTCCGACCTGCAGGACGAGGTCCTCGTAGAGCGCGGCGGGGTCTTCGACCTGGACGTCCACCAGTCGGGGCGCGGCGATCCCTTCCGGGCTCCCGATGAATTCCATGACCAGGACGTTCCGGAAGTGACCGTAGGGGCGAGGAGCCCGCACCCCCGCGTCGGTAAGCCGACCGAGGATGGTGTGTTCCCGGCGCGTCCAAGCGAAGATCAGGCCGCCGAAGTTCCGGACGCTGGTTTCTCGACGTAGAGACTCGAGGGCGTACGGGGGCAGGTGCCGGAAAACGCTGTTGGCGATCCGGTAGATCTTGACGGCTCGGAACTCCGGACCTTTCGTCGCCCGGAACACTCCTCCCTCCTTTCCGGTGGAGATCGGATAATCGACCGCATCGAACTGACCTCGGTTCACGAGGCGCGAGACGGCGAGCAACGTCGAATGGTCGAAGAACTCG
>DATEQS010000019.1:0-12335 GCA_035272385.1 Thermoplasmata archaeon
GACTCGGTCCGGTCGACCCTCGGCCCGCGGGGCCTCGACAAGATGCTGGTCGATTCGATGGGCGACGTGGTCGTCACGAACGACGGCGTTACGATCCTCAAGGAGATGGACGTCGAGCACCCGGCCGCGAAGATGCTGGTCGAGGTCGCCAAGACCCAGGACCAACAGTGCGGCGACGGAACGACCACGGCGGTCGTGATCGCCGGTGAGCTCCTCAAGCGCTCCGAGTATCTTCTCGAGCAGAACGTTCATCCCACGGTCATCGTCCGCGGTTTCCAGCTCGCGCGCGAGCAGGCGCAGCACCTTCTCGAAGCCGAGATCGGCACGACCATCAAGACGGACGACGAATCCATCCTGATCGACTGCGCGGCGACCGCCATGGGATCGAAGGGAGTCTTCGGCTCGCGCGCGGAACTGGCGAAGATCGCCGTCAAGGCGGTCCAGAAGATCGCCGAACCCCGCGGCAACAAGACCGTCGCGGACGTCGACCAGATCAAGGTCGAAAAACGCCACGGAGGCACGATCTCCGACACCGAGCTCATCGAAGGGATCATCCTTGACAAGGAGCGAGGCCACGCCCGGATGCCGGGCGAGGTGACGAACGCGAAGATCGCGCTCCTCAACTCCGCGCTCGAGATCAAGAAGACCGAGATCGAGAGCAAGATCAACATCAAGAACGCGAATCAGATCCAGAGCTTCCTCGACGAGGAAGACAAGACGTTCCACAAGATGGTCGATTCCATCAAGGCGGTCGGCGCGAACGTGGTCGTCTGCCAGAAGGGGATTGACGACGTGGTCCTCCACTACCTGGCGAAGCAGGGCATCTACGCGGTGAAGCAAGTCAAGGAGTCGGACCTCCAGAAGCTCGCCCGAGCCACCGGCGGAAAGGTCGTTACCGGGATCAAGGAACTGACCTCGGCGGACCTGGGCTCGGCGGCCAAGGTCGACGAGCGCAAGGTCGGGGACGACAAGATGACGTTCGTCACCGGCTGCGCCAACCCCCGGTCCGTCTCGATCCTCATTCGCGGTGGCACGGAGCACGTGACCCAGGAAGTCGAGCGCTCGCTCCACGACGCCCTCAAGGTCGTCTCGAGCGTCATCGAGGACGGGGTCGTCTGCCCGGGCGGCGGCGCGACCGAGATCGACCTCGCCGTGAAGCTTCGAAAGTGGGCGGGCACCGTCGGCGGCCGCGAGCAGCTCGCGGTCGAGGCGTTCGCTCAGGCCCTCGAATGCATCCCGTGGGCGCTCGCCGAGAACGGGGGATACGACTCGATCAACACCCTCATCGACCTCCGCAGCGCGCACGACGGTCCCAACGCGAACAAGAACGCCGGGATCAACCTCGCGGACGGCAAGTCGGCCGACATGTGGAAGCTCCACGTCATCGAGCCGCTGCGCGTCAAGAGCCAGGCGCTGAACTCGGCGACCGAGGTCGCGAGCATGATCCTGCGCATCGACGACATCATCGCGTCGAAGAAGTCGAGCCCCTCGCCCGGTGGCGGGGGCGGTCACGACCACTAGACTCGAATGAACTCTTTCCTCGGGCCGGTCCTATGAAGAACCGGCCCGAAGCCTTCATAACGCGAGGGCGGTAGGCCGCTCGCCATGCGCACCAAACCGGTCGAGGGAGTACTCCGCCTCGACGTGGTGGCCCTGGACCCCCGGCCGGCGGTCTATCTCTCGTATGACGGCCTCGCCGGCGTCAGCCAACGGCCGATCCTCCGCGACCTGATCGAGGAACTCGAGCGCAAGGGTCCCGAGGAGCTCGCAAAGTTCCTGGAAGCCATCAGGCGCCGGCGGTCCGGGATGGTGCACGTCTACTTCTCCGATTACGTGAGCTACGGGATCGGCGGCGGCGACGCGGCCGCCGAGTTCTTCCTCGGCACGTTCCTCCTCCTCCACGAGCCCGCCCGGCCGGCCGGAAAGGACCCCGCCATCCCCGAGCACCTCGCCCTCTTCCGCCCCGGCGGCGTCGAGCGCCTCGCGGTCGAGCCCACGGCCCGATAGTCCCACCCTCGAACCGAGCCGTTTTCTACCCGGCCACGTCTCGCCGGTCGTCGCATGGCCGAAGAGCACCGCCTCGAGCAGGACCGGCGGGCGAAGGTCGCTCGATGGCGAGCCGAGGGAAAGGAACCCTACCCCTGGTCGTTCGCCGAACGCTCGGCGACCGAGATCGTTCGCGTGGCTTGTCAGGCCCTGAAACCGGGAGAGGAGGCCAAGGGCCCCGCACTCCGTGTCGCCGGCCGGCTCATGGCGATCCGCCAGCACGGGAAGACCGCGTTCGCGGACCTCGAGGACCTTTCGGGGTCGCTCCAGTTGCTCTTGCGGGTCGACGAGCTCGGCGAAGCCGGCTACCAGTCCTGGCTCTCCGACCTCGACCCGGGGGACATCGTGGGGGCCGAGGGCCACCCCACCGTCTCGCGCCGGGGCGAGCCGTCGTTGCTCGTCCGCTCCCTCACGCTCCTCGCGAAGGCGATCCACCCCCCTCCCGAGAAGTTCCACGGGCTCCAGGATGTCGAAGAACGTCTGCGGCGACGCTACGTGGACCTTCTTTCTTCGTCGGAGGCCCGCGCCCGCTTTCGAGTCCGTACCCTCCTGGTCCGGGAGATCCGCAAGTACTTCGATGACGCCGGCTTTCTCGAGGTCGAGACCCCGGTGCTCTCCCCGGTCGCGAGCGGCGCCACGGCCGCCCCGTTCGTCACCCGCTCGAACTATCTGAACGCCGAGTTGCGGCTGCGGATCTCGATCGAGCTTCCCCTGAAGCGGCTGCTGGTGGGCGGACTCGAGCGCGTCTATGAGCTCTCGAAGGCGTTCCGCAACGAGGACCTCGACAGCACCCACTCACCGGAGTTCACCGAGTTCGAGGCGTACTGGGCGTACGCCGACTATCACGACATGCGTCGTCTCATGGAGGGCCTCTTCGAGCGTCTCGCGTACCGCACCCTCGAGCTCCTTCCCGGGGATGCGACGGTCGCGACCGCAGCGAAGCGCTTCCTTCCTCCCTTCCCGACCGTCGACTTCGTGGACGCTCTCGAGCAACGCAGCGGGATCTCCGACGTGCTCTCGAAGAGCCGGGACGACTTGCGGGAGCTGGCCCGCGCCGCCGGCTCGACGGTCCCCGACAACTCGTCGACCGGGACGTTCCTCGACAAGCTCTTCGAACATTACGTCGAGCCTACGTTCGACCGGGTGACGTTCGTGGTGGATCACCCGGCCGTCACGACCCCGCTCGCGAAACGCCACCGCTCGAAGCCCGGCCGGGTCGAGCGGTTCGAGGTGTTCCATCCGGGCTTCGAGCTCGCCAACGCCTACACCGAGCTCAACGACCCGGACGAGCAGGACGCCCGGTTCCGGTCTCAGGCCGGCGAGAGGGGGGACGACCGGTACGCGGTCGACGAGGACTATGTGAGCGCGCTGGGCTACGGCCTGCCGCCGAATACCGGCGTCGGATTCGGCGTCGATCGCTTGCTCATGGGCCTTCTCGGAATCACCTCGATCAAGGAGATCCTTCTCTTCCCTCTGATCCGGGCCCGCTAGTTCGTCGCCTCCCGCGGCGTTATACCTGCGGGGGACGGAGGGTGAAGGGATGGCGGTCGCTCCCCTGGACCCGGCCTCGATCCCCCTCACCCTCGAGGGACTTTCGGTAGCGTACGGAGAGCGCTCGGCGGTCGAGCAGCTCTCCCTCACCGTGCGACCGGGAGAGATCTACGGTCTCCTCGGGTCGAACGGGGCCGGCAAGACGAGCACCATCAAGGCCATCGTGGGGCTCGTGCGCCCGGTGGCGGGAGAGATCCGGGTCTTCGGACTCGATGCGCTCCGCGACAGTATCTCCGCCAAGGCCCGCATCGGATACGTCCCCGAGACCTCGATGCTCTACGAGGCGCTGACCCCGCGGGAGTTCCTCGAATTCGTGGCGAGCGTACGGCGGATGGACACCACGACCGCGACCCGACGCTTGCAGAGTTACGCCGATGCGTTCCGGCTCGGAAGCGAACTCGAAGAGCCCATCGCGACCCTCTCGAACGGGACGCGGCAGAAGGTCCTGATCATCGGCGCGCTGCTGCACGCGCCCCCGCTTCTCGTCCTGGACGAGCCCCTGAACAGCCTCGACCCCCGGTCGGTCCGGATCATGAAGGACGTCCTCCTTCGATACGTCGCGAGCGGCGATCACGGGGTCCTGTTCTCGACCCACACGATGGAGGTCGCGGAACAGCTCTGCCAGCGCGTCGGGATCCTCGACCGGGGCGTTCTTCGGGGGGAGGGAACGCTCGCCGTCCTCCGGCAACGGGTCGCGGGGGGCGACGCTTCGCTCGAAGAGATCTTCCTGCGCCTTACGGAAGAGGATGTGGGGGTGCGGGCCGCAGTCGATTCCTTCGGCGACCCCCCCGTATGAGCTGGCGCGAAGCGCGACGGCTCAGCGATGTCGCCTTCACGGAGCTCTCGCTCCAGGCGGTCTACGCGTTCCGGCAGGGGAATGTCATCCCCGCGGGTCCCTCCAAAAACCTGGTCGCCCGCGCGCGCCGCCGCGTCTTCCAGAGCAAGTTCGTCATCAGTGTGGTGCTCGGACTCATCGCGCTGGGCGCCGCCGGCCTGATTCATCTCAAGGTCGTCACCGACCCTTCCACCTTCGCAGCGGTCCCGGCGGGGCTGTTCGAGAGCGGCGTTCTGACGGGCTTGTTCAGCCTCGACATCGCACTCCTCTGGTGGACCGGCGTCCAGGTGATCCCGACGCTGATCTCTTCGGGCGTGCTTCCGGCGCTCGAGCCGCTCCCCATTGACCGTCGGACCCTGCACCAGGTCGCGGGGATCCTCTACCTACGGTTGTTCGACCTCCCCGTTCTCACGATCCTCGTCTTGACCCCCCTCGCGGTGGGATTCGCTCTGGGACCGGTCGCCGGCCTGGCCTCGCTTCCGGGCACGGTGGTCGTGGTCGTCTACGCCCTCGCCCTCTCGCTCTTGACCGGTCGTTTCTTTCTCCGACAGGTCCAAGGTTCGCGCGGGGGCGGCGGCCGCACGGTCGTCCGATGGGCGTACCTGGTCCTCTGGCTCGTTCCCGCGTTCGCCCTGTTCGGGTTCATCACGGCCGCTCCCCAGTTCTTCCGGTCGCTCGGCGACCTCGCGGCCCAGGGACCCTCGTTCGACGGCACCCTGCTCGTCGCGGCCTTTCCGTTCTCCTTCGCGGCCCTTCCGGCTCTCGCGGCTGGGGGTACCGAACCCCTCGCGATCTTCTCGCCGACCGTCGACCTTGTCCTCGGTGTTTCCGTGAGCTTGTACGCAGCGCTGGCCGTTTGGTCGATCGTCTGGCTCGCCGGCGCGGTACGGAACCTCCAGTTCCTCCCGACCCGTCCTCCGGTCGACCTCGCGCCTGTCTCTTCCGTGCTTCGACCGACGGGATTCGCCCGCGCCGTCCTGGTCAAGGATTTACGGATCGCGAGCCGGACCCCCGGTTATGCCTTCCTGATCCTTTTGCCGATCCTGGACGCGGTGGCCATTGGCCTGCTCACGTACGCGAGCCCGCTGCCGGACGCGCTCGCGGCCTCTCTCGCCCTCGCCGCGGTGACCACCGCGGCTCTGCTCGCAACCTTCTTCGGCCCGGCGTTCTTCGCCATCGAGGTGCTCGCCTACTCCTACGGCCGGACTCTCCCGCTCTCGAACCGGTCGGTCCTCCTCGGCAAGGTCGCCTTGATTTGCCTCATGTACGTGGTCGCGTCGATCGTCATCGTGGGCTTCACCATCGCTCGGTTCTTCCAGCCGGTGATCTTTGTTGCGTTCATCCTCGTAGAACTGCCGGCCGTCCTCGGAGCCGCGTTCGTCGAGCTCGGTCTCCTGTTCCGTTGGGCCCGGCGCCGGGGGCTCGCGATCACCAACCTCTACTCCGGGGCGTGGTTCGCAATCGCTGTTTCCATACCCGGGCTCATCCTGGCCGGGCTCCCGGTGCTCCTCTTCGAGCTCACGCGTTCCTCCGGCACCGAGCTCGCTCTGGGGGTCATGGCCCTCGTGGCCGTCGCGGAGCTCGCCATCGCGACCCCGGTTGCCCTGGGGAGAGGGGCTTCGTGAGCGCCCCGACGCTTCCCCCGCGCTTCGAGCCGAGGGAAATCGAGGCCCGCTGGCAAAAGGAATGGGACGAGCGGGCCATCGCGCGGGGTCCAGACCGGCCGAAGGGGCCGACCTACTCCCTCGTCCTTCCCCCGCCCAACGTCACGGGAGTACTCACCATCGGTCACATGCTCGGGGACACCGTGATGGACCTCCTGGTTCGCCACCACCGGATGCGCGGAGACGCTACGGTATGGGTTCCCGGCCTCGACCACGCGGGGCTCGCGACGCAGGTAGAAGTGCGCCGGCGTCTCCAGAAACAGGGAGTCCGCTTCGACGAGCTCAGCCGCGAGCAGGCGCTCCACGAAATCGAGCTCTGGAAGCAGGAGCATGAGAAGCGGATCCACGAACAGACCCGGGCCGCGGGTTTCTCGGTCGACTGGAGCCGATACCGATACACGATGGACCCGGAGAGCGTCCGGGCGACCCGGGAGGTGTTCGTCCGCCTCCATCGGGAAGGCCTGGTCTACCGCGGCGAGCGCATGGTCAATTGGGACCCCCACCTTCGGACGGCGGTCAGCGACCTCGAGGTCTCCCACACCGAGGAGGAAGCCTCGTTGGTCTACCTACGCTATCCTTGGGCCGACGGAACGGCGGGCGGCCTCGAGGTCGCGACGGTCCGGCCCGAGACGATCTTCGGGGATGTGGCGGTCGCCGTTCATCCGGAAGACGAGCGGTACCGATCCCTCGTCGGGAAGGAGGTCATGGTTCCGCTCACCGACCGCAAGGTGCCGATCATCTCGGACGAGGCGATCGACCCCGCGTTCGGCGCCGGTGCGCTCAAGGTGACTCCGCGCCACGACCTCGTCGATTACGGGGTCTATGAGCGCCACCCAGGACTTCCCATGCCCCCCGATATCCTCGACGATTCCGGCCGACTGACCGGCGCTTGGGTTCCCACGGAATACCGAGGTCTCGACCGGGACGACGCGCGGACCAAGGTGACCGAGGATCTCGACCGGGCGGGCCTCCTTCTCCGGCGCCAGCCGTACCGCCACTCGGTCGCGAGGTCCGAGCGCTCGAACGCGGTGATCGAACCCCGCCTCTCCACCCAGTGGTTCGTCCGGATGAAGCCCCTCGCGACGCCCGCGGTCGACGCGGTCCGTCGCGGAGAGATCCGGATCCATCCGTCCCGCTGGGAGCGGACGTTCTTCCGATGGATGGACGAGATCCAGGACTGGTGCATCTCGCGCCAGGTGCTCTGGGGCCATGCGGTCCCCGTCGTTCACTGCCAGGTTTGCCACCGGGAGATCCTCACGGTCGAAGCACCGACCGTGTGCGACCGGTGCGGCGCCTCCGACCTAAGGCCCGACCCGGATGTGCTCGACACCTGGTTCACGTCGTGGCTCTGGCCGTTCCTCTCTCTCGGCTGGCCCGAACGGACCCCCGACCTCGACCACTACTACCCGACGAACGTCCTCGTCACGGGCCGCGACATCATGTTCTTCTGGGTCGCCCGGATGATGATGGCCGGTTACTACTTCCGCAACGCCCGGCCGTTCTCGGACGTCTACTTCACCGGGATGATCCGGGACGAGCAGGGCCGCCGGATGTCGAAGCATCTCGGCAACTCCCCGGAGCCGCTCGACCTGATCCGGGAGCGCGGCGCCGACGCGCTCCGCTTCGCGCTCGTCTTTCCGAACCCGACCGACGAGGACGGGTCGTTCGGCTCCGCCGCCCTCGACGCAAGCCGAAACTTCCTCACCAAGGTCTGGAATCTGGTCCGGTTCAGCCTATCGTTCGTTCCGCCCGGCGCGCGGCCTCCCGCGGGTCCCCCGGCGGTTTCCTCCTCCAGCGCGCTCGAGAACCGCTGGATCCTCTCGCGCTACCGACATGCGGTGGAGGAGGTCGACCGAGCGATCGCGGAGTTCCGCTTCACTCCGGCTGCGGCCGCGCTCTACGACTTCCTCTGGCACGACCTCGCCGACCGGTACGTGGAGATCGCGAAGGAGGCGCTCCAGGGCCGACGGGGCGAGCCTGCCCAGCGGGAAGCCTCCGCCACTCTGCTCTTCGTCGTGGAACGATCGCTCCGACTGCTGCATCCGATCGTCCCCCACGTGACGGAAGAGCTCTGGCACGCCCTACCGCATCCCGACACCCTCCTCGCGACGGCTTCCTGGCCCTCCGCCGACGAAGCCCCCTCCGACCCGGCGGCCGAGCTCGAGATGGAGCCCCTTCTCGAGACGGTCCGGCTCCTGCGGAACCTCCGGGCCGAGGAGAAGGTCCCCGTCACCGCGATCCCGAAGGCGTGGGTTCGCCCGAGCGGCTCCGAGGTGGCCCGTGTCCTCGCGGCGGAGCGGGGAACCGTGGAACGTCTCGCCCGGGTGAGCTCCCTTCAGATCCTCGGAGAACGGGACGAGGTCCCGGCCGGGACGGGTCGCCGGGTCGCGGCGTTCGGCGAGTGCTTCTTGGAGCGGCCGGTCGCCTCGGGAGCGACGGCCGAGGCCCTCCTCAAGGAGCGGGAGAAGCTCTTCGGGCTCCTCGAGAAGACCCGGGCACGTCTTGCCGACCCGGGGTTCCGGGGTCGGGCGCCTCCGGAGGTGGTCCGCGAGGCCGAAGCGAAGGCGGCGGAGCTCGCGGAACGGGTGCGGCGCATCGACGAACACTTGAAGCAGGACGGCGCGTCCACCGCGGCACCATGACTCCTACTTCCCGCACGGCCCGCCCGACGAAGTCGAAGAAGCGGGTCGCCGGCCCCCCGAAGGCCGCGCCGCCAGCCGTGAAGATCGAGGCGATCGAACTCGTCAGCGGGGGCCGTCCGCATCCGGCCCTTGGGGTCGGGCTCTGGGCTCTCGGACGCTGGACGACCGAGGACGAAGCTCGGACGAAGGCGACCATCGGACGCGCCTACGAACGAGGATTTCGCTGGTTCGACACGGCCGAGGTCTACGGGAACGGCCGCTCCGAACGCGTTCTGGGGGAAGTCCTCGCCCGCGCGCCGCACGCGGCGCCCGACGCGTACGTCGTGACCAAGGTTTCCTGGGAGCATCTTCGGCCCGCGCAGGTACGAGCGGCCTTGATCGGCAGCCTCGAGAAGATGGCACGGCCCGCCGTCGACCTGTACCTCATCCACGGTCCGGATAAACGCGTTCCCCTCTCGGAGACGATGGGCGCTCTCGAGACCCTGTGGAAAGAGGGAAAGATCCGAGCGATCGGCGTCTCCAACTTCTCGGTCGAGGAGCTCGAAGAGGCCGCCCGCCACCTTTCCGAGACGAAGATCGCCGTCAACCAGCTGCAATACAATCTATTCCTGCGGGACGACGTGCTCCCCGTGCAGGAGTACTGTCGTTCCCACGGCATTCTGATCGAAGCGTACACTCCGCTCGCAAGGGGACTCCTCCATGGACGGTACCTCGACGGCGCGAAGGTACCGCGGGAGGTCCGCCAGTTCGCGCACCGCATGTTCGAACCGGACATCCTGCCGGAGATCCTCGAACGGGCCCGGGCGCTCCGGGACCTCGCGAACGACTCGGGCGTGCCGCTCAGCTCGATCGCCCTTCACTGGTTGCGAAAGATGGGAGCGGCCCCGGTGATCGGCATGAGCCGCCCCGAACAGATCGATTCCAACCTGGCTGCCTGGGCGGTCCGGCCCCCCGACCGGGTCCTCGACCGGGCCGACCGGATCGCCCGGGGCGACCGTGCTTAAACTCGTCGCGCTCGACATGGACGGGACGCTCGTCGACGTGGCGAGCTCCTGGCGGGTCGTGCACGACCACTTCGGCGACCACAACGACGAAGGACTGCGACGATTCCTCGCGAACCAGATCGACGACGAGGAGTTCATCCGTACCGATATCCGCGTTTGGCGGCGCCACGCCCCGGACCTCACGATCGACGACCTCGAGCGGATCCTGGCCCCGGTCCCTCTCATGCCAGGGGCCGCCGAGCTCATCAACGGAATCCATGCCCGGGGGGCCCGCACCGCGATCGTGAGCGGCGGCCTCGACCTGCTCGCCCGCCGGATCGCTCGCGAGCTCGGGATCGAGGTCGCCCTCGCGAACGGGCTCCGGGTGCACTCCGATGGGCGGCTCACGGGCGAGGGGATCGTCCGAGTGCCAATCCACGGAAAGGAGGGGGTCCTCGCGCAGCTCCAGAACCAGCTCGCCGTGAGACCGGAGGAGACCGCGTCCGTCGGGAACTCCGAGATCGACGTCGGGCTCTTCCGACGCAGCCGGGTCGGGGTCGCCTTCTTGCCCGAGGACGACGATGTACGGAGGGCCGCGACCACCGTCGTGACCGAGCGCAACCTCGCTCGCGTATTGGACGCGCTCGACGGATTCGACCGGGCTTCTCCCTAGGCGGCAGGCTTTTACCCCGTCTCTCGGTCCCCGAGCCCTCCGATGGAGTCGTATCAGGTCCTCCTCGCACGGGCGCACGAAAAGCTCCCGCCGATCCGCACCGGCGGCGAGCGTTTCCAGGTCCCCGACCCGGACGTGATGACCGACGGAAAGAACACCGTCATTCGCAATTTCCAGGAGATCACCGGGGTCCTGCGTCGCGAGCCGGACCACGTGATCGGCTTCCTCGCGAAGGAGTTCGGCTGCCCCGGCGTGCTCGACCTTCCCCGGGGGGTGCTCAAATCTCGCCTCACGAAGGACCAGATCGCCCAGCGCCTGCGCGATTACACCGTGAAGTACGTGATCTGCTCGGAGTGTAAGCGCCCCGACACTCACCTTCAGAAGGAAGGCCGATTCACCCTCCTCATCTGCGAAGCCTGCGGGGCCCAGCGCCCGGTCACGATGCGCCGGGTCGTCACCCCCGAGAAGCCGAAGACCCCGGTCGTGGTCGGCGAGGTCTACCACCTCACGATCGAGGACGTCGGTCGTCGCGGCGATGGGGTGGCCAAGAAGGAAGGGTTCGTGATCTTCGTTACGGGCGCGAACCAGCGCGGCATGGCGATCAAGGCCAAGATCACGAAGGTTCTCGGCAATAACGCGTACGCCGTCGTCGAACCGTAGCGAGCCATGCGGAGCCTCCGCTGGTTGGGCCTTCTCGGTCTCTACATCGGGGCCCAGTTCGTCGGTCTCGCTCTGGCCGACCCGTTCCGTTCCGCGGGACTGTCTTCCACCTCCAACGCACAAAGCCCGACCGCCCCGCTCCTGATCATCGCGATCATCGTCATCGCCCCGCTCGCCATCCTGTTCTTCGCACGGCAACGGGGAGGGGTGGCGGCGCTGCGCCACGTGATCCTGCTCGCGATCGCGGGCTCGCTCTACTTCACGATGTACGCGACGTTCTCGATCTTTCCGCCGGGGCTCATCCTCCTGCCCCCGCCCGGCGCGGAGCTCGTGATCGACCCCGCGTTGGTCTTCGCCGCCATCGTGAGCTCGGGCCTCTACTTCGCGCTCCTGGTCGAGCCCCAATGGTACATCGTCGACCTCGCCGGATTCCTCGCCGCCGGCTCTCTGATCGCGATCCTGGGAATCTCCTTCGGGATCCTCCCCGCGTTCATCCTGCTCCTCGCCCTGATGGTCTACGACGCGATCGCCGTCTACCGAACCAAGCACATGGTGTCGCTCGCCGACGTGGTGACCGACATGAAGCTCCCCATCCTCATGGTCATGCCGGATTCGGCCGGCTACGACTACACGAGCGCGCCGACGCTCAAGGAACAACGGGGCCAACCCACCGAAGAACGGGCCGCCCTCTTCATGGGCCTCGGAGACGTCGTGATCCCCGGGACGCTCATCGTCTCCGCGTTCGTCTGGCTGCCGACGAGTCCGCACGTCTTCGGGCTCGGCGCCAACCTGTGGGCCGCGCTGGGTGCCCTCGTCGGGTCGCTCGTGGGGTACGGGATCCTGATGCGCCTCGTGCTCCGAGGGAATCCGCAGGCCGGCCTTCCCCTCCTCTGCGGGGGCGCGCTCATCGGCTACTCGCTCACCTACATCCTCCTCTTCCACTCGCTGACGCTCGGTCTCACCGGAGCGCTTTAACCCGCGGCGACTCCCCCCGACCGTGCCGCGTAAGGTAGAGGACGTTCGGATCGACGACGCTCCGTCGCTCGACACGCTCGTCCGACGCCTCGAATCCGGCGGCGGCTTCAGTGCGAAAGAGGTCGCCGCCGGCGTCGACCTCCTCGCGCGGATCCTCGCGGACCGCGAGATGACCGTCTTCCTATCGTTCCCGGCCGACATCGTCGCGACCGGGACGCGAGGCGTCCTTGCCACCCTCGTCCGGGAAGGCTACGTGGACGCCGTCATCACGACCTGCGGGACGCTCGACCACGACCTCGCCCGCTC